>NZ_BNDX01000018.1:0-845877 GCF_020521275.1 Streptomyces daghestanicus | reverse complement strand
GTAGGGAGGCTGATCATGCGGACGACCCGGTCCCAGAACGCGGTGTCGGTGATGTCCTCGGATTCCAGTAGGTACATCAGGGCTGTCTCGTCGAGATGGCCGACGCCTCGCTGGGGTGCGGGGAAGCTGGCGAGTGTGGATCCGCCGCCTTGCCAGAGCGCGGCGAGGAAGGCTGACATCCGGTCGGCGACGTCGGTGGTCATCTGCGCGGTGAGGGCGTCGACAGCATCGCGGGTGGGAACGTGTTCTCCCGCGCGGGCGGCTTCCGCTCCCTGGACGACCGTATTCAGGAATTCCTCGGTGGCCGGTCTGTCGAGGGTGCCGCGGCCGCCCTCGAGGACGGAGCGGGACACCAGCTGAGGGATGCCGGGAGAGTCGTCGGCCGGCTGGAGTGCGCCGAGCGCGGAAGTGTCGAGGAGGAGCGACGTGCTGGTGCCGGGTAGCGGAGGGAGGTCTCCTCGTTGCCGCGTGGAGGACAGTTGACCGAGGGCGAGAAGCACCGGCCGGTCCGCGCGGGGAAGACGTTGCAGGTCGTCCTCTAGTTCGCGCTGGTCCGATGTGGTGCGCAGGTAGATGAACCGGCGGGGTGTGCGCGGTCGGCTGGGCCATTCCAGAACCATGTCGGGGACGTGGGTGTGGTTGAAGAATTCGGTTTTGGTGACGGTGGCGCCGGGGTCCATGCGGCGCAGGTGCCGGGCGACGATGTCCTTGACCTGGGTGAACATCATCCGGTCGTCGGGCTCGTCCATGGCCTGGGCAATCGACTGTTCGACGAGGTTCACCACGAGCCCTCTCTGCGGGTGAGTTCGGCAGCGACGATGGCTGCCCAGTCCTTGAGCGGCAGGAGGGTTTCCTGCTTGTCCGAGAGGACGATCAGCCACAGGCGTGCGGCAACCGACTGGGCGAGTTCGCTGTCCAAAAGTTTTCGGGCTTCCTCGGGGTTGCTGGTGCCGAGAACGCGACTGCTGTGTTGAAGGACTGCACTCTCCACCTGGTCAGGCGAGTTGAGGGTGGACCAGGAGTTCGCCCGGAACGGTGCCCAAGTGATCCACATGAAGTGGTCGCTGAGATGGTGCTGGGCCTGGGCGGCGACGTAGCATTTGGCGAGAAACTCGTCGAACTGCGTCCCCTGGTCGCTGGGTTGCGCATAGTTCTTGACCTCTGCGCAGAACATGTCGTTCTGGTAAGGATCGCCGCGCATGGCGCCGCCCAGATCGAAGGAGAAGGTCCGACCTCCGTACGGCCAGGCGAGGGTCAGCCGACGGCCGCAGGACTCCGAGTCCGTGTTCGCGTACGCACCGAAGATGCGCATCGTGCCCTCGAGCCACTGCTTGGCTCTTCGAGCTCCCGAGAAGCCCTTCACTTGAGCGTCTTCGCCAACCACCACAGGCGTAGCTTAGTGCGATCGGATCATCACGATGTGCTCGATCGGGCTAATCTCCCGTCACGTTGCGGCCGTCGGCTTCAGAAAGGGGCCGCTGCGGCCCTGAGGAAGTGAGCCAAGGACGGCCGCAGGCCGCAAGGAACTGCCGCGAAGACGCCCCCCTGATCGACGGACACGAGACCGTGGTGAAGTGACCCTTCCCCCCGGCCTTCTGCGAACCGCTCCCCTGAACAGAGAGACGACCTCGTCGCTGATCTGCCGCATCGCCAGCCGCTACGGACTGGAAGCGACGGCGTTGCGGTCCTGCTGGAAGTGGCGCAGCCACAAGCCTCGGCACGACGGCGGAGGCGGGCGGGCGGACGCCGAGGTGCTGTTGAACACGGCGGGGCGGCAGCTCCTGGCAGGCCTGTGCGGCGTGGAGGAGGGTGTGCTGGCGCGGGCGTTGCCGTCCTGGGGGCGGGAGGATGCCCGCCTGCCGGCCGCGGATGCCGGGGAGCCGGCGGCGGCGTGGCGGACCGGCGGTGCGGTCGCCGGGCCGGTAGCGTTCGGCTGTCGTCTGTGCACGGCCCGACGTACGGGGACGGCCGTGCGGGTGGTGCGGTACGCGCCGCGATGGGAGCGGGTGTGTGTCCGGCACGGGCGGTGGCTCCTGGACGCGGACGCCGACCAACCGCTTGAGCACCTCGACCTGCGGGGTCTGCCGGAGGGTGTCGCGGCGCAGCGGCGGTGGGCCGGTGTAGAGCGACGGGCGGTACGGGCCGGGGCCGAGCCAGCGAGGGTGTTCGCCCTGGCGCATGCGGTGGTGGCTCGGTGGTGGGGGCAGGCCCTCCACTGGGAGCAAGAGACCATTTGGCCGCGGCGTCTGCACCAGGTGGCGGGCGGCAACGCCGGAGGGGACCTGGAGCGGTGGCGGATCGTGGGTCGGGACGCGGTTGTCTTCCCCGAGGTGGTGGCCCTCGCCGACGCGCTGCTGGACCCGGACATGGCCGAGCTGGTGTGGGCGGACAGCGGTGCCGGACGCCCGCAGGCGCTGCCTGCCGACGGAATGTTCTGCCGCAGGCTCGGTGAGCTGCTGGGGCGTGCGTGGCTGGGGCCGCTGGCCGCAGCCGACCACGGCGGGCCGCTCATCGCGTGGATGGGCAGCGTCATCCGCCTTCGCCGCGGCGCAGGCGGGGCGCCCGGGTACGACAACGACCCGTGGTGGCTGCGGCAGGAACACCAGAGCTCGACCATGGCCGGCCAGCTGCGGGTGCTGGGCAAGGAGAAGAAAGCGCCCGGTTCGGGGACGATGTGGCGGGCTGCGGTACCCGCCGAGCAGCGCAGGCTGATCACCAGCGCTATCGACAGCACCGAGGAACAGCTGCTGCAGCTGCGCGGGGTACAGACCGGGCCGACCGCCGAGGTCGCCCGGCGGCTGCTGCGCGGCCTCGGTCACAGTGCTGGCCTGATCGAGAACGCCTGGAACCGGACCGCGGTGGCGGCGGTGAACGGCGGGGTGCCCCTGGAAGAGGTGGCCCGGTGGGTGGACATACCCGTCGAGGTGCTCCGGGAGATGCTGACCGCGGGCGGGCAGGAAGACAGCGGCTGAGAGCGACGCGCCGAGGGACGGATCGACTGTTAGCTGATACGGCACTCGTTCGTGGCAGGAATACTGAAAACGGCGGCGTCTGCTGGCGGGAGTGGCTTGGCTGGCGCGGGTGACCAGCACAGGAGCGGCCCGGCCCCGTAGCCGGGCAGGGCGAGCGGGCGTGGACCAGGGCGGCGGGTTCGAGGCGGTGTTCCTCGACCCGGTGGGGCAGGCGGTCCAGCAGCGGTGGGCAGATGCCGCCATGACCGTGGCGTTCGAAGATCTGCCGCCGGTATCGGCGTTCCCGGCCGTGCCGGGGCGGCGCTGGGGGCCGGGCTTGTGGTGGTCGGCGACCACCGGGCGGCACGTGGCCGCGGGATCGAACGCGATGCGCACCCAGCTGATGGTCCTGGACCGCGACCCGGACGTGACAGGCCTGGCGGGGCGGCCCGTGCGGCTGCTCTGGCGTAATCCCCGCGGGCAGGCGCGTTCCTGGGTGCCGCAGCTCTTCGCCCGCCGTGCCGACGGCACCGCGCTGCTCGCCGACTGCCCCGGCCACCCGGACGCCGGCGGCGAACGCGCCCTCAACGCCGCCCATGCGGTAACCGAGGCGTGCGTGCACATCGGCTGGACCTACCGGCGCCTCCCACCGCTCGACGACGTCGCGGCCGCCAACCTGAAATGGCTGGCCGGCTACCGTCACCCCCGCAACGCCGGCCGCCCCGGTCTGGCGACGGCGGTTGCGGAGGCGTTCAGGCGGCCGCGTCCACTGATCGAAGGAACCGAAGCGGTCGGCGACCCGATCGAGGTTCTCCCCTGCGTCTTCCACGCCCTGTGGCACGGGCATTTGACGGCCGGCCTCACGACGCCACTACACGAACGAACCCTCGTCGGCCCGCGGGGCTGGAGCGGCCCGGACGAGACGGGAGGTGCCGGGTGAGCGCGCGGCGCGATGCCCGGCCGGCCGTGAAGCCCGGCGCGCGCGTCCGGTACGGCGGCGTGACGTGGCAGGTCGTTGCCCTGTCGGGGCAGGAGATCCACCTCGTCGGCCCGGACGGCGGTGGTGAGGCCGTGCTCGCCGGGCACCTGTTCGCCGACCCCGGCTTCGCCGTCATCGGCGCCGATACGCCGCAGGCGGCCCCGCAGTGGGGGCTGTTCGAGACCGCCCCCGCCGCGGCGCGTGAGAAGGCGCTGGCCTGGCAGCGGCATGTGCGGGAAGTCGAATGCGGGCTCACCGGCGGGCCCGGCAGCGAAGGAACGGTGCGGCCGCAGTACGACCCGCAGCGGCACACGCTGGCCGAACGCGAGCAGGCCAAATCGGCAGAGCTGACCGCGCTGGGTTTCGGCCGGGTATCGCGCACCACGGTGCAGCGCATGCGCCTGGCCTACCGCAAACAGGGCCTGTGGGGGCTCCTCGACCACCGCACCACCCGCGCCTCCAGCCCCACCGGCCGGGCCGACGAGCGGGTCGTCGCCGCCGTCCGCGAAGCGCTGCGCCGCCGCCGCGGCCGCTCCCGCGGCACCATCAACGGACTGTTCCCGCTCATCCACCAGATCCTCACCGACCGGCACGGCCCCGGCACGGTGCCCGCACCGTCGCAGGCCACGCTCTACCGGCTCGTCACCGCTCTGGCCCGGCCCGGTGAACTGCCCACGGGGCCCGTGCGGCAGGTGCCAGCCAGCGTCGACGGGCCGGCGTTCACCCCCGCCACGGCACTGCGGCCCGGCGAGCAGGTCCAGATCGACACCACCCGCCTGGACGTCCTCGCCCTCTTCGACGACGGCCGCCTGGCCCGCCCGGAGCTCACCATCGCCGTCGACGTCGCCACCCGCGCCATCCTCGCCGCCGTGCTGTGCCCGCGCGCGACCAAAGCCGTCGACGCGGCCCTGCTGCTCGCCGAGATGGCCGTACCCCACCCCGCCCGGCCGACCTGGCCGGACATCCTGCGCATGGACCACGCCCCCCAACTCCCCCACCAGCGGCTGGCCACGCTGGACGAGCGCCTGGCCGGGGCTGCGGCCCGGCCCGTCGTCCTGCCCGAGACGATCGTCGTCGACCGCGGCAGAGTCTTCGTCTCCACCGCGTTCACCGCCGCCTGCGAACACCTCGGCATCAGCGTCCAGCCCGCCCCGCCCCACGCCCCCACCGCCAAAGGCATCGTCGAGCGGACCTTCGGCACCATCAACCACCTGTTCTGCCAGCACCTGCCCGGCTACACCGGCTCCGACGTCACCCGCCGCGGCCCCGACACCGAGAAAGACGCCTGCTACAGCGTCCCCCAGCTCCAGGACCTCCTCGACGAATGGCTGGTGCACTACCACCACCGGCCCCACGAAGGCCTGCGCCACCCGCTGATGCCGAAGAAGGCCCTCACCCCGAACCAGATGTGGGCCGCGCTCGTCGCCGTCGCCGGACACGTCCCCGTCCCGCTCACCGGCCACGACTACCTCGAACTGCTCCCGGTGCGCTGGCAGGCCATCACCCCCGCCGGCATCACCATCCACCACCGCACCTACGACGCCGATCTCCTCGCCCCCTACCGCGGCCAAACCTCCCCCGTCGCCGGCCGGGGCGGGAAATGGGAAATCCACTACAACCCCCACGACGTCCGCCAGATCTGGGTACGCCTCACCGACGGCGGGCTGACCGAAATCCCCTGGATCCACCGCGACCACGTCCACCAGCCGTTCAACGACCACACCTGGCAGCACATCCGAACCCACGCCCAGCACAGCAACCACGACGACACCCAGCAACACGAAGCGGCCCTGGCCGACGCCCTCGACCAGCTCATGCGCCGCGTGACCAGCGGCCACGCCACCACCGCCGAGCAAGCCCTCCTCGCCCGCGCCACAATGCCGGTCCCCGCCGCCCGGCACCCGCACCACGGCACCGCACCCGCCGCCGGCGAGCCCGCACCACACGACGAGGACGACAGCATCGACGACCTCGACGACCTCCCCGACGACGGCACCCGCCCCGCCGCGGCCACCGGATTCGGGCTCTACGACGCCCACAAGGAAGCCGAAAAGTGGTGAACACCCGCCCCGCAGCGCACCAACCACCCAGCGCACCCGCCGATGCGGACAGCAACGCCACGGCCGAGTTGTCCTGGCCCCTGACCACCTGGCAGGGCTGGCACCACTTCGCCACCACCGCCCCCGTCTCCCCGCCCCAGCCCGGCGACCCGCCCCGCAGCACCGACGAACGCCTCGCCTACCACTCCGCGTTCGTCACCATCCGCACCCCCGCCATCAGCCAGCTCACCACCCAGGTCCGCACCCTGATGATCCTCGGCCGCCACCAGCAGACCACCGCACGGCCCTCCCTCATCGTCACCGGCCCCGCCGCCGCCGGGAAAACCACCGCCCTGCTCAACGTCGGCCGCGCCTGCCACCTCGCCCACACCCGCAAGAACCCGCCCCCGCCCGGATCAGCCCACGCCACAGCACCCGTCGCCTACGTCCTCGTCCCGCCCGGCGCCACCGCGAAAACCCTCATCACCGAGTTCGCCCGCTACCTCGGCATCCCCGTCACCACCCGCATGACCCAGACCCAGATCACCGACGCCGTCTGCCACACCTACACCCACGCCGGCGTCCAGCTCGTCCTCATCGATGAGATCCACCGCCTCAACCCCCGCACCACCACCGGCGCCCAGACCGCCGACCTCCTCAAAGACCTCACCGAACGCCTGGCCGCCACCTTCGTCTACGCCGGCATCAACGTCACCGACACACCCCTGTTCAGCGGCACCCGCGGCGCCCAGCTCGCCGGACGGGCCACCCTCATCACCTGCGGCCCCCTCCCCGCCCGACACGGCACCCACCGCCCCTTCCGCGACGTCATCACCGACATCGAAAACGCCCTCGACCTCCACCACCACAAACCCGGCACCCTCCCCCGCCACGCCCCCTACCTCCACCAGCGCACCGCCGGCCGCATCGGATCCCTCACCAGACTCATCCGCCAAGCCGCCATCACCGCCATCCACGACGGCACCGAACGCATCACCAAAACCACCCTCGACGCGGTACAACTCGACCACCTCGCCGAACTACACAACCGCCCCACCCCCAGCCGCTAACCCCAACCCAACCAACTAGGAAAAACAGTTCTGACCAGCACAAACACAAACCGAGCCATTACACGCTAGAACTACCTACAACCCACCCCGCCACCCTCCACACACCACACATAACCCCAGCTCACACACCCCGCCCACCCCGACCCAACCGCCCACTCGACTTCTCAGCAAACCCACAACACCCCAGACCAGCAACGCCTCAGCACACCAACAAACCCCCCTCCAAGCGTTATCACCGTCGAGGAAGTGGGCCCCCACGCCGTCGGCGGCGGAGTCCCGTCCTGCCTGCAGAGAGCTGCCGGCTTGCCAGGCGTCGGTCTCCGCGTAGGGTGCGCTGTCGGCGAGGATCCCGTCGACGTACAGCTGCACCTGACGGGCCTTTTCGTCGTACTGGAGCAACAGGTTCTGCGCCCCGCCCGGTGCCGGCGCGCTGAGCTGTGTGGTGTCCGCGTCCGCAGAGTCGGCGTGGGCGAGGACGGCGCGCCAGGTCTGGTCCGCCGCGTGGTAGCGGAGGGTGAAGGCGTCCGCCTGCCAGCCGGTCTGCGACAGGACAGCCATGTCTCGGTCGGGAGCGCCGTGCAGCCGGACCTTCGTGGAGACGGCCCAGCTTCGGTCGGTGTTGAGCGGCGGGATGTCGCTGAAGAGGTGGTCGCCGTCGCCGTCGAGCGTGATGTCGGCGCTCCCCGCCAGCGGTTCCTCGTTGCTGAGGCGGGCGTCGCCACCGAGGATGAAGCCGATGTTGTGGTGCGTGTCGGGGATGCGTGCGATGCCGTTCTCCAGAGTCTGGACGGACTCCATCGGCCAGTAGGCGAAGGGTCGAGGCTTGCGGCGGCCCAACTCGGCGAGTTCCGCGGCGGGGACGTCGGCGTTCCAGACCCTGACGTCGGCGAGGTCTCCCCGCCACTTTTGACCGAAGGTGTAACCGTCGGAGTCCAGGGCCTCGCCCATGACGAAGTGCCACAGAGCGGTGTCCGCGGGCACTACGGCGTCCCGGGCGGCTACCGCCGTGCCGTCCACGTAGAGGCGGGCTGAACCGGTGGCCGGGTCGTAGACCCCAGCCAGATGGGCCCACTCGCCCGCCTCCGGGGTCCCGCCGGTGACAGTGACCTGCCCGTCCGCCGTGGGCAGCGCGAAGCCCCACGTGGGCTTCCCGTCCCCGTCGGTGGTCGCGCCGAGGGCGAAGTTAGGTGCGCTCCAGATACCGGACTGGCTGACGGCCACCATCTCCTGGCCGGTGACCTCGGGACGCACCCACACCCCGACAGTGAAGGCGCGCGTGGTGTCCACGGCGATTCCCTCGGTGATCAAGTAGCTGTAATCGCCACCGTCGAAGTAGGCGGCACCCGGCATCTTCCCGTCAGGACCCTGCTCCCCGAGGCGGACGCCCGGGCCTGGAAGCCCGACGTAGGACCCCGCCCACTGCGCCGCCCGCGCGGAACCATTTCCGTCGTCGAGCCGCCAGGCGGCCACTGGCGGGGTCTCAGCCGGGCTCTCCTCCCCATCCCTCGCCGCGACCGACGCGGCCGAGGCGTCGGTGGACGGCCGGGACAGCGGATGGCCGACAGCGGCCGGCGACCAAGGTGCCGCCGTGAGCGTCGCCACCGCGAGCACGGCGACCAAGGCGGTGCGGACTGCTGCTCTTACGTACAAGGTCCCTCCCGGGTACACGGCACGAGCGGGGAGCCCCCTTCCTGCCCACGCCCACCGTCCCCGGCGCCGCGACCGCACCGAAACAGTCGGCCAGCGCACCGCGGGCGCCCTCGTCGTACCGGGCAGGCGCCTGGCGTGAGCCACCCGTCGGCCCCCGGCCGACATTTCCAAGTGGCCCAGCCTACTGATCTTTTCGTAAGTTCGGTGGGTGTGGTGGGCGTGTGGGTGGGAGGCTGTCGGCGTGGCTTATCAACCTTCCCTTTCGGTTGCCGGCGCCTCCCTTCCTCCTTTGTCGCGGCCGCAGTTGGCGGAGGCTCGTCGTGTTCGGGCAGTCGAGTTGTTCGAGGACGGGCCTTGACCCGGAATTCTGGACACCGGTTATGCGGCTTGGGCCAGCGTAGTTGGTGTGAGGTGGAAGGCGTTTTCGAAGGCGATGGGTATCGTTGTCCGAGGTGGGAATGTCGGCGTCGGGTGTTGTAGCGGTGGAGCCATCGGAAGGCGTCGAGTCGGGCCTCGCGCTCGGTCGGCCAGCTTTTTCGTCCTTGCAGGGTCTCGCGTTCGAAGGTCGCGTTGAAGGACTCGGCGAGTGCGTTGTCCGCGCTGGACCCGACCGCGCTCATGTTGCGCCGAACCCCTGCTGACCTGCAGGCTTGGCCGAATGCCCTGCTCGTGTACTGGGCTCCGTGGTCGGTGTGCGTGATCGATCCGGCGAGGCTGCCGCGGGTGCGGATCGCCGCGGCCAGGGCGTCGGTCACCAGGTCCGCGCGCATGTGGCCGGCGATCGCCCAGCCGGCCAGACGGCGCGAGGCGAGGTCGATGACGGTCGCCAGGCAGCAGAACTTCCCGCCCTCGACGGGCAGGCAGGTGATGTCGCCGACGTACTTCGTGTTCGGCTTGTCCGCGGTGAAGTCGCGGCCGATCAGGTCCGGTGCCTTGGCCGCGGCCGGGTCGGGGACGGTGGTGCGGTGCCGGCGACGCAACCGGACCCCCTCGATCCCCGACGCCCGCATGATCCTGGCGACCCGCTTGTGGTTGACCGCCTCACCGCTCGTCTCGCGGAACTCGGCGGTGATCCTCGGGGCTCCGTAAGTGCCGTCCGATTCCTGGTGCACCGCCCGTATCCGGGCCGCCAGGCGGGCGTCGGCCGCCTGCCGGGCGGCCCGGTCGGCGGCTGTCCGGCGCCAGTAGCAGAAGCCCGAGCGGCTGACGCCGAGGATGCTGCACAGCCGCTTCACGCCGTGACGGCGCTGGAGGTCGGCGACGCACTGGAAGCGGTTCACCAGCGCGTCTGGCCGGCGGAATACTTCGCCGCTCTGCGCAGGATCTCGCGTTCCTCCTCCAGCTCACGGACCTTCTTCCGCAAAGCGGCGTTCTCCGCCTCCAGCGGCGCCGGCGGCTGAGAGAGTTCCCGCGTCCGCCTCCCCCGGGGACGGCTCACCCCGGCTGCCCGAACCCAGTTCCGCAGGGTCTCCGGGTTGATCCCCAGATCGGCGGCGACCGACCTGATCGTCGCTTCCGGCCGCGACCCGTACAGCGCGACCGCGCCCGCCTTGAACTGCGGCGGGTAGTTCTTCATGACCACGAGATGTCCGCCCTCAGATCCGCAGGATCCAGTGAGGCTTTTCCATCATCGGCCTGAGCTGGCCAAATGCAGGGTGAGGACGGCTTGGATGAGGCTGGTGATCCGGGTGGTCGAGCATCGGATCTTGCGAAGGAGACGCCAGGACTTGAGGGTGGCCATGGCCTGCTCGACGAGTGCGCGGATCTTCGCATGGGACCGGTTCACCGCCTGCTGACCGGTGGACAGGGTCTCCCACCGCCCCCAGCACGGGGTGCGGACCGTGCCGCGGGCACCCCGGTAGCCCTTGTCGGCCCAGCATGCGATGCCGGCCTCGGCGAGGGCGTCGACGATGCCATGTTCGCGAGCCGCGCGAACGTCGTGGACAGCTCCGGGCAAGGCCGGTGAGGCCCACAGCAGCCGGCCGAAGGGATCGGCGAGGACCTGCACGTTCATCCCGTGCCTCTTGTGCTTTTCCGAGTAGTAGGGCCGGTCCGCGGCGATCCGGCCGATCGGCAGCAGGGTCCCGTCCAGCAGCACGAACGCCTTCGACGACGCCGTCCGGACTGCCTCTGCAAGAGTCGGCGCGAGAGCGGCCAGGACCTCGACGGCCTCGGTGATGTACCGGTACGCGGTCGTGGTCCCGATGCCGAACCCGGCCGCGAGCTGGGCATACGGGTGGCCGTTGCGGAGGTGGGCAAGAGTGAGCAGGGCCTGACGGCCGGCACTCAGGCGCCGCCAACGGGTACCGAGCTCTTGGCGGCGCCGGCGGAGTTTGGCGGACAGGAAGCGCAGGGCAGAACTGGACACGTCGACGCCCGACGGGTAGACAAGCACACGAAGCCTCTGGTGGAGACGGATTTCTTGGTCGAAAACCCATCTACCAGGGGCTTCACCTGTCTGTCACCCCAACTGCCCCTCCAGCCGAACAGGTTGGAAAGAGCTCAGTGTCTCGTGTGTTCAACATCAGGGGTCAAGGCCCACCGCCGGACGGACGGCGGATGACTGGGGAAGAGGCAGTGTTCCAACCGTGCGCTATTCGGGGACGGATGAACCAGGACTCACGCCCAGAGCCGTCTAAAGTGCTGCTGACCAGTATGGTGTTCTATGGCCCCGCCAAAGGCTACGACCGCTCCGACCCGTTCGCGGCGCGCACCCCAGTACATGCGCCTTCACGGTCTCGGCCATACGCGGGTCCCGGCGATGAAAAGCGGCCACCAGTTCCTCGTGCTCCTCGGCGTACGACCGCTGCACCGTCCCCAGCCAACGGATCGACAGGGCAGTGAACACCTCGATACCGAGGCCCTCCCACGTGTGCAGAAGAACCGAATTGCCAGCAGCTCGGACCAGTTCCCGGTGGAAGGCTACCGTGTGGCGTGCCTGGGCCGTCCCGTCCGACAGCCGGTCCGCCCGTGGTGGTTGAGCTGCTGGGCCAGGCCGTCTGGGCTGCGCGGCCTGTGCGCAGGGCGTCCGGGAAGGAGCAGAGCGCCTGAGCCCTCGGCGGGGGCTGGGGTCGGCAGCATGGAGGGAGTTCTGCCCCGGGCGATCTGCTGCTCGATCCAGGGGCGTCAGAGAGGGAGGCAGCAGGACAGGGTGCTTCGCGATCACGAGAGGGACCGCAGGCACGGGGCACCATGCGGCCAGCCGTCACCGGGCCTGCTCGCCGCACGGCCGAGCCCGGAACCGCATATCGCCCAACTCCCCAAGATCGCTGGCCGCCGGAGACGGCAGTGGGCCGTCTGTCAAACAGCGGTGGCAGACTGCACTTCATGGGTGAGAGTGAGGTGCGCGCTGCACTGACATGGACTGATGAGGTGGCGCAGGCCCTGCGAGGCAGCAGAATTAGGGTCCGTCTTCAAAGCGATCTTGCCCACAGCAAGAGCGACGCCAGACTGACCGCTGCCTCGTAGGAGGTGGCGGTCTTGTCGTGTCTGGTGGCAATGCCCCGGAAGCCCTTGAGGCGGTTGAAGCACCGTTCGACGGCGTTGCGACGGCGGTAGGTCTCGCGGTCGAAGCCTGGCGGTCGGCCGCCTCGCCGGCCGCGGTTGCGGCGGTGTTTGCGCTGGTCGTTTTTCTCGGGAATCGTGTGCGCGATTCCGCGTTGCCGCAGGTAGCCGCGGAATCCACGGGAGCTGTATGCCTTGTCCGCGATCACATGGTCGGGGCGGCAGCGTGGCCGGCCAAGGCATGTGCGAGGAACGCGGATCCGCTCCAGCAGGGTCCGTGCACAGACGCTGCCGTGACGCTGGCCCGGCGTGATGAGTACGGCAAGAGGCCGCCCCTTGCCGTCGCTGGCGAGGTGAACCTTGGTGGTCAGTCCGCCGCGGGATCGGCCGAGGGCGTGATCGTCCGGTTCGTCCTGCCGGTGGATCCCCCTTTTCGGCCGGTGGTGGCGGCGTGCTGGTGGGCGCGGACGATGGTGGAGTCGATCTGGACCAGCCAGTCGATGTCCCCGACGGCGTCCGCCCGGGCCTGTATCTGCTGCAGGGCCCGGGTGAACACGCCGTCGATCGCGTACCGGCGGAAGCGGGTGCAGACCGTCTGCCAAGACCCGTAGCGTTCCGGCAGGCCACGCCACGAGATGCCGGTGCGGATCTTGTAGACCATCCCGTTGATGACCTGACGGCCTGACACGCGAGGCCGTCCCGCCGCGGCCCGCGGTATCAGCGGAGCGAGCAACGCCCACTCCTGATCGGTGAGTTCATGGCGGCGTATCACCCCACCATGATCCACCCCCGATGATCTTTGAAGACGGACCCTAGTACTGCAACGGTGCTTGCCGTGACGGGTGGCCAGGTCAGGGGATGTGTCCGCGTCGTTTGTAGTGACTGGTTCGGGCCTGGTGTTGTCGTCGTCGGCGCCAGGTGGACCAGTGCGGGATGTGCTCGACGGGTGTGGGCCGGCGGTTGGTGAGGCGGGTGATCAGCCATCTGATCTCGGCGAGGCTGAGGTGGATGAGCTGGGAGGATCCGTTTCTGCTTTCCCGGCATCCAGCTCTCGGGCTCGCAGGACGGTCAGACAGGCGTGGGCGGCCATGGCCAGGGTCATGTGGCGGTGCCACCCGGGGTAGCGGCGGACCTGGTAGTCGTCCAGGCCGCACTCCTGCTTGGCGCTCTGGAAGCATTCTTCGACGGCCCACCGGCTGCCTGCGATGCGGATCAGGTCGTCCAGGGTGGTCTGGGCGGGGCAGTAGGCGATGTAGTAGGAGATCTCAGGAGATCTCCTGCGGGCGGACGACGCTGCGGCGGGCGATCACCCCGTGGCGGCGGTCGTGCCGGTGCCAGGGCCGTACTTCGACTCGTGCCCAGTCGTAGATCCGCGGGCCGTGAGCCCCGTTGCCACAGGAACGACGTTTCCATTTCTGCCGGGCAAGGCCGTTGAACAGGTCGTGGACGGGGTGGTCGATGGCCCAGCGGGTGACCACGGTGTCGTGCCGGGTGGTGGCCATGACGTGGAAGATGTCCGCCCGCTCCAGCTCCGACCGCCAGCCCTTGGAGAAGCCGTAGGCGGCATCCGCGGTCACCCACCGAAACGGGATCTTGTCCGCGATCGCCCGGCGGACCATCGCCTTGGCCATGGCCACCTTGGTCTCGAAGGCGACCTCGTCGCCGATGCCGGCCCGGTGGCATCTTTCGCGGTCCTCGGTCCAGGATGTGGGCAGATACAGACGCCTGTCGATCAGCGTCCGTCCACGGCCGGTGGCATAGGCGAGGAAGACGCCGACCTGGCAGTTCTCCGTCCGCCCGGGGGCTTGTATTTCAATTATTGCTTGCTCTGGTGGAGTTGGTGGGATGGTGGACCATGTCTGTGCGTCCTCCGCTTACCGCCTTGCGGGCCAAGTTCGGTCGGATCCTGCCGCATCTCGACGAGCGTCGTCGTCGGCTCTACCTGGCCAGCGAGGCCGCAGCGATCGGTCACGGTGGAATCGCCCTGGTGGCTGCCGCATCCGGGGTCAGTACCGCCACCGTCGCGCGCGGTGTGACCGAGCTGGCCGGGGCCCGGTGCCCATACGGAGGGTCCGGGCTGCGGGAGCCGGACGTAAGCCGTTGTCGGTCACTGACCCCGGGCTGCTGCCGGCACTCGAGGCGCTGATTGAGCCGCACACCCGAGGCGACCCCGTCTCGCCGCTGCGATGGACCACCTTGTCGCTGCGTGCTCTGGCCTCCACCTTCACGTCGCAAGGCCATCGGGTCAGTGCCGCAACCGTCGGGCGCCTGCTGCATAGCCTGGGTTATAGCCTGCAGGGCACCGTCAAGACCAGCGAAGGCGCCGGCCATCCGGACCGCGACGCCCAGTTCACCCACCTCAACGCCACGGCCACCGCCTTCCTCAACGACCGGCAGCCGGTGATCAGCGTCGATGCCAAGGCCAAGGAATGGCTCGGCAACCGCGACCGGCCCGGTCGCACCTGGCGACCGGGCAAGGACCCGATCAAGGTCGACTGCCACACCTTCACCACCAGCGACCAACCTGTCGCCATCCCTTACGGAATCTACGACATCGCCAACAACACCGGCTGGGTCAACGTCGGGACCGACCACGACACCGCCGAGTTCGCTGTCGAGTCCATACGTCGCTGGTGGCAGCACCGCGGACGGGTGCACCACGCGAACGCCACCCGGCTGCTGATCACCGCCGATGCCGGCGGCTCCAACGATCCCCGCCGCTGGACCTGGAAGAAGCACCTGGCCGCCTTCGCTCTGGAGAGCGGCCTGGAGATCACCGTCTGCCACTTCCCGCCGGGCACGTCGAAGTGGAACAAGATCGAACATCGAATGTTCTGCCACATCACCGCGAACTGGCGCGGCCGACCGCTGACCAGCTACGAGGTCGTCATCGAGACCATCGCTGCGACGACTACCCGGACCGGGCTGACCATCGGCGCCGGGCTGGACACCGGTAGCTACCGCCTGGGCTCTACGGTTACCGCTGCCGGGTTCCAGGCCCTGCCGATCACCCCCGATGCGTTCCACGGCGACTGGAACTACACCCTCGCTCCCGTCCCACCGCGACCTCCAAAGGCGCTGGCAGCCGCCCGGCGGATCGCCCCCGCCCTGACCGAGATGCTCAGTAATCCGGCCCTGACCGGCATGCCACGGCCCGACTTCGAGCGCCTG
The DNA here is from genome assembly GCF_020521275.1 of Streptomyces daghestanicus. Taxonomy (NCBI): domain Bacteria; kingdom Bacillati; phylum Actinomycetota; class Actinomycetes; order Kitasatosporales; family Streptomycetaceae; genus Streptomyces; species Streptomyces daghestanicus. The sequence goes on along the minus strand of NZ_BNDX01000018.1, from coordinate 830,513 downwards.
GTGGCAGTCTCCGAGCCGTACTGGGATGCCCTGGCCGAGGCCGCCTTCCAGCGGCGCTTCCACCGTCCGCGCAGCTACCTCCACCCGCAAACCAGCAGCCTCGACCACTACCACCGCCTCCTGGCAGCGCTCTTACGCCGACGCAGGGCGATCACCAGCACACTCCTGGCCCAGCTGCTGGGCGTCACTCGCACCAACCTCTCCAACCAGTTCCAAGACGGCCACCGCCTTTTGGACCTGCACCGCATCGTCGTCACACCACTGCCCGGGTCACCCGCCCGGACTCACGAACAGCTCCGGATCCGCCTTCCTGACGAGAACCACCAGAAAGATCAACCCTGACAGTTATTTAGATACAGGACCCGGCGGTGCCGGAAATACTGCCGCTGCACCCCGGCCGACCGCGTCCCCTTCTTCAAAAAGCCCGTGTCGTCCACGACCAGGACGGCGCCAGGGCCGCCGAGGTTGTCGACCACGTACTGACGCACGTCATCGAGGACCTCGTCAGCGTCCCACTCGATCCGGTTCAGCATCCGGTGGATGCGGTCCGGGCCCGCGTGACCGGCTTCCTCCGCCAGCGTCCAGCCGTTCTTCCGCTGCAGCGGAGCGATCAGTCCCCGCATATAAGCCAGTGCCGACTCACGCGGCTCCGACCTGCTGAAACGGTGCACGAACCGCCCATCCACAGCTTCCAGTTCACCCGCCCACAACCTGACATCAGCAAGGTCCCCGCCCATGACCACACCAACGACCGACCTGGCCACCCGTCACGGCAAGCACCGTTGCAGTACTAGGGTCCGTCCTCAAAGATCATCTGGGTAGTGGATCATGGTTCCGTCGTCATGAACTCACCGATCAGGAACGGGAGTTGCTCGCTCCGCTGATCTCGCGGACCGCGACGGGTCGGCCCCGGGCGTCGGACCGCCAGGTCATCAACGGGATGGTCTACAAGATCCGCACCGGCATCTCGTGGCGTGGCCTGCCCGAACGCTACGGGTCTTGACAGACGGTCTACACCCGCTTCCGCCGGTACGCGATCGACGGCGTGTTCACCCGGGCCCTGCAGCAGATACAGGCCCGGGCCGACGCCGTCGGGGACATCGACTGGCTGGTCCAGATCGACTCCACCATCGTCCGCGCCCACCAGCACGCCGCCGCAACCGGCCGAGAATGGGGGATCCGCCGGCCGGACGAACGGACGATCACGCCCCCGGCCACTCCCAGGGCGGACTGGCCACGAAGGTCCATCTCGCCTGTGACGGCAAGGGCCGTCCTCTGGCCGTCCTCTGGCCCTCCTCGTCACGCCTGGCCAGCGCCACGACGGTGTCTGCGGACGCATCCTGCTCGAACGCATCCGCGTTCCCCGCAGCGGTCCCCGGCCGGCCACGCTGCCGCCCCGGCCCCGACCAGGTCATCGCGGACAAGGCTCACAGCTCCTGCGGTTTCCGCGCCTACCTGCGGCGACGCGGCATCGCGCACACCATTCCCGAGAAGGCCGACCAGCGGCGGCACCGGCTACGGCGCGCAAGCCGTGGTGGTCGACCGCCAGGGTTCGACCGGGATATCTACCGCCGACGCAACCTCGTCGAGCGCTGCTTCAACCGGCTCAAGGACTTCCGCCGCATCGCGACCAGATACGACAAGACCGCCACCTCTCACGAGGCAGCGGTAACTCTTGCGTCGCTCCTGCTCTGGGCAAGATCCGTTTGAAGACGGACCCCCTAGCTGTTCCGCGCGCAGGGCCTGCGTCAGGCGGCGGGCGTCCGGGTGATGGTAGGAGGTGGCGCTCATGGTGGGCGTCAGGCTTTTCGCGGCTGTCGCGTCGTGAGCGGTGGGCGTGGACGTCATGCATGTGATAGTGCCCTGTCGACGGCGGTGAGTGGCGCTGTGTGCCGAGCGCATGCGGGTCCCGGCGGAGGCGGCGCAGGAGGGGGCGGCAGCGGACGGACTGGACGTCGGGCGTGTGGTCGGCCAGTTGCAAAAGGGGGACCGCTGAGCCGACGAGGTCCTGGCAGGCACACCGGGACGGCGGACACCGGCTCTGCCGCCCCTGGGGAACGCATCCACGGTTACGTGGACCTTGCCCGAGCCGATGCTCACCACGGCCGTGGACAGCCCTGACCTTCCGCCCGGACACGCGGCGGAAGTCAAGTGGGACGGCTTCCGCGCCGGGCTGTCCGCCGCCGGTGGCCAGGTGGTGCTGCGTTCCAGGAACGGCACTCAGATGGGGCCTGCGTTCCCCGAGGTCGTCGCCGCGGCCGCGCAGCTCCCGGACGCCTCGGCCCTGGACGGTGAGCTGATCGTCTGGGAGCAGGGCCGGCTCGCCTTCACCCGGCTCCAGGACCGGCTGCGGCGGCGCGGAGCGGGCCGCGCGGGAGTGGCCGGCGCACTTCGTCGCGTTCGACGTGCTGCGCCTTGCCGGTACCGACACCACCGGATGGCCCTACCGGCGGCGCCGGATCGCGCTGGAGGACCTGTTCGCCGATCAGCGGCTTCAGGCGCCGAGGGCCCTGTGTCCGTCGACCACCGACCCGGCCACCACGCGCGAGTGGCTCACCTGGACCACACCGACCGCTCTGAAGGGGGTGGTGTTCAAACCGCTGGACAGCACCTACCGTCCGGGCGTGCGGGGGGTGTGGAAGAAGTACAAGCCGCGCGAGACGACCGAGGCCGTGGTCGGGGCGGTCACCGGCCCCGTGGCGGCGCCCCGGACGCTGCTGCTGGGCAGGCTCGACGCAGCCGGCCGCTTGCAGTACACGGGCCGCACCACCGCGCTCGCCCGGCCAGCCGGCGAAGCCGTCGGCGCTCACCTCGTTCCCGCCGGAAGCGGGCATCCCTGGAGGGGCTGGTCGTTCTCAGCGGGATGGGGCAGTCAGCGAACCCTGGAGGCCGCGCTCGTCGAGTCGGAACTGGTGGTCGAGGTCGGCGTCGACGTCGCACGCGACGGGGCAGGCCGGTGGCGGCACGCAGCCCGCTTCCACCGCGCCCGCCCCGACCTCGCCGCCGGCGACACGCCCCGCTGGCCGTGACCTCGGCACGTCGGTCCTCGCCGGCCGGTACCTCGCTTGCGTCAGCGACAGGCCGTGGCTGGGCCACACAGGAACTCCCGCGCTCCCCGAAGACGGGTGCCCAGGCGCTTCTGGGTTTCCCGGCTGTCCAGCAGGACGCACAGGGGGCCCGGGGGGCCGTCATCGGAGCGCCGGCCGGCAGGCAGCAGGGACGGATCCAGCCCGTCACGTTGCGCGATGAGAGTGCCGAGTTCGTAACGGGTGACCGCGTGCTCGCCGGCGAGATGGCAGACACCGGTGACGGAGGAGCACGCCAGCTCCCACAGCGCGGCCGCCAGGTCGATCCGGTGCACGGGGCAGCGGACGTCATCGGTGAACAGGACGCCCCGCCGGGCGCCGCTGGCCAGATCATGCACCATGCGTTCGTGCTCGGACCGGCCGTCGCCGATGATCAGCGAGGTCCTCGCGACGACGCTGTCCTCCACCAGGAGCCGTACGGCCGTCTCCGCTGCGGCCTTGGCCGCCCCGTACAGCGTGACCGGGGCAGGACGGCACTGCTCGCCGTACGGCTCCTCGGAGCCGGCGAAGACGGCATCGCTCGAGACGTGGATGAGGCGGATGCCACGTTCCGACGCAGCACGGGCCATGCGGACCCCGCCTTCGGCTGTCGCGGCCCAGTCGGCGCCACCGCTGCTCGCGTTGATCACCACGTGCGGCGTCACGCTGTCCAGCACGGTGGTCAGCGACCGGTCGTCACGCAGGTCAAGACGATGCCAGGGCACGTCTGCGGCCGGGCCGGGACGGGAGCGGTAGGTGGCAGCCACGGCCCGGCCCGCCTCCTGGCCCCGGCGCACGAGTTCCGCGCCGAGAAACCCGCTCGCACCAACGATCAGAACCGTCATATCCCCCACGTTAGGACGGCCGGCCGGCTCGGGACGGGCGTTTCCGTATCCCGGTGTGCCCGGCCCGCCTGGCGGCGACCGTGAATGTTCCGGCACAGTCTCCGTCCGAGACGACCCGTCGGGCCCGCGCTTCCCGTCGCACGTCCCTCATTGTGGATCACGTGTTGGTGCCTTTCAGGCGCGCACATGGGGAGCCTTCGCGTGCCCGTTGGTTCTTCATGGGCAGGGGCTCCCACCGCGAACAGCCCGGCCAGCTCATGGCGTTCGTTGCCTCCACCGCCGGCGTCTACGGGGCAGTCACCGGCCTCCGTCCTCGGCCTGGCTGGCGGCTTCCCGCTCGACTCGCAGCTCCGCCTCGATTTCCTGCGTCGCCCCGCGCGAGGTCCTCCTGCTCAGCAGTTTGAGCAGGAGGACCGGGGCCGCAAACTTCAGCCGGTGTCGTGGATGCGCAGAATGACTTGAGCCGACCGAGTGCCAGGGGCTCGTCAGGTCCGACATGTTAGTGGTGCGGTCTAGGGTCATCGCATGACTGACACAGGCCTTGCCGCGCTCGATGTGTCGTGGGACCGTTTCGCGTCCTGGCTCCGTGTGTACGCTCCCATTGATCACGCAGCCCTGCGATCGCCGGCCACCGCCGAGGAGATCGCGGAGCTCGAGGCGCAACTCAGGCACCCGCTCCACCCGCAGCTAAGGGCTCGACGGTGCCATCGTCGTGCCACCAGGTGAAATACCAGTACACCGTCGGCCACGGGGCGAAGTCCTTCGGCAGCTGCCGCCAGGCACAACCGGTCCGCACCACGTAGAAGATCGCGTCCACGATCCGCCGCCACGGATGCTTTTCCCGACGCGTTCCGCCCGAGGTCATCAGTACCCTCGCCCAGCCCGGCTGGGTCCCGGCCGGCAACCCGCTCTGCCTGATCGGCGACTCCGGCATTCGGCAAGTTCCACCTGCTGATCGGGCTCGGCACCGCGATCGCGGAGGCCGGCGGTCGGGTCCGCTACACCACGGCGGCGAACCTGGTCAACGAGCTGGCCAAGGCAGCCAGCGACAAGCAGCTGGGCCGCACGATCAAGTAGTACGGCCGGGTCGACCTGCTCTGTCTCGACGAACTCGGCTACGTCAAGCTCGACCGGTACGGCGCCGAGCTGCTGTTCCAGATCTTCACCGAACGCGAGGAACGGCACGCGATCGCGATCGCCTCGAACAGGCCGTTCACCGAGTGGGGCCAGACCTTCACCGACAAGCGGCTCTGCCAGGCCATCGTCGACCGGCTCACCTTGGAGGCCCACATCATCGAGACCGGCACCCAGTCCTTCCGCCTCGCCAGCACCACCGCCAAGCGCAAGGCGGCTGCCGCCTGACCGCGAGAGCGGTCCCGTGGTGAGATCGATGCATGCCCCCTCGCTCTCACCACGCATCAACACCCACATCGAGCGGCACCCAGCTCAAGCCCCCGCACGCCTGACTGAGACACTGAACGAGTTCAGTCTCATGGGTGGGGGTCCATATGAACCGCAGGCTGTTCGGCCTCGCATGCACGCTGGTCCTGGCAGCATCGGTGAGTACGACCGGATGCTCCAGCCGATACTCCCCATGCCCAGGAGCGGACCAGAGACCCGAGGGACTGAACACGCAGGACCTGGTCGGCACCTACGAAGACTCTGCCGCACGGTTGACTCTCCGCAACGACGGGACTTTCACGACGGTCGGGTGGCCCGCAGACCTTGAAGAAGCCTCCGGCAACTCCCGGGACAGAACCGGAAGCGGAACCTGGAAGCTGACTCCCGACCACGACATCGACTGGCCCGTCTCCTTCAGCTTCCACAAGATCAGCGGCTTCTGGGACAGCGATGTCAGCGGTGGTTACTACGGAAGCGGTCTCTACGTCGGCGGCGGTCGAGAGAACCCACACCTCTACGAATACGTCGGCGATCCCGACAGTTGCGACCTCAACACCCTCACACGAAACAGTTGAGACGTCGGCCCCGCGGCCTCCTTCACCCGTGCCAGGGCGTCGTCTGCACGTGAACTAACTGATCGTTTCAGAATGAAGTTTCATGTGACTCTTGGCAGTTGGGTGATGTTTCGGCGGGATCTGTTGGGTGTCTGCTGATCTTGTGTCTGATGACCTGTGGGAGCGTGTGGCTCCGCTGCTGCCGGTTCGTGCGCCGCGTCGGCACCGCTACCCGGGGCGGTTGCCTGCCGATGACCGTGCTGCTCTGCGTGGGATCGTTCACGTGCTGCGCAAGAGTGTGAGCTGGCGGGACGTACCCGCGGAGCTGGTCGGGTGCAGTGGGGTGACGGCCTGGCGTCGTCTGCGGGACTGGACCGAGGCCGGAGTGTGGCCCCGCCTGCACGAAGTCCTGCTGGCAGAACTTCGTCGAGACGGACTGCTGGAGATAGACGACGCGGCGATCGACGCCTCGCACGTCAGGGCCCCCAAAGGGGGGCTCACGCCGGACCTTCGCCGGTTGACCGAGCGCGGCCGGGCAGCAAGCACCACCTCATCGTCGACCGGAACGGAACTCCGCTCGCTGTCTCTCTGACCAGCGGAAACCGCCACGACGTCACTCAGCTCATGCCCCTGCTGGACGCGATGCCCCGTATCCGTGGTCTGCGCGGCCGGCCACGGCACCGGCCCCGGCGGTTGTTCGCCGACCGCGGCTACGACTCCGACAAGTACCGCCGTCTCATCCGAGCTCGCGGCATCACACCCAAGATCGCCCGCCGTGGAGCCCCGCATGGCTCCGGCCTGGGCAAGACCCGGTGGGTCGTCGAGCGGACCTTTGCCTGGCTCCACCAGTTCAAACGGCTCCGCATCCGCTACGAGATACGCGCCGACCTCCACCTCGGACTCCTCCAACTCGCCTGCAGCATCATCTGCCTGAGACGACTCACAACCTCATTCTGAAACGATCAGTAACTCTGAGTCCTGGGCGCTCTGGCGCTCTACTCCGTGATCGGCTGTGGGCTGGCGTAGCGAAGCCCGGCCCGGCGCGGTTCCTCGCACCCGGCCGAGGACGCCGCGCACGACCTGAGGGACCGGGAGGATCCCCAGCCGCCCGAGTACCGTCTCGCCAGCCGTGTGATCATGTTCTGCGGTGCCGGGCTCACCGGTCTGATCGCCTGCCTGACCAGCGGCGGGCTGCGGGTCCTGACGGTCGGTCCCACCGCCTCGGTCGCCATGACCGTGTGGACGTACTTCGACCGCCGCACCCGGTCGCGCGCCGCCGCCCAGTGGGGGTGAGGACCGGCAAGCCGCTCGTGACGAGGCCGGGCCCCCTCCTCCTGGGAGGGGGCCCGGCCTCGTCACGGCGTGAGGGCGCGTACACCTCAGGGCGTGGTCTGCGGATGGTTGCCCGGGCCGTCCGCGCCCGGGGACAACGGGGTGGGTGACAGCTTGGTGTCCTCCTCCCCCGGTTCCAGCAGGGTGTCGGCGGCTCCGACGATGAGCGGATCGGGAGTGCCGACGGCCTCCCGGTCCTTGTTGGCGTAGTCGATGCGCGAGAGCAGGCTGCGCATGGTCTCCAGCCGGGCACGCCGCTTGTCGTTGCTCTTGACGACGGTCCAGGGGGCGTGGGCGGTGTCCGTCGCGCGGAACATGTCGACCTTCGCCTCGGTGTAGTCGTCCCACAGGTCCAGGGAGGCCAAGTCCGTGGGCGAGAGCTTCCACTGGCGCACCGGATCGACCTGGCGGATCGCGAAGCGGGTGCGCTGCTCGGAGCGGGACACCGAGAACCAGAATTTCACCAGCAGCACACCGTCCTCGACGAGCATCCGCTCGAAGGCCGGGCACTGCGCGAGGAAGAGCTCGTACTCGTCCTTGGAGCAGAAGCCCATCACGCGCTCCACGCCGGCCCGGTTGTACCAGGAACGGTCGAAGAAGACGATCTCCCCGGCCGTCGGCAACTGTGCGATGTAGCGCTGGAAGTACCACTGGCCCGTCTCGCGTTCGGTGGGCTTGTCCAGGGCGACCACGCGGGCGCCGCGCGGGTTCAGGCGCTCGGTGAACCGCTGTATCGTGCCGCCCTTGCCCGCCGCGTCGCGTCCCTCGCACACCACGACCAGGCGTGCTCCGGTGTCCTTCACCCACCGCTGGAGCTTGAGGAGTTCGATCTGCAGGACGCGCTTGGTCCGCTCGTACTCCTTTCGGCCGATCTTGCGTTCGTACGGGTAGTTCTCGCGCCACGTCCGGATGGGACGCCCGTCGGAGTCCAGCACGATCGGCTGTTCCTGGCGGCTGTCGTCGACGGTCAGCCCTTCCAGCAACTTGTCCGCGTCTTGGGCGTGTTCGGCGTTCATCGTCCGGCTCCCCGTTCGGTCCGTTCCGTCATTCGGTCAGAACGGCATGCGGCCGCGGGAACGGCGGCCCGCCGCACCACTGCGGCTCACCGCTCGCGAGCTGGAGTGGAAGGGCTTGCTGAAGAGCCGGCCCAGCACGCCGGGCGCCTTGCTTCCGGCCCGGGCGCCGGCGCCCAGCGTCCGTTGCGTGCCGCGCTCCGGGTGGCGGGACAGCCGGGGGACGAGAAAGGCCAGGACGGCCAGGACCACACATACGCCGATGACTGCGGCGACCACCATGATCGTGCTCCCTCCACATGGGTGACGTACACACGGGTGCCCCCGCGCGCCTCACCCATGTGGAGCAACGCGGAAGCGCCCGCAGGGGCCCTTCACCACAGGGCCGCAGCGGCAAGACCGTGGCCGGCGGCCGTCGTGCCTGTCAGCGGCCGCCGGCCACGACCCCCGTTCCGTCCGGAGGGCAGGAGGCGGGCGGGTCAGGAGATGCGGGAGGCAAGGTACAGGTCGGCGCGGCACCGGGGGGTGCGCGGACAGACGTCCGGGCGGGTAGGCAGCCGCTCTCACGGGCGGAGGGTCAAGGGCGGCCGTCGCCCGGGTGGGAGAGGTCGTACGGCCGCGGGTAGGACGCCGGCCGGTATGCGGTGTAGCGGGTGTCGCCGGAGGGGTCGACCTGCCGGGCGCGCGAGTTGAGCGTGCGGGGTGAGGCGTCCCAGCGGCCGGTGTCCAGTCGGTGCTCCAGGGTGTGCAGGGCGCCGATCGTCTCGCCCGGGGTGAAGGTGCAGTGGCCGGGGGCGCGGACGTAGGCCTGGCTCAGGAGCCGGGCGGAGCCGGCGGCGGTGTTGGCGCGTCGGTAGGCGCTCTCGGCCGCCACCGGGATCAACGCGTCACCGGTGGTGTGGACGGACAGCTGGGGATCGGTGAGTCTGCCGGTGAACGCGCTGGTCCGGCGCATCCACCGGACGGCCGCGGGGTCGGCGGAGACACGGGGCGCGCGCTTCAGCGCGTCGAGATCCGCCCGCAGGGACGCCCCCGCCTTCTGGTACAGCTCAGTCACCTCCTTGTACAGCGGTGAGGTACGGAGCACGGCGGTGTAGTCGACGTCCGTGTTCCAGGACGGGTTGCCGCCCGCACGGCTCTCCGCCTCTTGCCGCCAGCCGAAGGCGGCACTCCGCACGAGGCCCTTCACGGCCGTGTACTGGTTGGCCTGCTGGGTGGCCCGGTCATCGGGGGCCGGTTCGGTCTGGCCGGGGCTGTTGTAGCCGGGGATGTGGTGCAGGGCGGCGGCGAGCGCGATGCGGGCGCGGCCCTCGGGGGTCCGCTGAGCGGCGTCGACCTCGGCGGAGAGCTCGGTCGCGGCGCTCCGGGCCGCTGCCTGGTCGGCGAAGCCGGTGAGGGGGATGCCGGAGTCCGGGGCCAGCAGGGTCCGCAGCGCGAACACCGGGTCGAGGGTGCTGTTCCAGTTGGCGACGCCGCCCTGCACGAGTCCGCACATGGACAGCGAGCCGTCGAAGCGGTCGGTGTGCCGCTCGGCGAGCGCGGTGGTGACCAATCCGCCGTAGGAGCGGCCCCAGGCGAGGGTGCGCCGGGCCGGGCCGAACTGTCCGGTGAACGCTTCGAGGGTCGCGAGCTGATCGGGTACGGCGTCGGTGACGGCCCAGCCCGTCGTCGCGTAGGAAGAGCCGATCAGCGCGTACCCCTCGTCGAGCAGTTTGTCCCGGGTGCGCGCGTCCGGGGCGTTCTGGGCCGGGTTGGCCTCGCCCGCGGCCTGGTAGCCGTGGCTGTAGAGCAGGACGGTTCCGTTCCAGGACGAGGGCACGTCCATCAGGTAGGCCGCCCCGGAGGGGAGCCGTCCTTCGAGGTGGGCGTCCTGGGCGGCGCCGTGCGCGGGGAGCGCGGTCGCGGCGCACAGGGAGACGGTCAGAAGAGCGAGGCGCCTTCTCAACGCGGGGTTCCTTCCGTTGCGGGGGCTATGGGGCGGGGCGCGGGAGAGCCGAGGGTGTCGGTGTGGGTCTCGCGCATACGCCAGACGGTGACGGCTGTGATGGCGGCACCGGCGCACAGCAGCAGGGAGACGGGGGTGCTGCCGCCGCCGTACGAGGCGAGCAGGCTGCCGGCGATCAGGGGGGAGAAGCCGGCACCGATCAGCGTCGCTCCCTGGTAGCCGAGGGAGGCACCGGTGTAGCGGACCTCGGTGCCGAAGAGTTCGGTGAGCAGGGCGCCGAGCGGGCCGTACATCGTGGACTGGGCTATGCCGTGGCCGAGGACGAGGGCGAGGATCAGCAGGCCGGGGGAGCCGGAGTCGACCAGGGCGAGGACGGGGAAGGCCAGGGCGGCGGAGGCGATGGCTCCGGCGAGGACCACGGGGCGGCGGCCGACCCGGTCGGACAGGGCGGAGGCGGCGGGCAGGGCCACCAGTGCGACGCAGGAGGCAAGGGTGACGGCGGTGAGGACCTGCGGTCGGCTGTAGCCCTCGTCGACGGCGTAGGAGATCATGAAGCCGGTCAGCAGGGACTGGGCGGTGAAAGCGCCGATGCCGACACACGCGGCCAGCAGGACGGGCTTCGGCCGCCGCAGCACTTCGACCACCGGCGGCTTCCGTGCCGGTTCCCGCTCGGCCTGGAGGAAGAGCGGACTCTCGGCGACCTTGAGACGTACGAACAGGCCGACGGCCAGCAGGACCACGCTGAGCAGGAACGGTACCCGCCAGCCCCAGGCGCGGAAGTCGTCGTCGGGCAGGGCCGAGACGAGGGTGACCACGCCGGCGGAGAGCACGGAGCCGATCGGGGCGCCGAGCTGGGTGAAGCTGGACCACAGGCCGCGCCGTGAGCCCTGGGTGCGCTCGGCGTGTTCGACCACCATCAGGGTCGCGCCGCCCCACTCGCCGCCGATCGCGATGCCCTGCACCACGCGCAGGGTGACGAGCAGGACCGGTGCCCACACGCCGATCGAGTCGTAGGTCGGGAGCAGTCCGATGAGGAAGCTGCCGCAGCCCATCAGAGCCATGGTCAGCAGCATCATCGACTTGCGGCCGATCCGGTCGCCGTAATGGCCGAAGACGATGCCGCCGAGCGGCCGGGCCACGTAGCCGGCGGCGAAGGTGCCGAAGGCGGCGATGGTGCCGACCGCGGGATCGGCGCCGGGGAAGAACAGGTCGCCGAAGACCAGGGCGGCGACGGTGCCGTAGACGAGGAAGTCGTAGAACTCGACAGCGGTGCCGAGCAGACCGGACAGCGCGACGCGGCGCAACTGCCCGGTGTCCGGGGAAGGCCGGGGGGCGGACGAGCGGGATGGCTGCATGGCGAGCTCCCAGATGCCGTGGATGCGCCACCGGCGGGGGACCGCACCGGTGCCCGGGTGAAGTTAGGCACTGATCGTGCAGCCGTCAAGAATGTGCGCAACGTCAGCGGAGGTCGGTCTTCGTGATCCGCAGCAGCAGCGCGTGCAGGGTCTCGCGCTCGCCGTGGTCGAGCGGTTCCAGGAGCTCGCCGGTCACGCGCAGGCCCGCTTCATCGCCGTCCCGCAGGAAGGCGCGCCCTTCGTCGGTGAGGGCGACGATCCGGCTGCGCCGGTCCTCCGGTGAGGGCCGGCGCTCCGCGAAACCGAGCCTCTCGAGGTCGTCGACCAGGCCGACGATCGCGCTCGGGTCGTAGCCGAGCCGGGCGCTCAGCTCACGCTGCAGGGCGCCTTCGGTGGTGGCGAGGAAGCGCAGTACGGCGTAGTGACGCAGACGCAGGCCCGACTCCTGGAGAGAGGCGTTGAACAACTGCCCCGAGCGCAGCCCCAGGCGGTACAGCAGGTAGCCCGTGTCGGCGTGCAGACCGCGCATCCATGGCTCGTCGGCGTCGATCGGAGCGGAGGCGGTGGCGTTCGTCGTGTGCGGCTGGCGGTCGATGGCGGACTCCCTGGTCTTCGGGCGGGCGCTGTGGACGGGAACCAGTTTCGCGCAACTCTCCGACTGGAACAACTATTGACGTCAGCAATCATTGCTCTTAGCTTCGATCTCACGGCCGCATCGCCGTCGCCTCGCTACGTCGCGGACGCGGACCACGCCGGCGTCTGCCCGTTCCACGCATCCCTTCGCCTTCATCGCTCGTCGAGAGGACTCGCACGTGTCCAGCATCGATCTCACCGGCAGGGCCGCCGTCGTCACCGGCAGCGGCCGGGGTCTCGGCCTCGCCTATGCCCACGCCCTGGCCGCCCACGGTGCGTCCGTGGTCGTCAACGACGTGGACGCGGCGGTGGCCGAGGCGGCCGCGAAGTCCATCACCGGGGCGGGGGGCACCGCGGTCGCCGAGGTCGTCGCGGTCGGTACGACACAGGCCGCCGACCGTCTCGTGGCGCGCGCGGTCGACGAGTTCGGCCGGCTGGACGTCCTCGTCACCAACGCGGGCATCCTGCGGGACAAGGTGTTGTGGAAGATGACCGACGACGACTTCGACGCGGTCGTCACCACCCATCTGAAGGGCACCTTCACGTGCGCCCGCGCCGCCGCCGTCCGCATGCGCGAGCAGGGCGAGGGCGGCAGCCTGATCCTGGTCGGTTCCCCGGCCGGCCAGCGCGGCAACTTCGGCCAGACCAACTACGCCGCCGCCAAGGCAGGCATCGCCGCCATGGCCCGCACCTGGTCCATGGAGCTGGCCCGGGCGAACATCACCGTCAACGCGATCGTGCCGGTCGCCGCGACCGCGATGACCGAGACCATCCCCGCCTTCGCCCCGTACATCGAGGCCATGAGGAACGGCGAACCGCTTCCCGACTTCCTGCGCAAGGGCGAGGGTTTCGGCACCCCCGAGGACTGCGCGGCCCTCGTTCCCTTCCTCGCCTCCGAGGCGGCCCGTGGCGTGACCGGCCAGTGCGTCGGCATCGGCGGCGACAAGGTGGCGCTCTGGTCGCACCCGCAGGAGGTCAGGGCCGCCTACGCCGACGGCGGCTGGACCCCCGACTCCCTGGCCGCGGCCTGGCCCACCTCGGTCGGTGCCGAACCGCAGACCGTCGGCATCCCCGCGCCCAAGCTCCCGGAGGTCTCGTGAACATCGACGACCTGGCCGCCATCGACGTCCACACCCACGCGGAGGTCTCGTCCAAGGGCCGCGCCTCCCTGGACGACGACCTGCACGACGCCTCCGCCGCCTACTTCAAGGTCGAGGGCAAACGGAAGCCGACCCTGGAGGAGACCGCGGCCTACTACCGCGAGCGGCGGATGGCCGCCGTCATCTTCACGGTGGACGCCGAGTCCGCCACCGGCACCGAGCCTGTGCCGAACGAGGAGGTCGCCGAGGCCGCCGCCGCCAACGCGGACGTTCTCATCCCCTTCGCCTCCATCGACCCCTTCCGGGGCAGGGCGGGCGTGAAACAGGCCCGCCGCCTGGTCGAGGAGTACGGGGTGAAGGGCTTCAAGTTCCACCCCAGCATCCAGGGCTTCTTCCCCAATGACCGCTCGGTGGCGTACGAGTTGTACGAGGTCATCGAGGAGACCGGCACCATAGCCCTCTTCCACACCGGCCAGACCGGCATCGGCGCCGGCGTGCCCGGCGGGGGCGGTATCCGGCTGAAGTACTCCAATCCCCTCCACGTCGACGACGTCGCCGCCGACTTCCCGCACCTGAAGATCATCCTGGCGCACCCGTCCTTCCCCTGGCAGGACGAGGCCCTCGCCGTCGCCACGCACAAGCCGGGCGTACACATCGACCTGTCCGGCTGGTCGCCGAAGTACTTTCCGCCGCAGCTCGTGCAGTACGCCAACACGCTGCTGAAGGACAAGGTCCTCTTCGGCTCGGACTTCCCCGTCCTCACCCCGGACCGCTGGCTCGCCGACTTCGCCAAGCTGACGATCAAGGACGAGGTGAAGCCGAAGATCCTGAAGGAGAACGCCGCCCGCCTGCTCGGGCTGACGACACCGTAAAGGGGCGCGACATGCGCAACGAGGGACTGGGGTCGTGGCCGGCCCGCCGGGCCCGCAAGACCCCGCACCGCACCGCTCTGATCCACCACGACACGACGGTCACCTACGCGCTGCTGCACGAACGCACCACCCGCCTCGCCCACGCCCTGCGTGCCCGCGGCCTCCGGCGCGGCGACCGGATCGCGTACCTCGGCCCCAATCACCCCTCCTACCTGGAGACCCTGTTCGCGGCGGGCACGCTCGGCGCCGTCTTCGTCCCGCTCAACACCCGCCTGGCCGGCCCGGAGATCGCCTACCAGCTCACCGACTCCGGCGCCAAGGCGCTGATCCACGGCCCGTCCCACGCCGGGCTGGTCGCCGGTCTGCCCGGTGGCACGGATGTCCGGGCCTGTGTCGAGGTCGGAGCCGAGTACGAGGAGATGATCGCGCAGGCGGACGGTGACCCCATCGACGAGGCGGTCACCGCCGACGACACCTGCGTCATCATGTACACCTCGGGCACGACCGGCCGTCCCAAGGGCGCGATGCTCACCCACTCCAACCTCATCTGGAACGCGGTCAACGTCCTCGTCGACCACGACCTGATCGCCGACGAACGCGCCCTGGTCTCCGCCCCGCTGTTCCACACCGCCGGGCTGAACATGCTCACCCTGCCCGTGCTGCTCAAGGGCGGCACCTGCGTCCTGGCCGAGTCCTTCGACCCCGGTGAGACGCTCGACCTGGTCGAACGGCACCGCGTCACCTTCATGTTCGGCGTGCCGACCATGTTCGACCAGGTGGCCCGGCACCCCCGCTTCACCGAAGCGGACCTGTCCTCCCTGCGGATGCTGACCTGCGGTGGCTCACCCGTCCCCACCCCGCTGATCGGCACCTACCAGAAACGCGGCCTGACCTTCCTCCAGGGCTACGGCATGACCGAGGCCGCGCCCGGCACCCTCTTCCTGGACGCCGAGCACGCGCTCGCCAAGGCGGGCTCGGCCGGTGTGCCGCACTTCTTCAGCGACGTCCGGGTGGTGCGGCCCGACCTCACCCCGGCGGACGTCGGCGAGACCGGCGAGGTCGTCGTGCGCGGCCCGCACGTCATGGCCGGCTACTGGGGGCTGCCCGAGGAGACGGCGGCCGTCTTCGCCGACGGCTGGTTCCGCAGCGGAGACGCCGCCCGCGTCGACGAGGACGGTTACGTGTTCATCGTCGACCGCATCAAGGACATGATCATCTCCGGCGGGGAGAACGTGTACCCCGCCGAAGTGGAGGACCTGCTCCTCGCCCATCCCGACGTCATCGAGTGCGCGGTCATCGGTGTGCCCGACGACAAGTGGGGCGAGGTGCCGCGGGCCGTCGTGGTGCTCCGCGAGGGCGCCACCTCGGATGCCGACGAGCTGCTCGCGTCGCTCGCCGGACACCTCGCCAGGTACAAGATCCCCAAGTCGGTCGTGATCGCGGACGAACTGCCGCGCACCGCCTCCGGCAAACTCCTCAAGTCCCGGGTCCGCTCCCGGTACGCCAACGACTCCCAGTCAAGGAACGGCATATGAGCATCACGGTCAACGGCATCGACGAACTGAAGGAGCTGGCCGGAAGCGACCTCGGCACCAGCGACTGGATCGAGGTCACCCAGGAGCGCATCGACACCTTCGCCGACGCCACCGGCGACCACCAGTGGATCCACGTCGACCCCGAGCGCGCCAAGGACGGTCCCTTCGGCGCGACCATCGCCCACGGCTACCTCACGCTGTCGCTCTTCATCCCCCTGTTCACCGGACTGCTGGACGTCCAGGGCGTCACCACCAAGGTCAACTACGGCCTGGACAAGGTACGCTTCCCCGCCCCGGTCAAGGCGGGAGCGCGGATCAGGCTCACGGGCAGGCTGGCCGAGGTCCAGGAGGTGCCCGGCGGGGTGCAGATCGCCGTCGACGGCTCGATCGAGATCGAGGGCGGGGCCAAGCCCGCGGCCGTGCTGCGCAGCCTGTCCCGGTTCTACGCCTGAGCGTCGCGCACCGACCGGCACCAGGCCGGGCGTACGGTCGGCCGTGGCCGGGGCGTCTGCACGGCCGGCCCGTCGGTTCTCACGCTCGGTGCAGCCGTCGGGAAGTCGGCCCGGAGCCGCGGCGACGACCTCGTCGTTGTCCCGGCCGAACCTGCTCCAGGTAGGTGATCCGCGCGGACTCCGGGACCGTCACGTACGGATACGCGGGGCCCTCGTCGCGGAAGCGGTGCACGTCGTCGACGAACTCGTTCTGACAGCGCATCGTCTTCTCGGGATGACCGACGTCGCCCGCGATCCACTGCGGGAAGAGGACGGTGCCATGCAGCAGCCGCCTGGGCACGTCGAACATCAGGTTGACACAGGTACCGGTGGGCTCGTGCCAGTCGGCCTTGTACTGACCGTCGCCGTACTTCACGACGGCGGTTTCCTGGCGCCTGACCCAGCGGCCGCCGAGCCGACCGTGATGAACGCGGTAGTCGCACGCGCGCTCGTTGCGGGCGTACCACTCGTAGCGCCACCCGTTGGCGTACGTGTAGATGAAGTGGGTGCCGGTGAACCCGGACAGCTCCTGTCCGGTTCACCGGTGTGTGTGACAGGAGCTGCGGCACTCACCGTGCCCTCCCTTCCTCCGTCCCGGCGGACGGCTGCCGTGTCCCGTCGAAGTCCCGACCGGACGGCAACCACTTGCCGCCCGCACCCCTGTTCAGGACCCCGACCAGCTCCCGTGCCCGGTCGGCCGCCGGATCAGCGACGACAAGGTGCTCTCCCAGGTCGAGGAAGCGAAGCCAGCCTCAGCGCCGGCGCCACCCGCACCACACGCCGCAGAGACGCCCCGGGCAAGGCTCTGGTGAACGCGGCGGTGAACCCGGAGATGTCCGTGTTGCGTCCCATGGTCCTGCCGTCCGGCGTGAAGACCACGGTGTTGACGGCCCCCATCCGCGAGGCCGTGGCAGCCAGTCCGTCCAGGCGGGAGGACCATCCGCTTGAACGTATGGGTGAGGTCCGTGCCGGCGTAGCCCACGTTCTGAGCGCCTCGGAGCAGCCTGCGCAGGGCCATGCCAGCATCACGCCACGGTGCACCGGCGTCCAGCAGCCGGTAGAGGTGGCGCACACCCTGCCGGTCGGCTTCCCGCTCGTGCAGGCGCGGGGCTGAGGGAGTGACCGATGCCGTCCCGACGAGCCCCGCCAGATACGACTTCAGACTCCTGACTGCTCCGCGGAACACGTCGAACTGGTCCGATGCACTGATGACAAACGCCCAGGTCACGGCAAGCCGTTCAGGCGGTGAAGGTGCGTCCTTGCCCTGCAGGCGCACCGGGGGACAGACGCTAGGTGTTTCGGTTGCGACCGTCAATGATGTGCCGAACTATTTCACCGCCCCCTACACTGAGCCGCGTGACCAGGGCAGAAACGGAGCCCTTGACGGGGCAGGAGAAAGGGCCCGCGGCTTCCGCACGGCCGCAGACGCTGATGCTCGCCTTCCTGGGCCTGCACGTTCTCGAGCACGGCAGCGCCGTGTACTCGGGCAGTGCCATCGAAGTGTTCGCGCGTGTGGGGGTCTCCGAGGACGCGGTGCGCTCCACCCTGACCCGGATGGTCAAACGCGACCTGCTGGCCCGCCACCGCCGTGGCCGCAAGATGTACTTCGGACTCACCGCTCGCTCCATCGACGTCCTGCGCGACGGACACGACCGCATCTGGGGTGCCGGAGCCGTCAACCACGACTGGGACGGCACCTGGACCCTTGTCGGCTTCTCCCTGCCCGAGGCCTGGCGCAGCCAGCGGCACGACCTACGCTCACGCCTGATGTGGGCAGGCTTCGGCCCCCTGCAGAACGGCCTGTGGATCGCACCGGGCCACCTGGACGTCCCCGCCGTCGTCGCCGGGCTCGGCCTGGAGGACCACCTCAACGTACTGCGCGGACAGGCGGCCGAGCCGACCGAGGCGTCCCAGCTGCTCCATCGGGCCTTCGACACGGGCGCCATCGCCGAGCGCTACCGCGCCTTCCTCGGCCAGTGGGACCACCCGAACCCGCTGCCGTCGGCCCCCGACGATCTGGCCCGTCAGCTGCTCCTGCACACCGACTGGCTCCAGGTCGTCCGCTCCGACCCCCGGCTGCCCGCCGAGCACCTTCCCGCGGACTGGCCCGCCATCCGAGCGGAGCGCGTCTTTCGCACCCTGTCCGCGCAGTACGATGCACCGGCCAAGCAGTTGGCCGACGCGGTGCTGGATACCATCCCGGCCGAGCCGGCGAGCGGACAGGGCTGAGCGGCGCGGCCCCACGCCGCTCACTCCTGGTGCCCGCGGACACCAGCACAGCCGGCAAGACGCACCGGACGGGTGCCCCTGCGGCACCCGTCCGCCGTCGGAGACGGGGCCTCCCCCTGAGTGGTGGACACGCTGATACTGGATCTGCTTGCCCCTGAGGGAACGAGACGACCGGCGCGAGATCCTGAACGCGTTGGCGTACTGACTGCGGGCCGGCCGCGCCTGGCGACTGCTGCCGCGTGATCTGCCGCCGTGGCAGACGGTCTACCACTACTGGCGGCGATGGCAGCAAGAAGGTGTGCGGGAGCGGATGCTGACGGCGCTGCGCGAACGCGAGCGGGTGCGACTCGGCCGGGATTCCGCTCCCAGCGCGGCCATCGTGGACAGCCAGAGCGTGCGGACCGGTGAACGCGGTGGCCTGCACGGACAGGTACGACGGCGGCACGAAGATCAGCGGCATCGAGCACCACCTGCTCGTCGACACCCGCGGCACCGTCCTGACCGCTTGCGTGAGCCCGGCGAAGGCCGGCGATCGCGACGGCGCCGCAGTGCTGTTCTCCCGGGCCGCCGACACCTTCCCGCGGCTTCGCACGTGTGGGCGGACCAGGGCTATCGCTGCGTCGCCTTTTCACGCTTGGGCGCGAGAGACCACCGGCATCAACGTCGAGGTCGTGCAGCGCCGCGACGGCGGATTCCGCTCGACCTGAGTGAAGTCAGGGGCACCGCCTCCGGCCGCGCCCCTCCTCGCGGTGGTCCCGGGGCATTGGGTGGTAGAGCGGACGCTCGCCTGGCTGGGACGGTGCCGCCGTCTGTCGAAGGACTACGAGTACCCGAGCGCGTGTTCAGAGAAACGCCGTCAACCTCACCATGGACATGCTCCTTGCCGCGTCGCCTCACAAGACCAGCCCGCTGACCGGCTTCTCAGACGCCCTCTTCGTCCACTGATCACGGCCGTAGTAGGGAGTGCCGACCGTGGCGCCGGCTCCGCGGTATCCGCGATCGGCGAGTACGAGGATCTGCCTGGTCAAGCATGCCTGAATCACGCCGTGGGCGCGGGCGGCCATGGGGTCGTGGGTGCGTCCGGGCAGTGCACGCGAGTACCACCGTGCGGTGCCGTCCGGCCGGGCCAGGACCGCGACGTTCATCCCATGGTGGCGGTGCTTTCGCGAGTAGTACGGCTCGTCGGCGGCCACCCGGTCGGTCCTGATCAGAGTGCCGCCAAGGATGAGGAACTCGTTCGGGTCATGGTCTTGCGGCGCGTCCAGCAGGGTGGGCGCATGGTCGGCCAGAATGTCGACGGCCTCGGTCACGTACCGTCGGGCGATGGCGGTGGCGGTGGCGGTGGAGACACCGAACCCGACGCACACCTGGTGCAGCGTCTCGTTCTTGCGCAGGTGCACCAGCACAAGGGAAGCCTGCTGGAAGCAGCTCAGCCGCCGCCAAGGCGAACGCAGTTCACGCCTTCGGGCGTAGATGAGCCAGGAAACATGCTCAACCACCTGTGCGGGATGGTCGAGCGTGGCTCGATACGGGACCAGCAGGGCTCCTGCGTCGAGACGTTGATGAGTGAGATCACCAGCCGAACGACCAGGAGCCCTGCCACGTCACGCACTCCCATCAGCCCTTCGTCATCAGCCTCACACCCCAGGATGAGAAGGGTTCACCAAGCTTCTTCAGGCGAGGCCGTCGATCAGGGCCTCGAGGCGGCGCTCCCCGTCCCGGGTCTGCGCGCCGGCGGCCAGTGCCGCCTCTCCGCGGCGGCCCGCGTGGGGAGTGCTGAAGAGCTGGCCGAACAGTTCGTTCGCCGTGGCCAGGCCACCGGCGGTGGACACCGCTGCGGCGTCCACCGCCTCGACCGTGGCGCGGGCGACGCCGGGCGCCAGGGTGGCGATGCGGGCGGCCAGGGTGTCGACGACGTGGTCGAGCTCGGCAGCCGGCACGGCCCGGTTCACCCAGCCCATCCGTTCCGCGGTCGGGGCATCGACCAGCTGGCCGCTGAGAATGATCTCCAACGCGCGTGCGCGGCCGACGAGGCCGGGCAGATAGACGGTGCCTCCCGCGCCCGGGATGATGCCCATCATGTCCTCCGGCTGGGCCAAGCCGGCATGCTCACGAGCCGCGAACCTCATGTCCATCGCGGACAGCAGTTCCGCACCGCCTCCGCGTGTCAGCCCGCGCAGCTTGGCGATGGTGATCTGCGGCAGGGTCCGGATGCGTTCGTGCAGGCGCATCATCGGATTCAAGGAGGGGTCCTGCTCCGAGGCGACATCAAGCGCCGCGAACGACTGAGGGTCCTCGGCGATGCGCATGTCTCCGTGCGCGATGAAGAAGTCCGGGTCCGCGCTGTCGAAAACGATCACTCGGACGTCGTCAGCGGCGAACATGGCGCCCGTGAACCGGTCCAAGTCCGTCATGAGGGCGGCATCGAGCAGGTTGACGGGAGGGTTGTCGATGACGGCATACGCCACACCGTCGGTGACAGAGACATGCAGGGTCGAGTAGGTGTCGGCCATAGGGAGCCTTCCTCACGGAACGAACTACTAGATATCCAAGGTATATCTAGTAGTTCCGGTATACTGCAACGAAATCAGGTATCCCCGAGGAGACCGGCGTGACCCACATAGAGCTCGGTGACAACGGCCGACAACTACTCGACCAGCTCTTCGACAAGTGGTCGCTACTGGTGCTGGACGCCTTGTGCGATCGCCCCCGGCGTTTCAACGAGCTTCGCCAGCACCTGCCCGCGGTCACCCCGAAATCTCTGACGGCATGCCTGCGGCGGCTGGAACGCAACGGCGTGATCGAGCGAGTGATCCTGTCCACCGAGCCCGTGGCGGTCGAGTACCGCATCTCGCCTCTGGGGCGCACCCTCCAGGACCCTCTGCAGACCCTGCTGAGGTGGGTGGGCGATCACCTCGACACGGTGGACGCCTCCCGCTCCCGCTACGACCAGCGGCACACGCGCAGTTGAAGCCGAGGCCCACGCCGTCCGTGCGCGGTGAACGCGACCGAAGCGGAACCATCGCGTCGTGGGAACGTTGCCCCCACAGAAGTCGGTGATCGGAGGGGCGAAGAGCTACGGAGAAGAGCCGCGGACAGGGCCGAGACGCAGACTCTTCATCCCCTTCATCGGCCGGAGACGCGCCCCGGTGAGCCGGGCTCGGCCTGACAGGTCGGGTGGTCCTGGCGGCGATCGGGGTGGGACTGCTGCTCCGGCTGGTGTGGGGCGGCCGTACGGCCACCGGCGACTGGTACCAGTAAGCGTTTTCAGCGTTGCCCCTCCAGGGTGAGGACGGCTTCGGTGATGACGCTCATGCGGTGGGGGCTGATGCGGGATCTGCGGAAGATCTGCCGCCGTGCCATGGCTCGGCAATGCTCAGGACTTGCGGGTCGGGGCTCGGGGAGCACGCAGTGGGCGTACCTTCCCGAGTGATCGATTGAAGGTCACCGAGTAGGCCGACGCTGCGAACGCCGGCTGGGAAGGCACGCCCGTGCTCAGCCTGGTAAACGCCCACGGAACCACTCGTAACGGCTGCCGGAACGGTCGAGGCCAAAGCGCCACGAGTGAACGACGAGGGATCGTTTTGTTCACCGGCGAGCCCAAGCGGTTCTCCTCGGCGATCCTGCCGCCTTGGTTCCGCAAGTCCCCGAAGATCAGCGAGGTCCTCCCCCTGCTCTGTCCCCACGGCCTGTCATCCGGTGGCTTCGTTCCCGCGCTCGAGCAGTTCCTCGGCAGCTCGGCCGGCCTGTCGCCGGCCACCGACTATGTCTACGTGTGCACATCCGCCTGGCCGAAGAGAGCCCGCCGCCGCACCCCGGTCCGCACCCGGTGCAGGATCCCGTCGATCACCTGCCGCTGGTCCCGCCACCGGCCACAACGGCCGTTGCTCACCGTCAGGAACGGCCGCAGCCGTCCCCACTCGGCATCCGTCAGATCACCCCGCCCTACGCCCACAACAACGCCCCAGGAAGAGATGGTCACATGATCGCCCGGACGTGCCTAAGCGGTCCCGTGCGCCGCTTGTACGCCCTCGTGGTCGAAGGCCGGCGGCCTGCCGCTCCGGCTCGCCCCGTCATGGCCTGCTCAGGGGTTCCAGAAGACGGTGGTGAACACGCGCTCGAAGCGTCGGGCCGCGAGGTCCTCGCGCTGGATCACCCAGTGGACGGTCGCACCTTCCCGCCTCTTCACGTCCCTGCCGGCGTACCAGTCGGCGAGGAGCACCCAGTCGGCCACGTCGTCCGAGACGGGACCGTCCCAGTGGCCAGCGTCCACCGCCTGCGCCGCAAGGGACGCCGCGACGTCGACCGGGTCGAACTCCACGGCCTCCTCGTCCGCGTATCCTCCGATCTGCATCTGCGCCGAGGGAGCGATGAGGTTTTTGGTGTCCTCCCATATCTCGACGAGTTCGGAGCAGTAGGGATGCCCGGGAAGGTATACGGCTTCCTCCTCACCGGCGGGAACGATGAACTGGTGGTGAGGGAGCGACACGTCGGTCCGCGCCCGGAGCGGCCCCTCGGGATAGCTCGCGAACACCCTGTCGTACTCGGCGATGTTCGCCGAGTTCCAGGCGTACGAATCCCGAGGTGTGACAGCCGCGTCGGCCGGCACGTGGATCACCGTACCCATGGAGGTGCGGTCCCCAGCCTCGGGCAGGGCGAAGAAGAGCAACCGGCCGTCGGGCGGCAAGAGGAGGTCCGTCGCGCCGGCCGGCAGTGCGGCCAGGTCGACCGCGGCCACGAAGGGGTGTCCGGGGTCCGGGGTGTCGGACGGAAGCAGCAGGGGTCCGCCGAACCGTCCCACGACCGGTCCGGTGTCGTCGTCGGACAGTGTCAGGGTGGCGCAGGGACGGGCTGTGGCCAGCCACCGCTCCACATCGTCGGCCGGCACGCCTCGGACCTCGGCTTCTTCACGGAAGGGACGGAACCGGTGCCGTATCGCAGATGTCATGGGCGCACCGTACCGAACGAAGCGGAGGGCGGCGTCGACGCATCTCCCCCGCAGGAAACACCCGTTGGAGGTCGACGGCAGGGCGCCGCGGGCAGACCCCCCGAAGGCTCCCCCGGCGGTCGGACGGTGCCGCTCGCCCGACCGACGCACCGTCAGCCGAACGGCAGGACCACCAGGGGAACCTGACGCAGGGCGCTCAGGGTGAGCGGGAGGCCGGCCAGAGCGCAGACGGCACGCATGGCGATGGTGCTGTCGGCCTCGCCCGGCTCGATGCCTTCCTCCTCCACGGTGCCGGCGGCTTCGAATGCCGCGCGCAGTTCGGCGGGCATACGGGGAAGTTCCTCCTCCAAGGCGAGACCGCCGACGTCGACCATCGACCCATGCGACCTGCTTGCCATCGACGGCATAGGTGAGGCCGGCGTTCCCGTTGATGCTGAACACGCTCGTGGCCCCCGTCCGTCCATCGGCGGACAATGCCTCCGCCGCATCCTCGAAGGTGAACCCGGAGTCGTCGTAGACGAAGGTCCACTCCCCGACGCGTCCCGCCAACAGCGCCGCGGACGATCCCGGGGCCAGACCGAGCCGCGCACGGCAGTGACGTCCACTCGTCCGGCCTGCTGTCGGGCAGTTCGCAGGGCTGCGTCAACCTCGTTTGGCGCCGAGCCTTTCCAGCGCCTCCGCCGGTTCGATGCCGTGCACGACGTGCAGGATGTGGTACGGGCCGTCGGAGGCCAGACCAGTGATCCACATCGGTGTTCCTTCGGGATCGAGCGTATGCGGCGGGAAGCCGGGCGTGGGCATCATGGACCTCTTTCCTCAGTGCCGCGTGGACTCCCCGGCAGCGGTGCCGCAGGTACGGCTCCGGTCATCAGGACGAGCAAGCCATGGGGCGCTCGGTCGTCGATCACGATCGGGTAGAAGCCGGCGTCGTCCGCTTCCGCAGCGGCGGCGCGGGGGAACATGGCTTGTTCGTGCGCGGTGAGTGCGGTCTCCGCATCGCCGGGGTGCGCGGCGAGGGCTGGCCCGGCCGAGTTCGGCGCCGCCCTGCATGGCCAGGTTGGCGCCTTGGCCGTTCGGCGCCCGGAGGTGGGCGGCATCGCCGAGCAGGGTCACCCCAGGCACACGGTCCCAGCGGTGCCCCGCCGGCAGTGTGAAGTTGGGGCGCAGGGCCGGCGGAGTGTTGCTTTCGGTGATCAGGGCGGTGAGTGCGGGAGCCCACCCGTGGAACTCCCTCGCAACCCGTGCGGTGAGGGCTACGGCATCGGTGATGTCGCAGTCAGTGAACCAGTCCCGGGCTTCTTCAGCTGCGCGTAGGTGTGCAGGGTTCCGCCGCCTTCACGGTGGGCCAGCAGTCCCCTGCCCGGGGCGAGTGCAGACGACGAGCCGGCTCCGACCGCCTCGGCGGAAGCGGGGTAGAGGGTTTCTGCGGTGAAGAGGAACGTCTCCACGCTGCAGACGGCGAGGCACTCCGGAGCGGCCTTTGAGAACAGCGGTCGTACGCGCGACCAGACTCCGTCGGCGCCGATGAGCAGGTCCGCGACGGCGGTGAGCGCTGTCGGCGAAGTCGACCTGGTGGCGGCCGTCGCCGATGGCCCGCACGGGTGATCTTCTGACTGACCGAGCATGAAGCGTGGCCTCCCGCACAGCTCCTGGGTGTCAGATCCAATCGAGCAACAGGAGGCTCCTGGTGTTGAGTTCCGTGCGGGCTCGATGCCGTCCAACTCGGCTTCCCTAACGTGTCGTTGTCCCAACAACGGGTTCGGGAACGCCGGGACCGGCCGTACAGACGGCCAAAGCACTGTCCGACATGAGCGACGCGGAGTGGGCCGTCGTACGCGGCGCGATGCCGGTGCCCGGCTGGCTGGAGGACCGACGCGGGCAGACGGAGAGCCATTGCCACCGGCAGCTGGTCGACGCGGTGCGCTACCTGGTCGCGAGGGCGGCGTCACCTGGCGGGCGATGCCGGCGGACTTCCCCGCGTGGTACCGCGGCTCCGCCTTCTTCTTGCGCTGGCGGGACAAGATCCTGACCGCCGAGTTCCACGACCGGCTGCGCGAGAGGGTCCAGCAGGTCGCCGGCCGGGACGCGGAGCCGGCCACCGGCATCATCGACGCGCGATCGGTGAAGCCGCGTCGGTGCATGCCGCAGCCAGGGGCTTCGACGGCGAGACGAAGGTCAACGGCCGAAGCCGCAAGTGGGTCAGGAGCCTGCGAATGTGTCGGTGCCGAGCACGGTCAGCAGGGCGAGCTTGTCGTGGCTCTCCGTACCGGGTGTGGCGGTGAAGATGAGTAGCGACTGTCCCTGGTCGGGGTCGAGCAGTGTCTGGCAGTACACGTCGATGCGTCCGATCTGGGGGTGGACGAAGCGTTTGGCGCTGCTCCACCGCAGTCCCACTTCATGGCGGTTCCAGAGCTCGGCGAATTCCTCGTTGTGTTGCAGGTCGGCCACGAGTAGCGCGGCTGAGGACCCGGGCCCTTGCGCGGTGGCGCCGGCGCGCAGGGTGGAGACATAGACGCGGCTGTGCTGATGGTGGTCTTCGGGCAGGTACCGATGGCGGGCGGCGGGGTCGGTGAACCATCGGTAGAGGGCGCTGCGCGCCGGACCGGTGTGGTGCGTTTCGTCGCCGAGCAGCGCTACCGCGGGCGGTGTCTGCTGCAGCGTTTCACCGACCGGGCCCACGATCTGTGCCGGGGTGTCCTGAAGCCGGTCCATGACGCGCAGCAGCCCGGGACTGATGTGCGCTTCGCGTAGGTGCCGTGTCGGGAGGCGGTGCCCGCACAGCAGGAACAGGTGGTCGCGTTCGTCCGGGGTCAGGCGCAGGCCCCGGGCGATGGCCGCCGCCATCTGCTGCGACGGCTGGGAACCGCTACCGCGTTCCAAGCGGGCCAGATAGTCGGCCGACATGTCGCACAGTTCGGCGACCTCTTCCCGGCGCAGCCCGGTCGTGCGCCGTCGCGCACCGCGGCGCAGCCCGACGTCCTCGGGTTGCAGGGACGCCCGGCGTCCGCGCAGGAAATCGGCCAGACCATCACCGTCCAGTGCTGTGTCCACCATCGGGCTCCCCACTTCGAATGTCGTACACCTCCGCCTCATTGTCCGGCAGGTGAACGCGGGTAGCCACGCCCTGCCATTCAGTGGCTGGGCAGGTCCTTCATCCGCCGACACGGGCCCTTTGTACTGGACGACGTCAGGAACCCGGTAAGAGAGCCTCTGGAGAGTTTCACTATGCCCAAATGGACCGCGGACCAGTTGCCGAGCATGGCCGGCGTGACGGTGGTGATCACCGGCGCCGGCGGAGGGATCGGGCTGGTGACCGCTCGCGAACTCGCACGGGCCGGCGCCCGCGTGGTGCTGGCCGTGCGCAACGTCGACAAGGCGCGCCGGGCAGTGGCCGGTATGCGTGGAGATTTCGATGTCCGGCGACTCGATGTCGCCGACCTGGACTCGGTACGTGCGTTTGCGACGTCGTACACCGGTGCCGTCGATGTTCTGATCAACAACGCTGGGGTGATGGATATCCCGGCGGCACGCACCGCGCAGGGCCTGGACGTCCAGACCGCGACGAACTATTTCGGGCCGTTCGTCCTCACCAACCTGCTGCTCCCCCGGCTGACCGACCGCGTGGTGACGGTCTCCAGCCAACTGCACCGCTTCGGCAGGCTGGACCTCGACGACCTCGACTGGCGCACCCGCAAGTACAACGGGCTGGCCGTCTACGAGGCGTCCAAGCTCGCCGTGGTGCTGTTCTCACTGGAGTTGCAGCGCCGCTTGACCGCCTCGGGCAGCCATGTCCGCTCGGTCATCGCTCACCCTGGCGTCGCGCGGACCGGACTGGTCACGCACTCGCCGCTGAGATTCGTCAACCGGCTCCCGTTCCTGGTCCAGGACGTGGAACACGGAGCGCTGCCGCTCATGTACGCGGCCACACAGGACGTTCCCGGCAACGCCTACGTCGGTCCGGACGGGTTGTTCGGCTTCACGGGCTCCCCACTGGTCCGCAAGCCCAGCCGGGCCGGCCTGGACGGGGCCGTCGCCAAGAGGCTCTGGCAGGCAACCGCCGCTCTCACCGGAACCGGCATCTGAGGCCAGGCACCAGGTGCGACTTCGGGTGTAGCTCGCTCGGGGCATGAGTTCACCGGCACCGAGCCGCGATACGGCGATCGCCCAGAACGTGTTCGCGTGTGGGACCGGCGCGGTCGCCGAGCGATTCGAGTCCCCCGCCCCGGCGACTGTCAGGTCCAACCGGCAACCCCGCGCAGACCCCGCCGGTGATGACCACGCCTCTCGGCACGGAAAGCCCCCGTCACGGATGCGGTGCGGCCGGAGCGGGTGCCGCCGGCGCCCCGCCCTATCGCGCGCGACGTCGACGGCGACCTCCATCACCATGTCGGGCTGCACAGGTACACGTCGAGTCTCCGCCGGGTCCCCCACCCCGCGGAGAACGTCCAGCCGGTCCACGGATGGCCGCCCGCCGGTTCGGCCAGACGGCCGACCAGGGCAGGCCCGGCACTGTGGAACACGGTGGTGGCGCGGCCGGTGTACTGGAGGACGCCCGCGGCGTATCGGCCGAGCAGGAGCGTGCGCGGGTCGGTGAGGGAACCAAACGCGGGCGTCGTGTCCGTTCCCCGCCGGGAGCGCAGCCGCACCTGCCCGTCGGCGTGCACGGCCAGCTGGGCGCGGTAACCGTCCACGTCGGTTCCGCGGCCCACCCTGTGGGAAGGGAAGGGCTGTCGACGGCCACGGTCAGTATCGGCTGGGGCAAGGACCACGACGTCATGCCGTGATGCCTTCCACACCAGCTGCCGGGATCACCGCGAGTCGGCGGTGACGACCGGCAGTCGAGGAAGCCGAGGGCAGTGTCGGGCCGGCAGTGGAGGCAGGCCGGGACCTGCCGGCGCAGCGCCGCCTCGATCGCCTGCTGGCCGGTGGCCGGCGGCAGCGGCCGCTCTTGGCGGCTGCCCAGCATGCGCCGGTGTGCACGGCGTCGGTGTTCGTGCCGTTGAGCCCGTGCTGGAAGACAGGTTCCTCGTCAGCACGCGGACCCCCGGTGCGGTGGAAGCCTCACTGCCCGGTCACCACGCCGTCGTGCGGGCCATAGAGGCCCGGGACCCGGCGGCCGCGGTGCCGGCCGTCATCGAGGCCGCAGGAGAGGAGATCGCCCGGTCACCCGCGCGATGCCGTATGACGCGTCACGGCCGGTGCGACCCTTCGGCGTCATGGGCAGGACCGGGAAGCGGTCGACGCCGGCAAGGTCCCCTCTCGGCCAAGGGGAGCCGGCCGGCCGGTCCGCACCGCCGGACCGGCCGGCCGCACCCGGGGGCGACCGCGCGGGCTCTGACGGTCAGGCCGTCACGGTCTCGTCGGCGAGGAACTTCTCCACGTACTCCCGTGCGCGTTGATCGAAGGCCGCGTAGTGCGCCTCTCGCTCGGCGTCCGCGCCCGCGTCGCCGACCAGCAGTCTGCCGTCGGCGTCGGAGAGCAGGCCGATGGTGGAGTGCGCCAAGCCGCAGTAGCGCGCGATGCCCTCGCTCAGGCTGGTGAGGACGGTCCTCATCCCCTCCGTGACGGGATCGTCGGCGGTGGCGCCGGCCAGCCCCAGCCACAGGATGCGCTTGCCGGCCAGTCGGGGCTTGCTGCGGCCGTAGGCGAACCCGTAGTTCCATACGCGGTCGATCCAGCCCTTGAGGATGGCGGGCACGTTCTGCCAGTACACCGGGAATACGGCGACGACCAGATCGGCGTCGAGGAGGCGCCTCATGTGGGCGTGCGTTTCGTCCGAGTACCTCTTGTCCCGGTCGCCCCACTCCGGCTGGTCGGCCACGTTCATACGGGGGTCGAACCCCTCGGCGTGCAGGTCGAGCAGGTCGACGCGGTAGCCGGCGGCTTCGAGCCGGGCGGCGGCGCGGCGGGCCGTGTGCGCGGTGAGGGAATCGGGGCGGTGGTGTGCGACGACGACGAGGGCTGTTCTGGCGTGACTGTCCTGCTGCGGCACGGTGACTCCCGGCTGGTCTCGGTCGGTTGCGATGAGTCCAGTACAGCCGCGACGGTGTGGATGATCCATGGGAGATGCGCTGCAAAACATACGAGATCGTCTACGGTGTCTTCCGTGGATCATTTGAGTTCGCTGCTGAGCGGTATCCGGGCCGAGGGGTCGGTCTTCAGTCATGCGCTACTGACCGTGCCCTGGACCATCCGCTTCGCCGACGACGTGCCGCTCACCATGATCGGTGTGCTGCGGGGCGGCGGCACCCTGCTGCTGCCCGACGGAACCGAGCGAGTGGTCGGTGCCGGCGTCACCGCCCTCGTGCGCGGCCCCGAACCGTTCCACCTCGCGGACCACCCCACCACCGTGCGCAGTCCCCATGCCGCTTACGAGATCGTCTGCTCCACCCCGAACGACGAGGACCCCGCCCAGGAACTCGGCGGCGTCCGGTGGGGCGCCGACGCGAAGGAGGCGACCGCGCTGATCGTGGGCGCCTACCGCGCCTCGGGCCACCGCCACGAGCGGCTCCTGCGGGCCCTGCCACCCGTGCTGGTGGTCGAGGGGGACGCCGAGGTGTGTGCCTGGCTGGAGACGGCCGCCGTCTACGCCGCCCGCCAGTCGGCCGGTTCACAGGCGCTGATGGACCGGCTCCTCGACTGGGCCCTGGTCTGTACGCTGCGCACCTGGTTCGACAGGGCGGGTGCTGACGCGCCCTGCTGGTACCGGGGCCTCGCCGACCCGGTCCTCGGCCCCGCCCTGCAGTCCTTCCACGACCAGCCCGCCGGGGCGTGGACGGTGGCCTCCCTGGCCGCCCGGTCCGGTGTCTCCCGGGCGCTGTTCGCCAAGCGCTTCACCCAGTTGATGGGCCGTCCGCCCCTCGCCTACCTCACCGAGTGCCGCTTGGACGAGGCAGCGGCGCTGCTCACCGACACCGACCTCAGCATCGCCCAGATCGCCAGGTCCGTCGGCTACGCCGACGCCTTCGGCTTCAGCGCCGCCTTCAAACGCCACAAGGGCCTGAGCCCCAGCGTGTTCCGCGCCACGACGACTACGGCGGCTCCGGGCGCTCCCCGGCCGAGGTAGCCGGGCACCGTACGGGCGCGGGCGGTGCCCGGTGACCTACGGAACCGTCAAGGGCTGAGGGAGCCGCCCTGCTGGCCCACGCCACGCAACAAGGTGCCGGCCACGAGGGTTGCCGGCTCATCGGCATCGTCGACTTCGTCCGAGCGGTTCCGGTCGGCCTCGTGGATGAGGGTGTGACAGACGTGGCGGGCCCACACCAGGCCGGTGCCGGGGCGGAGAACACCGGCTTCCAGCGCGCGCTGGAACAGGTGGTCGCACTGATCGAGCACATCGGCGTGTACTCGTGCCCCTTCGGGGTCCTCCGGTGTGGTCCTGCTCACAGACGAGCCGGCCGACGTCCACGCCGCCGAGCAGGCCAGCCGTCGACGCGCCCGCCGGGCCGGGCACCAGAGCCTCCTACGCGACCGAGGTGGCGCTGCCCGCGACCGGCACTTGGTCCCATCCCGGCAGGGGCGGCGTCCAGGCGGACATCGTCACCACCGCGCCCGAGAACGGGGTGCCGCTGCTGTTCGCAGAGATCGACAACTGCTACGAGTCCGCACAGGTCCTCGCCGCGAAGACGACACGTACATGCGGTTCGGCCAGCGGAAGGTGAGGGACACCGACGGCACGGAGCGGCCGATGTGGCGCACCCGCTGGTGGGCGCCCGACGGCCGCCACGGTGACCAGCCGCACTCGCCGCTGCCGCTCGCCCTCAACCGGATCGGCCCGCCCAACCCCGACACCGTCAGCGTGCCGCTGGCCGAGCTCACCCAGCGGCACTGGAAGGCGTAGTGCCCGCGGTGCGCGGCCAGGGCATGGGTGAGCTAGGCGTCGGCGTCAGCCTGAACGTACGATCCGACGCTGTACGGTGACCCGTCGAACTGAGCCGAAGCTCGGGAGTTGTCGGCTGCGACGCCGGATGAGCCGGCCAAGAGGACCGGTCGAGGCACGTTGGTCGTCACCGCTTGGGCATCCCGCTTGTCACAACCGCCCGGTCGGCAGGCTTTCTGTCACCGGTACCGGAGATCCTGAGTTCCCGGACACCCCAGCGATGCCGTGCTCGGGGCTGAGCCCTTCCACGGCGAGGCGGAAGAGGCGGTCGGCCTGGGTCTCGGGGTCCTTGTGGTGCTCGGTGGCCAGGGCGATGCCGACAGCGAGGGTCAGCAGGTCGTGGAAGGTGACGTGCGGTGCAACCGCCTTGTCGCGGATGGCCCGCTGGAGCAGGGGAGTTCCGGCCGCTGCGATTCTGTTGCCACAGGAGTGCGGGGAGGACTCCTCGGTGGGAGGCTCATAGCTGAGGGTGTTGGCGAATCCGCGGGCCGAGACGGCGTAGAGAACGAGGGCGTGAAGCCACTCCAGGAGGGCGGTGCGGCCGTCCTCGGTCGCACTCAGCCGGTGGGCGCGCTCGCACAGGCCCTCGATGCGCTCCTGGAAGACGGCTTCGAGCAGGGCACGGCGGGTGGGGAAGTGACGGCGCACGGTCGCCGAACCGACGCCTGCGGTGCGGGCGATCCGCTCCTGGGATGCCTCGGCGCCGTGCGCGGCGACCTCGGCTTGGGCGACGGCGAGGATGCGCTGGTAGTTGCGTCGGGCGTCCGAGCGCTGACCGGTCATGATCTCCTCGTTGATAAACGGCGGGCCCCGCCATATCTTAGCGGCAGACGAAACGGCGGACCCCGCCGTTTCCTTTCTCCGGTCTGTGAGGAGCAGCAACCATGCCCGTCAACGGCGATACCGTCCTGGTCACCGGAGCCACCGGCCGGCAAGGCGGGGCCACGGCCCGCGCACTCCTGGCCGCCGACGTGCCCGTGCGTGCACTCGTACGCGATCCGCGGTCGAAGTCCGCCCAGGCGATCGAGGCGCTGGGCGCCGAGCTGGTGCGGGCGGATCTCTCCGACCGGGCCTCCCTCGGCCCAGCGGTCGAGGGAGTCCGCGCGGTGTTCTCGGTGCAGATGCCGCCGATGACCGAGACCGGCGTGGACTTCGCGGGCGAGCTCGCCCAGGCCACCAACCTGGTGGACGCGGCGAAGGCTTGGGGAGTACGACAGTTCGTGCAGTCCTCGACCAGTGGAGTCGGTGAGCACACCCGGGCACCCGGCTGGGCCGAGGGCCGCTGGGCGGCGATGGCGGACTACTTCCACACCAAGCAGGCGATCATGGAGGCGGTGCGTGGTGCGGGCTTTGCCCGCTGGACGGTGATCAAGCCCGCCTTCTTCATGGAGAACCTGCCCCTGCTGGCACCGAGGGGGCCCGGCGGCGGACTGTCGACGGTACTGAAACCGGACACCGAACTGGCCCTGGTGGCTGTGCGGGACATCGGCACGGCCGCGGCGCACGCTCTTCGAGACCCTGACCGGTTCCACCAGGTGGAACTGGAACTGGCCGGTGACCTGCGCACGATGGAGCAGATCGCGCGGACCTTGTCCGCCGCCTGGGGCGTGCCCGTGACCGCGCCCTCCATGAGCCTGGAAGAGGCCCTCGCCGCGGGCATGCCGGCGTGGGGAGCCGGACACGAGTGGAACAACGCGGTCCTCCAGCCCGCCCGGCCTGAGTTCGCCCGGAAGTTGGGCATCCCGGTCACCACCTTCGCCGAGTGGGCGGAGGAGCAGCTGACACCCGCGTCCGGCTGACCAGCTCGCGCGCGGTAAGCGAGGGGACGTCGAGCGTCTGATCACCGGTCATGGTCGTGGGGCGGGTAACGCGTCTCGTGCGGTGATCACCAGCGACCGTGGGCTCATGGGCCTGTCGGCTGGTGTGATCGTCGAGTGCGTCGCCCAGCTAGGCCCGTTGTGGCACGGACGGCACCAGGCCGAGCTTGCGTCCCGGCCCGCGGAAGCGTGCTGTGGGCGGGCGCGCAGCACCGGCTGGTGTTCGTCGACCGGCTCCTGGCCACGCTCGTGCACCTTCGCCATGCCGCCACGCACAACGTGCTCCCCCGCTGGTTCTCTGTCGGCCTCTCCCCATCCCTTCGGCCATCGGGGCCTGTTGGCCGACGTCGAGTCCGACGACCACGGCCTGGGGCGCTCGCGCGGTGGGCTGACCACCAAACTGCCCTGTGCGGTCGAGCATGGGCGGGCGCCGCTGTTCACGCCGGTCACCGCCGGCCAGCGCCACGGCGGTCCCCGCTCGCAGCCGGTCCTGGACGGCATTCGGATGCCTCGAACCGGCCCCGGCCGACCCGAACAAGCCGGATAGGGTCCGCGCGGTCGCGATGAGGTACACCGGCTCGCCGTCCGCCACCACGCGACCGTGCTGGTTACAGCCGTCAACGACTGACTATGACCGGACGGTCACCCCTAACCGTTGATATCCAAGGCCGTCCCGTACAACCGCTCCACCCTCAACCGAATGACGATCCTGAGCTCGGCGGCCACCTGCTCGAGGAACGCGTCTTCATCAGCCGGCTTCGCGGCCGTCGGGATCATCGCGAGCAGTTCCCGCCCGACCGCGTCGCCGGGAACCGTCGTGATCTCGGAAGCCTCCGCCACGCCCTCGGCCACGGCGAACGACCAGACGTCGCCACCCTGCACATGCAGCGCCGCGCGCGGGTCGCGCTGCAGGTGCTTGACCTTGATGCGATCGGCCGTGGTGGACAGCCTCACGATGCAGGCCTCGGGGTCCCAGCTGTAGAGCATGGTGGTCAGGTGCGGATGGCCACTTTGCCTGACAGTGGCGAGGGTCCCGAACCGCTGCCTGGCGAGCAGATCGGAGAGGGTTTCGCTGGACAGGGAGCGAGGCGCTGGGCCTTGAGTCATGCTGTGACCAACTTCCGTAACGTCCCCGGGATTCCACAGGGCGTGTTACGGATGTCGATCCAGGTGATGTGCTTGCGCTACTTCGGAGGTAATGGTCTCAGCCTGCCTGTGTCGGCACGATGGGCGTTCTCACCGCGCCGACAGGACGCGGGCCAGGAGGGAGGGGGCAGTCATGTCCATAGCCGCGCCTACGAACACGCGCACCGTGGTCGAAGAACTGCTGCGCAGGGTCGGTGAGGGCGACCCCGAGCGCGTTGCCGAGCTGTATGCCGAGCAGGGTGATTGGAAGCTGAGCTGGCCGGAGGCCGAGCATGGCCGTGCTGCCACGCCGTGGATCCGTCACCGGTCGACCAGGGCCGACGCAGCCGCTCACTATCGCGAGCTTGCCGAGCACCACGTGCCGGAGCAGGTGGCGACCGAGGTTGAGCGCATCCTCATCGACGGAAACGACGCGGTCGTGCTCGGCGAGATCCGCCAGACCGCCCGGCCCACCAGACGTGCGTATCGCGCGCGATTCGCCCTGCACCTCACTGTTGAGGACGGCCTTGTCACCCGGCACCATGTCTACGAGGACAGCCTCGCCGTCGCCCGGGCATTCGAGGCAGAGGATCAGTGAAGGGCCACAGGCCGATCGTGAAGGTGCTGGTCACTGCCACTCGTCGAGGGTTGCGACGAGGGCGGTCGCTTCAGAGGGCGGTTCGTGGGTCTTTGGCCAGTCTTGTCGTCGCCTGATGGTGTGGGTGCGGGCGGAATCCGCTGGCTTGCGATTGCCGATCTGATGGTGTGATGAGGTGAGTGCACGTAAGCCGTACCCGAGCGACTTGTCGCTACTGCCGAAGAACATCGAAGGCACCCGGGTCAAACTGAGACACCTGGCCCAGCTCGACATCCTCGCCGAAGCCGCGCCCGGTTAGCTGTGATACCGGGGCCGAGGCGTTCGGTTGAGGGGCCTACAGTTCGATCTCGATGTGCTCCACGTCGGTGAACTCCACGCCCAGGCCGTGCGCCCGGGAGTTGTCGGCGCGGAAGTACATCCGGGCGAGGCCGTCGGCGGCGATCTGCTGGAGCTGGTGCTCGGTGGCGCCCTGCTCGCGGGCGGTGAACAGCTGGGCGGCGTACTCGGGTGGCAGGGCCTGGGTGATGTCGCGGATCCGGGCGTCGTCGGTGGTGCCCGGCGCCGCGGTGAACCCGAACCGCGCCCGGGTGGAGACGACCAGGCCGTCGGTGGAAGCGGCCTTCTTCCTCGCCTTCGCCCGCACTTGCGGCTGCCAGCGCTTCCTGACCTCACGCTCCATGCGGCCGCGGAGGTCCTGGCGGGGCCGCTTGAGCTTGCCCGAGACGTACCGCTCCACCGTGCGCTGGGAGATTCCGAGTGCCCGCGCGGTGGCCTTGGTGCCCTTGAGCTGCTTGACCAGGTACTTCATCTGCGCCTGGGCGCTCTGCGGGATGCGGCGGGTGAACGCCCCCTCCAGGGCGCGGTCCAGGCTGTCCCCGAGCGAGTCCACCACGGCCTACTCCCCTTCTCCGGCGCTCTGGTCGGTCTTGATGAGGTTGGCGATGTTGAAGACGCCGCCGCGCTCCTCGAACTGCGCTTCCGCCCACAGGACGGTCTGGGTGCCCTGGTGCTTGACCATCCCGGGCGAGACCCCGAGCCGGAACGTGCCGGGCACCGGCTTGCCCTCGGGCGTGTGCGGCAGGACGTCCAGCGGGGACGGGCCGGGCGAGGGATAGACGACGGCGTCGGTGCCGATCGCGACCGGGTAGAGGCCGGCGGCGGCCGCCGTCTTCATCAGCTTGCGGTGCAGTCCGGTCCGCTGGGTCGCGAGCACGGCGGCCCGGATGTCGGGGCGCCACGTCTCCCGGTTCAGCGCCGGGTAGGGCTCGTAGTACGGCACCTGGCCCCGGCTGCGCTGCCGCAGCTTGCCGATCGCGCCCTTCGCCGTCGCCTTGATCGCGGTCTCCAGCAGCGCCATCGTCGGGTCGGTCTGCTTGCGCCGCGCCATCGCGGCCAGGAACTCCGGTCCGGTGAGATCGGTGGTGACGCCCATGTCGGCCATCGTCTCCACGTACGCGTCGCGCAGCCGCTTGTACCAGGGGTCCAGGTAGCGGCCGGTCCGCGTGCGCACGTACGCCTCGATCGGGGCGACATCGAAGCCGAGCTCGACGGCGTAGGCGACGGTGGGCGTGGCGTACCACGCCGGGCCCTCGGGGCGGTCTCCGCTCGGCGTGAACGGGCTGGGGAGCCGCTCTCCGTCGACGGTACGGCCGTTGGTCCGGACGCGGGAGAGGTCGACGTGGGACAGGTCGACCAGCCACGAGCCGGGCAGCGCCGGGTCGAACCGCGGGTTGCCGGTCAGGTGGGTCGGTCCGTTCAGGCCGACCGTGAGGCCGTTGGCGGCGGCGGCGAACGACATGTTGAGGTCGACGACCACCAAGTAGGGGTTGGCGCACTCCTCGTCGGTCAGCGGCCGGCACCAGTCGTAGGGCTCCTCCATCAGCATCTCGGCCGGGGTGCGGAGGTGGTGCCGGGCGTACTTGCCTTTGAGGACGGGGTGTTCGTCGGGGACCTCGCACTCCACCACGTCGTACCGGGCGGTGAGCGCGTCGTCGTTGAGAACCCGCTTGAACTCGCCGGTGCCCGGGTCCTTCTCCGCGCGGGTCGGCGGGCGCAGCGCGGTCATCAGCTCCAGGCCGGTCGTCGCGGTGCTGCCGCGCGGCGTCATCACCCGGGCCGCGTACAGGCCGAGGTAGCGGGCGAGGTCGGCCGGGTGCATCGTCGGCAGCCGCGGGTCGTCCTTCCTGTCCCACTCGCGGGCGTCCAGCGCGTTCCAGGGCAGGACGCACAGCTGGACGCAGCGGCGCGTGGAACCTTCCGGGTCGCGGTAGAGGCGGGCCCACGGCCCGAACCCGCGCTGGGTGAGCTGGAGCCCGGCCCGCTCGATCTGCTTGACCACCTTGTGGCCGGCCGCCAGCCGGCCCGCGCGCCGCTCCTCCTCCGACAGGGCGGCGGGCAGGCCGTAGCGCTCCACCGCGGACGCGGTGAGAACGAGGACCGGGTCGGCGTCGCGGCCGTTGCGGTGCAGCCGGGCCTGCCCCAGGCGGGCCTCGGTCAGCGTCCAGTCGATCAGCGCCGGGATCGTCCTGGCGGGCACGTCCAGGACCAGGCCGCCGACGCAGTACGCCGACACCTGCCCGTCCGCACAGTCGATCACCGCGAGGGGACCGTTCTCGAAGCGCGGGTCGGCGGCGTCGGCCGCCGTGGTTCTCCTCGCCACCGCCTTCCTCGCGCCCGGGCGCTGCGGCGACACCGGCGGCCTGGTGCTGCTCGCCGCCGGCCGGGGGGCAGCTGCGGGTGCCGCCGGCGCTTGCGACGCGAGGGTGGGTCCGGTGAGCGTCTCCGGCGCCACCGCGGGCTCGGGGTCCGGAGCGCGGGCTTCCTCGGGGGCCGGGAACCGCTCGGCCAGTCTCTCCAGCAGGCGGGTGTAGGCGGCGCGCTGCGGCGGCCGGGGTTCGTTCCGGCCGGACTCCCAGCTCGCGACCGTTTCGCGGCGGGTCTCCAGCACGGCCGCGACCTGGGCCTGGCTCAGGCCCGCGGCCTCGCGGAGCCGCTTGCGCTCGGCAGGGGGCGGGAGATCGGTCTGGGCGACTTGTTCAAGCAGCGCGTCCACCGCGCCGAACAGCTCTTCCTCAGTGGGCACGGACCTCACCTCCAGCGAGACCTTACCTCAATCGCACATTGAATCGCTCATATAAACAACGTAGATCACACAGATCACACAGATCACACGGACCGCACAGCGAGGCGGCCCTGGTCCTGACTGCCCTTCCCCTCGTGACCGGCGTCGTCCTGCCGGCGGCTGCGGTCCTCGCTGTCGTACGGGTGCCAGGGCGCGCCGGCCGACGGCCATCACCCGCTCCCCGGCCGGCGGGGCGGGTCCAGGCGCCGACGGCCGTCTGCGCGATCTGTTCGTCCAGGCCCTCCTGGCGGGGCCGGCAGCGCAGGAGGCAGGAGAGGCGGTGGGTTTCGGTGAGCAGATGGCGGCGGCGGGCCTCAGCCGCCGCCCGCGCCCGCCGTGCCGGCCCGCCGACGACCTCGGCGCCGCAGGGTCCGGATCATCGAGGTGCGCCGTCGTTCGCGCGGCTCGGTCAGCGCCGGCGGCTCCGGGCGTTCCGGCCCGGCAGGCTCGGTGGTCAGCGCAGCAGGGTGTCGAGGAACGGGCTGGACACCACGTGGTGGGGGTCGAGGCGGTCCAGGGCCGCGACGGCCTCGTCCCAGCCCGGGCCGCCCCCGGCGCGCAGGGCGGCGGGGACGGTGCGGGCGAGGACGTCCGGGTCGGACCACGCGGCGGTCTCGGTGTAGGCCCAGCCCTTGGACCACTCCACCCGGACCGTCGCCCTGTCCCCGTCCAGGGCGAACAGGAACTGCTCGACCTCCCGGTAGAACCGGTGCAGGGCGGGTGTGGCCGGCAGGGAGAGAATGTCGATCCACACGGCGGTGTCGGCGTCCGGCCGGTCGGGGCGCGGCCGCAGGGCCGACAGCAGGGGCGGCCGTGCGCCCGGTACGCCGCACACGGACGGGTCCTCCAGGCCGGTCACGCGGATCTCGACCTGGCCGTTGACCGGATACTCGCCGCGCGCCGCGTACTCGGCGAGCAGCGTGCGGTAGAAGTCGGCGAACCGGCTGACCACCCACTGCAGATCGGCGCGGCGGACGAGGACGGCATAGCCGTTGGCCGTCTCGCGCAGCGTGGTGGGCCGGATGTACTCCAGCAGGTTGCGGGAGGCTCCCCACAGGTCCGATCGCAGCCCGCCGGCCAGCAGATGGGTCAGGACGTCGCCGTTCAGCACCTCGCGCACGAGGTCGCCGGAGAGCAGGACATCGGTGATGTCGCCGGTCAGGGCCACCTTGGCCAGCAGGTACTGCACCTGTCCGAAGAGCGGTGCGCTCGCCCAGGCCCCCGAGACCAGGGAACCGGCCAGCCGGGCCACCGGCTCGGGCAGGGAGTCGGAGAACGGGTAGTTGTACGGCTCGTCGACCTCGCGGGAGCCCAGAGGGCGTCGCGGAGCGACACTCCACAC
The DNA here is from genome assembly GCF_020521275.1 of Streptomyces daghestanicus. Classification (NCBI taxonomy): domain Bacteria; kingdom Bacillati; phylum Actinomycetota; class Actinomycetes; order Kitasatosporales; family Streptomycetaceae; genus Streptomyces; species Streptomyces daghestanicus. The sequence goes on along the minus strand of NZ_BNDX01000018.1, from coordinate 791,313 downwards.
CTTCAGCCACGGCTTGTCGGTGAAGGCGAACCAGATCGCCTCCGCCCGGCCGGTGCGGTCGACGAACCGGGCCAGGGTCCGTTGCCCGGCCGCGGCCGCGGGGGCGGCGAACAGTTCGCCGGCCGGGATGTCCAGGAAGGACCGGCAGCGCAGGTTCTGGTCGGCGCCCACGCGCAGCACGGCCTCGGTGACCAGCGAACGGCCGAGGTGGGTGAGGAGCGCGTCGCAGTCGGGTTCCGCCCGGCCGACGGTCCGCAGGGCATAGCGGCCGGTGTCCTCGTCCCAGACGACCGCGGTCAGTTCGGTGACCAGGTTGCTCAGCGAGCCGTAGCCGTGGCCGGGCGGGGGGCTCTCGCCGACGGCGGGGACGGCCGTACCGTGCGCGCCGATGGCCAGTGCGCCGCCGACCGACAGCTGGCCGGGCGCCGGCGCGGCGGTGACACCGTGACCGGCGGCGCCGGCGAACGCGAGCAGGTCCTCCAAAGTGGCCCCGGTCTGGACCCTGACCTCTGCCGAGCCGTCGGCGCCCCGCCGCTCCAGCGACATGGCGGTGAGGTGCGCGGTGGTGTCCAGGAGGACGACCCGGGACGCGGCGGGCGTGCCGTCGGCGACCGTGAGCGGGGCCCAGCCGTGCCGCTTGCCCTGCGCGCGTACCGTCCAGCCCGCACCGTAGGCCCAGTTCACGACGTCCAGCACGTCCTGGGCGTGCCGCGGGGCGCACGTCCACAGCTGGTCGGTGTGGATCTCGCCGGCCCAGTTCTCGTAGACGCGCCGGTAGATGTCCACGCCGGCCGGAAAACCCGTCGGCGCCGGGGGTGCGTCGGCGGCGTACGCGCCGCCCGGCCTGACCAGTCCGCGCAGCAGCCACAGCGCGCCGCCCGCGGCGGCCGACGACGCGAGCAGTCCGCGCCGCGACAGCCCGCCGCCGTCGCCCGGGATAACGTCGGGCATCCCTGGAACCTCCCCCTGTCCCGCCGGACTCAGCCGTACCGAGCCGGTCGCGCAGCCACGCTATCGGGCAACAGGGGTGTCACGCACCGCTGTTCGGCAGTTTCCCTCACACGGGGCCGCCGCGGTCCGGGAGAGCGGCGGCCCCCGGACGCCGGGCCGGCGGACCCGCCCGCCGGCGTGGGGCGCGCCCGGCGATACGCTCGCGGCGCATCCCGTACAGCCCGAAGGACAACCCTGTGCTCACGTCGTACGCCGCGCATTTCGACACCCCGGCCGGATACCTGGACTTCGCCCGCTTCGGGCCGCCGTCCCGGGACGCCGTGGACGCCACCACACGGGCCGTACAGGCCACCGCGCGGGCCACCCACACGACCGTGGACGAACTGATGCGAGCGGAAGGGGCGGCCCGGGACGCGGCAGCACGGCTGGCGGGCACGGACACGGCGCACACCGTGCTGCTGCCGAACGCCTCGACCGGGCTGTTCCACGCGGCGCTCGGGCTGCGTCAGGGGACCGTGCTCGCGCCCCGCGGCGACTTCCCGTCGAACCAGTACCCGTGGCGGCGCGCGGCGCAGCTGGGGCGGGCCGCGCCCCGCTGGCTGGAGCCCGCTCCCGGCGGCGGTGTCACCCCCGAGCTGGTGCGCGAGGCGCTGACGGACGACGTCGTAGCGCTGTCGGTGAGCGCGGTGGACTTCCGTACCGGGTTCCGGGTGGATCTGGCCGCGCTGAGGGAGGTCATCGGCCCGGACCGGCTCCTGGTGGTCGATGCCATCCAGGCTTTCGGGGCGGTGGTCATGCCCTGGCAGGCGGCCGACGTCGTGATCACGGGCGGGCAGAAGTGGCTGCGGGCGGGATGGTCGACCGGGTTCGCGACCCTGTCCGACCGGGCACTCGAGGAACTGCAGCCGGTGCTCACCGGGTGGACGGGGGTGGAGGACGCCGGTGTCTTCGACGGTGTGGAGCATCCGCCCGCACCGGACGCGCGCCGCTGGTCCGTCACCCATCTCAGCCCGGTCACGGCCGCGTCCTTCGCCGCCGCGCTGGAACTGGTGGAGCGGTACGGCGCCGCGGCGATCGAGAGCGCGGTCACCGTGCGGGTCGCCGAACTCGCCGAGGTCGTGAAGAGGTTCGGGGGCAGGGTGCTGTCCCCGGCCGGTCCCGGGCGGCGGGCGGGCATCCTGTCGTTCGCCGTGCCGGGGCGCGAGCCGGCGGCGGTGGCGCGGGCGCTGCACCGGGAGGGCGTGACACCGACGGTACGGGCGGACTCCTTGCGTCTGTCACCGCACGCCTCGACTCCGGTGGAGGCGGTGGAGCGGGTGGCGGCGGCACTGGCCTCGGTGAAGGTGTCCGGCGAGCCGGGGTGACGGTGCCGGGTCAGTAGATGCTCAGGCCGTACGCGGAGAGCCACTCCACCACCGGCTGGTAGTAGGTGAAGCCCCCCGAGGCGCAGTTCCCGCTGCTGCCGGCGATGATGCCGAGGGCCGTGCCGCCGGAGAACGCCGGGCCGCCGATGTCCCCGGGCTCCGAGCAGACGTTTGACCGGAACAGGCCGTACACGATGCCGCCGCCGTAGTTGACGGTGACGTTGACCGCCTGGACGGTGCCGCAGCGGTAACCCGTGGTCCGTCCGGCGTGGCAGACCTGCTGTCCGACGACGGGGTTGGCCGCGGCCGTGATGTCACGGGTGCCGGCGCTGCCCAGCGAGACCTCGCCCGGGTAGGAGCCCGTGGTGTCGGTGTACCGGACGGCCGCGTAGTCGTTGCCCGGGTAGCTCACCCCCGCGGTGACACCGACGGCCACGGTCAGCGCGGGGTCGGCGTACCAGGTGGCACCGGCGCCCTGCGCACACCGCCCCGTCACCGAGCCGTACATGGTGGAGCCGGAACGCGCGTTGAAACCCACGGTGCACCGGCCGGCCGTGCTGTAGAGCGTGTCGCCGCCGTGCACCACGACGCTTGCCCGGTCCTGCCCCCGCTCCCCCGCCCGCGCGTCCGGCCCGAGCGCGGCGGACCAGCCCAGCAGCAGGACGAGAGCGAGCGCCGCCCGCCAGGCGGTCCGGAAGGGGCTCACGGAACGTACAGGGTGCACGGCGACCTCCTACGGCGTGTGCCCGCCATTGTGGGGCTCGCGGCGTGGAACGGTGAGACCGAAAACCGCCATACACGGGAGACGGCCGGAGGGCGTGCTCACGGCAGGGGCAGGCCCTGGACCGAGGCCGCGAGCTGTCCCACCGCCGTCACGAGCGGGCCGACCGGCTGCACGAACCCGGTGAGGCGGTCCAAGGCGCGGCGCAGGACCGTCGGCTGCGGCTCGGCCTCGTCCAGTTCCTCCCGCAGCCTGCCCAGTTCCCTGCCGGCGGCGTCGGGGTCGGCGAGCGCTGCCCGGTGTTCCTGGAGCAACTGCTCGACACGGGTGAGGAGTTCCGCCGTCCGCGCGGCCTGCTCGGGGTCCTGCGGCGAGAAGGAGACCGAACCGGAGTACGCGCGGGCGTGGTGCCCCACGGCCTGGTTGCCGACGTGGTGGGTGCCGCCGTTGATGACGAGTCCGTTGTTGACGGGCGGGTCGTGCCGCTGCTGGTCGTCGCGCATGACGGGATCTCCTAACGGCCGGGGGCGCCGGCCGCGCCGGGGGCGGTCGTGCCGGCCTGCTGCGGGAAGGTCTGGGTGGCGCTCGCGCCCGTGCCGATCGCCTGGTTGCCGATGATGCTCGTGCCGCCCTGCTGGATGAGTCCCTGGTTCAGGATGGTCTGCTGCTGGGCGCGGAAGTCGGTGGTGTCGAAGCCGTGGGAGTCGAGGAACTCCCGGACGGCCGCCAGGGTGTGGCGCTCGATCAGGGAGGTGATCCGCTGGGCGTCCATGACCTGGAAGTAGTTGTGGTAGTCGGGGCTCAGCGCCAGTTCCCGGATGCTCGTGCGGGCGCCGAAGTCGTAGAGCGGGTCCTGTCGCGCGGCGGCGAACTCGTCGGCCATCCGCCGGGAGTGGCGGGTCTCGAAGCGGGCGTGGTACAGGGCCCGGAAGGGGGCGGCGGCGAGGACCCGGCCGGTGCGGGAGGCGGCGCCCAGCAGCAGCGCCCGCTCCTCGGCGGGGGTTCTGCCGCCGTCCAGGCGGTCCACGAGGTGGTAGGCGGCCCGCACGGGGCCGAGTACGTGGTGGTCGATGTGCAGGTGGAGTGTCTGTCCCACGGTGGTGACGTGGAGGAACGTGGCCGGCACCACGTCACCGCCCCACAGCTCCGCGTGGACGGCCAGGCAGTGGCGGACGGTGCCGGTGGGGCGGCGCATGATCTCCCGGACCGCTTCGTCCGCGAGGACGGTGACCGGGGCGATGGTGTCGGCGGCGAAGAACCGTTCGTCCTCGCCGAGGGCGGTGCCGGCGGCGAGGACGCGGTCCTCGACCACCAGGCCGCCGGGCGGTTCCCCGTCCCGGGGCCCTGCGCCGGTGAGCGAGCCGAGCCGCTCGCGGAGGTGGTCGATGAGGTCCTCGGCGGTGAACGGCCGCGGTGCCGTGGGCCGTGCCCGCAGGCCCGCCGGGTCCTCGGCGGGCAGCAGCGGCACCGCGAGGGACCACTGCGCGCTCGTCTCCGACCAGCCGACGGACGGCCGGTACCCGCTGTAGACGGTGGCGTTGCCCTGTCCGGCCCGCTCGACGGCCGCCAGCCGGCCGGCCACCCACTCCGGCCGTCCTTCCGCGCCGCCGCGCGGTGGCCGGTACGTCTGCCTGGTCAGGGTGGTGCGCAGCAGCCGGTCGGTCTCGCGGTCGTGGCCGAGGACCGTGAGGTACGCGCAGACCGCGCCCCCGACGGAGGCGAGCGCGGCCGGCACCCCCGCGAAGTACGTGCCCAGCAGCCAGCTCGCGAAGCCGTCCACCGGCAGACCGGACAGCACCACCCCGACGTAGAGGGTGAGGAGGGCGAACACGCCGGCCGAGACGCTGAGCCGCACCAGCGCCCCGCCGCCGGGGAGCCGCCGGCCGCGGGTGGCGAGACGGGGCCGGTCGCCCGCCAGCCGGGCCGCCCCGAGGAGCACCATGACGGCGGTGAGCCACAAGGGCGCGAGGACCGCGACGGCCCCGAAGACCGCCGTCAGGCGCAGATCGCGCCGGTAGCGCAGTTCCAGCGCTGCCAGGCAGTGCCGGACCACGGCCGCCGGGTCCACCCCCGGGGAGGGGGCCACGGCAGCGGTCTCGTCGGCCAGGACGTCCTCCACCACCCGGTCGGCGAAGTGCTCGTCCACGTAGGCCGCGGCGCACAGGTACCGGGTGACGTCCCCCGGTGCGCTGCCCACCGGCATGGCGACGGGTGCGGTCGTCATGGATCTCCCCCTTGTCACGCGGTGCGGTGCCCGGCGGGCGTCCCGGGTCCCGGACCCCGGGCCCGGGCGTCCGGTGGACAGCAGGGCCAGCAGCACGCCGAGCACCGAGCCGAAGATCAGGGCGCTGCGCCCCAGGTTCGTCGCGAGCACGCCGGCCGGCCCGAGTTCGGCGTCCTCGACCAGAGCCATGAACAGGGCCAGCCCCACGAGACTCGCCAGCCCGGCGGTGAGCACGCCGGCCACGAGACACGCCGGCCAGCGCCGGCTCCGGCGGGCCGGCAGGCGGGGGGCGACGAGCGTGAGCAGGGCCAGCAGTACGAGGATGCCCAGGTCGTTGGCGATCAGGCCGGCCGTGCCGGCGTACCGCTCGGCGGACAGGTCCCAGCCCGGGGAGAAACCCGCCTGCACCATCCAGCGCAGCAGGTCGTTTCCGGACCGCTCGATGTAGAACTCCCGCACGTAGAAATCCAGGAGCGGCCGCTGCGCCCAGGGGCTGCCGGCGGCGGCGACGGTCAGGACCAGCAGCGTGAGACGGAAGCGTGCGGCGGGCGACGAACGCCCGGTCATGGACATCTGGGGTCCCCCTCCCCGTGGCCCGAGCCCGGTGGCCCGCACCCCAGGACCTACCCCCCACGCCGCGGGCCCGAACCACCGACCCGCTGCCGACGGCAGCGGAGGCACGCTGTCGTCACAGTGTCGTCACCGACCCTCCCTGTGATCATCACATTAGATATGCTCCCCACGCTCCATCCGCACCACAGAGGGGGGAAACCTCATGCGTGTTCATCGCGTTCTGACCGCCGCCGCGACCACCGGTGCCGTCGCCGCGCTCGGTCTCACCGCCGCCGCTCCGGTCCAGGCCGCCGAGTACTCCTCGGCGCTGAAGATCAAGGGTGTCCAGTACGACGCTCCGGGCCGGGACTCCAACAAGTGCTCGGGCGGCAACACCAAGAACGAGTACCTGACGATCAAGAACTACTCGCGCAGCAAGGTCAACCTGAAGGGGTACGTCGTCAAGGACGCCTCCGGCAACAAGTTCGCCTTCAAGGACAGCCACACCCTGGAGCCCGGCGACTACGTGCACCTGCGGGGCGGCAAGGGCACCGACTCCGACGCCAAGAACGTCGTCTACCGGCAGAACTGCAACTTCATATGGAACAACGACAAGGACACCATCTACCTGTACAAGCCCAGTGGCGCCCGTGCCGACGTGCACGCGTACACGAAGAAGGCCAACGACAAGGACGGCAACGGGTACATCACGTACCACGGCTGATCGTCACCGTGCGGCGCGGCGTGGCAGCCGCGCCGGACCACACCGGCGCCGGGGGCAGAGGTGGGTGGTGACAGAGAACAGCGGCGCGGAGGCGTGGCCGATGCCTCTGAGCGGGGGCCGGCCGTCCCGGCCAGCCGCGGGACGCGGCCGGTGAGCGGCACGACAGGGCACACCCCATGTCTCATCCCTCCACACCGTTGTGCGGCACCGGTGGGTGCCGCGGGCGGAGGGCGAAGTCTTCAGCACGGTGGAGGGTCCGGGGGCAGCTCGCCGTGGGCGGTCAGGGCAGGCGGTCCGGGTTCTCGAGGAACGCGGGCCGCCTGCGCAGGACGTGCAGGGCGTACTGGACGGGGTCGAACGCGGTGAGCTGGACGCGCCAGGTGTCCCAGTCCCCGGTGACGGTCCCCCGGGCGACCGCGATCATGCGGACCAAGGGATCGTTGCGCTGGCTGCCGCCGTGGTCGGCGAGGCCGCGCAGGCCCGCGTCGGCGGCGGCGTCCCAGCGTTCCAGGGCCATGTCGGCGACGGCCTCGGCCTCGCAGCCGTCCTCGAAGAGGGCCTCGGCGAAGTGCCGTTCCGCCGGCATCCCGAGGAATCCGTAGTACTCCCGGCGGGCGGCCTCGACCTCTTCCAGCGCGTCCTCGTACCGGCTCAGCGCGATGAGCAGCCAGGCCCGGTGGATGTGCGGGGCCCAGGCGCGTTCGCCGGTCTCGTCGGTGACGGCGGCCAACTCCTCCCGCAGGGCGTCCTCGTCGACCGGCAGCCGGCCCCGGTCCCCCTGGTAGAAGGGGACCACGGGCGCCGCGGCCTCGTCGTGCGCCACGGCCGGCCCGGTGTCGTCGCCGGGGTGTTCGGCGAGGTGGTCGCGGGCGAAGGCGGCCGGGTCGAACGCGGCCAGTTCCTTCGCCGGGTCGAGCACGGCCTGCCAGGTCGCGATCGGTCCGAGGGTGCCCCGGCCCCAGCAGGCAAGTTCCCGCAGCCTGACGGTCCGCGGGTCCCGTCCGCACAGGTCGATGAGGCGTTCGGCGGTCATCTGCGCCTCGGTCCACTGCCGTTGCCCGATCCGGGCCGCGCACGTCACCCACGCCGCCTCCCGCAGTACGTCCCGCAGCGCGGCGGCCGGCACGGTCGGGCCCGCCGCCTCGCGCCGGGCCTCCCCGGCGGCCTCGACGGCGGCTTCGAGACGACCCATGGCCAGCAGCAGCCACGCCTCCCGTATCCGCAGTTCCCCGATGCGCCCCCGCACCGCGTCCAACCGTTCCCGCAGCGCCATGTCGTCCATGTCCTGTCGTCCCTCCCTGTCCCGTTCCGGCAACCGGCATCCGGTGACCGACGGGCTGTGCCCGGCACCGGACTCTCCGATCATGCCGGGTGCCGGTCGTCGGTGGGGGCGGATGACGCGACGTCGTCCGCCGGCCGGCGCCGCGATGCCGGATCCAGGCGCGCGGGAGGAGACCGGGGGCGGCGGGGGCGGGTGGCGGCCGCGCCGTGGGAGCCGGGCTGGTGGGCGGCGAAGTAGGCCGCGGGGGCGGGGGCAGGACGTCGACCGGGGTGCCGCCGGAGCGGAGCGAGGCGGTGGCGGCCAGGGCGGCGGCGACGGCCTCACGGGCGGCGACCGGTGAGATGTCGGTGGCGCCGCCGTGACCGACGAAGCGCAGGAACTCGGTGACGACGGCCGCATCGGCGCCTCCGGGGCCGGCCGGGCCCTCGTCGGTGACCGTCAGCGTCAGATCGGCGTCGCGGCGGTAGCCGGAGCGACGCCGGTTCCACACCTTGACGACCGCCGGGTCGCCCTCGACGCCGTCGCCGAAGTTCTCCATCCGGCCCGCGTCGCCGATGGCCGTGCGGTTGCGCCAGTAGCCGGGGGTGAAGTGGCACTGCTGATAGCTGGTCAGCACGCCGTTCTTCTGCAGCAGCAGACCGGCGGTGCGGGCGCGTTCGGCGTGCCAGTCCTAGAAGGCATGGTCGCCGCCGTGGCCGACGAAGTGCCGGCACCACACCGCCCGTACCCGGCCGATCGCGCCGTCGTCGACGAGCCGCCGCATGCGTCGCAGGACGGGCGGGTGGCGCAGGTTGTGGCCGACGCGGAGGCGGGCGCGGCTGCGGGCGGCGGTGTCGAGGACGCGGTCGCAGTCGGCGAGGTCGACCGCGAGGGGTTTCTCCACGAACACGGCGACGCCCGCTTGGGGGAAGAAGAGGGCGGGTTCGGTGTGCGCGTCGTCGGGTGTGAGCACGAACACCGCGTCGAGGTCGTCGGCGAGCATGTCCGCGCGGCGCTCGTGGATGTGGACGGTGTCGCCGAAGAGGCGCCGCGCGTCGTCGCGGCCGCGCTGGGCCGGATCCGCACAGGAGACGGCCCGGGCGGCCGCCGGGCGGTCGGCCGACGTGACGAGTTGGGCGCGCTGGCCGACGCCACGACGCCCAGGCGCAGTTCGGGACCGGGTGCGGTCATGGTTCACCCCTTCGTCGCGGGCCGGTGACGGTGCCGGAGAACCGGTTCCGCCACCGTGGCTCCTACGTCCCCGGATGCTCGAAAGTGTTCGATCAATGGACGTAATCAGTATGAGCGCGCATCCGGTGGGGTGATGCGGGGTCAGGAGAGGGTGCTGCCGCGTTCCCTGTCCGTCAGGGGGGCCGCGGAGAGGAAGGGCCTCCTCGGGCCGAAGAGCATGGGTATCAGCATGTCGGGAGAGAAGAGCCGGGACGCCGGCCTCTCCAGGCTCATGACGTCCAGGAGGGCGCCGAGCGCGTGGGGGTTGCGGGCGCCGGTGGCCACCGCCCGGTCGACGTAGCGGGCGAGCAGCCGCTCGGCGGTGCTGGGCGGTGTGCTCGTGGCGCCCGGGTAGAACGCGTCCTGACCGACGGCCAGATCCCAGGCCGCCGAGACGGGCCGGGCGGCGGAGCGCTGGAGCCGGCGGGCGGTGCCGGGTGCGGTGAGCGGGGTGCGGCGCAGTACCTCACGTACGGCGAGGGCGCTCTGCGCGGCGACGGTGATGCCGTGGCCGTAGACCGGGTTGTAGCCCGCGACGGCGTCGCCGAGGACGGTGAAGCCGTCCGGCCAGCGGGGCATCTTCTCGTAGTAGCGGCGCTGGTCCGCGGTGCTGCGGGTGACGGCGACGCCGGACAACGGCTCCGCGTTCCGGAGCAGTTCGCCGATGACCGGGTCGCCGAGACCCAGGGCGAAGCCGGTGAAGGCATCCGGGTCGGCGGAGGGTTCACCACCGCGAGTGCCGGCGAGGGTGACGATCCAGCGGCCGTCCTCGACGGGCAGCAGGATGCCGCCGCGACCCGGGGCCTTGGCGGGGTTGGCCTGCACGTTGACGAGCGGGAAGGGCAGGCCGGCCGTGGCGGCGGGCGGGCGGTAGAGGCGGGTCGCGTAGACCAGGCCGGCGTCGATCTCGCGTTCCCGGACGGCGGGCAGGCCGAGGTCGGCCAGCCACCGGGGGGTCCGGGAGCCACGGCCGGAGGCGTCGACGACCAGGTCGGCGGTGAGGGTGTGTTCCTCGCCGCCGGAGCGGACCCGGACGCCGGTGACGCGGCGGTCGTCGCCGGTCAGTCCGATGGCCGTGGTGTTCTGGCGGAGGGTGACACGGGGGTGGGCGAGGACCCGGCGGCGCACGACGCTGTCGAGGAGGTCCCTGGAGCAGACCAGGTTGCGGTGCCCGGTGGCGGTGAAGCGGCGGAACCAGATCTCGTTGGGCGCTCTGGAGACCATGTCGGCCATGATGAGCACCAGTCGGGCGCCGTTCGCGGTCGCATCGTCGACGAGTCCGGGCAGCAACCGGTCGAGGGCGCGGACGCCACCGCTCCACACCAGGTGGGCGTGGCGGTTCTGCGGGACGCCGCGCCGGGGATCGGGGCCGTCCGGCAGGCCGTCGCGTTCGACGACCGTGACATCGGCGGATCCGGTGAGCGCGGCGGCGGCGAACAGGCCGGTGACACTGCCGCCGACGACGAGCGCGGTGGGACGGTGGGGAGCCAGGTGTGCGGGCATGGACGCTCCGGGGTTCCGGCCCGGACGCCCGCGCGGGGCGGGCGGTCTCCGGGGCTGGGGCTGGGGGCATCCATGATCCTTGAGCGGGGGCGGGCGGCACAGGGGCCGCCCGTCCCCGCTGCCGGGCTCAGCTCACGGCGAGGGTGAACACGTGCAGGTTCGCGTTGTCGGGCAGCCGTACGGAGCTGATCCGCTTGCCGTCCGGGGCGGTGAACGGAGCGGTGGCGAAGACGTACGTCGCCACCGGGTCCTTGTCCGCGCCCGCGACATTGCGGTACGCGGCCTCGGCGACGACCTCGTTGCCGTACTGGACGGTGCCGCCTCCGCCGCCGGCGGTCCAGTCGGTGAAGGCGAGGTCGACGGTGGCGGTGGTGCCGTCGGTGAAGGTGACGGTCGCCCCGGACTTCTGGTTGCCGTTGACGGCGCTGCCGATGAACGACAACCGGGCGGCCGGGTCGGTGAGCCGGATGACCTGACCGGTGGCGGTGGCGTTGTCCGGGCGGCCGGCCGGGGAGCCGGGCCAGCTGTAGGTGAGGCCGTCGGCGGTGTGCCGCTCGCCCGGGGTGAGGCCCGCCGCGGCGAGCGCCTGGCGGGAGTAGCTCCAGCCGCCGCCGTCGTAGTCGGCCTCGTCGTGTTCGCCCTCGTCGTCGGAGACGCCGGTGTTGTCGTAGGCGGCCAGCAGGGTGCCGGGGGCGGCGACGGTGAGGGCGACGGGCTGTGCGTAGGAGCTGTCGCCCGAGGTGACGGTGACCTTCACGTCGTAGAAGCCCTGGGCGGTGCCGTCGGATGCGGTCAGTTCGATCCGCTGGGCGCCGTCCGTGACGGTGCCCTCGGCGGGGACGGCCGTGATGCCGTCCGGGGTGTCGACGTGGAAGCGGACGTCGGGGCCCTCGCCGCCGCTCACCGCGCGGGCGCGGATGTCGACACCGGTGCTGTCGCCGGGGGCGAGGGTCGCGGCGGTGGGGCCGACGCCGATCTGGTAGGGCTGTTCGCCGTCCCGGAAGGACGGCGGGGCCTGGCCTGCGCCCCAGGCGGGGTCGGGTTCCGAGGACAGGGTGTAGTCGAGGCGTCCGCCGTCGCGGACGACGGAGGCCGGGAGCCACGGGCGGTCGCCGGCGCGGCCGTTCACCTTCAGGGAACGGATGTACGGCGCGTCGGCCGCGGCGCCCCGGGCGTGGATGGAGATGTCCTTGCCGCCGGGCCGGTCGATCTCCGCGCGGGGGAACAGCGGGGAGGCGAGGACGAGTTCGGCACGGGACGGGACCTGCGGGTACATGCCGAGCGCGGAGAAGACGTACCAGGACGACATCGCGCCGAGGTCGTCGTTGCCCGGGATGCCGCCCGGCCCGGTCGACCAGAGCGCGTCCATCGCGGCGCGGACGGTCCGCTGCGCCTTGTAGGGGGCGCCCGCGTAGTCGTAGAGGTAGGGGACGTTGACGGACGGTTCGTTGTCCATGCCGGACTTGTCGCCGGGGCCGCCGCTGAAGACCCAGTCGCCGTCGGCGTCGTGGAAGAAGGCGTCCAGGCGCTTCAGCGCCTCCTCGGTGCCGCCCATCGCGGCGAACAGGCCGGCCGGGTCGTGCTGGACCATCCAGGTGTACTGGGCGGCGGTGCCCTCGACGAAGCCGTTGCCGGTGGCCGGGGTGAAGCCGGTGACCCAGCTGCCGTCGGCCTTGCGGTTGGCGATGTAGCCGCCGGTGGGGTCGGCGGCGATGTTGAAGTTGTTCTGCCAGTACTGGGAGCGGGCCGCGAAGGTCTTCGCGGTGTCCCGCTGCCCGGCGGCGGTGGCCAGCCGGGAGAGCGCGAAGTCGGCGCCGGACATCTCCAGGGTCTCGGCGGCGCCGCCCCAGGCGTTGGAGACGGACGGCATGTAGTGCAGCTTCAGGTACTTGTCGAGGGAGGGCCGCTGGCCGACCGAGAGGACGGGCTTGCCGGCCGGGGAGAGGTCCTGCTCGGTGGGGACGGTGGCCGCCTTCACCAGGGACCGCAGCGCGCCGTCCAGGTCGAAGCCGGTGCCGCCGAAGGCGTGGATGCCGGCGAGGGCGATGGGCGAGGGGTCGCCGTTCATGACGTGGGTGCCGCTCGCGCCGTGCAGCCAGCGGTCCCAGACGCCGCCGTTCTGCCCGGCGAACTCGTACAGCGACTGGGCGATGTCGGAGCCCACCCGGGGGTTCAGGAGGGTCAGCAACTGCATCTGGCTGCGGTAGACGTCCCAGCCGGAGAAGGTGCCGTACTGCGCCTGGTGGCCGCGGGAGACGCGGTGCGTCCTGCCGTCCGGGCCGCGGTAACGGCGGTCGGTGTCGCTGACGACGTTCGGGTGGAGCAGGGCGTGGTAGAGCGCGGTGTAGAAGATGGTGCGCTCCGCGTCGGTGCCGCCGCCGACGCGGATCGCGGCGAGGCGGTCCCGCCAGGCGTCGCGGGCGGCGTCCCGGACGGAGGCGAAGGAGCGGCCGGGCGGGTTCTCCGCCCTCAGGTTGGCCTCGGCGCCGGCCTGGTCGACGTAGGAGACGCCGACCTTGACGTTCACCGGTCCGGTGCCGGGCTCGAACTCGACGTAGCCGCCCGCTCCCTTGCCGGCGACGGGGCGGCCGCCGTCCTCGAAGCCGCCGGTGCCGCCGGAGGCGGCGGTGGAGCCGGGGGTGAGCCGGTCGTCCCGCCAGGTGCCGGTGGTCCTGAAGGCGCGGTCGAAGGTCGCGGTGAAGTGCAGGGTGTAGTAGGCGCGTCGCCCCTCGGGGTCGAGGTAGCCGCAGAAGTTGCCGGAGGTGACGGAGCCCGAGACGGTCCGGGTCTTCGGGTCGATCCGCACCGTGGAGTCGGTGGAGCCGACCTCGGAGTTGGCGGTGCGGATCAGCAGGGCGGCGGGCCTGCCGGTGGGGTAGGTGAAGCGGGCCGAGCCGGTGCGGGCGGTGGCGGTGAGGTCGGCCGTGACCCCGGAGGCGAGGGAGACCTTGTAGTGGCCGGGTTCGGCGGTCTCGTCTTCGTGGCTGAAGTCGGAGGCGTAGACCGCGTCCTTGGTGTCGCTCGCCGGGGAGGAGGTGACCTCGCCGCTGTACGGGAAGAACGGGATGTCCCCGCTGCCGCCCGCGCAGCCCGTGCCGGACATGTGGGTCAGGCTGAAACCACGGATACGGGTGGCGTCGTGCTGGTAGCCGCCGGGGGCGACGGTTCTGGTGGCGTCGCCCTTGGTGTTCTCCGGGCTCCAGGAGAGCATGCCGAAGGGGACGACGGCCCCCGGGAAGACGTTGCCGGCGTTGGCGGTGCCGATCAGGGGGTCGACGTAGGCGGTGGGGTCCTTGACGAGGGACGTGTCGGGCGGGGCGGACGAGGCCGCCAGGGCGGGGGTGGCGCCGCCGGCCACGAGGGCCGCGGCGAGCAGCAGGGACATCGGACGGAAACGCATGACGCGGCCCCTCCTCCGGACGGGTCGCGCACCACGGGTCGCACAAGCCGCAGGGACACTAACGCGCCACAGGGGCGGGGCGGAAGAGCGCCTCGCCGGGGCGCGGGAGAGCGGGGTCCGGGCAAGCGGAGTCCGGGAGAGGGGAGTTCCAGGGGCGGGCGGAGCCCGGGGGCGGAGCCCGGGGGCGGGCGGCCGTAAGCCGGCCGGGGCCGGGAGTCGACAGCCGGAGTCGGCGGCCGGAGTCGAGGGCCGCGAGCGGGGCCCGTGAACAGCGGGGCCGACGGGGCCGTGGTGGCGCCGCGCGTCGGCCGTATTGACAGCCTTCGCCGGTACGGCGGTACTCTCAGGACCGTCAAGACAACGTTGTCGCACCGCGTGTCGTCACAAGCCGCGCCACCGGTCGCCTCACCAGCCGCGCCCTTGGCCGCGTCACCGACTCCATGCCAGTCGGGGTCACCAGCAGAACCAGAGAACCAGGAGAACCAGGAGCGGCACCGCCGTTCAGCCCGCCGCCGGCCGGCACACCCGCAGGGTGCCGCCACGGTACGCGTCCGCCCGCGCGGGCGGGTCCAGACGGTAGGAGCCGGCCAGTTCGCGCACCTCCGCCGAGACCACCGCGCCGTCCGCCCGCAGGTGCTTGCCGACCAGGGCGACGATGCTCTCGGCCAGCCGTCCCTTCAGCGCTTCGGAGCGACCCGGCTTGAGGCCGACCTCCACATGCACGAAGGCGTCCCCCTCCCCCACCCCGTCGCCGACGCAGGTCTCGACCGGCCGCAGCAGCGTCTTGCAGACGCCCGTCGAGCCGCTCTCCTCGATGACGAGCGGATGCAGTTCCCTGACCAGGGCCGCGCGGTCGAAGGCGGCGCCGAGCCGTGCGGAGTAGTCGATGGTGAGGTGTGGCATGGAGGACCTTTCACGCGCCCTGGTTTTCTCAGGCAACCATTTTCTCGCGTCGCGGGGGTGCTCCGGCTCGCCCCCCTCCAGGTCAAGCCCGTGCCGGGGATCGTCACACGGACGGGGAGCGAACGCCACTCCTGGTAACTCACTGATTGCGGAACGTGACATGACTGCGGCAGACTGCACTGCCCGCGCCCCGAGGAGATCTTGGCGGGCCGCCGGTGTGAGGGAAGGGGACGAGGATGGAGATGCGCGCCCACGCGGCGAGCGGGCCCGGTGAGCGGGTGCGGGGGCGGTCCTGGATGGTGCGCCTGGACCCCGTCGGCCGGGGCAGCTCGGCGGTGCGGTTCTCGTGCGTCCGCCCGGCCTGTCCCGAGCAGCGGCTGCCGTCCGTCGCCGCCGGCCGGGCCTTCGCCGTGGCGCACCTCACCGCGCATCTGCGGGCCGCCGGGGAGCCCCGGAGCGGGGTGTACTGCGCCTGCCGGGCCGACGGGTGCCGGGGCCACGCCGGTCCCGCCGCCGGGGGGCGGGACACCGGGGCGGCGGCGTGGCGGTGCGGCGGCCCGGTCGTCTTCGTGGTCGTCGCGGACCGGGCGGGGCGCTGGTGGCAGGCGCTCGAATGCTGCGCGCGCTGCGCGGCGGCCCACCCCTCGGGGCAGGTCGCGGCCACCGCTCCGCCGGCCGGGCCGGCACGGGCGTCCGGCGGCGCCGGGCCCGTCCGGGCCGCCGTGGCGCCGCGGCTGCGGTTCTCCGACGCGCCCGGGTCCGCGGACCGAGCCGCACCCGGCGGTGCCTCGCCGGCCGATCCCGCCGGGGTACCGAAGCCGCCCGGCGTTCCGGTGCCCTCCCCCCGGCCGCGGGCCGCCCGGCCGTACGGCAGGCACGGGAAGATCGCGCAGCGCGTCGTGCCGCACGAGCTGCGGCCGACCGCGCTGCGCGACGAACTCACCGAGCTGGGCGACCAGTTCCGCGCCTATCAGAAACGCGCGGAACCCGACCTGGCGCTCCTCGCCGACCTGCACACCCGCAAGGCCCGCGCCTTCCACGAGTGGGCCGAGGTGACCGGTGACGCCGAACTGCGCGCGCAGGCGCGGCGGGCGGAGCAGGCCGCGGTCACCGTCCGCGGCCAGCACCTCCAGCGCACCGGCCACACCCCCGACGGGCAGGAGACCGGCGTGCCCCGGGTGCTGCCCGGGCCCCAGCTGTGGGAGCACGCCCGCGCCGTCCTCGGGCACGTCCGCGACCACGCGCCGCTGCCCGGCCCGGAGGCGCGGCTGTTGTGCCTGCTGCTCACGCTGCGGACCGCGCGCAGCGGCTCCGGCAATCTGACCGGGCAGGACGTGTCCGCCCTGCCGCTGAGCGATCCCGGGGACCTCGTCGGACGGCTGGCGGCGTCCGGGTGGCTGTGGATCGAGTGCACCGCCGAGGAGGTGCTCGCCTCCCGCCCCGAGAACCCGACGGTGGTCACCGTGCCCTCCCTGGTACCCGGTCCGGACGGCGAGCGGGTGCTGGCGTTCGGGAAGAACACGCGGGCCAGACTCAGCGGCTGGGCGCAGCGGGTCATGACCGACCGGAGGCTGCGCAGGAAGCGGACGACGGCCGCCGCCCGGCTGCTGGCACTGGCCCTGGCCACCCGGACCGGGCTGGACGGGGAGGTCCTCGGCCCCGGCGGCGAGGGCGTCGACACCGGCTCGCTCGCCGCCCTGTACGCCGGTGCGCCCGGTGATCTCCCGGACCTGGTCGCGCAGTTGACCGCGGCGGACTGGCTGGCCGAGGCGGAGGTGAGCGGTGACCGTCTCATCGGGCGGCTCTCCGAACGGGTGTGGCCGCTCAGCTGTCCGCTGCCCGAGCCGTACGGCGGGGCCGGGTCCTGAGGGTCCGGCCGGCCTCGCCGCCCGGTGCGGCGTGGGCGGGCTCCCGCGCAGGCACGGGGAGGGCCGGTCCATGGCCCGGGGAGGCGGGCGGCGCGGGATCGTCCCGGCGGGCGCGGGGCAGCGTGGCGGGATGAGCGAGGAGACGGACGGTGTGGCGGCGGCGCTCGCGGGTGAGCGGCGGTTGCTGACGCCCGGGATCAGGGCGTCGAGGGAACGGGCGGTCCGCTGCTGGACCCGGAGTTCGTCGAGGTGGGGGCCTCCGGCCGCCGCTGGGACCGGGAGACGATACTCGCCCGGCTGCCGGGCATGGCGGGCGCGTCGGAAGCGGGACTCCGGCACCGGGTCTCCGGCCTGCGGGAAACCGCGCCGGCTCCGGGGCTGGTGCGGGTGACGTACGGGGCCCGCCTCGGCGAGCGGCGGTCGTGGCACAGTTCGCTCTGGCGGAGCGGAGACGGGACGAGGGGTCCGGGTGGCGGCTGTACTGCCACCCCGGGCACCGTCCTCCCACCGATGCCTGACCGGCGTACGGCAAGTCAGGCCCGCCCAGTGGAGGGGCCGAGGTCCTCGGGGGACGGTGCGCGGCGGCGTGGCAGGGGTGGCAGGCAGGTGATGACCGTTCCGGCGAGGACCGGCGCGCAGCCCGCCCCTGCCGGGGCCGTCAGGTGCTCGTGCGGGAGGAGGACGCCGATCAGGGCCGCGGCGAGGGGTTCGGCGAGGCTGGAGGTGCCGGCCGTGGTCGCCCGTACGCGGGTCGGTCGCGCGGTGAACAGCCGGTGCGCGACGGCGGCGGCCGCCACGCCGAGCCAGGCGACCGGGGCGCCCTCACGCGGTGCCGGACCTCGACGCGGCCGGCCGGCGCAGGCGCTCCTCCCGGTGCGCATCCGGCCTCCGGCCCGGCCCGTCATCGAGGGGTTCCGCGAGTGGGCGGCGCGGCTGCCCGAGGTGATCGGACTCTTCGTCACCTCGGGCGGTCACGGCTTCCCGATCCACGTGGCCGTCCCGCACGTGGACAGCGTGCACGCCTTCGTGATCGGCCGTCGCTCCGAGCGCCGGGAGGTCGCGGACGTACGGACGACGACGGTCTACGAGCGTGTCCGGCCCCGGCGCACGGTCCACGAGCATGTCCCGTCCCGGTGCGTCGAGCCGGCCGGTGCCGACCGTCCCCCGCGCGGGGCGCCCGGCGGCGCCTCAGGCGGCGGGGAGCAGGGGCAGGCCGAGGCGGTCCGCGAGTTCCCCGACGGTGACGCCGAAGGTCTCCCGGACGGCGACGCCCCGCGGGGTGATGTCGAAGACGGCGAGGTCGGTGTAGATCCGGTCCACGCAGCGGAGTCCGGTCAGCGGGTAGGTGCACTCGGGGACCAGCTTGGGCGCGCCGGTCTTGGTGAACAGGGTCATCATCACGAAGACCTGCTTCGCCCCGATCGCCAGGTCCATGGCCCCGCCGACGGCGGGGATGGCGTCCGGCGCTCCGGTGTGCCAGTTCGCGAGGTCGCCGGAGGCCGAGACCTGGAAGGCGCCCAGGACGCAGATGTCCAGGTGGCCGCCGCGCATCATCGCGAAGGAGTCGGCGTGGTGGAAGTACGCCGCTCCGGGCAGCTCGGTCACGGGGACCTTGCCGGCGTTGGTGAGGTCGGGGTCGATCTCGTCGCCCCGCGCGGCCGGCCCCATGTTGAGCATGCCGTTCTCGGTGTGCAGGACCACCCCGGAGCCGGCGGGCAGACGGTCGGCGACCAGGGTGGGCTGGCCGATGCCGAGGTTGACGAAGGAGCCGTGCGGGATGTCACGGGCCACGAGGGCGGCCATCCCGTGCTTGTCCAGCGGGCCGCGCCCGGTGTCCACGGCGGGGGAATCGGTGGTCATGCGGTCGCCTCCTGCACCACGCGGTCGACATAGATGCCCGGCGTGATCACGGTCTCGGGGTCGATCGTGCCGGTGTCGACGATCTCGCGGACCTGGGCGATCACGGTGGTCGCGGCGGTGGCCATGACCGGGCCGAAGTTGCGGGCGGTCTTGCGGTAGACGAGGTTGCCCATGCGGTCCGCGCGGTGGGCGCCGATCAGGGCCACGTCACCCTTGATCGGGTACTCCAGGACGTAGGTGCGGCCGTCGATGACGCGGGTCTCCTTGCCCTCGGCGAGGAGGGTGCCGGCCCCGGTGGGGCAGAAGAAGGCGCCGATGCCGGCGCCTGCGGCGCGCATCCGCTCGGCGAGGCTGCCCTGCGGCACGACCTCCAGCTCGATCTTCCCGGCGCGGTACAGCTCGTCGAAGACGTGACTGTCGGCCTGCCGGGGGAAGGAGCAGACGACCTTGCGGACCCGTCCCTTAGCCAGCAGCGCGGCCAGTCCGGTGTCGCCGTTGCCGGCGTTGTTGGAGACCACGGTGAGGTCCGTGGCGCCCTGGCGGATCAGCGCGTCGATCAGGGCGACCGGCATGCCGGCCATGCCGAAGCCGCCGACGAGGACCGTGGCGCCGTCCTCGACGCCGGCGACGGCCTCGTCGGCGTCGGCGCACACGCGGGTGCTCATCGGGCGGCCTCCCTGCTCTGCCCGGCCGTGTTCCCGCCGGCCGCGTTCTTCCCGGTCGCGTTCTTCCCGGTCGCGTTCTTGGTCGCTTTCGCCGCGGTCGTGTGCCCGTCCGTCGCGTTCGCCCCGGTCACGTTCTCCAGGACGACGGCGAGGGCCTGGCCGACGCCGATGCAGATCGCGGCGACGCCCCAGCGGTCGCCGGACTCCTTCAGACGGTGGGCGAGCGTGCCGAGGATGCGGCCGCCGGACGCGCCCAGCGGGTGGCCCAGCGCGATGGCGCCGCCCTTGGTGTTGACGACGGCCGGGTCGATGCCCCAGGCGTCCACGCAGGCCAGGGACTGCACGGCGAACGCCTCGTTCAGCTCGACCGCCGCGACGTCGGACCAGGTGATGCCCGCGCGCTTCAGGGCCCGGTTCGCCGCCTCGACCGGGGCGAAACCGAAGTCCTGCGGGTCGAGGGCGGACGCGCCGCGTCCGGCGACGCGGGCCAGCGGGGCGGTGCCGACGCGCTCGGCGGCGGCCCCGGAACCGAGCAGCACGGCCGAGGCGCCGTCGTTCAGCGGCGAGGCGTTGCCCGCCGTGATCACGCCGTCGGGGCGGAACGCGGGCTTGAGCCCGGCCAGCTTCTCGGGGGTGGAGCCGGGCCGGATGCCCTCGTCGCGGTCGAGGACGCCGCCCTCGGCGTCCGTCTCGACCGGTACCACCAGGTCGGCGTAGAAGCCGTCCCTCCAGGCGGCGTCGGCGAGCCGGTGGGAGCGGGCGGCGAACGCGTCCTGCCGGTCCCTGGGGATGCCGAAGCGCTCGGCCAGCTGCTCGTTGGCCTCGCCGAGGGAGACCGTCCACTCCTTCGGCATGCGCGGGTTGACCAGGCGCCAGCCGAGCGTGGTGGAGACGGCGGTCACGTCCCCGGCGGGGAAGCCGCGGGCGGGCTTGGGCAGCACCCAGGGGGCCCGGGTCATCGACTCCACGCCACCGGTGAGCACGATGTCGGCGTCGCCGGTCTCGATGGCGCGGGAGGCGATCATCGCCGCGTCCAGCGAGGAGCCGCACAGCCGGTTCACGGTCGTGGCGGGGACGGAGGTCGGCAGTCCGGCCAGCAGGACGGCCATCCTGCCGACATTGCGGTTGTCCTCGCCCGCGCCGTTGGCGTTGCCCCAGACGACGTCGCCGATCCCGGCCGGGTCCAGCCGCGGGGTCCTGGCCAGGACGCCCCGGACGGCGAGCGCCGCGAGGTCGTCGGGCCGGAGACCGGCGAGGGCCCCGTTGAACCGCCCGAAGGGTGTTCTTGCCGCTGCGTACACGTAACTGTCGGTCACGCCCTCACGGTAGGGGTGACGGCTCATCGCGTCCAAGACCTAATCCGGATCAATTCATAAGCCCCACTTATCACTCGCGGTAGGCTGGCGCCATGGAACTCCGCCAGGTCCGCTCCTTCCTCGTCCTCGCGGAGGAGTGCCACTTCGGGCGCGCGGCGGCCCGGCTGCACGTCGCGCAGCCCGCCCTGTCCCAGCAGATCAAGCAGCTGGAGCACGAGCTGGGCACGCCGCTGTTCCACCGCTCCACCCGGCACGTCGAACTGACCGAGGCGGGCCGTCAGCTGACCGGGTACGCCCGCACCCTGGTCACCGAGGCCGAGCGCGCCCGCGTGCACATGGCGGAACTCGCCACCGGCCACAGCGGCCGGGTCTCCGTCGGCTTCATCGGCACCGCCACCTACGACGTGCTGCCCCGGGTCGCCCGTACCGTACGGTCCCGGCTGCCGGGCATCACGCTGGACCTGCGCGGCGAACTGCTCAGCCCACAGCTTGTGGAGGGCCTGCTGACCGGCGCCTACGACCTGGCCGTCTCCCGGGCCGGCGCGGCGGACACCGAGGGCGTGCGGACCACGCCGCTGCGCGCCGAACCGCTGGTGGCCGTCCTCCCGGCGCACCACCCGCTGGCGGCCGGCCGGGAGGTCCCGCTGGCGGCGCTGGCCGGGGAGCCCTTCGTCATCCATCCCTCGCAGCCGCGGTCCGCGATGTACGACCGCGTCCTGGCGGCCTGCGAGCGCGCCGGTTTCCGGCCGGACTCCCTCGTGGAGGTCGGCGAGACCGCGACCCTGGTCGTCCTGGTGGCCGCCGGGCACGGGGTCGCGCTGGTGCCGCGGTCGGTGCAGAGCCTGCGGCTCGACGGGGTGACGTACGTGCCGCTCGCCGAGACGGAGACCGTCGGCCTGGTCCTGGCGCGCCGGGCCCACCGCAACTCACCGGCGACGGAGCAGGTCGCGTCGGTGATCGAGGAGTGCGTACGCGGCTGACCCGACGCGGCGCCGGGACCCCTCCTCCTCCCCCCGCCGGGCCGGGTTCCGCCGCCGTCTCAGCGAGCGTGGACGTCATGTCCGCATCCGGTACGTCCCGTCCGCCGCCGCTCGCGGCGGTCGCGGTGCCGTCGCGGTGGTTCCCCGTCGCCGCGCTGACCGGTCCGGGGCTGTCGGCGCTCGCCGATCTGTTCGGCGTCGTCGCCTGGGCGCACCGCCGGGCGGCCTTCGGCGGGGACTCCGCTTTCCCCGCGGCCGTCCAGGGAGGATCTGGACGCGGCGCTCTCGCCGTACGAGACGGCGGCCCGCCCGCGGACCGTCGTGTTCCTGCCGCGCGCGGTCGTCTTCGTCACCTGGTTCCTCCGGATGCGCCGGGCCGCCGGGTACGGACCGGTTCCGCGACGGCGCCGGCCGGGCCCTCGCGGCCCGCGTCGTCCCCGTGGCGAACCCCTGGCTGCCGTACCGGGTCAACTTCGACGGGTGGAGCGCCGCCACCCCGCTGCCGCCCGGGGGACGAGAACCGCGAGGTGCGGTTCTGGCCGCTGAACCTGTGGTGGGGGCTGGCCGTCCCCAGCGCCGTCGCCGGCCGGTTCGCGGGACCGGCGTCGGGTCCTCGCGGGCGGTGGGCGGACGGGCTGACGCCGTACTGGTCCCCGACGCCCTCCGCGTCCCGGCCGCGGCCGCCGCCGCGCACTTCGCCGTGCGGCCCACCGCGACGCAGCGGGAACACGGCCCGGTACGCCCCTGCGGCAAGCCGGCCGGGAGCACACCGGTCCCGCTCCGACCTCACGCACTCCCCGGGTGCCTGGCCACCCGGCAGGTGGCGGCGCTTGCCACCGGGACCGGCCGCCCCGCACGACGACTTTGCCATCTCTTTACAACCCGTTCCCCCGCTGCCCCGTCTCTCCCGTCGATCCCCGATCCGCCCCGCCGCGCCGTGCGGCCGGGCACGACGAGAGAGAGCGACCCATGCAGCGTTCCGCACGCCGTACCACCCTCGGTTCCCTGGCCCTCGCCGGCACCGCCGTCCTGGCCGGCGCCGTACCCGCGTTCGCCGCCACCGCGACCCCGAGTCCCGTCCCGGCCGAGAGCCAGGAGCCGACGACGGCGCCGTCCGCCGCCACCGGGACGGTGGCTCCCGAGCCCGCCGCGACGGTGGCCCCGGCACCCGCCCAGGGCCAGGTCTCCGTCGTCCCGTCCGGTGCCGCCGACACCGGAGTGACGGCGGCGGACGGCGGACCGGGCGCCGCCCCGGCCGTCGGGGGTGCCGCCGCCGCGGCCCTCGTGGGCGGCGCGACCGTCCTCGTCGTCCGCCGCCGTCGGGCGAACGGGGCGTGAGCGCGTCCTCCAGGCGGGCGCTGCTCACCGGGGCGTCGGCCGCCGCGGCCTGTCTGCTCGCCGGGTGCGGCGGCACGGGGACACCCGGCCACGGGCCGTCCGGGGACGGCCGTACGGCGGGGCGCCCGTCGCCGGCCGGCCCGTCCGGGGAGCCGGCGCGGCCGGCCGCGGGCGCCGCCCCGGTGCGGCTGCGGGTCCCGGCGATCGGGGTGGACACGCCCGTCATCCGGCTGGGGCTGGAACCGGACGGCACCGTGCAGGTGCCGCCGGTCACGGCGCACGACCGGGCCGGCTGGTACGCGCACTCGCCCGTCCCCGGCCGGACCGGCCCCTCGGTCCTCCTCGGCCATGTCACCGTCGGCCCGTACGGCGACGGTGTCTTCCGGCACCTGGACCGGCTGCGTCGGGGCGACCGCGCCGAGGCCCGCCTGGAGGACGGCACGACGGTCGCGTTCGAGGTCACCGCCGTGCGCACGGTGGCGAAGGCCGACTTCCCGACCGACGACGTCTACGGCGACACGGGCGGCCCGGAGCTGCGGCTCATCACCTGCGGCGGTCCCCGCACCGGCGACGGCTACGCCGACAACGTCATCGTCTTCGCGGCGCGGGTCCCCGCGGCCCGCTCCTCCCACGACCCAGGAGCCCGGTGAAACGCGCCCGCGACCGGGCGGCGTCCGAACTGTTCGCCGCCCTGTACCCCCGGCTGGCCGGCTGGTGCCGCCGGCTCGTCGACGACGACGGCACCGCCCACGAGATCGCCTCCGAGGCGTTCACCCGGCTCTGGGCCCGGTGGACGTCGGTGGAGGAGCCGCGCGGCTTCCTCTACGTCACCGCCGCCAACCTGGTCCGGGACCACTGGCGCCGGACGGAGCGCGAGCGCAGGGCCGTGCGCCGGGTCACCTCGGAGGCCGCCGTACGCCCGCACACCGAACAGGAGGACCCCTCGGTGCGCCTGCTGGTGCAGTCGCTGCCCGAACGGCTGCGGGTGCCGATCCTGTTGCACTATTACGCCGACATGCCGGTCCGGGAGGTGGCCGCGCTGACCGGGCGGAAGGAAGGGACCGTCAAGTCCGATCTGCACGCGGCCCGGGAACTGCTCCGCGTCCATCTGAGGAGAAGCCTTGACCACACGTCTTGAACAGGGCTGCGGCGAGGACCCGGAGTCCGGGACCGACGACCCCTTCCTGGTGATCCTGCGCCCCTCTCCCGGCTACCTCGCGGCCCCGCCGGGCCACTACGAGAAGATCCGCCGTACGGCGTCCCGGCGCCGGCTGGCGCGCGCGGCGGCCGGCGCCGCGCTGGCCCTCGCCGCCGCCGGTCTCCTCGCGCTCCCGTTCCGGCACCCGGCCCCCGAGGGGCCCGCCGCGCCGACGGTGCCGATGGCTCCGCCGGCCGTGACGACACCGCCCCCGGCGGACCGGACGGCCACCCGGGCGCCGGACGATCAGAGTCCGGCCGTACCCGTGCCGTCCCGGCCGCCGGCCTCGCGGGAGGTACCGCGGCCGGAGGAGTCGGCCGTGCCCACCACCGGGGCGGCGGCGGACGACGGCGGGGCCTGACGGGCCTCCGCGCAAGATCACCGGAAGCCGTCCGTCCGCGGCCCGCGTCCGGATACCTTCCGGTCCATGACGGACACACGGCACACACCCGACGCACACGACCCGCGCACCGACACCCCATCCCCCGGTCGGGCCGGTCGGTTCAGAAGACGCGCGGTGGCCGCCTTCGCGGGAACGGCGGCCCTGGTCGCGCTGAGTTTCGGCATGGCCTTCGCCGCCGCCTCCGACGAGACCCCCGCGACGGGCGTCGAGTCCCCGAGCGAGGCTCCGACCTCGGACGCCGGCACGACGGACGGGGGAACCGGCGCGGCGACCGACGGCGGAACCGACGGCGGCTCCGGTGACGTCGGCGGCACGGGCGGCGCCGGGGACGGCCCGAGTCCCACCTCCACCGAGGTGACCGACGACCCGGTACCGCCCACCGACCCCGGCGAGGGAACCGTCCCGCCCGACCCCTCCGACGGTCCCGCGGACCCCGGCGATCCCGGCGTTCCGGACGACCTGGACGAGCGTCTGGCACGGCTGGAGGAGAAGGTCGACCAGTTGCCGACCAAGCGCGAACTGGCCGACGCCCTGCGCGCCTTCGCCGACGAGCTGGAGGAGTAGCCCCGCGCGGGGTCCCGGGCCGGTCAGCGGCCCGGGACCCCGCGCCCTGGACCCGCGCTCACTCCCAGACCACCACGCTGCGCCGCACCGGCACCGTCGACGGGTCCGCCGCGAACAGCTCCGGCGCGTGCGCGCGGATGCGCTCGATGTCGTTGAAGACGGCCCGCAGATGGCCGCGCATCCGCGCGCGGGCCAGCGGCACGTCCCCGTCGGCGACCGCCGCGAAGATCTCCAGGTGCTGGTCGGCGAAGACGGCCGGCGACTCGTGGCCGTGCAGGCCGAGCCGGCGCGCCCGGTCCAGGTGGCCCTTGGCGGCGGCGACGGTGGTCCACGCGTTGCCGTGGCCGCTCAGCCGCAGCAGCCCCTGGTGGAACTCCTCGTCCAGGGCGAAGAACTCCTCCAGGCCGAGTCCGCCGGCGCGCTGGCGCTCCAGGTTGTCCCGCAGCTCCGCCACGATGTCGGTGTCGAGCCGCTCGGGCAGGTCCTCCAGGGAGGCCAGCTCCACCGCCTCGCGCAGGAACTGGGCGTCGGCGACCTGCGCCGGGTCCACCCGGGACACGAACGACCCGATCTTCGGGAAGACCTGCACCAGCCCCTCCTGGGCGAGCAGGATCAGGCTCTCGCGCACCGGGGTGCGGCTCACCCCCAGCGACGCGGCCAGCTCGTTCTCCGACAGGGCGGCGCCCGGGGCGAGTTCCAGGGTCAGGACCATCTGGCGCAGCTTGCGGTAGATGTCGCGCCGACTGGTCCGCCGCCCGTTCGATTGAGGCATGGACCCATCCTACGTACCTGCGGAAAGGGCCTTGCCCCTCTGCACGACAAGTGCTTGTATACAAGTACTGCACGACAGGATGGAGCCGTAACAAGTGAGTACGATCGAGCGGGCCGAGGTGTTCGTCTCCTCCCCCGGGCGCACGTTCGTCACGCTGCGCGTCACCACCAGCGACGGGGTGACCGGGCTGGGCGACGCCACGCTCAACGGCCGGGAGCTGGCCGTCGCCGCCTATCTGCGCGACCACGTGGTGCCGTTGCTCATCGGCCGGGACCCGGCCCGCGTCGAGGACATGTGGCAGTTCCTGTACAAGGGCGCGTACTGGCGGCGGGGCCCGGTGACGATGACGGCGGTCTCGGCGGTCGACACGGCGCTGTGGGACATCAAGGGCAAGGTCGCGGGCCTGCCCGTGTACCAGTTGCTCGGCGGCCGGTCCCGCGACGGCGTCCTGGTGTACGGGCATGCCAGCGGGACCGACGTGCCCTCCCTCCTCGACGACGTCGAGCGCCATCTGGAGCTGGGCTACCAGGCGGTCCGGGCCCAGGCCGCGGTGCCCGGCGTCGGCGGCACCTACGGGGTGCGCAAGGGGACGATCTACGAGCCCGCCGCGGCCGACCTGCCGGAGGAGCAGCCCTGGGACACCGAGGCGTACCTCGGTTTCGCACCCGGATACCTGGAAGCGGTCCGTGAGCGGTTCGGCTTCGGCTTCCACCTGCTGCACGACGTGCACCACCGCCTCACCCCGCTGGAGGCCGCCCGGTTCGGCCGGAGCGTGGAGGCGTGCCGTCTGTTCTGGATGGAGGATCCGACGCCGGCGGAGAACCAGGAGGCGTTCCGGCTGATCCGGCAGCACACCACCACACCGATCGCGGTCGGCGAGGTGCTGAACTCGATCTGGGACGTCCAGCACCTCATCACCGGGCAGCTCATCGACTACGTGCGCACGACCGTCGCGCACGCGGGCGGCATCACGCATCTGCGGCGGATCTTCGACCTGGCGGCGCTGTACCAGGTGCGCACCGGTTCGCACGGCGCGACCGACCTGTCCCCCGTCAGCATGGCCGCCGCCGTCCATCTGGACGTCACCGTGCCGAACTTCGGCATCCAGGAGTACATGGGGCACGCGGCGGAGACCTTCGAGGTGTTCCGCAGCGGGGTGACCTTCGCCGACGGCCGTCTGAACCCGTCGGACGCGCCGGGCCTCGGCGTGGAGTACGACGAGAAGGCGGCCGAGCGGTTCCCGTACCGGCGGCGCTATCTGCCGGTCGCGCGCCGCCTCGACGGCTCGGTGCACGACTGGTGAGCGCCATGGAACCACCGCGGCTGAGCCGTGCGGCGCTGGCCGGGCTGGCGCCCGCGCTGCGGCCGGCCGTCGATCCGCGTGACCTGCGCGCCCGTGTCGTGCACTTCGGGCTCGGTGCCTTCCACCGGGCGCACCAGGCGGTCTACACCGAGCACGCCGCCGCCCGCTCCGGTGAGCCCTGGGGCATCGCCGCGGTCGCGCCCCGCTCGGCGGAGACCGCGCGCGCCCTGCGCGCCCAGGACTGCCTGTACTCGCTCGCCGAGCTCCGGCCCGAGGGGGAGGTCCGCCGGGTGGTGGGGTCGGTCGTGGCCGCCCTGGCGATGGGGCCGGACGCGGGGGCCGTCGACGCGCTGCTCGCCGATCCGGACGTGACGGTGGTGACGCTGACGGTCACGGAGAAGGGGTACCACCGCTCGCCCGCGACCGGCGGCCTCGACCTCACCGCCGCCCCGGTGGCGGCCGACCTCGCCGCGCCGCCGGACGGTCCGCTCACCACCGTGGTGGGCCGGCTGGCGGCCGGGCTGGCCGCGCGGACACGTGCGGACGCGCCACCCCTGACCGTGGTGTCCTGCGACAACATGGCGGACAACGGCGCCGTACTGGGCCGGGTGGTACGGGACTTCGTGCGGGCGTCGGCCTGGCCGGACCGCGAGACGGTGCTGGAGCGGCTGGCCTCGGCGGTGTCCTTCCCGGCGACGGTCGTGGACCGGATCGTGCCCGCGACCGGGGAGGGCGACCTCGCGGCGGCCCGTGCCGCGCTCGGTGTGCGCGACGCGCTGCCGGTGTCCGGCGAGCCCTACCGGCAGTGGGTCCTGGAGGACTCCTTCGCCGCGCCCCGGCCGCGCTGGGAGACGGACGGCGCCCTGTTCGTGCCGGACGTCGCGCCGTACCAGCTCACCAAGTTGCGGCTGCTCAACGGCTCCCACTCGCTCCTCGCCCACCTGGGCCTGGCGGCCGGCCACGGCACCGTCGCCGACGCCATGGCCACGGGGTGGGGCGAGACGGCGGTCCGGGCGCTGTGCGCGGAGGTCGCCCCGACCCTCCCGGCCGGCGGCCCCGACCCGGCCGGGTACGCCGGTGACCTGGTCGTGCGGTTCCGCAATCCGGCGATGCGCCACCTGCTGCGGCAGATCGGCTCCGACGCCTCCCTGAAGATCACTGAGCGCTGGCTGCCCGCCCTGCGCGCGCTGCGCGCCCGGGGCACGGCCACGCCGGTCCTCGAACTGGCCCTGGCCGCCTGGGCGTACGGCACCCGGCCCGGCGGGCCCGCGCTGCCCGACCCGGCGGCCGGGGCACTGGCCGCCTGCTGGGACCGGGCCGGCCGGCCGGCGGACACCGTCCGCGCGCTGCTGTGCCGGGTCGGCGCCGCCGACCTGGCCGAGGACACCGCTCTCACCGGAGCGGTCGCGGACCGGCTGCCGGCGCTGCGGGCCGGCCGCGTCGAGTTCTGAACCGGCCCCTCGCCGCCTCACCGACCCTCCGACACATCACCGTCCCCCGAACAACGGAGTTCACGATGAAGGACAGTGCCGTCTCCGCGGAGCAGCCACGCGCCGCGGAGCGCACCACGGGCGACCTGGCCCGGGCCGCCGTCTCGGGCTGGCTGGGCACGGCCATGGAGTTCATGGACTTCCAGCTGTACTCACTGGCCGCCGCGATCGTCTTCAACAAGCTCTTCTTCCCGGACGTCAGTCCCGCCATCGGCCTGATCGCCGCGATGGCCACGTACGGCGTCGGTTACGTCGCCCGGCTCGCCGGTGCCGTCTACTTCGGGCGGATGGGCGACCGGATCGGCCGCAAGCGGGTCCTGTACCTGACCATCCTGCTGATGGGCGCCTCCACGACCCTGATCGGCGTGCTGCCCACCTACGGCACCATCGGCATCATGGCGCCGGTGCTGCTGGTGGTGCTGCGGCTGATCCAGGGGTTCGGGGCGGGCGCCGAGATCGCCGGGGCGACGGTGCTGCTCGCCGAGTACGCCCCGGCGAAACGGCGGGGCCTGATCTCCTCCCTGGTGTCGCTCGGCACCAACTCGGGGACGCTGGCCGCCTCCGGGCTGTGGGCGGTGCTGCTGGCCGTGCTCAGTGAGGAGCAGTTGCTGTCCTGGGGCTGGCGGCTGCCGTTCCTGCTCAGCTTCGGGCTGATGGTCTTCGCGGTGTGGCTGCGCCGGGGCCTGAAGGAGAGCCCGGTCTTCGAGGAGCGCCCGGACGTGGTGGACGGGGTCGCGCTGGCCCGCGAGGAGGTCGAGTCGGCCGCCGCCGAGGCCGGCCCCGAACGGGGCGGTGTCCTGGCGGCCGGTGTCCGCCAGCGCAAGGGCAGGGCCTTCTTCCTCGCCCTCGGGCTGCGGTTCGGGCAGGCGGGGAACTCGGGGGTCGTCCAGACCTTCCTCGTCGGCTACATCGCCACCAACCTCGCGGTCGGCCGGTCCGTGCCCACGGACGCCATCGTGTACGGCTCGCTGCTGGGCTTCGCCACCGTGCCGCTGGTCGGCCTGCTCGGCGACCGGTTCGGGCGCCGGGTGCTCTACCTGGTGCTGACGGCGCTGACCGTGGTCCTCGCCTTCCCGGTGATGCTGCTGATCACCTCGGGGACGACACCGGGCGTGATGATCGGCATGGTGCTCGGGCTGAACGTCGGGGTGCTCGGCCTGTTCTCGCTGGAGAGCGTGACGATGGCCGAACTCTTCGGCGCCCGCACCCGGTTCACGCAGCTCGCCCTCGCCAAGGAGATCGGCGGCATCCTGGCCACCGCGATCGGTCCGGTCGTGGCGGCCACCCTGACGGCGGTCACCGGCAGTTGGTGGCCCATCGCGGCGATGCTCGTCGTCTACTCGCTCATCACCTTCGTCAGCGCGTATCTCGCGCCCGAGACCCGCGGCCGTGACCTGGTCCGCCTGGAGGACGCCGTATGACCGCCACCACCTCGCAGCACGGCACCATGCGGGCGGTCGTGGTGCACGGGGCGGGAGACGTACGGGTCGACACCCGGCCCCGCCCGGTGCCCGGCCCCGGACAGGTGCTGCTGGCCCTGGAGTGGGGCGGGATCTGCGGCTCCGACCTCGCGTACTGGAGGAAGGGCGCCTCCGGCACGGCGGCGCTCGCCCATCCGCTGGTGCTGGGGCACGAGGTCGCCGGCCGGGTCGCCGCGCTCGGCCCGGGGGTGACCGGCCTGTGCGAGGGTCTGCCGGTGACCGTGCATCCGGCGCGGCCCGTGGGTGACGGAGCGCTGCCGGACCGGATCGCGGGCCGCACCAACCTGTATCCGCAGGTGCGCTACTTCGGCTCGGCGGCGTTCACCCCGCACACCGACGGCGGGTTCAGCGAGTACCGGGCGGTCGACGCCGACCAGGTCAGGCCGTTGCCGGACGGGGTGGACACCGAGCGGGGCGCACTCGCCGAGCCCCTGGCGGTGGCGCTGCACGCGGTGGGCCGGGTCCCCGCTCTGCGCGGCCGGACCGTCCTGGTGAACGGCGCGGGGCCGATCGGCTCGCTGGTGGTGGCCGCCGCCCGGTACCGCGGCGCCGGCCGGGTGATCGCCGCCGACCTGTCGTCCTCCGCGCTGGCCGTCGCCCGGTCGATGGGCGCCCAGGAGACCCGCGACCTCTC
Source organism: Streptomyces daghestanicus (assembly GCF_020521275.1). Classification (NCBI taxonomy): domain Bacteria; kingdom Bacillati; phylum Actinomycetota; class Actinomycetes; order Kitasatosporales; family Streptomycetaceae; genus Streptomyces; species Streptomyces daghestanicus. The sequence continues at coordinate 760,608 of NZ_BNDX01000018.1, read as the reverse complement.
CCGCGGCGAGGCACTGCCCGAGGACGTGGACGTGGTGTTCGAGGCGTCCGGCGCCCCGGCCGCGCTCGGCGCGGTGCTGCGGGCCACCGCCCGGGGCGGCACCCTCGTCCAGGTCGGCAACCTGCCCGGCACGCCCGTCCCCGCCGTCCTCGGTGACCTGGTGACCCGGGAGATCAGCTGGATCGGCTCGTACCGTTTCGTCGAGGAGATCGACGACGCGCTGCTCGCGCTGCGGGACGGGGTGGACGTACGCCCGCTGATCACCCACCGGTTCCCGCTGGAGCGGGCCGAGGAGGCCCTGTCGGTCGCCGCGGACCCGGCCGCGGGCAGCGGCAAGGTGCTGCTGCGGCTGTCGGGCGGCTGAACCCGCCCCCGCCGTCCGGTGCCCGGGGCGTCGCGGTGGGCGCCGTGAGACCGGCCCGCGTTCCGGGCACGCCGGCTCCGGTGCCGGCGGTGGTGTGTCAGGGTGCCGTCCCCCGGGCCGCCGCCCGGAACCGCAGCGGGGTGCGCCCGTCGTGCCGGCGGAAGAACGCTCCGAAGTCGGCCGGGTCGGTGAATCCGAGATGCCGGGCCACGTCGGCGGCGCCGAGGTCGGTGTGGACCAGGAGCCGCTTGGCCTCCAGGACGATCCGCGCGTCCAGGTACGCCTTGGCGGTGGTCCCGGTCGCGGCGAGGGTGGCCCGGGTGAGGGTGCGGGTGCTGTAGCCGAGGCCGGCGGCGTAGTCGGCGACCCGGTGGGTGCGGGTGAAGTCCCGCTCCACGGCGGCCCGGAACCGCTCGAACGGCCCGTCCCGTCCCGGCGCCGCCGCCGCGCTCCCGGGTGCCGCGTGCGCCAGCCGCAGCAGCAGGACCGAGAGCAGTGCCCGCAGCGCCTTGTTGTGCGCCTCCAGCGGCATCGCGCCCATGTCCGCGTACTCCGCGACGAGATGCTCCCGCGCCAGGTCCACCAGCCGGGCCCGCGGGCCGGCCGGCCGCACGGGCACCGTCACCTCCGGCGGGTCGTCCGGGACGAAGCCGGGCCGCCAGATCACGATGACACCGTCCGCGACCTCCCACGGGCCCTCGGGCCCGGCCGCGTACTGGTGGACCTGCCCGGGGCGCACCCACAGCCAGCCGCCCGGCGGGACCACGTGCCGGGTGAAGTCCACGGTGTGCTCCAGCGGCGCGGAGCCGGGGCGGACGTGGATCAGGTGGTGGAAGGCGGGGCGCTGCGGGGCCGACAGGTCGATGCCGCGCCGCCGTCCGCGGGCCCGCAGCTCCGCGAAGTCGACGACGTCCATGCCGATCGGCGCGCTCAGCGCGGGCCGGTACGCCACCTCGGTGATGGTGACGGCCCCTGGCTCCTGTCCCATCGCGGCCCGCTCCTGTCCGATTTTCCCCATCGCTTGTCCTCAGCGTACCGCCGTCGGCCAGCAGGGCCTCCTAGCGTGAGCAGGGAACGGATCGGGAGCTGACCGAAAAGGGACAGGTGTGCCGTGCGGGTGATCGTGGCGATGACGGGGGCCACCGGTGCGCCCTTCGGGGTGCGGCTGCTGGAGCGGCTCGCCGAACTGCGGGACGTCGAGACCCACTTCGTCGCGAGCCGCTGGGCCCGGGCCACCGTCGAGCTGGAGACCGGGCGGACCATGCGGGAGGTGGCCGCGCTGGCCGACGTGGCGCACTCGCCCGAGGACCAGGGCGCCACCCTCTCGTCCGGTTCCTTCCGCACGGACGGCATGGTCGTGATCCCGTGCTCGATGAAGACCCTCGCCGGCATCCGCGCCGGGTACGCGGACGGTCTGGTCGGCCGGGCGGCGGACGTCACGCTGAAGGAGCGCCGGCCGCTGGTGCTGGTGCCCCGCGAGACGCCGCTGAGCGAGATCCACCTGGAGAACATGCTCGCGCTGTCCCGGATGGGCGTACGGATCGTCCCTCCCGTGCCGGCCTTCTACAACCGTCCGGAGACGGTGGACGACATCGTCGAGCACATCGTCTCCCGCGTCCTGGACCAGCTCGGCCTGCCCGCCGCGGGCGCCCGCCGCTGGACCGGCCTGCGGGCCGCCCGCGCTTCCTGACCCGCGCTTCCTGACCCCGGCCGCGCCCCCACCACCAGCCCGCCCCACAGGAGGAGACCCCCATGCCGTACGACGATCTGCGCTCGTTCCTCGACACGCTGGAGAAGGAGGGACAGCTGCTGCGGATTCCGGACGAGGTGCTGCCGGAGCCGGACATCGCGGCGGCGGCCAACGCCGCGGGCCGGATCGGCGAGGGGGCGCCCGCCCTGTGGTTCGACCGGGTCAAGGGGTTCACCGACGCCCGGATCGCGATGAACGTGCACGGGTCCTGGCGCAACCACGCCCTCGCCCTCGGCATGCCGAAGGAGACCTCGCCGCGCGAGCAGGTCGAGGAGTTCGCCCGCCGCTGGGACGCCTTCCCCGTGCCGCCCGAGCGGCGCGCGGACGCGCCCTGGCAGGAGAACACCGTCACCGGCGGCGACGTCGACCTCTTCGCCGTCCTGCCGCTGTTCCGCCTCAACGACGGCGACGGTGGCTTCTACCTCGACAAGGCGGCCGTGGTCTCCCGCGACCCCGCCGACCCGGACCACTTCGGCAAGCAGAACCTGGGCACGTACCGCATGGAGGTCATCGGCCGCGACCGGCTCGCCCTCCAGCCGGTGCCGGTGCACGACATCGCGCAGCACCTGCGCACCGCCGAGGAGCGCGGCGAGGACCTCCCGGTCGCCATCACCCTCGGCAACGACCCGGTGATCCCGATCGTCGCGGGCATGCCGCTGCGCTACGACCAGTCCGAGTACGAGATGGCGGGCGCCCTGCGCGGCGCGCCGATGCCGATCGCCACCGCGCCGCACACCGGTCTGGACGTCCCCTGGGGCGCCGAGGTCGTCATCGAGGGTGTCGTCGAGTCCCGGGTGCGGCAGATCGAGGGGCCGTTCGGCGAGTTCACGGGGCACTACTCGGGCGGCCGGCGGATGCCCGTCATCCGGATCGAGCGGATCTCGTACCGCTCCCGGCCCGTCTTCGAGTCCCTGTACCTCGGCATGCCCTGGACGGAGTGCGACTACCTGGTCGGCCCGAACACCAGCGTGCCGCTGCTGAAGCAGCTGCGGGCCGAGTTCCCGGAGGTACGGGCGGTCAACGCGATGTACACCCACGGGCTGCTGGTGATCATCTCCACGGCCAAGCGGTACGGCGGTTTCGCCAAGGCGGTGGGGATGCGCGCGATGACCACGCCGCACGGCCTCGGCTATGTCTCGCAGGTCATCCTCGTCGACGAGGACGTGGACCCGTTCGACCTGCCGCAGGTGATGTGGGCCCAGTCGGCCAAGGTGAACCCGAGGGAGGACGTCCTCGTCCTGCCGAACCTGTCGGTGGTGGAGCTGGCGCCCGCCTCCCAGCCGGCCGGCGTCACCAGCAAGATGATCATCGACGCGACCACCCCGGTCGCCCCCGACGTACGCGGCAACTTCGGCACGCCCGTCAAGGACCTGCCCGAGACCGCCGCGTGGGCGGCCCGGCTGCGCACGCTGCTGGCCACCCGCTGAGACCCGCCCCGTCACCCCTCCCCGGAAAGGACCCGTCGCCCATGACCGCCCCGACCGCTTCCCCCGCCGTGTGCCCCCGCTGCTCCGACGAGGCCGTCCGCACCGTCGCACACTCCCCCGTGCCGGACGTGTGGGAGGTCCTCCAGTGCGCCCGCTGCCTGTACATGTGGCGCACCACCGAGCCCGCCCGCCGCACCAGCCCCGGCGCCTACCCGGAGCGGTTCCGGATGACCGCCGAGGACATCGCCACGGCCCTGGAGGTTCCGGCGGTGCCGCCGCTCGCCGCCCGCTGACGTACCGCCCCCTGGGTCAGGAGGGCCGCAGGCGGCGCAGCGGCTCCTGGAGTTCGCGCTCGTAGAAGTCGATGAAGCCGTCCGGGTCGGGCCCGGCGTTCTGGAGGACCAGCCGGTCGAAGCCGGCGTCGACATAGCGCTGTGCCGCCGCCAGGTGGCGGTCGGGGTCGGGGCCGCAGGCGAACTTCTCCAGGACGTCCTCCTCGCGCACGGTGGTGGTGGCCGCGTCGAAGTTGACCGGGTTGGGCAGTTCGCTCATCACCTTCCAGCCGGTCAGTGCCCAGCGGGAGGTCCGCAGCGCCTCCCGCGCGGCCGTCCGCTCGTCCTCGGCCCAGGCCATGGGCACCTCCGCGTACCCGGGGCCGGAGCCGCCGGCCACCCGGTAGTGGCGGACGATCGACGGCTTGTCCTCCGTGGCGAAGAGCCCGTCGCCCAGTTCGGCGGCGATCCGCGCCGAGTGCGGGCCGCTCGCGGCGACGGCGATCAGCGGGAGCCGCTCGGGCAGGTCGAAGACCCGGGCGTCGGCCAGCCGCAGGTACCTCCCGTCGTACGAGCGGTAGCCGCCGCGCCACAGCAGGCGGATGATCTCCAGCGCCTCGCGGAGCAGCGCGTGCCGTTCGCGGACGGTGTCGGGGAAGCCACGGCCGACGACGTGTTCGTTGAGCCGCTCGCCGGAGCCCACCCCGAGGACGAACCGGCCGTCGGAGACGAGGGCGAGGGTCGCGGCGGCCTGCGCGACGATCGCCGGGTGGTAGCGGACGGTCGGGCAGGTCACCCCGGTCACCAGGCCGATGCGCTCGGTGCGGGCGGCGATCGCGCCGAGCACCGTCCAGGTGAAGGAGGAGTGGCCCTGGACGTCGAGCCAGGGGTGGTAGTGGTCGCTCATCTCGACGAAGTCGAAGCCGGCCGCCTCCGCGCGGACGGCCTGCCGGATCAGTTCCCGCGGCCCGAAGGCCTCGGAGGCCAGTTTGTAACCGATGTCCATGCCCCGACCCTGGCATCCGGCGCGGCCGGGGCCGGGCGTACGCCACGGGCGCGGGTGCCGTGTGCCATCCGAATGGCGGGCCGCGCGCCCGCCGGTGCGTGGTGGTGACGGCGTGTCAGACGCCGGCGAGCAACGCGGCGAGCGGGGCGGGGACGCGGTCGGCGTCGCACGCCTTCGCGAGGACCCGGCCGTAGCGGATCTTGCGGCCCTTCTTGGTGCCGAGGAAGCGGCGGAGCTGCTGCCGCGGGGTGCGGTCCCGCTGCGCGGGCTGACTGAGGAAGGTGCGCAGGGCGCGCAGGTCGCCCTCGGCCCGGACGAGTTCCGTCACCCGGCTCTCGCCGAGCGCGCGGATCAGTTCGTCCTCCAGGTCGGCGGCGCACACGAAGAAGCCGTGCCGCGCGGCGCCGGCCCGCTCCAGACCGCGGAGGTACCAGCCGTGCTCCCGTTCGTCGCAGAGCCCGGCCAGGCGCAGGCCGAGGCCGGGCGGGCCGAGCAGGCCGGCGTAGCGCGCGATGTTCATCGCCCCGCCCATGGCCAGGACGCAGATGCCCTCGGCGGCCAGGTCCCGGCCCCGGCGCTCGGCCAGTGCCAGGACCGCGGCCACGTCGCTGGGCCCTTCGAGGAGCACCGCCGTGCGGACGGGCAGCCGCGCGGCCAGTTCACGGACGGGGCCGTCGGCGCCGCCGACCGCCCACGCGGCCACCGCTTCCCGGAACGCCCCCATGTCGGTCATGGGACCAGTCTCCGTCCTTCCGCGTCGGGCTGGTAGGCGTTTTCCGGGAAGCGGCGCCGCGGCGCCGGTCAGCTCACCGTGATCCGCTCGATGTCGGGTGCCCGGCCGGAGGGTTGGCGATGGTGAGGGGCGTTGCCCGTGCCGCTGTCCAGGGTGAGGGCGAGGGGCGAGGGTGACGGTGCCCGGTGTGGTCCGGTCGGCGGTGGGGCCGAAGGAGACGGTCCGGGCGGTGCCGTCGCCCACCCGTACGGTGGCCGAGCGGGCCTCCGCGGTCGGGTAGTGCAGCGTCACCTGCCGGGTGCCGCCGCTGCCGCCGTCGCTGTCACTGTCACTGTCACTGTCACTGTCACTGTCGCTGGCGCTGTCGCGGAAGGTGAGCGACGCGCCGTTGCCGAGGAGCCGACCTCGGCGCCGCCGGAGCAGCCCGCGCAGCCGGCGACCACGGCGGTGCCGGTGAGGGTGTTGCCGGCGGCCTCGGCCCGTAGGAGGCGGTGCCGGTGCCGCCGCCGGACCCGACGGTCATGGCGCCCAGGGCGAGCCACCCGTCGGCGTTCCTGCCCGGCGTCGGCGAGGCGGAACTTCTCGGCCTCGGCGCTGATGTCCTCCAGCGGGTCCTTGGCCTTCATGACGAGCCGCCGCGACGGGGACCGGGAGGCGCGGCGGGCGGTGCGCCGCTACCCCCGGGACCTCGCGGTGGGGCGGCGCTGGTGCTCGCCCCGGACCCGCAGGCCGTCCTCTACGGCGGCGGCCTCTCCCGCTCCGCCGACGTGGTCCTCGACCCGCCGCACCGTGAGCCGACCAAGCACTGTCTGCGGCTGCCGGAGCCGCGCGCCTCCGCCCTGGGCGACGAGAGCGTGGCCCTGGGGGCGGTGCGGCTCGCCCTGGACGAGGTCGACAGCAGGCTGCTGAGCGACGGGCTGGCGGCGCCCACGGCACCGCGGCGGTAGCGTCGCCGGGGCCGGAGAGCGGCTGTCTATCCTGGGGCCATGACTGCGACGGCCCCCACCCCGGTCCCGGCGGGGAAGCGGATGCTCTCCGAGCAGGTGCACGCCCAGCTGCGGGCCGCGATCATGCGCGGGGAGCACTCCCCCGGCGACGCCCTCAAGCCGCAGGAACTGGCCAGGGAGCGGGGCGTGAGCCTGGCCGTGGTGCGCGAGGCGCTGGTGCGGCTGGTCGGTGAGGGCCTCGCCGACCGGCTGCCCAACCGGGGGTTCGCCGTCCCGGCCCACTCCGACCGCCGCTGGCAGGAGATCGCGGAGGCCCGCAGGACCGTCGAGCCGGTGGTGCTGCGGCTGTCCGTCGAGCGCGGCGACCTCGAATGGGAGGCCCGGGTGCGGGCCGCCCACCACCGGCTGGCCCGCACCCCGGCGTTCGTCCCCGGGGAGGGCGAGCACTACAGCGACGCGTGGGCCGAGGCCCACCGGGTCTTCCACCGGGCCCTGCTGGAGGGGTGCGGCAACCCGGTGCTGCTGGAGACCTTCGACCGGATGTGGACGGCGAGCGAGCTGGCCCGCCGCTGGTCGTCGCGGCGCGCCCCCGGCCGGGACGGCGCCGGGGAACACCGCCTGCTGGAGCGGGCGGCCCTGGCCCGCGACGCCGACACCGCCGCCGAGGTGCTGGCCCGGCACCTCGCGCGGACGGCGGCCGCGCTGGCGTAGGCCCGGGACGGTCAGCGCCGGGACAGGTACAGACCGAGCGCCTTGTGCAGGACCTTGTTGAGCGGGTAGTCCCACTCGCCGGCGTACTCGACGGCCTCGCCGCCGCTGCCGGCCTTGAAGCGGAGCAGTCCCAGCAGGTGGTCGCTCTCGTCCAGGATGTCGGTGATGCCGCGGAAGTCGTAGACGGCGGCGCCCTGTTCGTGGGCGTCGCACAGCATGCGCCACTGGAGGGCGTTGTTCGGCTGGACCTCGCGCTTGCGGGCGGTGGAGGCGCCGTAGGAGTACCAGACGTGCTCGCCGACGGTCAGCATCGTGGCCGCCGCGAGGGTGTCGCCGTCGTGGTGGGCGAGGTAAAGCCGCATGCGGTGGGGGTCCTCGGCCGTCAGGGCGGACCACATCCGCTGGAAGTAGGGCAGGGGGCGGGGGACGAACCGGTCCCGTTCGGCGGTCTCGGTGTAGAGGGCGTGGAAGACGGGCAGGTCCTCGGCGCCGCCCTCCACGACCTTGACGCCGGCCTTCTCGGCCTTCTTGATGTTGCGCCGCCACTGCTGGTTCAGTCCCTGCCGGATCTCGTCCAGTGACCGGCCGGCGAGGGGGACCTGGAAGACGTACCGGGGCTGGCCGGCCGCGAAGCCGTCCGCGCCGCCCGGCTCGGTGCGCCGCCAGCCCGCCCGGCGCAGCCGGTCCACGACGCGGAGGCCGTCGGGGTCCTGGGCGGTGGCCTCGACGTCCGCCAGGCGCGCGGCCCGGGGGTCGGCGATGGCGGCCTTGACGGCGTCGGCGCTCCAGCGGCGGGTGACGACGGGCGGGCCCATCCGCACCGAGAAGGCGCCGCGCCGCTCGAGGTGGGCGAGCATCGGCTCCAGCCACTGCTCCAGGTCCGCCGCGGCCCAGTCGATGACCGGCCCCTCGGGCAGATAGGCGAAATACCGCCGGAGCCCCGGCAGGGGCCGCAGCAGCACCAGGCCGGCGCCGACGAGGCGGCCGGCCCCGTCGAACCAGCCCAGGCTCTCCCCCCGCCAGTCCGGCTTCACGTCCCCCCAGGAGGGGACCTGGAGGTGACTCACCGAGGGCCGGGTCCCGGTGAACGCCAGATGCTCCTCACGGGTGATCACCTTCAGGCGGTGGCTCATGGGCGGCACTCCTTCGTCCGGGCGCCCCACGCTACTGAGCCACACCCCCGCTCCCCCGTCACACACGGCCGGCCACCGTGACGTTCCCACCCCCCGCCCCATATCGACGATGATAAGGATAATCGATTATCTGTTACCGTGCTCACGGCTTGCGCGATCCGCAGGCTCGCGACATCTCAGGAGATGACCATGGACATGACCGCCGGCCGCCGCTGCCACCACGCCGTCAGCCCGCTGCACACGGCCCAGTACTTCGCACCGGAGCCGGCGGAGGAGTACGCCGCGCTCGGCCTGTCGACCGGGTCCATGTCCTACCTCGCCGGCCGGGCGGCACCGCTCGGCGCGGTCGGGGCGGGCACGGTCGCGGCGGTGTTCTACAACTTCAGCCCCGGGCACGTGGCCCGCTTCCTCCCCGCGGCCTGGTCCGTCGCCGCCCCCGAGGCGGTGCTCGCGGCCCGGACACGGGGCGCCGACCGGGCCCTGCGGCGGCTGCTCGGGGAGGAGATCTGCGCCTCGGAGGAGATGGCCGAGGCGGCGGCGCTGGCACTGCGGGCGGCCGAGGGCGGCCACGTCGAGGGCCGCCCGCTGTACGCCGCGAACGCCGTGCTGCCCGTGCCCGGCGAACCGCACCTGGCGCTGTGGCACGCCGCGACGCTGCTGCGCGAACACCGGGGGGACGGGCACCTCGCCGCGCTGGCCGTGGCCGGTCTCTCCGGCATCGAGGCGCTGGTGCTGCACAACGCGACCGGGGAGACGGTGACGTCGGCGGTGCTCCGGCAGACCCGTGGCTGGTCCGCGGAGCAGTGGGCCGCCGCCGGGGACCGGCTGCGCGACCGCGGGCTGCTGGACGAGGCCGGGGACGTCACCCCGGCGGGCGCGGCGCTGCGCGCCGACGCCGAGGCGCTCACCGACCGGCTCGACGCCGCCCCCTACGACCGTCTGGGCCCGGCCGCGACCGCGCGGCTGACCGAGCTGGCCGAGGGTTTCACCCGGATCGCACGGGAGGCCGGCGCCTTCCCTGCGCGGCTCTACGGCAAGGGCTGAGACGGGCGCCCGGAGACGGCCGGGCCGGCTCAGCCCCGCGCGCGCCAGAGGTCGCGGAGCAGGGCGATCTCGGCCATGTGGTGGATGAACTGGAGGTCGGCGCCGGCCGGCACGTCGACGAAGCCGTCCCCGGAGTGGGAGCCGTACGGGTAGCGGGAGAAGCCGACGGTGTCGAGCTGTTCGTCGGCCACCGAGGCCACGCCCGCGCGCCACCGGCCGACCGTCTCCCGGAACCGGTCCAGCGCCGGTGCGGCGTGCGGGCTGAAGTCGACCATCCGCCTCGGGTCGCGGCGCCGTTCGCCGAAGGCCCACTCCCACGCGCCCGCGCGGCAGGAGTGCGGGTGCCCGAGGCGCCAGGCGATGGTGGTGACCGGCGCCGGGCCGGTCACCGCCGGGGCGGCCCCGGCGAGGACCTCCTCGACCCGCTCGACGCCGACGCTCCAGTCGTCGGCGATCCTGGCGGCGGTCGTGCCGCTCGCGGCCTGCCGGGCGACCTCCGCGTACTCGCTCGCCGGGATGTCCGGGGCACCCAGGCCGAGGACCCACTGCCCCGGCCCGTACGCACGTGGGGTCACGGCCTCTTCCCGGCGGCGCACCGACCAGCGGCCGGGGACCGGTTCCCCCCGGTACTCCTCGTCACCGAGGCCGGCCAGCCGCACCCGGGCCACCTCCCCGGCGTGGTCGAACTGGCCGAGCACCACCTCCCGGCGGCCCGTCCCGCTGTTCCCGCCGCCCATGCCCGGCCCTCTGTCGTGGTCGCGTCCCGTGCTCCGCGGAAGGTAGCGGTCCGCCGGGCGGGACGCGACCGGGTTTCCGTCGTACGGCTCGGACGGGTCCGGCCGTCACGGCAGTTCGCCGGCGAGGATCGCGGAGGCGAGTTCGACCCGTGAACGGTAACCGGTGCGTTTGAAGAGCCTGCCGAGCCGGCCCTCCACGCTCTTCTCGCTGGTGCCGAGCACCACGGCCAGTTCCCGGTTGGTGAGCCCCTCGGTGACCAGGGTGGCGAGCAGCCGCTCGTTCTCGGCGACGACGCTGCTGCGGCGCGGCGCGATGACCTCGTGCTCGCGCATCAGGTTCCGCAACTGCGCCCTGCGCAGCAGCGCGTCGAGTTCGCCGTAGAGCGCGTACGCCTCGTGCAGCAGCGAGGCGTCGGCCAGTCCGTGCCGGACCACCGTGCCGATCGTGTCGGCCTGTTCCAGTGGCAGGCCGCGCCGCCGGGCCAGCCGTACCGCCTCGGCCGCGCGGGCGCGGTCGTGGTGCGCCACGGCGGTGGCGAGCAGCCGGCACAGCCGGGCCCGGCCGGTGCCGAGCAGCTCCGCGACCCGGCTCACCTCGTCCACGCACCGCCGCGCCGCGGCCGTGTCGCCCGCGGCCAGTTCCGCCAGGGCCATCGCCAGCCACAGTTCGTCGGTGCCGACGACCAGTCCGCGCCCGGCGGCCAGGGCGAGCCCGTCGGCGACGACCCGGCGGGCCCGGTCGGCCGCGCCCAGGCTCTGGTCCAGGTACGACTCCGGCGCGGAAAGCAGGTGCAGCATCACGGGCTGCACGGTCCGCGCGCGCTCGATCACCTCACGGGCCCGCGCCAGCTGGCCGCGCGCGCCGAGGATGACGCTGGTCTCCCGGCACACCTGGGTGTGGACCGGCAGGTCGCCGACGGAGAGGCCGGTGGCCAGGCTCGCCCGGGCCAGCTGGAGCGCCGGGTCCCAGCGCCCGGCCTGGCCGTCCGCCACCACCCGGTCCGGGACCGGCCGGTACCCGACGAGCAGGTGATGATCCGTCAGCAGCCGTTCCGCGCGATCCGGTTCACCGAACCCCATGAGGACCCGGGCCAGCTGCGACAGGCGCTCGAAGCGGTGCCGCGCGCCCTCCGTCCACAACGGGTACCGGGACGGGTCCGCGACGGCCAGGTCGAACGCCCCGGTCCGGCCGAGGTACGCGCCGAAGCACTCGTGCATGAGCTGGCCCAACGCGGCGACGACAACGTTGTCCCCGCTCCAGTCGTCCCGCCGCGCCGCGAGGTGGTCGTCCGCCTCGCGCCAGCGGTCCAGGTGGCACAGGGCGATGCACCGGGTGACGATCCGGTGTCCTTCCCCGCCCGGCAGCGAGCGCCAGCCGCCCTCGCAGATCTCGGTGAGCGCCGCGGTGTCGCCCATCCCGCCCAGGGCGCTGACGTAGACCAGTTCCATCTCCAGCAGTTCCTCGGGGGTGACCAGGTCGGCGTGGGCGGACAGGACCGTCCACGCGCTCTCCATCGCCTCGGCGTACCGCAGGTGGATGCAGCAGGTGGAAGCGTGGGCGAGCAGCCCCTGGACGCGCTGTTCCGGCTGGGTGATCAGGTCGATGGCGGCGCGCAGCCAGCGCTCCGCGCAGTAGCCGTCGGCCAGCATGGCGGCGCTGCCCTTGTCGAGCAGTTCGGCCGAGGCCCGCCCGGGGTCCACGAAGCGGCCCGCGGTGACCAGTTGCTCGGCGAGGTACCGGTCGTCCGCGACGGCCTCGCCCGCCCAGATCGCGGTGACCGCCAGCTGGGCGAGTCTGCGCCGCTCGTACGGTCCGAGGCAGGTGGTCAGCGCGGAGGCGAGCAGCGGCACCCGGAACCGCCAGTGGCCCGGTCCGGGCCCGTGCCGCAGGACCTCCTCGGCGTACAGCTCGTCCAGCGCTTTCCGCACGGCGGTCTCGTCCGCGCCCACGGCCTCGGCGATCAGCCCGGTCGCCGCGGCGCCCAGGGGGTGCAGGACGGCCACCGCCTTGGCCACCGGCCAGACCCAGCCGCCCAGTCGGCGCAGGTACTCGACGGAGGGCAGGTCGGCGGGGAGCGCGGGCGGCCAGTGCGGGGAGGTGAGGTAGGCGTGCCGGTCGAAGACGCGGAGCGAACCGCCGCGCTGGTGTCCCGCGAGGGCGGTGAGCACGGCGGTGGGCCGGCCACGGCACTCCCGGCGCAGATACGCGAGCAGCGCAGGCGACGGCTCGGCCTGTAATCGCCGGGTGACCAGGGCGCGGACCTCCGCTTCGCGCAGCGGACGCAGCGGTACCACCTCGGCGAGGCCGGCGGCGCGCAGCCGGTCCGGCGTGACGCCGTCGCCCGGGCCGGCCGGTGCGAGGCGGAGGGCGCAGACGAAGGTGACCGGGCCGCCGGCCAGGTGCCGGATCATCGGCAGCAGTACGGCACGGGAGTCCGGGTCGGTCCACTGGACGTCGTCGACGAGGACGGTGAGCTTGTCGCGGGTGGTGAGCGCCGCGCGCAGTTCGGCGGCGAGCCGGCGGCCGGTGTCCGGCCCGGGCGGCGCGGCGGCGGTCTTCGCCGTGGACCTGAGGACGGTGGCCCGGTCGCGGGCGTCGAGTTCGGCGCCGAGGCGCGAGGCCAGGGAGTAGGGGCGGTCGCGCTCGTTGCGCGCCAGCCGCAGGGTGAGGGTGCGCAGGCCGCGCGCCGTCAGTTCCTCGTCGACGGCGTCGAGCACCGCGCTGCGCCCGACGCCGGCCGGCCCGGTCAGCAGGATCAGCGGAGCCGCGTCCGGTGAGGTGGCGAGGTCGACGACGCGTGTGACGGTGGCGTCACGGCCGAACAGTACGCGCGCCGGCCGATCGGAATCGGCCTCGCTGTGCCAGTTGTTGACCACCGTGTCAGTATGCCCGGCACTCCGCTTCGGCAGGCGTTCGAAAGGTTACATTGACGTGGCCGACCGGGAGTTGACCCGGGAGATAGCCGGCCGGCGTCACGAGAGGAGGTCGGCGTGGCCCGAGCACGTGCCGCGGTCCGGGGCAGGGATCAGGAACTGGCGGTGCTGCGCGCGGCTTCGGCGGCCGACGGCGGACGCCTGGTCGTTCTCAAGGGGCCGGCCGGGATCGGCAGGTCGGCGCTGCTGGAGGAGGCGGAGCGGATGCTGGGCGCGGCCGGGGTGCGCGTCCTGGCGGTCCGTCCCGGCAGGGGCGGGGACGGCAGTACGGACGACGCCCCGGAAGGCGGTGCGGAGGCCGGCCGGGGTGGTGACGGCGGTGATCCGTACGCCCTGGCGCCGCTGGTGGGGGCCGTACGGGACCGGTTCGAGCAGTTCCAGGACGCCGGGCTGGCCGCGCCGCTCGGCGCCCTGGCCCGGATCGGTGACGCCGTGCGGCGGGACGGCGGCGGCTGGGCGCCGGCCATGGTCATCGCGCTGGATGAGCTGTTCGGCCGGCTCGGCCGCCGCGGGCGGGTCGCGCTGCTCGCCGACGATGTGCAGGAGGTGGCCGAGCCCGCCCCGGTGCTCACCGCGGCCCGCCGGGCCGGGTGCCTGGTGCTGGCCGCCTGCGAGGAGAGCGCCCAGTACGCGCCCGGCGTCGCCGAACTGCTGGCCGCCGCCGACCAGGTGGTGACGCTCGGGCCGCTGGACGACGAGGTCGCGGAGGCGCTCACCCGGCGGCTGCCGGGCCCGCGTCTCGACGAGGCGGTGCCGGGCGTGCTGCGCACCGCCCTGGGTCCGCTGTTCGGCAACCCCGGAACCCTGCTGGGCACCCTCGCCGATCTGCGCGGGCGGGGCCGGCTGGCCGTCTTCCGCGGGCGGCTGTGCCTGCGCGCGCCCCAGGAGCCGGTCGAACTGCCGGCCGGTCATCACCTCCTGCGCCGTACCAGGTCGTTCGGCGCGCCGGCCGTCCGGCTGCTGTCCTCGCTCGCCGTGTGGGACGGGTTCGGCGTCACCGATCTGCCGCTGCTCGCCGAGGTGACCGGGACCGATCTCACCGAGTGCGGCCGGTTGCTCGACCGGCTGATCGACGCGGAGGTGCTGGTCGCGGACGCGGCGGGCCGGGTGAGCTGCCGGTGCCCCGCGCTGGCCGCCGCCGCGGTCCGGCTGCCGGACGCCCGGCGCGGGGCCGCGTTGCACGCGTCGGTGGCCGAGCGGCTGCTGTCCCGGCGGCGGACCGGCGGAGCCGACCCGATGGCGCTCGCCGACCACATCGCGCGCGGCGGGCCGGCGGTCACGCTCGGCCGGCCCCGGATCGGCTGGCTGCTCGGCCTGGCCGCGGACGCGGAGCGGGAGCAGCCGGAGCGCGCGGCCCGGTGGTGCCTGGCGGCGCTCGCCCGCCTGTCCCCCGGGGACCCGGACCACGCCCGGACGCTGACCCGGCTGCTGAACCTCGTCGTCCGCACCGGCCGGTACGAGCTGCTGCGCGACGTGCTCGCCGGGTACGCGGAACGGGGCTGCGCGCCGGCCTCGCTGACGGAGATCCGTCTCGCGGCGATCCTGCTCGCCCTGCACACCGGCGAGCCGCCCGCCGAGGAGGCCGTGCGGTCCCTGCTCGACGAGGCGGTCACGGACCGCGAGCCGGCCGGTTTCGCCCAGTGGTGGTTCGGCCGTCCGCTGACGGGCGGCGGGGGCCGGGGGGCGGTCTTCGCGGCGGAGACGGGCGGGGCGGGCTCCCCGGGGGAGGCGCGGGGTGCCGTCCCCGTGGCGGGGACCGGCGGGGTGGCCGCGCCGATGGTCGCGCGGGACGCGGTTCGCACGGCGGGGTTGGGTGAGCCCCTCACGGACGCCCGGGACGCGGAGCCCGCGGCGGGAACCGGCGGGAGCACCACCCCCACGCACGCGCGGGACGCCCTCCTCACCGCGCACGCCGGCGGAGCCCCCGCACCCACAGCCCCGCGGGACGCGGAGCCCTCCACCCCCAAGGCCCCGCGGAACGCGGAAGCCCCCGCACCTACCGCCCCGCAGAGCACCGAACCCCCCGCCCCCGCGGACCCGCGCCACCCCTGTGCCGCCTCCGCGCCGGAGCTGATGGACCTCCTGAGTACCGCGCTCTTCGGGGACCTCGGGGCCTGCGAGCGGGTCTGGCACCGGCCTGTCCGGACGGCGGCGTCCCGGCGGGCGGGGCGGTCGCACGCCGGGCCGGAGCAGCCGGCGCCCGTCGCGCCCTCGGTGGCCGACCTGGCCACGCTGACGCACCTCGTCCTCGGCGCCCGCTACCGGAACCCCGGCACCGGTGTGCTCGGCGTGTACCGCCGGGTGGTGGACGGCTACACGGCCGTCGACTGGTCGGGGGCCATGTCCGCGGCCCGGGAACTGGAACTGTCGTCCGGCGAGGCCACGCTGGCGCACCAGGCGGCCCGCCTGTTCGCCGCCGACATGTGCGCCGCCCGCGGCGAGGCCCGGCAGGCGGCCGAGTGGCTGGCCGACGTGCGGCCGGTCCCCGGGCTGGCCGGGCCGCGCTCCTGGGTGCGGATCGGTCTGCTCAGCCGCGCGGGCGACGACCGGCGGGCGGCGCTGCTGGCCCTGCGGGTCAGCCGCCGGCTGCGCCGGGCCGGGGTCCACGCGGGCCTGCACCTGCTGCTGATGCGGGCGGTGCGGATCGCCGCGTTCGCCGACGACCACGACGGCGCGGCGGACCTGCTGGAGGAGGTCGAGCTGCTGTGCGGGGACACCGGGACGGACACCTCGGAGAGCCTGCTGCTGGCCCGCGGTCTGGTGGGCCGTGACGTCGAACAGGCCCGGCAGGCCGTCGAACTGGCCCGCAACCGGGGCGATCTGCCGTCGGTCCTCGACACCTGCCTGGTGATCGCGCGGTTCGCCGAGGACCCGCGGCCCTGGCTGCGCGAGGCACACGAACTGGCCACTCGCTGCGGCGCGTCGTCACTGCTGGAACGGGTCCGGGCGGTGACCCGGGAACGCGGCGTGCCCGCCCCCCGCAGCCGCGGCCGGCGGGAGGCGCCGGCCGTCACCGAGCGGCGCATCATCGACCTGATCGGCGAGGGCCTGACCAACCGGCAGATCGCGCTGCGCCTGCAGATCAGCGAGAAGACCGTGGAGAACCACCTGACCCGGCTGTTCGCGCGGACCGGCTGCCGCTCCCGGGTCGAGCTGGTCGCGGCCAGTCTGGGCGGCCGTCTCGGCCGGGCGACGACCTGAGCGCGCCGCGGTCTTCCGGGCCGTCGACTTTCGGACTCCGGACCGAAGATGCCATCCCTCGTTCCCACTCGGGCCGAGGCCGTCCGCCGGTGACGACAGCCCCCGGACGGCCTCCCTAACGTCGTGCCCATGACCGACATCGATGTTCCTCAGGTCGCCGATCCCGAGGTGGCAGCCATCGTGCGGGCCGAGGTGGAGAGCCGGTGGCCGCACGATGTATCGGGCCTCGACGAGCTGGTGCGGTACGGGCTGATGCCCTTCGGCAAGATGATGGGCCCCTGGCTGGTGATCCGTTCCAGTCTCGCGGTGGGCGGTGACATCGCCTCCGTCCTCCCCGCCGCGGTGGGGCTGGAATGTGTCCAGGTCGGCGCCATGATGCACGACGACATCATCGACAGCGACGGGGAGCGGCGCGCCAAGCCCGCCGCGCACACGGTGTTCGGTGAGTCGGCGGCCATCGTCGGCGGGGACGGGCTGTTCTTCCACGGCTTCTCCGCCCTGGCCGAGTGCGGCGAGGCCGGTGCCCCGCCGGAGCGCGTCGCCCAGGCGTTCACCGTGCTGGCCCGGACCGGACTGCGGATCGGGGACGCGGCCCTGCGGGAGATCCGGATGAGCCGCACCCTCTGCTCCGTCGAGGACTACCTCGCCATGATCGCGGACAAGAGCGGTGCCCTGCTGTGGATGGCCTGCGGTGTGGGCGCCACCCTGGGCGGGGCCGACGACACCGAGCTGAAGGCGCTCAGCGACTACAGCGACCAGCTGGGCATCGCGTACCAGATACGCGACGACCTGATGGCCTACGACGGCACCCGGGCGGGCAAGCCGAATGTCTCCGACGTCCGCAACGGCCGGCCCACCCTGCCGGTGCTGCTCGCCCACGAACGCGCCTCCGAGGCGCAGCGCCGGCGCATCGAGCGCCTCCTCGCCGACACCGCCGTACCCGTCGACGAGCGCTACGCGGCCATGGCCGAGCTGGTGCACGCCTACGACGGGACACAGGCGGCGCGCGAGGTGTCGCACCGTCACGTACGGATGGCCACGGCGGCGCTGGAGGCCCTGCCGCCCGGCGTCCACCGGGACGCGCTGGCGGATCTCACCGTGCCCGGCCGCCTGGTGTAGCGCGGACCCACTGCGAGGAGCTGGCCTGATGACCACCACCCCGACCTACGCGTCGTATCTGCGCCTGGACGAACTGCTCTCCCTCCAGCAGCCGCTCACCCCGGCGGAGCAGCGGGAGGTCAGCGACAGCGAGCGGCTCTTCATCGTCGTGCACCAGGCGGCCGAGACCCTGCTCAGCCAGGTGCTCGTCGACCTCAGACACATCGACGCCGGCCCGTGCGGACGGCAGTGCTTCGCCGAGCGGGTGGCCCGCGCGACGCGGCTGGTCGACGCCCTGACGGGACAGTTGACGCTGCTGCGCCGCACGCTGCGCCGGGAGGACTTCCTGCGGTTCCGGGACCGGTTCGGCACGGCCAGCGGGCTGGACTCGGAGCAGTTCAAGGAACTGTTCGCACGGGTCAGGAAGCTGACGAAACAGGGCGAGGGCGACCACTGGGCCGAGGAGGCCGGGCGGCTCGGCGAACTGGACGACGCCGTACGGCGGTGGCGGAGCACGCACCTGGAACTGGTGCGGTACATGCTCGGTGACCTGCCGGGCACCGGGGAGACCAGCGGCGCCGACTTCCTGGCCGCCCGCCTCGACGGCACACCGGGGGCATCCGCCGGTGAACAGCCGGCCGCCGCGCCGCCCCGCCCGGCCCCCGCGAGCGCCCCCGCCGCCCGGCCCCGGTCCTCCCTCGGGCATGTGGTCGTCGTGGGCGGCAGCGTGGCGGGCCTGCTCACCGCGCACGTCCTCGCCGGACACGCGGACCGGGTGACCGTCCTCGAACGCGACCAGTACGAGGACGGCCCCGGCCCCCGTCCGGGTGTGCCGCAGTCCCGGCACACCCATGTGCTGCTGGCCAGCGGGATGCGCGCGCTGGACGAGCTGCTGCCGGGGCTGCTGCCCGAGCTGACGGACGCGGGCGCGCCGCGGCTGGCGGTGCCGGGCGACCTCGGGGTGTGGCAGGCGGCGCAGTGGATATCCCGCCGCAATCCGTCCCGGCCGATCATGACCCCGTCCCGTCCCCTCCTGGAGCACCACATCCGCCGGCGGGTGCTGGCCGGGTCCGGCATCACCGTCCGCACCGGCGTCGAGGTGACGGGTCTGCTCGGCCGGCCCGGCCGCGTCACCGGCGTGGTGCTGCGCGAGCGCGGCGGCGACCACCACGGCCGCCAGGAGCTGGCCGCCGATCTCGTGGTCGACGCCACCGGCCGGGCCAGCCGCACCCCGCAGTGGCTGACCGAGCTGGGCGGCCGGGCCCCGGCCGAGGAAGTGGTGGAGACCGGGCGGGCGTACGCCACGTGCGCCTTCCACGCCGACCCGCCGGCCGCGGACCTGAAGGGTTTCTACCTCGTGCCCGACGCGGGGCAGCCGTACGGCGCGATCGTGCTGCCCGCCGAGGGCGACCGCTGGCTGGTCACGCTCTCCGGGCCGCGGGAGGAGACGCCGCCCACCGACCCGGAGGGCTTCGTCGACTTCGCCGGCCTGCTGCCGCACCCGGCCGTCCACAAGTGGCTGAGCGCGGCCCGCCCGCTCTCCCGGCCGGTGGGGTACCGGCACACCGCCAACCGGCGCCGCCGCTACGACCGGCTGGACCGCGACGCCACCGGACTGCTGGTGGTCGGGGACGCCGCGTGCGCCCTCAACCCCGTCTACGGGCAGGGCCTGTCGGCGGCGGCGCTCAACGCGGTCGCCCTGCGCGACGCGCTGGCCGGCCCTGCCGCCCCCTCCGTCCACGCCCTGCAACGGGCGGTGCTGCGCTCCTCCGGCCGGGCCTGGGAGGTGGCGACGGGCGCCGACAGTCCCGTGCCGGGAGCCACCGGCAACGCGGTGCGCGGCGGCCCGGCGGCCCGGCTGCTGAACCGGTACCTGGCCCGGGTGAGCGCGCACGTGCCGAACGACCCGGTGGTGTGCGCCGCCTACCGCGACGTCCTCTTCCTGCTCTCCCCGCCCCGCGCGCTGCTCACCTCCCCCCGCGTCCTGCGGCGGGCGCTGCTGAGCAGCCCCGGGCCGGCCTCCCGCGATCTGCCCACGCCGTGACCCTCACGAGCCGACAGCGAAGGTGCACCATGCGACACGCCAGTGTGTTCCCGGACCGTCCGTGTGCGGACCGGTCCCGGACGGCCTCCCGGCGCCCGGCCCGCCCGGCGGACGGCCGGTGGGCCTCATGACGACGACCCCGGTCCGCAGCCTCTCCCCCGTGCTCGACACCGGCCGTACGACGGTGGCGCCCGCGCTGCGGGACGCCGTCCGCACCCATCTGGGGCCGGAGATGAGCCGGATCGCCGAGTACCACTTCGGGTGGGCGGACGCCGCCGGGCGGCCCACCGGTTCCTGGGGCGGGAAGATGGTCCGGCCCACCCTGGCCCTGTTGTCGGCGCGGGCGGCGGGCGGCACCGCCGAGGACGGTCTGCCCGCCGCGCTCGCCATGGAGCTGGTGCACAACTTCTCGCTGCTGCACGACGACATCATGGACGGCGACGAGACCCGGCGCGGCCGGGCCACCGCGTGGACGGTCTTCGGCGAGCCGAACGCCATCCTGGCCGGCGACGCGATGGTCACCGCCGCCACCTCCGTGCTGCTCGCCGCGCCGGCCCCCGGAGCCCGGGCGGCCACCGTGTCCCTGATGGCCGCGACCCAGCGGATGATCGACGGGCAGACCGCCGACGTCGCCTTCGAGCAGCGCGACGACGTGACCCTCGCCGAGTGCGTGCGCATGGCCGGCGACAAGACGGGCGCCCTGCTCGGCTGCTCCTGCGCGCTCGGCGCCGAACTGGTCGGCGCGGAAGCCGGTTTGGTGGAGCACCTGAGCGCCTTCGGTGAGCACATCGGCCTCGCCTTCCAGCTCGTCGACGACCTGATCGGCATCTGGGGCGACCAGGACCGGGCCGGGAAGCGGATCGGGGCCGACCTGCGGGCCCGCAAGAAGTCGCTGCCCGTGGTGGCCGCGCTGAACTCCCCCGGCACGGAGGAGCTGCGCGCCCTGTACCTGGGTCCGGAGCCCCTGACCGAGACCGCCGTGCGGCACGTCGCCGACCTGGTGGAGCGGGCGGGCGGCCGGGACTGGGCGGAGCGGGAGGCTGCCCACCGGCTCACCGCGGCCCAGGAGGCCCTCGCCGCCGCCCGCATCCCCGAGGACGTGCGCGACGCGTTCCTGGAGGTCGCTGGCTTCGTCGTCGGCCGCCGGCTGTGAACCGGCACACCACCCCCGCCCCCAGGCCCGTACGGCCCCCGACCAGACAGAAAGGCGTCACCTCATGACCGACTCCATCGAGATCCCCATCGGGGGCCGGGCCGCCGGCTGCCCCTTCGCCCCCGTCCCCGAGCTGTACGAGGCGCAGAAGGACGAGGAGCTGCGCCGGGTCACCGTGCCCAGTCCGATGCTGGGCGCGTTCGACGCGGTGGTCGTCACCCGGTACGAGGACGTGAAGAACGTCCTCGCGGACGACCGGCTGCGGATGGGCGGCTCCATGCCGTACCAGGCGGGCAACCTGCTGAGCTACGACGGCCCCGAGCACACCCGGCTGCGGCGCATGCTGACCGCGTCGTTCACGGCCCGGCGGGCGCGCGAGCAGCGGCCGCAGATCGAGGAGGTCGTCACCGCCGCGCTGGACGAGGTGGAGAAGGCCGGTCCGGGCGCCGACCTGGTGCAGCTGTTCTGCACCCCCATCCCGACGCTGGTCATCTGCGAGCTGCTGGGGGTGCCCTACGCCGACCGCGAGGAGTTCCAGCGCCGCACCGCGATCGCGCTGGACTTCAGCAACAGCCGCGAGGTGCAGATGGAGAAGGCCGCCGAGATGGAGGCCTACATGGCCGGCCTCGTGGCCGGACACCGCGAGGAGCCGGGCGACAACGTCCTGGGCCGGGTGGTGCGCGAGTACGGCGACCAGCTGACCGACAGCGAACTGGCCGGCATCGGCAACATGCTGCTCATCGCCGGCCACGAGACGATCGCCAACACCCTCGCGTCGTCCATCGCCCTGCTGCTCCAGCACCCCGACCAGCTCGCGGTGGTCCGCGACGAGCCCGAGGCGGTCGACGGGGCCGTGGAGGAGCTGCTGCGGTACGTCGTGCCGGCCACCATCCTGCCCCGGCAGGCGTCGGGCGACATCCCGGTGCGCGACCAGGAGATCAAGGAGGGCGAGCGGGTGGTGGCGTCGGTGCTGGCAGCCAACCGGGACCTCGGGGCCTCCGGCGAGGACCTGGACCGGCTGGACGTGCGCCGCCCGGTGCAGCGCCACCTCACCTTCGGGTTCGGCCCCCACCAGTGCCTGGGCCAGCAGCTCGCGCGCATGGAGCTGCGGGTCGCGCTGCCCGCCCTGTTCAACCGGTTCCCCGAGCTGCGGCTGGCCGTCGCGCCGGAGGAGCTGGACTACCGGACCAACGCCCTGGTCTTCGGGGTGAACGCGCTGCCGGTCACCTGGTGACCCGGCGGGAAACGGAGAGCGCCATGAAGGTGGAGGTCGACGAGAGCCGCTGCCTCGCGGTCGGCAACTGCGCCCTGATCGCGCCGGAGGTCTTCGACCAGGGCGACGACGACGGCACCGTCGTCGTCCTCGACGCGGCCCCGCCGGAGCACACCCACGAGACGGTCCGGGCGGCGGCCCTGCGGTGCCCGGCCTCGGTCATCACCCTGCACGACGACACCACGCCCCCGCACGGGGCGTGACCCGCACCATGTACGACCCGCCCGGACCCAGGGGAATTCATGCTTGACACAGAGGTACCCGTTCTCATCGTCGGTGGTGGCGGCTGTGGACTCGCCGCGTCGGTCTTCCTGTCCGACGCCGGCGTGCCCCACCTGCTCGTGGAGCGTCGCGAGTCGACCTCGGTCCTCCCCCGGGCGCACTACCTCAACCAGCGCACCATGGAGATCTTCCGCCAGCACGGGATCGCCGACGACGTCTACCGGATCAGCTGTCCGCCGCAGCACATGAGCGAGGTCGCCTGGTACACCTCGCTGGCCGGTGACGGCCCCCTGGACGCCCGGGAACTGCACCGGATGGACTCCTTCGGCGGAGGCGTCACCGCCGGTCCCTACGCGGCCGACAGCACCGGCCCCTCGACCAACCTGCCGCAGCACCGGCTGGAGCCGCTGCTGCGCCGGCACGCGGAGCGCCGGGCGCCGGGCAGCCTGCTGTTCCACCACGAGCTGACGGAGTTCACCCAGGACGAGACCGGGGTGACCGCGCGGATCACCGACCGGGCCACCGGCGAGACGGGCACCGTCCGGGCCCGCTATGTGATCGGCGCCGACGGCGGCCGGAGCGTCGGCCGGGCGCTGGACATCCCGATGGACGGCGCCGGCGGCGGCTTCACCATCATCTCCGTCCACTTCAGCGCCGACCTGTCGCGCTGGTGGCCCGGCGACTCGGTGCTGATGACCCACATCTTCAGCCCCGACCAGGGGGTGTCGGTGGTCGTCGCCACCGGGCCCGACTGGGGCCTGGCCTCCGACGAGTGGGCCCTGCACTTCCGGGTGCCGCCCGGTGCCGAGGTGGACCTCGGCCACGAGGCGATCGCCGTGAAGGTACGGGAGGTGCTGACCCTGCCCGGGGACCTGGCCGTGCGGGTCCACCACGTCAGCGAGTACCGGCCGGAGGCGGTCGTGGCCCGCTCCTTCCGCTCCGGCCGGGTCTTCCTCGCCGGGGACGCCGCGCACCGGCAGCCGCCCGCCGCCGGCGGCGGTCTGAACACCGCGGTGCAGGACGCGCACAACCTCGCGTGGAAGCTCGGCGCGGTGCACGGCGGCCGGGCCGGCGAGGCGCTGCTCGACTCCTACGAGCCGGAGCGGCTGCCCGTCGCCACCCGCAACGTCAACTGGTCGATGACCTGCCTGCTCAACTACGGCGTCCTGTTCGCGAGCCTCGGCATGGTGCCCGGTCAGCCGGAGGCCACCCGGGCCGGCTTCACCGAGCTGTTCTCCGGCACACCGGTGGGCGAGACCCGGCGCAGCGTGGTGCGCGAGGTGTTCGGCACCCAGCGGATCGAGTACCAGGCGCACGACATCGAACTCGGCCACTTCTACCCGTCCGGCGCGCTGGTCCCGGACGGCACCGAGCCACCGCCCCGGGACCCGCTGGGCGCGGTCTACCGTCCGGTCACCCGGCCGGGCCACCGGCTGCCGCACGCCTGGCTGCTGCACGGCGACACCCGGGTGTCGACGCACGACCTCGTCGCCGGCGGCACCGGGTACACGCTGATCACCGGGCCGCTGAGCGAGGGCTGGGCGGTCGCGGCGAAGAAGGCCGCGGACACCCACGGGGTGCCGCTCGCCGTGGTGTCCGTCGGGAGCGGTTCCGACACGGCCGACTACCGGGACGCCGACGGCACCTGGGCCGCGGTCCGGGGCATCGACGACGACGGCGCCCTGCTGGTCCGCCCCGACCAGCACATCGCCTGGCGCAGCGTCCACGCCGGGCCGCACCTCGACCGGGACCTCGGCGCGGCCCTCGCCCGGGTCCTGGGCCGCACCGACGCGCCGACCACCGGGAGCTGAGCATGCCCGCCACCGACGCCGAGCGCCTCGTCCGCGCCTTCCTGACCGCGATGGGACCGACCCCCGAGGCCGTCCGGAAGGCCGTGGACGACCATCTGACCGACGACTGCGTGTGGGAGAACCCCGGGTCCCCGGTGTGCCGGGGCAAGGCGGAGATCCTCGCGCTGCTGCCGCCCGACTTCGCCCGGCTGGAGGTCAGGTTCCGGCACCTGGCCACGACCGGGGACACCGTCCTGGCCGAGCGGATCGAGAACATGTTCCGCGCCGACGGCACCCCGATCGCCCTGAACCTGAAGGTGATGGCGGCGTTCGAGGTGCGCGCCGGCCGGATCGGCGCCTGGCGCGACTACTACGACCACACCCATCTCGTCTCCGAGCGCCCGGACTGGTGACCATGACGTACGACCGAACGGACCTGCTGCGCCTGCGCTCCGAACTCGTGGACACGGTCCACAAGTTCGGCCCCGTCCTCGCCGAGGGGACCGCCGAGGGGGAGCGCGCCCGGCGGCTGCCCGACACCACGGTACGGGCGATCGAGGAGAGCCGGGTGGCCCGGCTGTGGACCGCCCGCGCCTACGGCGGACTGGAAGCCGACGTCCGCACCCTGAGCGAGGTCGTCAAGGCCCTCTCCCACCACTGCCCGTCGACCTCCTGGGTGGTCAACAACATCAACGGGTCGAACCTGCTGGCGGCGAAGTTCTCGCAGGCCGCCCGGGACGAGGTCTTCGGCGGCGGCC
Organism: Streptomyces daghestanicus; assembly: GCF_020521275.1. Classification (NCBI taxonomy): domain Bacteria; kingdom Bacillati; phylum Actinomycetota; class Actinomycetes; order Kitasatosporales; family Streptomycetaceae; genus Streptomyces; species Streptomyces daghestanicus. Next base: position 736,011 of record NZ_BNDX01000018.1, on the reverse strand, counting down.
CCGACACCAAGCTCGCCTCGGTGTTCGCGGCCACGGGCACCGCGGTGCGCACCGACGGCGGGTTCCTGCTCACCGGTTCCTGGCCGTACGCCACCGGCATCCTGCACGACGACTGGGCGATCCTGGTCGCCCGCGAGCTGGGCCCGGACGGGCAGCCCGTCGGCGGGCTCTCCCTGCTGGTCCCGGTCTCCGACCTGACGATCGAGGACACCTGGCGCACCGTCGGGATGCGCGCCACCGGCAGCCACACGGTGGTGCTGCGGGACGCGTTCGTGCCCGCGCACCGGGTGATCTCGGCGGAGGCGCAGCGGGGACGGGAGAACACCACCGACACCTCGCTGCCCCCGCTGTTCCGTACGGCGGCGATCGCGGCCATGGCGGTCATCTGCGCCTCCGTGGTCGTCGGCATCGGCCAGGCCGCCCTCGCCCATGTCGTGGACAAGGCACCCGGGCGGGGCATCGCGCCCAGCCGGTACACGAGCCAGCCCGGCTCCCAGACCTTCGTCTCCGAACTCGGCCGCACGGCCCTGACGATCGACGCGGCCGAACTGCACGTGGACCGGGCCGCCGACGTCCTCGACGAGGCCGCCCGCGCGGCCACCGGCCTGCCCGACACCGAGCTGCTGCGCATCCGCGGTGACGTGGGCCAGGCCGTCAACCTGGTCACCGTCGCGCTGGACGAGCTGATGTGGGCGCACGGCGCGGCGGCCTTCGCCGAGTCGAACCCGTTGCAGCAGTACTGGCGGGACGCCAACACGGCGGCCCGGCACGCCATGCTCAACCCCCGGATCGGCCGGGAGCTGTACGGCGGTGCCTTCTTCGGGCTGGACCCCGTCGTGCCCAGCCTCTGACCCGCTCCACCCCCTCGCTCCCCGCCCGCTACGCCCACGAAGGAACGCCATGGACTGGCTGCCCCCCTACCTCATCCCGATGTCGCAGGTCGCACCGGTCACCCAGGGGCGGGCCGACATCCCGGACGCCTTGTTCTGGGCCTTCGCCGGACCGACCGCGATCGGCTGGCTGCTGACCTACGTCCTGGCGATCAGGCAGGCCTTCGTGGACCGGCGGGTGGGCATCCCCGCCTATCTGGTGGCGGTGAACTTCGCGTGGGAGTTCAGCCTCACCTTCGTGCTGGAGCAGCTGCCCTCACAGCGCGGGATCAACTTCCTGTGGGTGCTGTTCAACGCCGTACTGCTGTACCAGGCGCTGCGGTTCGGGCCGCGCGACCACCCGGGGCTGACGCCCCGGGTCTTCCGGTGGACGTTCGCCGGCGTGCTGGTCTGGGCGGGGCTGATGGTCGTCGTGGGGGCGAACGAGTTCCACGACCTCGACGGGATGTACACCGGGATGATCATCCAGGTGCCGTTGAGCGCCTCGTTCCTGTACCTGCTCAGGCGGCGCGGGTCCAGTGCGGGCCAGTCCCTGTACATCGCCGTCGCCAAGCTGGTGGGCTCCCTCTTCGCCGGGCTCACCGCGTTCGTCCTCTATCCGTCCCACCACCTGCTCCAGGTGCTGGTGCCGACGTACGTGGTCCTGGACGTCGCCTACCTGGTGCTGCTGCGCCGGACGATGCTCCGTGAGGGCCGGCCGCTGTGGGCCTTCCGCCGGCCGGCCCAGGGCCCCGGGGCAGTGGGCGCGGCCGGTGGTGCGGCGGCGGCCGGTCCCGGTCGGGTGCCGGCCACCGCGGGCCGGTCAGATGACGCCGCTGCGTAGCGCGTAGGCCACCGCGTGCGGGCGGTTGCGCAGGTTCAGTCTCCGGGTCACCCCGAAGATGACGCGTTTGACCGCCCGTTCCGACAGGCACATCTTGTCGGCGATCTCGGCGGTGTCCAGGCCCTCCGACATCAGCCGCAGGACGTCGATCTCCCGGGGGGTCAGCCCGGAGGTGTGCAGGCCGTGCGGTGACAGCACCTCGCGCTGCATCCGCTCGATCTGCCGGAGCAGTTCGCCGAGGAGCGGGGCGGGGAGCGCGCCGCCGCCGGCCGCGGCGGTGCGCACCGCCTCCTCGATGCGCTCGCTGGTGGCGGCCACCCGCGGCAGTACCGCCACCACCTGGCACTCCACGGCGGTGAACAGGTCGGCCCGGTCGATCTCCGAGGGGATGAGCACGATCGGGATGCGAAGGGTGTTCTTTATCCTGCGCAGCAGCGACGTCACTTCCACCGTCATGCGGTCGGCGACGACGACGGCGACGTCGGCCGGTTCGGGGCGTTCTTCGGAGACGACCTCGATGGCGGGGGTGGCGTCGAGATGGCTGCTGATGGCCGACCGGGTCAGTGGATCGGGGGCCCGCACCAGTGCCTTGATCGGACGGATCGTAGTGTGGGGGGTCATGGCGAAACCTCCAGGAACGGGGGCAGCGTGCTCGCCGGGACATGCCGTCGCGTGCCGTGAGTCGATCGTCATGTCCCGTGAGCCGGTGGGCGGCGCCGTGCGGTGACGCCGCTCAGGACGGCCGGGAGTGCCGACGTGACCGAGCGCACCGGCCAGGGGACGGGGCCGGGCGGGTGAGTGAGCCGCGCTCGCCCGGACAAGGGCGGACGGGATCCCGGCGTCGGGTGCCCGTCACTCGTGGCGCGGCCGGTGTTCGATGCGGGTCCGGCAGTGGGCGTGCCAGCACGTCGAAGCTCCCCGAGAGTGGCCTGTCATGGTCGGTAACCGTCGGAAAACGATGTACCGACCATACTGTGGCCGCTCCCGGGGAGCCGGTTGACCGGGGCTTTCGCGTTCTCCGGAGGGGAATCCCTCGCTCAGCCCGCGACGACCGTGACGGAGCCCCCGTCCACCACGTCCATCGTCTCGGCGAGGATCATGGCCTCCTCGATGAGGGTCTCGACGATCTTGGACTCGGGGACGGTCTTGATGACCTCGCCCTTGACGAAGATCTGCCCCTTGCCGTTGCCGGAGGCGACGCCGAGGTCGGCCTCGCGGGCCTCACCGGGGCCGTTGACCACGCAGCCCATGACGGCGACCCGCAGCGGCACCTCCATGCCCTCCAGTCCTGCGGTGACCTCCTCGGCCAGCTTGTAGACGTCCACCTGGGCCCGGCCGCAGGACGGGCAGGAGACGATCTCCAGCTTCCGGGGGCGCAGGTTCAGCGACTGGAGGATCTGCGCGCCCACCTTGGCCTCCTCCACCGGCGGGGCGGAGAGGGAGACCCTGATGGTGTCGCCGATGCCCTGGCGCAGCAGCGCGCCGAAGGCGACGGCGGACTTGATGGTGCCCTGGAAGGCCGGTCCCGCCTCGGTGACGCCCAGGTGCAGCGGGTAGTCGCACTGCTCCGCGAGGATCTCGTAGGCGCGGATCATGATCACGGGGTCGTTGTGCTTGACGGAGATCTTCAGGTCGTGGAAGTCGTGCTCGGCGAAGAGCGACGCCTCCCACAGCGCCGACTCGGCCAGCGCCTCGGGCGTGGCCTTGCCGTACTTGCGCATCAGCCGCTGGTCCAGCGAACCGGCGTTCACGCCGATCCGGATGGGGGTGCCGTGGTCCTTGGCGGCGCGGGCGATCTCGCCCACCTTGTCGTCGAACTTCTTGATGTTGCCGGGGTTGACGCGGACCGCGGCGCAGCCGGCCTCGATGGCCGCGAAGACGTACTTGGGCTGGAAGTGGATGTCGGCGATGACCGGGATCTTGGACTTCCTGGCGATCGCGGGCAGCGCCTCGGCGTCGTCGGCGCTGGGGCAGGCGACGCGGACGATGTCGCAGCCGGCGGCGGTGAGTTCGGCGATCTGCTGGAGGGTGGCGTTGACGTCGGCCGTGACGGTCGTGGTCATCGACTGCACCGAGATCGGGTGGTCACTGCCCACGCCGACCGTGCCGACCCGCAGCTGACGGGTGGGGCGGCGGTCGGCGAGCGTGGCGGGGGGCGGAGCGGGCATACCGAGCGCGACCTGGGTCACCGCGGTGTCCTTTCCCGGGAGGAGGGGGCGGGTGTACGCGCCGGCGTGGTGTCGCCGAGCAGCGCGCGGGCGGAATCGGCGACGGACCGGGCGGTGAGGCCGTGGTCGGCCAGGATGGCGGGCCGTTCGCCGTGGCTGAGGAACTCCCGGCGCAGCCCCAGGGCGTGCACCGGGCCGGGGACGCGGGCGTCCGCGCAGGCCTGGGCCAGGGCCGTGCCCACGCCGCCGGCCCGGATGCCGTCCTCCAGGCAGAGGGTGAGCCGGTGGCGGGAGGCCAGGTGGGTGAGGGCGGGCGCGACGGGGAGCACCCAGCGCGGGTCGACGACGGTCACGCCGACGCCCTCCTCGGCGAGGAGTTCCGCGGCGCCCAGGGCGGGGCCGGCGAGGACGCCGGTGGAGACCAGCAGGACGTCGAGGGGCCGGGACCGGGTGCGGTGGAGGATGTCGACGCCCTCCATGCGGGTCAGGGCGGGGATCTCGGGTCCGGCGCCGCCCTTGGGGAAGCGCAGCGCGGTCGGGCCGTCCTGCACGGACAGCGCCTCGCCCAGCAGTTCGGCGAGCCGGGCGGTGTCGCGGGGGGCGGCGACGCGCATGCCCGGCACGGTGCCGAGCAGGGCGAGGTCCCACATGCCGTGGTGGCTGGCCCCGTCGGGGCCGGTGACGCCGGCCCGGTCCAGGACGAAGGTCACCGGCAGGTTGTGCAGGGCGACGTCCATCATGATCTGGTCGACGGCGCGGTTGAGGAAGGTGGCGTAGAGGCAGACCACCGGGTGCAGGCCGCCCATGGCGAGGCCGGCGGCGCTGGTGACGGCGTGCTGCTCGGCGATGCCCACGTCGAAGACGCGCTCCGGGAACCGCTCGGCGAAGCCGTGCAGGCCGACCGGCCTGAGCATCGCGGCGGTCAGCGCGACGACCTCGGGCCGCTCGGCGGCGATCCGCTCCAGCTCCGCGCCGAACGCGGCGGTCCAGCCGGGCGAGGACGCGGTACGCGACCGGCCCGTCGCGGGGTCGAGGACGCCGATGCCGTGCATGCGGTCGGCCTCGTCCTCCTCGGCGTGCGCGTAACCGCGGCCCTTCTCGGTGACGCAGTGGACGACGACCGGCCGGCCGAGCCGCGCGGCGCCTCGGAGGGCCTCCTCGACGGCGGCGATGTCGTGCCCGTCGACCGGGCCGAGGTAGGCGAGGCCGAGGGTCTCGAAGAGGTTCGGTCCCGGCTCCCCGGCGCCGCGCAGCGCGGTCAGGTGGTCGGCCAGGCCGCCGACGGTGGGGTCGTAGGAGCGGCCGTTGTCGTTGAGGACGACGATCACCGGCCGGCCGCCCCGGCCGAGGTTGTTCAGGGCCTCCCAGGCCATGCCGCCGGTCAGCGCGCCGTCCCCGATGACGGCGATCACCCGGCGGTGTTCCTCACCGCGCAGCCGGTGGGCCTTGGCCAGGCCGTCGGCGTAGGAGAGGGCCGTGGAGGCGTGGGAGTTCTCCACGTGGTCGTGGGGGGACTCGGCGCGCATGGGGTAGCCGGACAGTCCGCCCTCGGCGCGGAGGGTGTCGAAGGCGGCCTGCCGGCCGGTGAGCACCTTGTGGACGTAGGACTGGTGTCCGGTGTCGAACACGATGCGGTCGACCGGCGAGTCGAAGACCCGGTGCAGCGCGATGGTCAGTTCGACCACGCCGAGGTTGGGACCGAGGTGCCCGCCGGCGGCGCACACCTTGTCGACCAGGAATTCCCTGATCTCGTCCGCCAGCGCGGGCAGTCGGTCCGGTCGCAGTTCCTTCAGCCGGCGCGGTCCCGTGACCTGGCCGAGCACAGTCGATGACACGTCTCTCCTCGCTCAGCTGGAACGGTCGCCCGCCGCCCGCCGCGACTGGCCGCGTACGGACGAGGGAAGGTCGAAGCTCACGGTCTCGCGTGCGATCTCGCGCTCCTCCACCTGGACCGGCCCGAACTCGCCGAGGCGGTCGACGACCTCGGTGACCAGGGCGGGCGGCGCGGAGGCGCCGGCGGTGAGGCCCACGGTGCGGACGCCCTCCAGCCACTGGGGCCGGATGTCGCCGGCGCGGTCGATCAGTTCGGCCCGGGTGCCCTCGCGGCGGGCGATCTCGACCAGGCGGACCGAGTTGGAGGAGTTCTCCGAGCCGACGACGAGCACGAGGTCGGACTCCGCGACGATCGCCTTGAGCGCGGCCTGCCGGTTGGTGGTGGCGTAGCAGATGTCGTCGGACGGGGGTTCCTGGAGCAGCGGGAACCGCTCCCGGAGCGCGCCGACGACCTCCTCGGTCTCGTCCACGGCGAGGGTGGTCTGGGTCAGGTAGGAGACCTGCCCGCCGACGGCGGCCGGCAGGCCGCGGGCCTCCTCGGGGGTGGAGACCAGCACCATCGACCGCGGTGCCTCGCCCATCGTGCCCTCGACCTCCTCGTGTCCGGCGTGGCCGACGAGCACGACGGTGTCGCCGCGGGCCGCGAACCGGCGTGCCTCGGCGTGCACCTTGGCGACCAGGGGACAGGTGCCGTCGATGACCTCCAGGCCCCTGCGGTCGGCCTCCTGGCGTACGGCGGGCGACACCCCGTGGGCGGAGAACACCACCGTGGCGTCGTCGGGCACCTCGTCCAGTTCCTCGACGAAGACGGCACCGCGCGCGGCGAGGTCGTCGACGACGGTGACGTTGTGCACGATCTGCTTGCGGACGTAGACGGGAGCACCCCGCTGTTCCAGAGCCCGCTCCACGATCTCGATGGCCCTCTCGACCCCGGCGCAGAAGGAACGGGGGCCGGCCAGCAGGACACGGCGGGTCACGCCGTCCCCCGCGTTCTCGTACGAGCTCACATCAGCCATGGTCGGGACAGTACGGAGGGCCGGGCGGTCGGCTCTACGGCGGTTTCCACTTTCCGGAACGGTGGTTGCCGCTTGCCCGTGGCGAGCCCGCCGAAAGGGCCCGACCCCGAGCATCCTCGGGACAGCATCCCCGGCCGGCCTTGAGTCCGCCAGGCCCGCGCGGATAGGGATGGAGGCCGGTTGGTCGGTGTGCTTCGTCGACGGGAGCATCACGGTGGACGGTGAACGGCAGCCTCGGGCGGCGCGCGCGGGAGCGGGCGCGGGCACAGGGGCGGGCACGGTCGTGCCCGGCGCCCCGGGGGGCCCGCTGCGCAAGGCGCTCACCGTGCTGGAGACACTGGCCGAGGCGTCGCGTCCGCTGACCCTGTCGGAGCTGTCCCGGCTGGTGAACCTGCCCAAGTCGACGCTGCACCGCCTGATGCGGGCGCTGACCGACATGGGGCTCGCCGTGCGGCGGGAGTCGAAGTCGTACGAACTGGGCACGTATCTGTCCCGGCTGGCGGCGACGCGGGGGCCGGCGGGGGTGCAGCGGCTGAGCTATCCGGTCACGCCCTTCCTGATCGAGCTGTTCCAGCTCACTCACCGGATCGTCAGCCTGGGCACGTTGTCGGGCACGCGGGTCCAGCACGTCGGGACGCTGTACGGCCAGGAGCACGTGCGGCTCGCGATGGCCCTGCGGCAGCCGGTCCCGGCGCACCGCTCGGCGGCGGGCAAGCTGCTGCTGGCGATGGACCAGCGCGACCCGGCGGACCTCTTCGACACGGCGGCCGCCGACCTGAGCATGACCCGGGCCCGGACGGACGCGATGCGGCGCGAGTTCGACCGCATCCGGCGGACCGGGCTGTCGTACGCCCGCAGCGAGTGCATTCCCGACCTGGTCGAACTGGCCGCCCCGGTGCGGCTGGGGAAGACGGGTCCGCTGGCGGCGGTCGTGGTGGGCGACACGGTGAACACCCGGGATCTGCGCGGGGTCGCCCGGGTCCTGCTCGACACGGTCGACGCCATCGAGCAGCAGCTGGCCGACGCCTGCTGACGTCCCGGCGGCTTCCGGCGCTTATCAACGACGGCCGTGGTGTGTCCGGATAATCGGTGACTGTCAGCAGAAGCGGTGATCTCTCCGTTCTTCTCCCTCTCCCTCCGGCGGCGCGCGGCACAGTGGTCGCTTCGTAAGGCCGTCGTCGGGTGCGGGACAGGGGAGGGTGCGGTGCGGGTGGCGTTGACCGGGGCCACGGGTTTCCTGGGGCTTCGGCTCCTGGACGAACTGCTGTGCCGCCACCGGTCGGTCACGGTGCTCGCGCGCGGCGAGCCGGAGCGCGCGCGGGAGCGGATCGCCAGGGGCCTGGCCCGGTTCGCCACCCCCCGCCCCGACCTCCCCGCCCGGCTCCGGGTGGTGTCCGCGCGCATCACCGAGCCCCGCCTCGGCCTGCCGGAGGACGCCCACCGGGAGCTGGCCGACTCGCTGGACGCCGTCTGGCACTGCGCCGGCGACACCACGCTCGACGGCGACCTGGCCGTGCTGCGCCGGGTCAACGTGGCGGGCACCCGGCACGTCCTGGACCTGGCCGGGGCCGGGAGCGGGCAGCCCATGGTGTTCCACGTCTCCACCGCGTTCGTCGCGGGGGCGCGCCGTGCCGGGGTGGTGTACGAGGACGAACTGACCGACGCCTACGGTTTCGAGGGCGCTTACGAGCGCTCCAAGTACGAGGCGGAGCTGCTGGTGCACGCCTGGGCGCGGGCCACCGGACGGCCGGCGGTGGTCTTCCGGCCCAGTGTGCTGACCACGGGCCTGCCGCCCCACCCGGACCTCCCCGAGCACCCACTGCTGAACATCGAGCGCACCCTGACCGGCATGGAGCGGTCCTACTTCGGCCCCGGCGGGCTGCGGGAACACGGCCGGTTCCGGATCGTGGGCCGGCCGGACGGGCAGCTCAACCTGATGCCGGTGGAGGACGCCGCCGCCGTGATGGCCCGGCTCGCGGACCTGCCCCCGGCCGGCGGGGTGGAGACGTACCACGTCGTGCACGGCCGGGAGACGCCGGTCGAGGAGTTCCGGCGGCTGCTGGAGCGGCTCACCGGGGTCCGGGTGGCGATCGTGCCGCGGCTCACCGACCCCTCCCCGCGCGAGGCGGCCGTCGCCGTCGTCAGCGGGGTCTTCTGCTACCTCGGGCAGCGCCGCCGCTACGACGACTCCCGGGTGCGGGCCCGTCTCGGGCCCCCGGGCGTCCCGGCCCGCGTCGACGCCGACTACCTGCTCTCCGGGCTCCGGCCCGTCCCCCGTCCGGAAGGAGCCGTACGGTGACCACGACCCAGCCGCAGGGCGTGTCCGGGGCCGGTGCCGGGACGGCCCCGCCGTGCTGGCGGCCCGGCCCCGAGCCGGCCGTGTTCGACCCGGCCGGGATCACCGCGTACGCGGGCCGTGTCCGGGAGCCGGTGCACGTGGTGCGCGGCGACGCCGGGTACGGGCTGGCGGTGGGCGGCGCGCTCGGTCCCGGCGGGGGGTGTCCGCTGGTCGGGACGGTGCCGCCGGTGTACCCGGAGTGGCTGGGCGACCGCGGGTTCGCCGAGGCGCACGGGACGCGGTTCCCGTACGTGGCCGGGGAGATGGCGGGCGGGATCGCCACCACACGGATGGTGACCGCGCTGGCCGGGGCCGGGCTGCTGGGCTTCTTCGGCGCCGCCGGGCTCGGCCCCGACCGGGTGGCGCGGGCGGTGGCGGAGCTGACCCGGGATCTCGGCGACCGGCCCAACTGGGGGGTGAACCTGATCCACTCCCCCGCCGAGCCCCGGCTGGAGTGGCAGGTCGCCGATCTGCTGCTGCGCCACGGGGTGCGCCGTGTCTCCGCGTCCGCCTATCTGGACCTGACCCCGGCCGTGGTCCGCTGCTCGGCGGCCGGACTGCGGCAGGACGCCGACGGGCGGGTGGTCCGGGACACCCGCCTCTTCGCCAAGGTGTCCCGGCGCGAGGTGGCGGAGCGGTTCATGTCGCCCGCGCCGGACGCCCTGCTGGACGCCCTGGTCCGGGACGGCGCGCTCACCGCCGAACAGGGCCGGCTGGCCCGCCGGGTCCCGGTCGCCGAGGACGTGACCGTGGAAGCGGACAGCGGCGGCCACACCGACAACCGCCCGCTGACGGTGGTCCTGCCCGAACTGCTGGCGCTCCGCGACACCCTCACCGCCCGGTACGGCTACGGCCGGCCGGTCCGCGTCGGCGCCGCCGGCGGACTGGGCACCCCCGCCGCGGTGGCCGGCGCGTTCGCCCTCGGCGCGGCCTATGTGACCACCGGCTCGGTCAACCAGCTGGCCGTGGAGTCCGGGCTGTCCGCGGACGCCCGGGAACTGCTGGCCGGAGCCGGCGTCACCGACGTGGCCATGGCACCGGCCGCCGACATGTTCGAACAGGGCGTACGGGTCCAGGTGGTGACGCGGAACACCCTGTTCGCGGCGCGCGCCGGACGGCTGTACGACACCTACCGGCGGTACCGGTCGCTGGGGGACCTCCCGGCCGACCTCCGGCAGCGGCTGGAACGGGAGGTGTTCGGCGCCGGTCTGGACGAGATCTGGGCACGGACCGAGCGGTTCTGGCAGCGGCGCGACCCGGAGCAGCTGGCCCGCGCCGCCCGCGATCCCCGGCACCGGATGGCCCTGGTGTTCCGGTGGTACGTGGGCAACGCCAGCCGGTGGGCGATCGAGGGCCGCGTGGAGCGCCGTACCGACTACCAGCTGTGGGCCGGACCCGCGCTCGGCGCGTTCAACGGCTGGGTCCGGGGCAGTCTGCTGGCCGACCCGGAGCGGTGCACGGTCACCCAGATCGCGCTGAACCTGCTGGAGGGCGCGGCCGTCGTCACCCGCGCCCATCAGCTGCGCACCTTCGGCGTCCCGGTGCCGGACGCCGCCCTGACCTTCCGTCCCCGCCAACTCGCCTGACCGCTTCCCAAAAGGTGCCGCAAAGATGAGTGCAGAACGTGTCCAGGTCCCGGTCGCGGTCGTCGGTCTCGCCGCGTACACCCCGGGCGCACGCGACGTCGCCGGGTTCTGGCGGAACGTCCTGGCCGGCCGGGACCTGATGTCCGACGTGCCGCCGGAGCGCTGGTCGGCCGCCGACCACTACGACCCGGACCCGTTCGCCCCGGACAAGACCTACGTCCGCCGGGGCGCGTTCCTGCCGGACCTCCCCTTCGACCCGATGGCGTACGGTGTCCCGCCGGCCGACCTGCCGGCCACCGACACCGCGCAGCTGCTGGCGATGATGGCCGCCGGTGACCTGCTGGAGGACTGCGGTCTGCGGCGGATGACCGCCCGGCAGCGGGAGCGGGTCGGCGTGGTGCTGGGCAGCAGCGGTCTGGCGCTGGGGTTCGAGGTGTCCGCCCGGCTCACCCGGCCGGTGTGGCGGCGGGAGCTGGCCGCCGCCGGGCTGGACGCGGCCCGCGCCGAGGAGATCTGCGACCGGATCAGCGCGCACTTCCCGGTCTGGACCGAGGCCACCTTCCCCGGCCTGCTCGGCAACGTGGTGGCCGGGCGCGTCTCCCACCGGTACGACCTGCACGGCGTCAACCACGTCACCGACGCGGCCTGCGCCTCCTCGCTGGCCGCGCTCTCCACCGGGCTGGGCGAACTCGCCCTCGGCGGCTGCGACCTGGTGGTCTGCGGCGGGGTGGACGTCCTCAACGACATCACCATGTACGTGTGCTTCTCGAAGACGCCGGCGCTCTCCCCGACCGAGGACTGCCGGCCGTTCGCGGCCGACGCCGACGGGACCATGCTCGGGGAGGCCGTGGTGATGTTCGCGCTGAAGCGGCTGTCCGACGCCGAACGCGACGGGGACCGGATCTACGCGGTGATCCGGGGCGTGGGCGCCTCCGCCGACGGCCGGAGCCCGGCGGTCTACGCGCCGGTGCCCGCCGGGCAGGAGCGGGCGCTGCGCCGGGCGTACGACGCGGCCGGGTACGGGCCGGAGACGGTGGAGCTGGTCGAGGCGCACGGCACCGGGACCAGGGCCGGGGACGCCGCCGAGTTCGCCGCGCTGCGCGAGGTGTTCGGTGCGGCCGGGGGTCCGGAGCGGCAGTGGTGCGCGCTGGGCTCGGCCAAGTCGCAGTTCGGGCACACCAAGGCCGCCGCCGGGGCCGTGGGCATGCTGAAGGCGGTGCTGGCGCTGCACCACCGGGTGCTGCCGCCGACCATCAAGGTGGGCCGGCCCCATCCCGGACTGGCCCTCGCCGACTCCCCGTTCCATCTGAACACCGAGACCCGGCCGTGGATCGGCGCAGGGGACCGGCCGCGCCGTGCCGGGGTGTCCAGTTTCGGCTTCGGCGGCACCAACTTCCACGTCACGCTGGAGGAGTACGTCCCCGCCGGGGGCGGCCGGCCGGCCTGGCGGGTCCCGGCGGCCGGCAGCGAACTGGTGCTGTTCAGCGCCGGCACGCCCGGCGCGCTGGCCGAGCTGGTCCGGCGGCCCCGGCCGGGGGCGTCGTTGGCGGCGCTCGCGCGGGAGAGCCACGCGGCGTTCCGGGCCGGGCACGGGGCGCGGCTGGCCGTGGTGGCGGACGACGCCGACGATCTGGCCGGGCGGCTGGAGGCGCTGGCGGACCGGATCGGCGCCGGGGAGCCGTTCTCCGCGCCGCGGGCGCACTTCGCCACCGGTGACGCCGCCCCCGGCCGGGTCGGTTTCCTCTTCCCCGGGCAGGGGGCGCAGTACGTCGGCATGGGCGCGGACCTCGCGGTGCACCACGCGGCGGCCCGGGAGGCGTGGGACGCGGTCGCGGCGGTGCTGCCCGTGCACCGGGAGGTGTTCCCGCCGCCGGCGTTCGACGAGGAGGAGCGGGCGGCGCGGGAGGCGGCGCTGACCGCCACCGAGGTCGCGCAGCCGGCGCTCGCCGCGCACGGCCTGGCCCTGCTGGCCGTCCTGTCCCGGCTGGGCCTGACACCGGACTGCGTGGCCGGGCACAGCTTCGGCGAACTGGTCGCGCTGCACGCGGCGGGCTGCTTCGACGCGGCGGCACTGGTCCGGCTGGCCCGGCGGCGCGGGGAGCTGATGCGGGACGCGGCGACCGTGCCCGGCGGGATGCTGGCGGTCACCGCCCCGCTGGAGCAGGTCGAGCGGGTGACCGACGGGGTGGACGGGGTCTGGGTCGCCAACCACAACGCGCCCCGGCAGGTCGTCCTGGCCGGCACGGACGAGGGCCTGGCCGCCGTCGCGGCCCGGTGCGCCCAGGCCGGGCCGGCGACGCGCCGGCTGAACGCCGCCGCCGCGTTCCACAGCCCGCTGGTCGCCAAGGCCGCCGAGCCGTTGACCGGCTTCCTGGCCGGCCTCACGGTCCGCCGGCCGGCCCTGGAGGTGTACGCGGGGGCCGACGCGGCGCCGTACCCGGACGACCCGGCCGCGGTGCGGCGGGGGATCGCCGGGCAGCTCGCCGCGCCGGTGCGGTTCCGGGACGTGGTGGAGGCGATGTACGAGGCCGGGGTGCGGACCTTCGTCGAGGTCGGGCCCGGCACGACCCTGACCGCGCTGACCGGGGCGGTCCTCGGCGACCGCCCGCACGAGGCGATCGGTCTGGACCGGCGCGGGCAGCACGCGCTGGCCGCGTTCCACGACGGACTGGGGCGGGCCGCCGTACGCGGGGTGCCGATGGACCTGTCCGCCCTGTGGGAGGGGCACGCTCCCCCGCCCGAGCCCGACGACCGTGAGGAGAAGCCGCGGATGACGGTGTGGATCAACGGTGGCAACCAGCGGGGCGGGGCCGCCGGACCGGCCGGGCCCGAGCGGCCGGCCCCGCCTGCGGAGGCCGGTCCCGCCTCGCCTCCGCCGGATCCCGGCGCCGGGGCGGTGCCTGCCGCGCCCGACGTGCCGCCGGGTGCCCCGGAGCCGGTGGCGCCGGGTGGTGCCCCGCCGTACGCGGTCCCGGCCCCGGCCCGGCCGGTGCCACCCGAGGCGGCGCCGGCCGCACCGGCCGTCCCAGCTGTCCCGGCCGTTCCGGGCGACGTGTCCGGCGGGCCCGCCCGTGCCGCCGTGCCCGGGGAGTGGCTGTGGCTGCTCGCGGAGGCCCAGCGGCAGAGCGCGGAGGCGCACGCCACCTATCAGCGGGTGACCGCCGAGAACCACCAGACCTACCTCCGGACGGCGCACGCCTCGATGGAGGCCCTCCTCGGCGCCGCCGGTGTCCGGGTCCCCGGCGTTCCGCATCCGGAGCCGGTCGCCCCCGGCCTCTCCGCTTCCCCTTCTCCCCCCGCTTCCTCTTCTCCCCCCGCTTCCTCTTCTCCCCCCGCTTCCTCTTCTCCTCCCGCTTCCCCGGCTCCCCCCGCTTCCCCGGTTCCGTCGGCGGCACCCCCCGCGCACACGGCTCCGATGATCCCGCCTCCGCCGACACCTGCCACGACCCCGATGGCGCCGCCTCACGCGGTCCCCGCGGCGTCCGCGCCGGCCGCGCCCGCGGTGTCCGCCGCCCTGGCCGCGCTGCCCCGGGACGCCGAGTCGATCGGCGCGCTGCTGCTGGAGGTGGTCGCCGAACGCACCGGCTACCCGGCGGACATCATCAACCTGGACATGGAGCTGGAGGCCGACCTGGGCATCGACTCCATCAAGAAGGTCGAGGTGCTGTCCCGCATCCGCGAACGCGTCGGTGAACTGCCCGCCGCCGACCTGTCCGAGCTGGCCTCCCTGCGCACCCTGCGCGAGATCTCCGCCAAGGTCGCCGAACTGGCGGGGCAGGACGGGACCGGGGCGGGGTCCGAGGCCGGGACGGGGACCGGCTCCGGGGCCACCGGCGGCCCCCCGCCCGCCGCGTCGGCACCCGCGCTGTCGCCCCTGGTCCCCGGCGCCCGCGCCGCCTCGGACCGGCCCGATCCGGACCTCCCGGTGGAACCGGCGCCCCGGGGGGAGCCGGTCCGCCGGGCGGCGGTGCGCGCCGTGCCGCTGGCGCCGGCCGGGCTGGCCCTGGCCGGCCTGCGCGACCGGGAGACGGCGGTCCTCGACGACGGCACCCCGGTGGGCCCGCTGCTGGTGGAGGCGCTCGCGGCGCACGGCGTACCCGCCCGGGTGGTCTCCGCCGTGCCGTCCGACGCCCGGTCGGTGATCCTGCTCGACCAGGGTGACGACCCGTCGGCCGCGTTCGCGGTGGTGCGGTCACTGGCGGGCCGGCTGCGCACGGACGGCGGCGTCCTGGTGACCGTGCAGGACACCGGGGGCGACTTCGGTCTGGGCGGCGGCGGTGACCACCCGGTGCGCGGCGGGCTGGCCGCACTGGCCCGGACCGCCGCCCGGGAATGGCCCTCGGCCGGGGTGAAGGCCATCGACTGCGCGCGTGCCGGACGTACCGACCAGGAGGTCGCGGCCGCGATCGCCGCCGAACTGGTCGCCGGCGGACCGGCCGTCACGGTCGGGCTGCCCGCCGACGGCGGCCGGGTGGTCCCGCTGCCCGGCCCCGCCGAGCCCGGACCGCCCCTCCCCCGGATCACCGCCGCGTCGGTGCTGGTGGTGACCGGGGGCGCGCGGGGCGTCACCGCGCTGGCGCTGCGGGAACTCGCCGCCGCCCACCGGCCCCGGCTGGTGCTGCTCGGCCGCACCGACCTGGCCGAGGAACCGCCCGGACTGGCCGGGGCCACGGACGAGGCCGCCCTGGTCCGGTCGCTCGCGGCGGACTCCCACCCCGGCGGGCCCGCCGGGATCGCCGCCGAGGCCCGCCGGGTACTGGCGGTCCGCGAGGTCCGGCGGACGCTGCGCGCGCTGCGGGAGGCCGGCTCCGAGGTCCGTTACGCGGCCGTGGACGCCCGGGACGAGGCCGCGCTGCGGGCCGTGCTGGCGGAGGTACGCCGGGACTGGGGTCCGGTCACCGGGGTGGTGCACGGCGCCGGGGTGATCGCCGACCGGCTGATCGGTGACAAGACCGACGCCCAGTTCACCCGGGTGTACTCCACGAAGGTGGACGGGCTGCGCGCCCTGCTGGCCGCCACCGCCGACGATCCGCTGGACCTGCTGGTGGCGTTCTCCTCGGTGTCCGGGGTGTTCGGCAGCCCCGGGCAGGCCGACTACGCGATGGCCAACACCGCCGTGGACCACCTGCTCTCCGCGTACGCGGCCCGCCACCCCGACCGCCTGGTCCGCTCGCTGGCCTGGGGTCCGTGGGCCGGCGGCATGGTCACCGAGGCGCTCGCGGAGCGGTTCCGTGCCGCCGGGGTCGGGCTGATCGAACCGGCGGCCGGGGCCCGCGCCTTCGTGGCCGAGCTGGCCGACCCCGGCGGCCCGGTCCGGGTGCTGCTCACCGCCGGGGACCCGCCCGAGGACCGTCTCGGCGGGTCCGGGCCGGTCGCCGAACTGGCCCTCGCGCGTCCGGCGTACGCGTTCCTGGACGACCACCGGATCGGGGGCGCGGCCGTGGTGCCCGTCGCCGTCCTGGTGCACTGGTTCACCGCGCTGGCCCGGTCCTGGCGTCCGGCGGACGGCCCGGTGGTCCTGCACGAGCTGCGGGTGCTCCGGCGGATCGAACTGCCGGAGCGGGAACGGCGGTTCCTGCTGCGCGGCCGGGCCGAGCCGACGGACCCGCCCCGGCCCGGCGGTCTCGCCGTGGAACTGAGCGCGGCGGGACGCGCGTACGCCGGCGCCGTGATCGGCACCGGCCGGCCGCCGGCGCCGTACGACCGGCCGGTGCCGGAGGGGCTCGAGGCGGTTCCCGAGCCGTACGACGGGCTCGCCCTGTTCCACGGGCCGGTCCTCCAGGTCCTGGACGACGTGCGGATCGGGGCCGGCGGGGGCCGGGCCGCGCTCCGCGTCCGGGACACCGGGCCCTGGCGGACCGTGCCGTGGACGGTGGACGTCCCCGCGCTCGACGGCGCGCTCCAGCTCGCCGTGGGCTGGGCGGCGCGGTGCGGCGCCGGGGCCGCGCTGCCGATGGCGGTGCGGGAGTGCCGGGTCCACCGGGCCGGTGCGGACTGGGGAGCGGCGCGGGTCGTCGTCTCGGCGCGGCGGACCGGAGAGGTGTCCGCCGAGTGCGACGCGGCCGTGCTCGACGGAGACGGCACCCCGCTGGCCGAACTGCTCGGCGTGGAACTGATCCGCCGGCCCGACCAGGACCGGGAGGGAGCCTGAGATGCCCCCGTCCGGACCCACGCCCCCGGCCGGGTCGCCCGCGCCCGGCCGCGAACCGGTCGCGATCGTCGGGCGCGGCTGCGTCCTGCCCGGTGCGCTCGACCCGGACACGTTCTGGGCCGGTGTCGTCGCCGGCCGGTCCGCGCTCTCACCGGTGCCGGACGGACGCTGGGACGTCCCCCTGGCCCGTGCGCTGGGCGCGCCCGGCGAACCCGACCGGGTCTGGACCGACACCGGGGGCTATGTCCGCGGTTTCGAGGAGGCGTTCGACCCCACGGGATTCGCGCTGTCCCCGGCCGAGATCGCGCCGCTGGACCGGGTGTTCCACTGGGTGCTGCACGCCGGCCGGCAGGCGCTCGCCGAAGTCACCGGCCGCCGCCCCGACCCCGCCCGTACCGGTCTCGTCCTGGGCAACCTGGCCTACCCGACCACGGCCATGGCCCGGTTCGCCGAGCACGTCTGGCTGTCCGGCCAGAATCCGCCGGTTCCGGCCGGCGGTCCCCGGCCCGACCCCCGGAACCGGTTCGGCGCCGGGCTCCCCGCCCATCTGGCCGCGCGGGCGCTGGGGCTCGGGGCCGGCGCGTACGCCCTGGACGCCGCCTGCGCGTCCTCGCTGTACGCGATCAAGCTGGCCTGTGACCGGCTGCGGGACGGGGCGGCCGATCTGATGCTGGCGGGGGCGGTGGCCGCCGCCGACAACCTCTTCATCCACCAGGGTTTCTGCGCGCTGACCGCGATGAGCCGGTCCGGCCGCAGCCGGCCCTTCCACCGGGACGCGGACGGGCTGGTGCCCGCCGAGGGTGCCGTCCTGTTCGCCCTGGCCCGGCTCCGGGACGCGGTCGACCGGGACCTGCCGGTGCTCGGGGTGATCCGGGGGATCGGCCTGGGCAACGACGGGGCCGGCGGTGGTCTGCTGGCCCCGGACCGGGCCGGGCAGGAACGGGCCGTGCGCGCCGCCTACGCCGCGGCCGGGATCGCCCCGGAGTCGGTGTCGCTGGTCGAGTGCCACGCGCCGGGCACCCCTGCCGGTGATCTGACCGAGGCGCTGGTGCTGCGCGAGGTGTTCGCCGACGCGGCCGACCTGCCGATCGGCTCCGTCAAGTCGAACCTGGGGCACCCGCTGACGGCGGCGGGCGGCGCCGGACTGCTGAAGGTGCTGGGGGCGCTCGGCGCCGGGGTGCGGCCGCCCACTCTGTACGCCGACGCGCCCCTGGAGGCGCTCGCCGGGACGCCGCTGCGGCTGCTGCGGGAGCCGGAGGAGTGGCCGGGGCCGCGGCGGGCCGCGGTCAGCGCGT
This sequence comes from Streptomyces daghestanicus, assembly GCF_020521275.1. NCBI lineage: Bacteria > Bacillati > Actinomycetota > Actinomycetes > Kitasatosporales > Streptomycetaceae > Streptomyces > Streptomyces daghestanicus. The sequence goes on along the minus strand of NZ_BNDX01000018.1, from coordinate 717,911 downwards.
TCGGGTTCGGCGGGGCCAACGCGCACCTGGTGGTGGACGCGTGGGAGCCCGGCCGTACCGTGTCCGTGCCGGCTCCCGGTCCGGCCCCGGCCGTCGCGCCGCCGCCGGACCGGCGGGTGGCGGTCGTGGCGATCGGCGCCCGCGCCGGGAACGGGGCCGGCTGCCGCGACCTGTGCCACGCCGTCCTGACCGGCGAGTCCCGGCCCGGCCCCCGGCGCTCGATCGAGGTCGCGCTGGACGGACTGCGTCTCCCCCCGGCGGATCTGGCGGAGACCCTGCCGCAGCAGGTGCTGGCGCTGGAGGCGGCCCGGGAGGCCGCCGCCGCGACCCGGCTGCCCCGCGACCGGACCATGGTGCTGCTCGGCATGGGCCCGGACCCGGAGGCCGCGCGCTGCCGCGCCCGCTGGCGGGCACCCGGCTGGGACACCGGCGGCGGGCCCGCCGCGGCGATGGCCCTGCCGGACGCGGTGCGCGGTCCGCTGGCTCCCGGGACCGTGCCCGGCACCATGCCCAATCTGGTGGCCCACCGGATCAACGCCGTCCTGGATCTGCGCGGCCCCGGTCACGTGGTCTGCGCCGAGCAGGCGTCCGGCCTGGTCGCCCTGGAGCTGGGCGTGCGGGCGCTGCGGGCCGGGGAGGCGGACGCGGTGCTCGCCGGCGCGGTGGACCTGTCCCACGAGCCGGTGCACCGGGCGGCGCTGCGGGCGCTCGGCGACGACCGGCCCGGCGGCGACGTGGCCGTGGTCCTGGTGCTGAAACGCCTGGCCGACGCCGAGCGCGACGGCGACCGGGTCATTGCGCTCCTCGAGGAGGACACGGACGCCGTCCTGGACACGCCGGCCGGCCTCCTGATCGAGGGTGACCTCCCGGCCGAGGGTGACGGGACGGGCGGTGAAGCGCCCGTGGCGACCGGGTCCCGTGACCCTGTCCGGTACGACCACAGTGGCCTGTTCGGGGTGGCCCATGCCGCGCATGGCGTCCTCGCCGTGGCGGTGGCCGCGCTCGCGGTCCACCACCAGGCGGTGCCCCGGCGGGGCCGGACCGCGCTGCCGGCCGACGCGCCGCTCACCGCCCGCGCCCGGGTGACGCCGCTGGGCGGCCCGCCGGCGGCGGTGCTGCTGCGTCCGGCCGGACCGCCCGCGCCCTGGTCGCCGGTGGCGCCGCGCGCGCACGTGTTCTCGGGCGCCGACCGGGCCGGGGTGCTGGCCGCGGCGGCGCGGGGCCGGGAGTCCGGCACGGGTCCGGCCCGGCTCGTGGTCGTCGTGGACGGGGTCACCGAGGGGCTGCCGGAGCGGCTGGCGGCGGCACGCCGCTGGCTGGCCGAGGGCGGGCCCCGCCCGGACCGGATCGCCTACCGGGACGCCCCCCTGACCGGGGAGACGGCCTTCGTCTTCCCCAGTGGCCGGGCGAGCTACCCGGAGTGCGGGGCGGAACTGCGGCTCGCCCTGCGCGGCCTCGACGCCGGGGCCGCGCGGGACCGGGGACCGGCCGGCGCGGCTCCCGTACCGGTCCTCGACCGTATCCGGGCCGCCACGGACCTCGCCGCCCTGCACGGCGAGGTGACCCGGGGCCTGCTCGGGCTGCGGCCGGACGCGGCGGTCGGCTTCTCCTCCGGGGAGTCGACCGCGCTGATCGTGCTGGGGGCCTGGCCCGACGCGGCCGGCCTGTACCGGGCGGTCCAGGACAGCGAGGTGTTCCGCGTCGACCTGTCCGGCGAGTGCCGTGCCGCGCGCCGGTACTGGCGGCGGCACGGGGTCGAGCGGGGCCGGTGGGCCGAGTACCTGGTGTGCGCCGGGGCCGCCGAGGTGGACGCCGCCCTGGCCGGGGAACCGCTGGCCCACCTGCTCGCGGTGGACTCGCCCGGCACCTGTGTGATCGGGGGGCTGGACGCGGCGTGCCGGCGGGTGCTGGACCGGATCGGCCCGGGGCTGGCGCCGCCCGACGACGGGTACCGGATGGTGGCGCACGCCCCCGAGGCGGCCGAGGCCGCGGCGGAGTTCCGCGCGCTGCACCGCCGGCCGACCGTCCCCGTGCCGGGCGTCCGGTTCTACAGCGCGGCCACCGGAAGGCCGTATCCGATCGGTCCGGAGAGTGTGGCCGACGCGCTGGTCACGCAGATGACCGGCACGCTGGACTACCCGAGGGTGATCGAGCGGGCCTGGGCGGACGGGGTGCGGGTGCTGGTCGAGCACGGCCCGGACGCCGGGCGGACCCGGGCGGTCCGGCGCATCCTGGGCGACCGCCCGCACCTGGCGGTCGCTCTCGACCTGCCGGGCGGAGGGCTGCGGCAGGTGTGCGACGCGGTCGCGGAACTGACCGCCGCCGGGGTCTGCCCGGACCCCGCACCGCTGTTCGACCGGCTCACGGCGGCGGCGCAGGTCCCGGCGGCGCCGGGCGCGACGGTCAAAGTGGCGGCGCACCCGCCCGCGATCCGGCTGCCCGCGGCGGACCTCCCCGGCGAGGTGATGCGGCCCGCGCCCGGACTCCCGCCGGTACCCGTGCCGGCCCCCTCCACCGACATCGCCGCCGGAGCACTGCCCTCTCCCGGCCTCGCGGACCGCCCCGTCCTGTCCGTGGCCGCCGCCCAGCACGCCCGGGTCGCCGCCGCCCAGCGGGACTACCTGGAGCGGCAGGCGCAGGCGCACGCGGAGTTCCTGCGCGCCCGCCGGCGGCTGGCCGACTCGGTCGCCGCCCTCGCCGCCACGGCCGTCACCCGGCCGATCCCGGCCACTCCCCCGGACCCACCGGACCTGCCCGGTGCGCTGCCGCGGCAGTCCCGGCCGGCGCGGCACCGGCCCCTCGCGCTGCCGCTCGACCGCGCCCGGCTGGAGTACCTGGCACGCGGACGCGTCTCGGACGTGTTCGGTCCCCTTTTCCGCGCGCAGGACGGCAAGCGCAGGCAGACCCGGTTGCCGGGTCCGCCGATGCTCCTGGTGGACCGGGTCACCCGGCTCGACGCGGAACCCGGCTCGATGTCCACCGGCTCGGTCCACACCGAGACCGACGTCACCCCGGAGGCCTGGTACCTGGACCCGGCCGGCCGGATGCCCGCCGGCCTGTTCATCGAGGCCGGCCAGGCCGACCTGCTGCTGATCAGCTGGCTCGGAGCCGACCTGCCCGAGCACGCCGGCCGGGACGACCGCGCCTACCGGCTGCTGGGCTGCGAGGTCACCTACCACGGGCCGCCGCCGGCCGCCGGGGAGACCCTGCGGTACGAGATCCACGTCGAGGGCCACGCCGAGCACGGGGGCGTCCGGCTGTTCTTCTTCCGCAACGACTGCTACGTCGGCGAGGAGCTGCGGCTGTCGGTGCGCGCGGGCCAGGCCGGTTTCTTCACCGACCGGGAGCTGGCCGACTCCGGCGGGGTGCGCTGGACGCCGGGGACGGCGCCCGACTCGGTGGTCGACCCGCCCGCCGCCGCGCCGCCCGCCGGCTCCTTCGGGCCGAAGGCGGTACGCGCCTTCGCCGAGGGCCGCCCGGCGGACTGCTTCGGCCCCGGCTGGGACGTGACCCGCGCCCACGTTCGCACCCCGACGCCCGGGGCGGGGCGGCTGTGGCTGCTGGAGGAGGTGACCGCACTCGACCCCACCGGGGGGCCGTGGGGCCGCGGTTACCTGTGCGCGGAGAGCGAGGTCCGGCCCGACGACTGGTTCTTCGACGGCCACTTCCACCACGACCCGTGCATGCCGGGCACGCTCATGTTCGAGGGCTGTCTCCAGGCGATGGCGTTCCACCTGGCCGCGCTCGGGTTCACCCTGGAGCGGGACGGCTGGCGGTTCGAACCGGTCCCGGGCGAGCCGTACACGATGCGCTGCCGGGGGCAGGTCACCCCGCGCAGCCGGCGCGTCCGCTACGAGGTGTTCGTCAGCGGACTGTCCGCGGGCCCGCGCCCCACGCTCCACGCCGACCTGCTGTGCACGGTCGACGGGCTGCCGGCGTTCCACGCCGCCGGGGTGGGGCTGCGCCTCGTACCGGACTGGCCGCTGGAGCACTGGCGCCGGCTCGGACCGCCGGCCGTCCAGACCGACGCCCGGCCGGTACCGCTGCCCGCGCTCGGCGGCCTGCTCGGTACCGGCCCCGACCCCGGGGCGGTCACCCTCGCCGGGCAGAGGGCGGACTACGCGCGGATGCTGGCCGCCGCGTGGGGCCGTCCCGGCGAGGCGTTCGGCGACCGCGGCGCCCCCTACGACGACGGCAGGCGCTGCGCCCGGCTGCCCGGCCCGCCCTACCTGTTCGTCACCCGGGTCGTCGACGCGGACCTCGAACCGGACCGGCCCGTCCCGGGTTCCTGGCTGACCGCCGAGTACGACGTGCCCGAGAAGGTCTGGTACTTCGAGCAGAACGGCGGGCCGGTGATGCCGTTCGCGGTGCTCGGCGAGGTGGTCCTGCAACCCTGCGGGATGGCCGCGAGCCTGCTGGTGCCGAAACCCGCGGACGCCCCCGAGCTGCTCTTCCGCAACCTCCAGGGCACCGGCACCGTGCTGCGGGAGGTCCCGGCCGGGACGCGGGCCCTGCGGACCCGGGTGGAGCTGCGGACGCACTCGGAGTTCGACGGCGTCACCCTGGTCGCCTTCGATGTCCGCTGCGAGGCGGTCGACGCGGCCGGCGACCGGGCGCCGGTGATGGAACTGTCCACGGTGTTCGGGTACTTCCCGGTGGCCGCGTTCGCCCGGCAGCCGGGGCTGCCGCCCACCGACGCCGAACGCGCCCGGCTGACCGAGCCCTGCGACCGGGTGGTGGAGCTGCGCGACCGGCCCGGGCGGTACGGCTCCGGCGCGCTGCGGCTGCCCGGCCCGATGCTGCTCATGCTGGACCGGGTCACCGGGTACTGGCCCGGGGGCGGAGCGGCCGGCCTGGGCCGGCTGCGCGCCGAGCGGGCGGTGGACGCCGGGGACTGGTACTTCCGCGCCCACTTCTTCACCGACCCGGTGCAGCCCGGCTCCCTCGGTCTCGAAGGCGTCGTCCAGCTCCTCCAGTGGTACCTCCTGGAGCGCGACGCCGGGGCCGGCCTGGCCGCGCCCCGCTTCGAGTCCGTGTCCGTCGGGCACGAGGTGCGGTGGCTGTACCGGGGGCAGGTGGTGCCCGCCGACCGGCGGGTCGTCTTCGAGGCCGAGGTCACCGCGTACGGGACGGACGCGCGCGGCCGGTACGTCCTCGCCGAGGCCTGGCTCTGGGTCGACGGCCGGCGGGTCTACCACCTGCCCCGGATCGGGGTCCGGGTGGTAGACGGCGACCCGGCCGTCCGCGAGCACACGCTGGACCCGGCGGTGGACACCTGGCTGGACGACCACCGGCCCAACCACGTGGTGCCGGCCGTGCCGATGATGACCACGGTGGACCAGCTCGCCGCCGGGGCCGCCCGGTTCACCGGCCTGCCGGTCACCGGTCTGCGCGAGGTCCGGCTGCACCGCTGGCTGCCGCTGCCCGGCCCGGTGCGGCTGCGCACGGAGGCCGCGCCGGCGTCCGGGGGCGGGACCGCCGTACGGCTGTCCGTCCGGCAGGAGGCCGGGGGGCGGGCCCGGTACGAGGTGGCCGCCGAGGCCACCGTGCTGACCGGCGCGGCGCCGCAACCGCCCCCGGAGCCGCTGGCCCCGGTCCCCGACGGGCTGCCGCAGCCGGACCCGTACGAGGCGGCGGAGCTGTTCCACGGCCCGGCGCTGCGCTGCCTCACCTCGCTGTCGATCGGGGCGGACGGGGCGAGCGCGGTGCTCGACGCCGGGCTGCTGGGAGCGCCGTCCGGGCAGCTCGGGCAGGGGCTGCTCGACGGTCTGCTGCACGCCGTGCCGTCCCAGTCGCTGTGGCGCTGGCTCCCGGAACTCCCCCGGGACTCGGTCGGTTACCCGCACCGGCTGCCGTGGCTGGACCTGTACGAGCCGCTGCCGGCCCGGGGCGAGGTGCGGGTCGAGACGCGGTTCGCGGGCTTCGACCAGGGGCTCAGGTTCCTGCCGATGGTCGACGTCCAGGCGCAGATCGACGGCCGGGTGGTGGCGCGGCTGCGGCTGGTGGAGATCCTGGTGCGGCTGCCGGGCATCGAGCGGGTGTCCCTGCCGGACCGGCGGGCGTTCGCGACGGGCACCCGGTACGTTCCCGCGGCGGGTCTGTCCCGTACCGAGGACGGGGTCACCACCCTGCGGGCCGACGTGGTGCGCCGGTTCGACTTCCTGCCCAATTCCAGCTCACGGATCTACGGGCTCTCCGACGAGCTGCCGCTGCCCGGGCGGACCGCCCTGATCGCCGTGAAGGAGCACGTCTCCCGGCTCACCGGGACGCATCCCGCCGGGATCGAGGTGGCGCCCGGCCTGGACGCGGCGTGGCCGGCCGGCGATCCCGGGCGGCTCCGGCCGGTCCGGGTCGAGCAGGACACGGACGCGGTGGTGGTGCGCGACGCCGGCCGGGACGGCTGACGCCACCGGCCGGGTGCGCCCGGCCGGTGGCGGGTCAGCGGCCGTGGTCGCGCAGGAAGGCGCGGAGCAGGTCGTCGTACCCCGCGGGGTCCTCCAGGAACGCCGCGTGCCGGCGGCCCTCCAGCACGGTCGGTGCGCCGCGCCACAGGGCGGCGTAGGTCAGGGACGCCACGTAGGCGTGGTGGACGACCGGGTCGTCCCGGCCGTCGATGACGGCCAGCGGTACCGGGGAGGTCGCGACGAGGGCCTTCTGGTCCGAGTCACGGCCGGCGGCGAAGGACTCGAACATCAGGCGCCGGGCCCGGCCGTCCGTGCGCCGGATGTCCTCGACGACCCAGCCGGGCGGCGGGGAGAAGGTGATCTGTGCCGCGAACTCCGCGGCCTGCGCGGCCGTGACGGTCTCGGTGCCGGCGTAGCCGAGGGTCGGCAGGAAGCCCTCCGCCAGGGTGTCCCGGTTGACGGGCGGGGTGCCGGTCACGACGAGACCCGCCACACCGGGGAAGCGGGCCACCAGTTCCAGGCCGATGTGCCCGCCGAGGGACCAGCCGACGACGACCACCCGGTCGATGCCGAGGAGGCCGAGGAACTCGGCGACGGTGGCCGCGTAGCCGCGCTGGGTGTAGGCCGCCCCGGGGTCCGTCGCGTCGTCGGATTCGCCGTGGCCGGGCAGGTCGAGGGCGAGCAGCCGGCGACCGCCGAAGTCGTCGGCGAGCTGGGCGTGGAAGACCTTCCGGGAAGCGGAGTTGCCGTGCACGAACAGCAGCGGCGGCAGGGCGGACGCGCCGAGCGGGTCGGTGTCCGTGTAGGCGATCCGCCCGTACCGGGTCCCGGCGTACCGGGTCGGGCCGGGCAGCGGCGGCGGCTGGTGCTCTGCTTCCATGGCGGCATGCTACGGCGCGGTGGCGGGGCGCCGGCCCCCGGTACCGCGCCGGGTGGTGCCGGATCCGCCGGTCCCCCGGTGCCAGGCCATCACCGGTTCGTGGTGGGCGCCGGACCGTGCCAGGGGCCGGTGCCCACCACGTCCGCCGGCCCACCACGTCCGCCGGCCCGGCCGGCCGGTCCTCCGGCGCGTCGACGGTCGGCAGCAGGGCGCCGTCGCCGGCGGCGAGGGTGCCGGTGCCGTCCTGGGAGCGGAGGTGCCCCACGACCGTCTCCTCGTCCCGGCCGGACCCGGCCCGCCGGCCGGGGCGGGCGGCGGGCCGCGCCGCGCGGCGGCTCGCCCGCCCACCAATGGGGATGTGTAGTATCCCCGTTATGCAGATGGGCGAGGGCGTCGAGTGGGGGCTGCACTGCTGTGTGACCCTGGGGTGGCTGGCGGACGAGGGGCCCGTGCCCATCCGGCGTCTGGCGCAGTGGTTCGACCTTCCGCAGGAGTACCTGAAGAAGCGCCTCCAGGCCCTGACCCGGGCCGGCCTGCTCGCCTCCACCCCGGGCGTCAAGGGCGGCTTCTCGCTGGCGCGCGCCCCGCGGGACATCACGCTGATGGACGTGGTCACCGCCCTGGAGGGGCCGGTCGAGCCGTTCCCCTGCACGGAGATCCGCCGGCGCGGCGTCAGCGGCGAGGGCGCGGGGCGCGAGTTCGACCGGCCCTGCGGCATCGCGGCGGCCATGCGCCGGGCGGAACTCGCCTGGCGGCGCGAGCTGGCGGCCCGGACCGTCGCGGACCTGATGGACCACTCCCCCGGGTCGGCGGAGCGCACCCGCCGCGGCTACCGCCGCCTCGTCGGCTGACCGCCGCCCACGGCACCGCGCGACACGACCACCGCGTCACCACCGCACCGACACCGCTCACGTGAGGAAAAGGGATGCGACATATCCCGGACAAGGTCACGTCGTCACCGGGCCGGGGCCCCGCCCGCCGGGCCGCCGGTCCGCGCGGGCCGCGCGCGACCGCCGTCCTGGCCCTCGGGACCTTCGCCGTGGGCACCGACGCCTACGTGGTGGCCGGGTTCCTGCCGTCCATGGCGCGCTCCCTGCACGTGTCGCAGGGGGCGGCCGGCCAGTCCGCGACCGCGTTCGCCGTCGCCTACGCCGTTCTCTCGCCGGTCCTCGCCACGGCCGCCGCCCGGCTGCCCCGCCGGACCCTGCTGGTGGTGGCCCTGCTGGTGCTGGCCGGGGCCAACCTCGGCACGGCGCTCGCCCCGGACTTCGGCTCGCTGATGGCCTGCCGCGTCCTGGCCGCGGCCGGCGCCGCCGCCTTCACCCCCACCGCGGGCGCCGCGGCGGCGGCCCTGGTGCCGGCCGGGCGGCGCGCCCGCGCGCTGGCCGTGGTCGTCGGCGGTCTGACCGTCGCCACCGCCCTCGGGGTGCCGCTGGGCAACCTCGCCGAGCGCACCGTGGGCTGGCGCACCGGCCTGGCCCTGATCGCCGCGCTCTGCGCGGTCTGCGCCGCCGCGGTGCGCGCCGTGCTGCCCGCCCTGCCCGGCGCGCCGCGGGTCGCCCTGCGGGTGCGGCTCGCCGCCGTACGCCGCCCCGGGGTGGCCGGCGTGCTGCCGCTGACCGCCGTCGGCATGGCCGCCGGCTTCGGGCTCTACGCCTACGCGGTTCCGCTGATGCGGGCGCTCGGCGCCGGTTCCTCGGCGCAAACCTGGCTGCTGTCCCTGTACGGCCTGGGCGCCCTCGCCGGAAGCCTGGGCGCGGGCGCGGCGGCCGACCGGTTCGGCCCGGTCCGGGTCCTGACGGTGGGATACCTCGCCCTCACCGGCACGCTCGCGGCGCTGGCGGCGGCCGTCGCCGCGGACGTGGACCGGCTCGCCGTGTCGGCCGTGCTGCTGGCGGCGTGGGGGGCCGCCACCTGGTTCCAGACACCGGCCCAGCAGGTGCGGCTGATCGCCGCCGCCCCCGGGGAGACGGCGGTGGTGATCGGCCTCAACGCCTCGGCGCTGTACGTCGGCATCGCCGCCGGGACGGGCCTCGGCGGGCTGCTGCTGCCGCACGGCGTGCTCGTTCCGCTGCTGTGCTGTGCCGTGCTGGCCGCGCTCTGCCCGCCGTATCTGGCGCTCACCGCGCGGCGGCGGGTCAGGCCGACGCCCTGACGTCCGCCGCGCCGGCCGCGGCCGGCGCGGGCCGGACGACGCGGTGGCGGCGGGTGGGCAGGCCGAGCGTCGGGTGGGCGATGCCCCAGGCGGCGGCCTTGCAGACGAGTTCCTTGTAGAGAGCGGCGGTACGGCCGGTCAGGGCCGCGTTCACGGCCCGGTCGTAGGCGGTGACGTACTGGATGAGTCCCTCCCTGCGGCCCAGCGAGACGCACTGGTTGAAGTAGCGGACGGGAACGTGCGGGAGTCCGCGGCCGGTCAGGCGGGCCGCGATGGCGTCCGCGGCCTGCCACGCGGTGGGCGTGCCGGACGCGCACGACATGCGCAGCGGCTTGTCCCCGGGTCCCAGGGCGAGGGCGGCGTCGCCCACGGCGTAGACGTCCGGGTGCGAGACCGAGCGCATGGTCGCGTCGACCACGATCTGCCCGGTGCCGGTGACCTCCAGGGCGGTGGCGCGGGCGATCGGGTGGACCGCGAAGCCGGTGGTCCACACGGTGGCCGCGGAGGGGAGGTCGGTGCCCCCGGCGGTGTGGACGCGGTCCGCCTCCACACCGGTGACGGTGGTGTGCTCGTGCACGGTGACGCCGAGTCCGTCGACGACCTTCCGCAGGTGGCGGCGGCCCTTGCCGGAGAGCCAGTCGCCGAGGCCGCCGCGGGCGACGAGGGCGACCGCGAGGTCCGGGCGGGCCTCGGCGATCTCGGTCACGGCCTCGATCCCGGTGAGGCCGCCGCCGACGACGGCCACGGGCTGCCCGGCGCTCAGGCCGGCCAGCCGGTCGCGCAGCCGCAGGGCGCCGGCCCGGCTCGCGATCTCGTGGGCGTGCGCGGCGGCACCGGGCACCCCCTGGTCGTCCCAGCCGCTGCCGAGGGCGTACACGAGGGTGTCGTACGGCAGTTCCTCGGTGCCGTCGCCGCCGTGGGCGGCCTGGACGGTGACGGTCCTGCGGTCGACGTCGACGCCGGTGACCCGGGCCTGGCGGACCTGGACGCCGGTGCCGTCGAAGAGGGCGGTCAGCGGCCGGGTCCGGAGCCGCTGGCCGGTGGCGACCTGGTGCATCCGGACCCGTTCGACGAAGTCGGGTTCGGCGTTGACGAGGGTGACGGTCACGTCTTCGCGGTGCAGCCGCCTGGCGAGGCGCCCGGCGGCGGTGGCGCCGGTGTATCCGGCGCCGAGGACGACGATGCGGTGCTGCATGTCCGGTCTCCTGTCCTGGTCTGTCCTGCGGGATTCGCCTCTTGAACCGGGCAGGGCGCCGTTTCCTGACAGGAGCCGGATGTGAAGCACCTCACATCCGGGACGGGTCAGTGGAGCCGCAGCGCGGGCGCCCCGTGGTCGCCGGCCGCCCAGTGGCGGGTCGCGCGGGCGAGCTTGTCGGGGTTGACCTGGCTGCGGAAGGCGGCGATGCCCTCGGGGGTGATCTCCAGGCACATCACGCCCAGGACCCGGCCGTCGACGACGACCACGAGGGCGGGGCCGCCGTTGGCGGTCGTGGCGTAGATCTCCGGGGAGCCGCCGGCCAGGGCGCGCTGGGCCTTGCCGGGCTTGAACAGGCCCCGCATGAACGTCGCCACCGCCCGGGCGCCCTCGAACGCCTTCGTGCGGGCCGGGACCTTGCCCCCGCCGTCCCCGACGGCGACGGCGTCCTGGGTCAGCAGCCGTACCAGCGGCTCGGTGCGGCCGGTGGTGGCGGCCGCGAGGAACTCCTCCACGACCCGCCGTGCCGCGGCCTCGTCGACCTCGGCGCGGGCCTTGCCGTCGGCGATGTGCTTCTTGGCGCGGTGGTAGAGCTGCTGACCGGAGACCTCGGTGATGTCGAGGATGCCCGCGATCTCCCGGTGCGAGTAGTCGAACGCCTCCCGGAGCACGTACACCGCCCGTTCCTTCGGGGAGAGCCGCTCCATGAGGGTGAGCACGGCGTACGAGACCGACTCCCGCCGTTCCGCGGTGTCGGCGGGGCCGAGCATCGGGTCGCCCGCGAGCAGCGGCTCCGGGAGCCACTGGCCGACGTAGGTCTCGCGCCGCGCGCGGGCCGAGGTGAGCTGGTTGAGGCAGAGGTTGGTGAGGACCTTCGTCAGCCAGGCCTCGGGGACCTCGACGCGGTCGGTGTCGGCGGCCTGCCAGCGCAGGAAGGTCTCCTGCACGGCGTCCTCGGCTTCGCTCGCGGACCCGAGGAGGCGGTAGGCGAGGGCCTCCATGCGGGACCGCGCGGCCTCGAACCGGTCCACGGCGTGCGGGGTCAGCGGCATGCCCGGATAGTAGCCGTCACCGCCGTCCGGCGAGGACCCCCTCCACCGCCGCGGCCGGGGCTCTGCCGTCGCCGCCGGTGCCGGCCCAGGCGACGTGGCCGTCCGGGCGGATCAGCGCGGCGCGTACGTCCCGCCAGGCGGCCGGGGGCCGGGCGAGTGCCCCGGTGTGGACGGCGAGCCCCGGCCGGGGCGGGACGCCGGGCGTGCCGCCGGCCGTGAGGTCGAGCAGGAGGTACGCGTCGGGGCGCACCAGCGCGAACAGGGTCCGGTCCGTGCCGGTGAGGGCGAGGTCCGGGGCGCGGGTGCCGGTGAGCGGGTGGGCCGCGGGGTCCGCGGCGGGGTAGCGGACGCCGAGCGCGGTGAGCCGTTCGGCCAGGAACCGGTTGACGCCGGGCTGGGCGGCGATCAGCTCGCCGAGCAGGCCGCGCAGGTCGGCCACCTCGGGCGTGAAGGTGGCCAGCAGCGCGGTCTGGGCACGGCTGTGCGCGGCCAGTTCGGCGCCGACCGGGTGCCGTTCGGCGTGGTAGGTGTCCAGCAGGCCGTCCGGCGCCCAGCCGCGCAGCGTCGCGGCGAGCTTCCAGCCGAGGTTGTGCGCGTCCTGGATGCCGACGTTCATCCCGACGCCCCCGGCGGGAAAGTGCTGGTGGGCCGCGTCGCCGGCGAGCAGGACCCGGCCGCGGCGGTAGGCGGCGGCCAGCCGGGTGGCGTTGCCGAACCGGGAGAGCCAGGAGGGTTCGCGCATCCCGAAGTCGTCGCCGGTGACGGCGGTGACCTTGCGGCGCAGTTCGTCCAGGGTGAGGTCGCCGGGCCAGGTGGTGGTGTGGCTGCCGGGGTCGGCGCCGACCAGCCGGTGCCGTCCGTCGGGCAGCGGCACGGCCATCACCCCGCCCCTCGGGGTGTGGCGGCCGTAGCCGGGCCGGGGCGGGCGGTCGAGGAAGACGTCGCCGAGCCAGCCGAGGACGGTGGAGGGGGTGCCGGGGAAGCCGATGCCGGCGGCGGTGCGCACGGTGCTGCGGGTGCCGTCGCAGCCGACGAGGTACGCCGCCTCGGTCTCGTACTCCCCCCGCGGTCCCGTCACCCGCACGGACACCGACGCGGCGCCCTCGGTGAAGCCGGTGACGCGGTGGCCGCGCAGGACGGTGGCGCCGAGGCCGAGGGCGTGTTCCTGGAGCAGGGCCTCGGTGCGGGCCTGGGGCAGGGCCAGGGTGTACGGGAAGGGGGTGTCCAGGGAGCTGAAGTCCAGCCGCTGGTCGAGCATGCCGAAGTGCCCCGCGGGGATCGGCAGGCCCTCGGCGAGGAACGGCCCCTGCGCCCCGCGCGCGGCGAGGACCTCCAGGGTGCGGGGATGGAGGGTGAGCGCCTTGGAGCGGGCGTCGATCTCGGTGCGCTCCTCCAGGACGGTGACGGCGACGCCGCCCAGCCGGAGTTCGGCGGCGAGCCAGAGTCCGACGGGGCCGCCGCCGGCGATGACGACATGGTGCTGTGCCATGACCTATGACCCAACCCTTCTTGGTCACTGACCAATAGTGTGGGTCCGAAGTAAACTAGGTCAATGACCAAACGGCAAACGGGTGACCGTCTCGCGCCGGACACCGTGGTCCGGGCCGCGCTGGACCTGCTGGACGAGAAGGGGCTGGAGGCGCTGTCCGCGCGCGCGGTCGCCGACCGGCTCGGCGTCCGGATGAACACCGTGCTGTGGCACGTGAAGACCAAGGCCCGGATGCTGGACCTGATGGCGGACGCGGTCGTCGGGGAGGCCCCGCTCGACGGTCTGCCGGACGAGCCCCGCGAGCGCGCCCGCGAGGTGGTCCGGCGCTACCGCCGCGCGCTGCTCGCCCACCGCGACGGCGCCGCGCTGGTGGTCGGCACCTATGTCGCGGAGCCGCACACCCTCCGGCTGGCGGAGACGCTGGTGGCCGCCCTCCTCGACGCCGGTCTGGACGAACGCGGGGCGGCCTGGACCACCTGGACGGTCCTGTACTTCACCCTCGGCCTCACCCAGGAGCAGCAGGCGGCGGAGCGGATGTCGGGCGACCGGCTGGAGCGCGCCGTCACGGAGGCCGGTCACCCCGCCCTGCACCGCGTCCTCGGCCACCTCGCCTCGGGCTCCTTCGAGGAGCGCTTCGAGTACGGGCTGGACGCGGTGCTGGGCGGGCGGTGAGCCGGGAGGCTCAGCGGAGCGCGGCGACGACGGCCTTCGTGGCGTCCGCGATCAGGGCGTCGTCGGAGGCGGCGTCCCGGGTGGCGCGGTCGGACAGGACGGCGAGGACGATCGGGGAGCCCTGCGGGGGCCGGACGACGGCGATGTCGTTGCGGGTGCCCCAGCCGCCGCTCCCGGTCTTGTCCTGGACCGTCCAGCCGGCGGGCACACCGGCACGGATGTAGGGGCCGCCGGTCGTGTTGCGGGCCATCCAGTCGCCCAGCATCGCCCGCCGGGCCGGGGGCAGCCGGTCGCCGAGCAGGAGACGGCGCAGGTCGGTGGCGAGGGCGCGCGGGGTGCTGGTGTCCCGGGTGTCCCCGGGGGTGGCCTCGTTCAGCGCCGGCTCGACGCGGTCGACGCGGGTCGTGGTGTCCCCCAGGCCGCGCAGGGCTTCCTCGACGGCGCCGGGGCCGCCGAGCCGCTCCACGATCAGGTTGGCCGCCGTGTTGTCGCTGTACCGCAGCGAGGCGTCGAGGAGGGCGCTCAGTCTCATCCCGGTGTCTGTGTGCCGGGAGGTGACCGGGGCGTACTCCAGCAGGTCGGAGGAGTCGTAGCGGACGACCTCGCCCAGCTGTTCGTCGGTGGCGCGCTCCAGCAGCACCCCGGCGGCGAGGGCCTTGAACGTGGAGCAGTGCGCGAACCGTTCGTCCGCCCGGTGGGTCACCGTGCGGCCGGTGCCGGTGTCCAGGGCGTAGACGCCCAGCCGGGCGCCGTCGTACCGCTTCTCGACCGCCGCGAGCGCGCGGGCCGCCGGCGCGGTGGCGGCGGACGATCCGGTGGCGGTGGCGGTGGCGGTGGGTGCCGGTGCCGCGCGTACGTCGTCGGCGTCGTCGGCGCAGCCGGTCAGGAGGCAGGTGACGAGCAGGAGGGGCGCGGCGAGCAGCGGACCGCGGTGGGGAGAGAAGGTCATGGGGGAAGCCTGGCAGCGGGCGGTTACGCGGACGAAGACAGGGTGCCGGGTATGGGGAACCATGCGTTCCGGCGCGGGCCCGGGCGTGGGACCCGGCCTGCGGGCGACCCGTGCGGCGGGTCAGCCGGCGGTGGGGCGCAGGACCAGGCAGAGGAAGCCGAAGGCGTTTCGGTAGCCGCGCAGCCATTCCGTGCGGCGGGCGGCGGCCGTCGCGAGGGCCTGGGCGCTGTCCGGGTCGGCGGGGTGGTCGAGGGCCCAGCCGGCCAGCGTGCCCCAGCAGGACCACTCGTAGGCGTCCAGTTCCCGGCGGGTGCTGATGTGGCCGTGGACGGGGACCCAGCCGTCGGCGGCGATCCGTTCCACGGTGGTGGGGAGGTCGGCCAGGTCACCGAGGAGGTCGACGGCCTCGGGGGTCGGGGTGCCGTCCCAGAAGCCCTCGCCGATGAGGACCCGGCCGCCGGGTGCCAGGTGGCGGCGGGCCGCGGCGAGGGTGGGGAGCAGACCGCCGAAGGCGTGCGTGGCGCCGACACTGAGGACGAGGTCGAACGTGTCCGGTCCGGTGAAGTCCGCCGCGTCCCCCCGGTGGAGGACGAGGCGGTCCTCGACGCCCTGTTCGCGCGCGCACCGGCGGGCCAGGGCGAGCGCGTCCGCGGAGGTGTCGACGCCCTCGGCCCGCAGACCGGGGTGGGCGGTCAGGGCGCGCAGCAGCCAGGCGGCGGTGCCGCATCCGAGGTCGAGGACGCGCTCGGCGCCGGGCGGGACGCCGTGGTCGAGCAGCCGGCGTACCGAGTCGTCGTCGAGCGGGGCCTTGACGGGGTGGGCGGTATGGGCGATCGCGGAGATCTGTTCACGGTTCACCGGCGCAGCCTGCCAGCGCCGGAGGCGGTACCGCACGTGCTTTTCGGCTGCGGCCCCCTGGGGGCGCGGCCCCGTCGCCGCGTTCCCCGGGGCGGCGACGCGGCCGGTCGGCGGCTGCCCGGCTCCGGACACCCTCGGAGCTCACGGATTCCCGACCGCCACCAGCCGCCCACCGTGGCGGCGTCCACCGGTCCCGGGTTCGGAAGGGTGCGGCGCTCGAACTCGTCGTCGATACGGGCGATCAGCCGGCCGAGATCGCGCCGGGCGGGACGCGCATGACCTCTTCCAGCTCGCCGCGGGCGTACTCCACCTCCAGTCCGGACTGCCGGACAGGGGACGCGTTCAGCCAGCGGCCGGGTTGCCTGAACGCCCACTCGGAACGGGCGGGCGCGTCGGCGACCGCGCCGGGCCACCTACGCTCCTCCTCGACACGGCGGACGGCCGCACGGGTCTTGGCGGAAACGCCCCGGACACGCCGCACCACCACGTGTCCGCGAGGCCGCCACCGCCCGGAACGGAGGGCTTTCGGGCGCCTACGCGGCATCGCCCTTTCTGATCGTCATGCCGTCATCCTGCCACGATCGGCCCTCCCGCCGCCGGGAGTTCGGCGGGGCGTGGCCGGAGGCCGCGGTGTCCTGGCGCAGACGGGCTCACAGGCCCGCGTCGCGGACGCGGAGGTCCTCGAAGGACTCGCGGCGGACGAGGAGCCGGGCGGTGCCGTCGTGCACGGCGGCCACGGGCGGGCGGCCCACCAGGTGGTGGGCCGAGGCCATGGAGAGGTGGCAGGCCCCGGCGACGGGTACCGCGATCAGGTCGCCGGGCCGCAGGTCCGCGGGGAGTTCGACGTCGGCGGCGAGGACGTCGCCCGCCTCGCAGTGCCGGCCCACCACGGTCACCCGGGCCGGGGCGGCGGTGCTGGGCCGGCCGGTCAGGCGGGGTGCGTACCGGACGCCGTACAGGTCCGGGCGGGGGTTGTCGCCTCGCATGGGGGTCCTCCCGATGGGCCCGCGCGGTGCGCGGGGAAGGCGGGCGGCGGGCCGGCCGGGCGGCCCGGGTGTGCTGCCCTGGCGCCGGGGCCGGTGATCGGCGCCAGGCCCGGGGTGAGAGGTCCTGACGGGGAGGCGGGGGACGTTGACGGATCGCTGGCGGCGGCCGGACGCGGACCGTCAGGTACGTGCCGGGAAACGGGGCGCGGGCCGGCCGGGGACCCGGTGCCGGGGGTGGGACGGGGACGGTCCCCGCGAGAAGCACCGGCCGGGGCCCCGCCGTCCGGCCGGCCCGGTGCGAAACGGTGAGGCGATGCCTGGATCGGGTCCGGTACCCGAACCCCGCTCGGGGCGTGAGCCCCGTCCGGGGCCCCTGTGCGCCGCGTCGGCCGGCCGGGGTGTGGTGGGGGTGAGCGGTTCCCCGGGCAGCCGGGCCGCGCCGGTCCGGGCGGCCGAGGAGGCGCGGCGCCGGGGCGCCGCGCTGCGGGCGGTGCCGGCCCGGCGTGGCGCCCGCCCCTGTCCGCGCCCTCGCCGGCCGCGGTGGCTGCCGTCCCGTCCGTCCCGTCCGGTGAGCGGGCGCGGCTCGCCCGGGTGCGGCTGCTGCGGACACGGGACGGGGTCCTCGGCGCTCCCGTACAGGCGCTGGTCGTCCGGGGTGCGTCCGGCCCGGCGCCGGTCGAGGCGGCCGGCCGGGAGGGCGGCGTCCTCTTCGTCGGCGCCGGGCGGCGCGGCCCGGTACGGCGTGCGCCGTGGCCGTCGGTGAGCCACCACCGCCTCGCCCACGCGGTCTGTCCGGTCCCCGCGGTACCGCCCTCACCGCGCCAGGACGCGCCGACGGCCGCCCGCCGGGGTGCCTTCCGGCGCCCGCTGCCGGGCACCGGGTGCCGTTGAGCCGCCGCGTCCGGGTCCCGGGCAGAAGCACGTCGGCTGCTGCCCCGGGCCGGGGAAGCTCCGGGCCCGGGATGCTCCGGGGCCAGGAATGCTCCGGGGCCGGGTCCCAGGCAGAAGCACGTCGGCTGCTGCCCCGGTCCGGGGAAGCTCCGGGCCCGGGATGCTCCGGGGCCAGGGATGCTCCGGGGCCGGGTCAGACGCGCAGCGGTGTCCGCCGCGCGTCGGCCGCCGGGACGTGTTCCAGCGTGGTCAGGCTGGGGTGGCCCGTCAGGTCCTCATCGGTCAGGAAGCGCGCCAGGACGTCGCTGAAGTCCTTGGGGCGCTCCAGGTGGACGACGTGTCCGCTGCCCTTCATGGTGGTGAAGACCGCGCCGGGGATGCTCTCGGCGACGGCGCGGGCGCGCTGCGGCGGGCAGAGCCGGTCGTGCTCGCCGCTGACGCACAGCGCCCGGACCCCGTGGATGCCCTCCGGGTGGTCGAAGGGGTGGCGCAGCAGGCGGTCGTTGGCGGCGGCGTAGCGCTCCACGTCGTGCGGGTCGGCGGCCTCCAGGACCCGGCGCAGCACCTCGGCGGCACTGTGCGAATGCGCCTCCAGGCACTCGGGGCGCCGGCACACGAGCAGGTCGACGGCGCGGCGGGCGAACTCCGCCATGGCGCCCTCGCGCAGCAGCCGGCTCATCGCCTCGACCGTGGCCCGCGCGTCCCCGGGCAGCGAGGGGGTGGCTCCCACCAGGGCCAGCCGGGCCACCCGTTCGGCGCGGCGGTGCGCGTAGCGGTAGGCGATGGCGGTGCCGTAGGAGACGGCGATGATGTTGACCCGGTCCAGGTCGAGTTCGTCCAGCAGGTGGCCGAGCGCGTCGCCCATGAAGTCGAAGCCGTACTCGGCCGGCAGGTCGTCCGCCGTGCCGAGGCCCGGCAGTTCGACGTTGACCAGCGTCGCCGCGCTCGCCCAGGGCCGCTCGGAGCGCCGGTTGGAGTGCATCGTCTGGTAGGCGCCGCCCAGCACGACGACGGGTTCCGTCCGGGGGGCCGGCTGCTCCACCACCCGGCAGCCGAAACGGAACCCCTCGAAGACGCTCTGATGGATGAACTCCACATCTACTCCCGACCTGGTCGTCACGCTTACCGGCGGTCAACGAGCCGGACCCGCCCCGGTCACGAGGCCGGACGGGGTGCCGCGCCGGCGGGAGCGCCGACCCGCCCCGGACCGGCGGCAGCAGGAAGGCGCGCCTCACGGCGGAGGGCACCTAGCGGACGCGTGTTCCCCCCTGGCGGCAGGCCGCCGTCAGCCGCCGTGCGCGGTGAGCCGGTAGCCCTCGGGGCCGGTGAAGGAGAACATCGGGCCGAACGGGCTGTCCAGCAAGGGGCCGACGTCCTCCGTCCCCGCCGCCAAGAGCTGCTCGCGCAGTGCGCCGGCGTCGGGGGTGCGCAGCCACAGCGCGACACCCAGGCCGGGGCGCGCGTCCCCGGTGAGGTCGGTGCCGGGAAGCGGCTCACGGACGGCAAAGGGGATCGGGGCGGTGGCGAAGACCACCGCGCCGGGCGGTGACGCGGGGGCGCGGCGGAGTCCGAGGCGCTCCTCGAAGAACGTGGCCGCGGCGGGCACGTCCCGTACCTGCAGGGCGATGAAGTCGGGGCCTTCCACGGCGACGGTCATGGCTTCTCCTCGTGGGACGGGATCGGGTCCGCATGTCAGGACTTTGACATCCCTGACCGTAGGCGGTCCCGCCGGACTATGTCAAAATGCTGACATGGAAGAGCACGGACCCGTTCCCCCGCCCCATCCGGCCGAGGACGTCACCGAGCACGTGGGCTACCGCCTCAAGCGCGCCGCCGCCGCGCTGCGCGGCGCCATGGACCGCGCCCTGCGCGACCACGGCCTCACCGTCCCGCAGTACTCCTGCCTGGAACTGCTCGACGAGCGGCCGGGCCTGTCCAGCGCCGAGCTGGCCCGCGGCACGTTCGTCACCCGGCAGTCGGCCCATGTCGTCCTGCGCGGACTGGAGGACGCCGGGCTCCTCGCGCGGGCCGCGCACGCCGGGCACGGGCGGGCCCTGCCCGTCCATCTCACCCCGGCCGGACGGGAGCGGCTGCACGCGGCCCGCGGCGCCGTCTACGCCGTCGAGAGCCGCATGATCGAGGCCGTTCCCGCCCGGCGCCTCGCCGCTCTCCTCGCCGACCTCGACACCATGGCGGCGGCGCTCGGCGAATGAGCCGGGGCGCCGGGCCCGAGGTGCGTCCGGGGCCGACCGCCCGGATGCTGGGGGGGAAGCGTCGGCCGCGGTGCTCCGGCCGCGGCCCCCACCGCCACGGGAACGGACGGTACGGCTCATGGACAAGGCGCGTCTGGTCGAAACGGCCTGCGAGGGCACCGCCGGGCACGGCGGCGAACGGCCGCTGGCACCGGAGGAGGTCGGCAGGGTGTTCGACGCCGTCTTCGGCACCGTGGAGCGGCCCGGTGCCATCGCCCGGGCCCTGCGCGCCGGCGAGACGGTGTCCATGGGCAGTTTCGGCAGTTTCCGCAGCGAGGACGGCACCCCCGCCTTCCGGCCGGGTACCGCCCTCACCGAGTATCTGCGGGACCGGGTCCGCTGACCCGCCCCGTCCCGAGCGCTACGACCGGTCGGGCCCGGCCCCGGTGCCCGCGGTCCGGTCGGCCGGGCGGCGGGCACCGGCCTCCCACAGGCACCAGGTCGACCACAGCAGCAGGCCCAGGAAGGCGGCGAGCAGGACCAGCAGCAGGACCGTCTGCCGAGCCGATCCGTCGCCCCGGACCATGTTCCACAGCAGGCAGGCGGACCACGCCGCCACCCCGCCCGAGTACAGGCCCCTGAGCTGTCGCAGCTGAGTCACCGAACCCATCGTCACCCTTCCGGCCGTCCTGTCACACGTCGCCCTCCCGGTACCCCCTCCCCCGCGCTTTACAGCGTGCGTTCCAGCCGGTCCGCCATCAGCTTCACGAAGCGCGCGGGCTCCTTGGGCTGGCCGCCCTCCGCGAGCACCGCCAGACCGTGCAGCAGCTCGGCGGTCTCGACCAGTTCCGTACGGTCCTCCCGCTGGGTGTACGCCTCGTTGAGGCCCTTGACCAGCGCGTGGTCCGGGTTCAGCTCCAGGATGCGCTTGGTGGCCGGCACCTCCTGGCCCATCGCGCGGTACATCTGCTCCAGCGCCGGGGTCATGCCGTCCGTGTCGGAGACGACGCAGGCCGGGGAGACGGTCAGCCGGGAGGACAGGCGCACGTCCTTGACCTCCTCGCCGAGCTGCTCCTTCATCCAGCCCAGCAGCTCCTCGTACGCGGCACTCTGCTGCTCCCGCTCCTCCTCGCTCTTGCCGTCGCCGTCCGTGCCCAGGTCGATGTCGCCCTTGGCCACGGACCGCAGCGGCTTGCCGTCGAACTCCCCGACGGCGTCGGCCCACACCTCGTCGACGGCGTCGGTGAGCAGCAGCACCTCGATGCCCCGGTCGCGGAACGCCTCCATGTGCGGGGAGTTCTCGATGCTCTGCCGGGACTCGCCGGTCATGTAGTAGACCGCGTCCTGGCCGTCCTTCATCCGCTCCACGTACGTCTTGAGCGTGACCGGCTCGTCCTCGGAGGCGGTGGTGGCGAAGGAGGAGACGGCCAGGATGGCGTCCCGGTTGTCGGCGTCGGTGACCAGTCCCTCCTTGAGCACCGCGCCGAACTCCCGCCAGAAGTCGGCGTACTTCTCCGGGGAGCCGGTCATCAGCTCCTTGACTGAGGAGAGCACCTTCTTCGTCAGCCGGCGCTGCATCAGCTGGATGTGCCGGTCCTGCTGGAGGATCTCGCGGGAGACGTTCAGCGAGAGGTCGGCCGCGTCGACGACGCCCTTGACGAAGCGCAGGTACGGCGGCAGCAGCGCCTCGCAGTCGTCCATGATGAAGACGCGCTTGACGTAGAGCTGCACACCGCGGCGGTAGTTCTGGGTGAACAGGTCGTGCGGGGCGTGGGCGGGCAGGAAGAGCAGGGCCTGGTACTCGAAGGTGCCCTCCGCCTGGAGGCGGATCGTCTCCAGCGGGTCGCGCCAGTCGTGGCTGATGTGCTTGTACAGCTCGTGGTACTCGTCGTCGGACACCTCCTCCCGCGAGCGGGCCCACAGGGCCTTCATCGAGTTCAGCGTCTCGGGCTCGGGCGCCTCGCCGTCCTCGCCGGGCCCGGGCACCAGCTTGACCGGCCAGGTGATGAAGTCCGAGTACCGCTTGACGATCTCGCGGATCTTCCAGGGGGACGTGTAGTCGTGCAGCGCGTCCTCGGAGTCGGCCGGCTTCAGGTGCAGGGTCACCGAGGTGCCCTGCGGCGCGTCGTCGACCGTCTCCAGGGTGTACGTGCCCTCACCGCGCGAGGACCAGCGGGTGCCCTGCGCCTCACCGGCCCGCCGGGTCACCAGGGTCATCTCGTCGGCGACCATGAACCCGGAGTAGAAGCCGACGCCGAACTGGCCGATGAGCCCCTCGGCCCCGGCGTCGTCCTTCGCCTCCCGCAGCTCCTGCAGGAACTTCGCCGTGCCCGAGTTGGCGATCGTGCCGATCAACTGGCCGACCTCGTCGTACGACATCCCGATGCCGTTGTCCCGCACGGTCAGGGTGCGGGCCTCCTTGTCGGCCTCGATCTCGATGTGCAGGTCGGAGACATCGGCGTCGAGCGTGTCGTCACGCAGCGCCTCCAGGCGCAGTTTGTCCAGCGCGTCGGAGGCGTTGGAGACGAGTTCGCGCAGGAAGACGTCTTTGTTCGAGTACACCGAGTGGATCATCAGCTGGAGCAGCTGACGTGCTTCTACCTGGAACTCAAACGTGGCGGCCGGCATGGTTGCTGAGCACCTCACAGGTCACGGCTTTCCGAATGGTCGGAGCTACTGTAAAACAGCCGGTCACCCCGTATGCGCGGTTGCCGTCACCCGGTCGGCGCGTCCGGCGCCGGGACCGCTCAGGCGGCGAGCGGGCGGGGCACCGCGCGGGCCGGTGCCCGGGGGGTGCGCACCGGCGCGGCCGGGAGGCGGGTGGGCGGCGCGGGGGTGCCCGCGGGGCGGACCCGGTACGTCGTCTTGCCGGGGTCGACGAGCGGGCCGTCCAGCGCGATCCGGCCGGCCTCGTGCAGCTGGTCGCAGACCGCGGTCGGCAGGGCGACGTAGCAGCCGCCCCGCTTGGTGCGGGAGTCGTAGGGCTGCCAGTAGCCGTAGCGGCGCCGGCCACTGGTCTGCACGGTGACGAAGACCGGGGTGCGGGGGTCGGCGATGACCCGCAGGACGCCGGCGCCGTCGGCCTCGAACGGCACGGCCGGGTAGGGCGCGTCGGGCCGGTAGCTCGGGGTGGCGACCCGCAGCGTGCCCTGGTTCCTGGCCGGGAAGGCGCCGGGCTGCCTGCCGCCGCGCACGACACCGCCCCGGCCGGGCGCACCGGTATGGTCCGTCGCCGCGCGCGAGAAGGCGGGCGGGGCGACGGTCGGGGCCTGGGCGAGGACGGAAGACATCAGCGGGCGCCTTTCACGGACAGGAACGCAAGATCACCTACCCAATCCAACCAGATGTTGATCTCTTTTTCCCAACTTTCCGTCACCCGCGTGTTGTTGATCGGCCACCCGCCGCTCGCGGGCCGCCGCCGGGCCGTCCGGCGGCCCCTTCCGTGCTCTCGCGCAGCACCAGCCGGTGGGCGACGACCAGGTCCTGGGGCGAGCGCACCCCGGCCGCGGCGCTGTCCTCGGGGGCCGGTCCGGCGGCCTCGTCCATCCGGCGCCGCAGCAGGTCGACGGCGATCCGGGCCACCGCGGCCTTGTCCGGGGAGACGGTGCTGAGGGTCGGCACGCTGAACCGCCCGCCCTCCACGTCGTCGAAGCCGATCACGGCGACGTCCTCGGGCACCCGCAAGCCGTGCTCGTGCAGGGTGCGCAGCGCGCCCAGCGCCAGCTGGTCGTTGAGGCAGAGCAGCGCGTCGGGGCGGGCGCCGGCGCGCAGGACCCTGTCGACGGCCTCGGCCCCGTCGGGCATCCGGAAGGACGGCACCGGCAGCAGCGCCGCCGGGTCGAAGGCGAGGCCGGCCGCGGCGAGGGCGGCGCGGTAGCCGCGGGTGCGGGCCTCCGCGGTGCCCAGGCCCGCGTCGTCCCGGCCGCCGACGGCCAAGATCGCGCGGCGTCCGAGGCCGAGGAGGTGCTCGGTCGCCTCCCGGGCCGCCCGCTCGTTGTCGATGGCGACGTGGTCCGCGCCCTCCTCCAGCAGTTCGCCGAGGAGCACGGTGGGCGGGGCGCCCGCGCGGTCGCGCAGGTCGTCGGCGGTCAGGGCGAGCGGGCTGAGGATGACCCCGTCGACGAAGGTGGAGCCGAATCCGGCCAGCGCCGCCAGTTCGTGGTCGCGGTCGGCGCCGGTCTGGTGGATGAGGACGGTCAGGGAGCGCTGTTCGGCCTCGCGGATGACGTGCCGGGCGAGTTCGGCGAAGTAGGGGACGTCGAGTTCGGGGACGACCAGGGCGATGATGCCGGTGCGGCCCCTGCGCAGATGGCGGCCGGCCAGGTTCACCTTGTAACCGAGGTGGTCGATGGCCTCCTGGACCACCCGCCGGGTCCGCTCGGAGACATGGACGTAGTCGTTGATCACGTTGGAGACCGTCTTCTCCGACACCCCCGCGTGCCGCGCGACGTCCTTGATCCTGGGCCGTGCCACCACTACCTCCCTGCCCCGCACCGGCCCCGAGTGTAGATCGCGCCAGGCCGGGGGCCGGCCGGCGGTGGTGCGGGTCCCCCGCCTTCCCCGGGGAACCGGCCGTCCGCCGCCAGCCCTTTACAGCCAATGTACATCGATGTAAAAACGAGCCACCGCACCGCGTCAGCCGGTGCGGACCCCGCCCGCCGGACGCCGCGGGGGCCACCCCGGCGGTGGCCCGCCGCCGGTCCGGTGCGCGTGTCCGGCGTCGAAAGGTCGATGATGACTGCGCGATCCCCTGTCCCCGCACCGCCCCCGGAGCCGCCCCGCGGCCTGACCCGCCGCCGTCTCCTGGGCACCGGCCTCGCCGGGGCGGGCGCGCTGCTCGGCGCGGGCACGCTCGCCGGCTGCGCCTCACCGGCCTCGGCCTCCGGCGCGTCCGCGCTGAGCGTCTGGGACCTGTTCCAGGGCGGCGACGGCATGCTGATGGACGACATGATCGAGGCCGTCTCCCGGCAGGGGCGGGGCTTCGACGTCGACCGGACGATCCTGGACTGGGGACCGTCGTACTACACGAAACTGGCCATGTCGGCCGCCGGCGGCCGGGCCTCGGACGTGGCCGTCCTGCACCTGTCCCGGCTGGCCGGATACGCCCCCGGCGGACTGCTCGACCCCTTCGACCTGGAGCTGCTCGCCGAGTTCGGCGTCACGGAGCAGGACTTCACACCGGCGGTCTGGGCGCGGACGAAGCACGACGGCACGGTCTACGCGATACCGCTCGACGTCCACCCCTTCATCGTGTTCTACGACAAGGAGGCCGCCGGGAAGGCCGGACTGCTGGACGCCGACGGGGAGCTGGCGCCGATGGGTTCCCCGGAGGCCCTGCTGGAGGCGGGCCGGGGCCTGGCGGAGGCGACCGGCGCGGCCGGCATCCTGTTCGGCCACGTCACCGACACCGCGCAGAGCTGGCGCCAGTTCGCCGCCTTCTACGCCCAGACCGGCGCCGCGTTCACCCTGCCCGACGGCGGGCCGCCGCGGATCGACGTGGACGCGGCGGTCGAGGTCGTGTCGTTCATGCGGCGCCTCTTCGACGGCCGGACCAACCCCGACAACCTCGACTACAACGGGGCGCTCGCCGCCTTCACCTCCGGCCGCGGCGGCATGGCCATGCTCGGCGAGTGGGAGCTGCCCACGCTGAGGAAGTCCGGCATCCCGCTGGGCGCCGCGCCCTTCCCGCAGGTCTTCGACCGGCCGGCCGTCTACACCGACAGCCACAGCTTCGTCCTCCCGCACCAGGACGACCCCGACCCGGCCCGGCGGCGCGAGGCCCACCGCTATGTCGCGGAGATGATCAAGCAGAGCCTCACCTGGGCGAGCGCCGGTCACATCCCCGCGTACCAGCCCGTGCTGGCGACGCCGGAGTACGCCGCCCTGACACCGCAGTCCTCGTACGCGGAGGCCGGGAAGGCGGCGGTGCTCGATCCGCCGAACTGGTTCACGGGGGCCGCCTCCAACTTCCAGAACCGGATGTGCCAGCCGCTCCAGTCGGCGCTGCTGGGCAACACCACCGCCGAGCAGGCGGTGCGTCAGATGGTCCGCGAGGCGGACGCGCTGCTGAAGCAGCCCAACCCGGTGGCCTGACCGGCAGAAGGAGTGATCCCCGTGACCACCACCGCACCCCCCGGCACCGGTGCGCTGCCCGTCCCGGCGGCGCCCCCGGCCGCCACCCCGGGACGCCTGGGCAGATTCCGGGCCGGCGGCTCCGGCCTCGTCTTCGTGCTGCCGTTCCTGCTGCTGTTCGTCCTGTTCCTGGTGTGGCCCGTCGTCCAGGGCCTGTGGATGAGCTTCACCGACTCCTCGCTGGCGCTGCGCGACACCGCGTTCGTCGGGTTCGACAACTACGCCGAGGCCCTCGGCGACCCGGACGTGTGGAGCAGCCTCGGCAACACGGTGTTCTTCACCGTCATCTCCAGCGTCCCGCTGGTCCTGGTGGCCCTCGTGATGGCACTGCTGGTGCACAGCGGGCTGGCCGGCCAGTGGGCGTGGCGGCTGGCGTTCTTCGCGCCGTACCTGCTGCCCGTGACCGTGGTGACGCTCGTCTTCACCTGGCTCTACCAGCCGGACCTGGGCTTCGCCAACCAGTTCCTCGGCGCCCTCGGAACGGACCCGGTCGGCTGGCTGTCGGACGAGTCCGTCGCCATGTGGTCGATCGCCGCGCTGACCGTCTGGTGGACGGTCGGCTTCAACTTCCTGCTCTACCTGTCCGCGCTCCAGTCGCTGCCCTCGGCCTTCGACGAGGCCGCCGCCCTGGACGGCGCCGGCGCGTGGCGGCGGCTGTGGTGCATCACCCTGCCGCAGCTGCGCCGGACCACCGTGCTGGTGGCGATGCTCCAGGTGCTGGCGTCGCTGAAGGTGTTCGACCAGATCTACATCCTCACCAAGGGCGGCCCGAACGCGTCGACCCGGCCCGTCCTGGAGTACGTCTACGACGTCGGCTTCACCGGTTACCGGCTCGGTTACGCCTCGGCGGTCTCCTACCTCTTCTTCGCGCTGATCATCGTCGTCTCGCTCGTGCAGCTCCGCCTCTTCCGCCGGGAGGACTGACCGTGTCCGCCACCGCACCACCCCTCCGTCCGCGGCGCCCCGCGCCCCGGGACGCGGCCGGCTCCCCGCTGCTGCTCGGCCACGGCCGGCTGCCGCGCGTCCTGGCCGGGACCGCGCTCGTCGTCCTCGCGGCCCTGTGGCTGCTGCCGTTCGTCTGGGCGATCGCCACGTCCGTGCAGAGCGAACAGGACCTGTCGAAGCCCGGCCTCTCCCCCGTCAAGGGCGCGTTCACGCTGGAGGCCTACCGGGAGATCCTGGAGCGGGGCAACGTGCCCGTCTGGGCGTTCAACAGCTTCCTGATCGCCGCCCTGGTCACCGTCATCACGGTCGCCGTCTCGACGCTCGCGGCATACGGCTTCTCCCGGGGCACCTTCCGCGGGCGCCGGGCCCTGCTGGCCGTGACGGTGGCGGCGATCATGGTGCCGCCGCAACTGCTGGTCGTACCGCTGTTCCGGCAGATGCTGCTCTTCGACCTGGTGGACACCTATGCGGCCGTGATCCTGCCGCAGGTGGTCGCCCCGATGATGGTGTTCATCCTGAAGCGGTTCTTCGACGGCGTCCCCCGGGAGCTGGAGGAGGCGGCCCGGATCGACGGCGCCTCCGAGTTCCGGGTCTTCCGGTCGGTGGTGCTGCCGCTGTCCCGGCCGATCGTGGCCGCGGTGTCGATCTTCGTCTTCATCGGGGCGTGGAACAACTTCATGTGGCCGTTCATCGTGACCAACGACCCCGACCTCATGACCCTGCCGGTCGGCCTGGCCACCGTGAAGGACGCCTACGGCATCCAGTACGCGCAGGCCATGGCGTCCGCGCTGCTGGCGGCGCTGCCGCTGATCGTGGTGTTCCTGGTCTTCCAGCGCCGCATCGTCGACTCCGTGGCCACCACCGGCCTCGGCGGTTCCTGAGCTCTCTCCTCTCCCGCCCCGCCCCATCGATCGACTGGAGCACGTGTGCCCACCCCCTCCGTTCCGCGTCCGGAGTACCCGCGTCCGCAGTTCACGCGCCGGGACTGGCTGAACCTCAACGGCGTCTGGCAGTTCGAGACCGACCGGGGGGACAGCGGCCTGGAACGCGGTCTCCTCGGCCGGGAGCTGCAGGGCGAGATCTTCGTCCCGTTCCCGCCCGAGTCCGCGCTGTCGGGCATCGGGGACACCGACTTCCTGCACGCCGTCTGGTACCGGCGGGCCCTGACCCTGCCCGCCGAGTGGGCCGGGCGGCGGGTGCTGCTGCACTTCGGCGCGGTCGACCACGACACCACGGTCTGGGTGAACGGGACGGAGGTCGCCCGGCACCGGGGCGGCTTCACCCCGTTCACCGCCGATCTCGGTGACATCGCGGGCGGCGGCGAGGAGGTCGTCGTCACCGTCCGCGCCCGCGACGCCAGGTCGGGACCGCAGGCCCGCGGCAAGCAGGCGGTCCGGTACGCCAACCACGACTGCAACTACACGCGGGTGACCGGCATCTGGCAGACGGTGTGGCTGGAGCCCGTGCCCGAGGTCCATCTGCGCCGGCCCCGGATCACCCCGGACCTCGCCGGCGGCGCCTTCCACCTGGAACTGCCGCTGTCCGGCAACCGGCCCGGCCACCGGGTGCGCGCCGTCCTGACCGACGGCGACGGCGAGGTGAGCCGCGCCGAGGCCCGCGCCGACCTCGATCTCGCCCCGCGGCTGCACCTGCCGGTGCCCGCGGACCGGCGCCGCGAGTGGGGGCCGGGCGACCCGCACCTGTACGGCCTGCGCCTCGAACTCCTCGACGCCGACGGGACGGTCGTCGACAGCGCCGGGAGCTACGCGGGGCTGCGCGCCGTCGGGCTGCGCGGCAAGGCCGTCCTGCTCAACGGCCGGCCCGTCTTCCAGCGGCTCGTCCTCGACCAGGGCTGGTACCCGGACGGCCTGATGACCGCCCCGACCGACGAGGCGCTGGTCCGGGACATCGAGCTGGCCATGGAGGCCGGTTTCAACGGCGCCCGGCTGCACCAGAAGGTCTTCGAGGAGCGGTTCCTGTACCACGCCGACCGCCTCGGGTACCTGGTCTGGGGCGAGTTCGGCGACTGGGGCTGCGAGACCGGCGGTTCCTCGGGCGACAACCAGAAGCCGGACGCCTCGTACGTCGCCCAGTGGCTGGAGGCCCTGGAACGGGACTACTCCCACCCCTCGATCATCGGCTGGTGCCCGCTGAACGAGACGTACCAGAAGCTGCACGACCGGATCACCCAGCTCGACGACGTGACCCGCGCGATGTTCCTCGCCACCAAGGCGATGGACACCACCCGGCCGGTGATCGACGCATCCGGTTACGCCCACCGGGTCCCGGAGACCGACATCTACGACGCCCACAACTACGAGCAGGACCCGGCCGAGTTCCGGCGGCTGATGTCGGGGCTGGCCGAGGACGAGCCGTTCGTCAACGCCTACGAGAACGGCGCCGCCTACTCGCTGCCGTACGCGGGGCAGCCGTACTTCGTCAGCGAGTTCGGCGGCATCTGGTGGGACCCCCGGGCCGCCGCCGAGCTGTCCGGCGAGGACCGGGAGCGGTCCTGGGGGTACGGCGAACGGGTCCGTGACGAGGAGGAGTTCCACGCCCGGTTCAGCGGCCTGACCGGGGTGCTGCTGGACGATCCGCGCATGTTCGGCTACTGCTACACGCAGCTGACCGACGTGTTCCAGGAGCAGAACGGCATCTACCGCTTCGACCGCGGCACCAAGCTGGACGTGGCGCGGGTGCGGGCCGCGCAGCTGCGGCCGGCCGCCATCGAGGCACAGCGCTGACCCGGACCGGCGGGAGGAAGGCGGGCGGGGGCCGCGGCCCCCGCCCGTTCTCATGCCCGCACCAGCCTCCAGATCTGCGGCTGGCGGCCGTTGCACGTCCACTGCTGGACGTCGGCGCCGGCCGTCCGTGACCCCTGGGCCACGTCCAGGCACTGTCCGCTGGAGCGGACGACGAGGCGGTAGTAGCTCCGGCCGACGTTCTCCAGCCGCCAGTCCTGGGCGGCGGCCCCGTTGCAGTACCACTGGCGGACGTCGGCACCGGCCGTGGCGGAGCCGTCCTCCACGTCCGCGCAGTAGCCGCTGCCGCGGCCGGTGAGCGTGAAGCGGCTGTCGCCGCGGGCGGTCAGGGTCCAGTCCTGCGGGGCGAGGCCGTTGCAGGTCCACTGCTGGATGTTGCCGCCGGCCGCGCGGGAGTCGGCGGCGACGTCGAGGCACAGTCCGCTGTTCGCGTTGACCAGCCGGTACACCGCACCGCCGGTGACACCTGCGGCGTCGCCGGTGCCGGTGACGGAGCCGGTCGCGTAGGAGGGCTTGCAGACCGTGCCGTCGAAGTCGGTGGCGATCTGGAGGACGGTGCGGCCGTCGGCCGAGGGCAGCAGCGCGGAGCTGTAGTTCTGGCAGTAGTTGATCTGCGGGTCGGGCACGTTCACCGGTGCCTCGATCTCGTACCACGGCCCGCTGCCGTTCTCGGTGTTGGCGAGGATCGTGCGACCGCTCCCGGCGGCCACCCCGCCGTCCTTGTTCAGCAGGCGCTGGCCGATCAGCAGCAGCCTGCCGTTGGCGGCGCCGCCGGGGTCCGGTGCCCAGGCGATGGTCGGGGTGGCGCGGAAGTACGTGCCGTCGACGGTCTCGGGGCGGGTGCCGAGGTCGGTGACGCTCCCCCAGTTCCAGCCGTCGGCGGAGGTGCGGTAGTGCACGACGCACTGGTACTGGCCGCCGGGCGTGCAGATCTCGTAGCTCATGAAGTAGGTGCCGCCGGGGAGCCTGCGCACCACCGGCATGCCCGGACGGTCGGTCTGGAGGCCGCTGGCGACGGTGTCGTGGCGGCCCTGCCAGGTGACGCCGTCGTAACTGCGCACGGCGACGAGTTTCTGGCTGTGCGCGGCGTCGGTCTCGTCGGAGTAGTGGCAGACCAGGGCGCCGTCCGAGGCGATGGAGAACTCCGGCTCCCACAGGCCGCCGGTACCGGTGGCCACCGCGCAGGACGAGAGGTAGGACCAGGTGCGGCCCACGTCGTGGCTGCGCCAGATCCGCAGGGCCATGCGGCGGCCGGTCTCGTCCTGCCCGGCCGAGGAGGCCCAGAGCAGCGTGCCGGCGGGCAGCGCGCCGACCGCCCGCGGCAGTTCGAACAGGGTGGTGCAGCACAGCCCCTGACCGGACGCGGACTCGGGGTCGGCGACCCGGCCGACCTCGTGGAAGGTCGCCCCGTCGTCGGTGCTCTCGTGGATGGCGCCGATGCCGCTGTCGCCGTCGAAGGTGACGACACTGGCGAGGACACGGCCGTTGGCGGCGCCGTTGTGGGCGAGCCGGACGGCACGCGGGTACAGGCCCGTGCCGTCGCGCAGCGGGGTGCCGGTGGCCGTGGCGGAGGCGGCGTCCGCGGCGGGCGCCGCCTCCACCGGGGCGGCGAGCGCCAGGCTCGTCAGGGCGGCGACGAGAACGAGCAGCACGGCGTGGGGGCGGCGTCTGAGGGCGTGGAACAGGCGGAGCATGGGCGTGTTCTCCCTTCCTGCGGGCTTCCCGCGCGCGTCCGGGGAAGCGGAATCCGCGCCAGGCTAGAGCCGCGTGTACATCGATGTAAACAGGCGGGCGCGCGGGGGTGGCCGGACGGGTGTGCGGGACGGGACGGTGCTCAGTCCTCTATCCGTACGGTCGTACGGTCGGTGTCCCCGCCCGGGTCCGGGCAGGTCAGGAAGGCGGCCAGGGAACGGGCCTCGTCGGTGATTCCGGCGCGTTCCCGCCGGGACAGGGGGCGCAGGGGGGTGATGCGGAGGGTGGTGTCCAGGGGCGTGGTCTCCAGGGTCCAGGTGGCGGAGACCCGGCCGTCGACCAGGACGGCCCGGTCCCCGGCGACCGACAGGCCGCGGTGGGCGTCGTCGATGATCCGGGTGCGGTCGTGGTAGCCGAGGATCGCGTTGTCGAACGCGGGGAGGAAGCGGACGGGCGCGGGCGTGTCGGGGTCGGGGCGCGGCGCGTCGGGGAGGTCGAGCAGTTCGCGCCCTCGTTCGTCGCGGAAGGAGACGAGTTCCTCGCGTACGGCCCTGATCGCGGCGGGCAGCCCGGCCAGGCCGCACCAGGCGCGCAGGTCGGCCGAGGCGGCGGGTCCGTAGGCGGCCAGGTAGCGGCGGACCAGGGCGCGGCCGGCCGGGTCGGAGCCGTCGGCGGGCAACGGGTCGGGGTCCCGGCCCAGCCAGGCGGCCAGGGGCAGGTTGCGGACTCCGGCCCTGGTCCGCCAGAGGCCGCGCGGGGGCAGCTGGGCCATGGGGATGAGAGCGGCGACCAGCAGTTCGCCCAGGGCCCGGCGGGGCGCGGCGGGCCGGCGGTCGGCGAGGGCGTCGACGAGTTCGGCCATGGTGCGGGGCCGGCCGTCCGCCATGACCGCCCGCCCGGCCGCCGCGACCTCCTCCATGTCGAGGCCGGCGAGTTCGGCGCGGTAGGCGGCGAGCGCGCGTTGGCGCAGCATGGCGTCGTGCCGGGAGCGCCAGGCCAGGGCGTCGTCCGCGGTCACGAGGTGGACGGTGCGGCGCATCAGGTGGGTGCGGACGGCCTGCCGGCCGGTGAGCAGGGCGTCGAGGTCCGCCGGGCGGAAGGCCCGTACGCGGGACCACAGTCCGGTGAAGGGTTCCTGCGGTTCTTGGGCCTGTACGCCGCCGAGGTGCGCGATGACGTCGAGGACCGGGGCGGTGGTGCGGTCGAGCAGGAACTGCCGGGCGAGGGTGGCGCGGTTGAGGGCGCGGGTGCCGAGGACGGTCATGGTCGTCGGGCCGCCGTCCGCTCGCCGGCCGGGCGGCCGGGCAGCGCGGGACCCGGCCCCGTCCGGTCGCGGGCCTCGGTGTCCTCGGCGGGGGTGCCCGGTGGGCCGAACTTCGTCACAGGGGTGTGTCCCTCGGTGTCGCGGTGGAAGGGGGCGGGGGCGCGGCGGGCGGTTTCCGTGGCCCGCCGCGCGCCCTGTTCCGGGCGGAGGTCAGCCGTTGTACGGGGCGGCGACGTCCATCACCCAGACGACGCCGAAGGCGTCCTTGAGCATGCCGTACAGCGGGGCCCAGGCGGACGGCGCCAGCGGCTGTACGACGGTGGCGCCGGCGGAGAGCTTCTGCCAGAGGCCGGTGATCTCCTCGGCGTCGTCGCCGCGCACCGAGACGAAGACGGCGTTCTCGCCCGGGTTCCACGGCAGTGCGGACGGCACGTCGTAGGCCATGACGCGGAAGCCGTTGTCCGCGGTGACCTGGCCCCACATCACCCAGTCCGCCTCGTCCGGGTTCCGCACGTCGCCGGTGTCCTTGTAGGTGACGGCGACGGTCTGCCCGCCGAAGACGGAGTGGTAGAAGTCGAGCGCGGCACGGGCGTCGCCGCGGAAGTTCAGGTGGGTCGTGGTCGTGATCGCCATGGGTGGCTCCTGGCCTGCGGTTGCCGGTAAGGGGGAGGTGTCGGCCGGGCGGGCCCCGGCCGGGGCCCGTTCGGTGTCGACGACCTCACCTTCGCAGCGGTGGCGGACAGGGTGTGTCCGCTACTCGCGGCAGGATGGCGGACATGCAGAAGACCTCCGCACGGCTGCTCGCGCTGCTCTCCCTGTTGCAGTCCCGCCGCGACTGGCCCGGGGACGAACTCGCCGCGCGGCTGGACGTCAGCACGCGTACGGTCCGCCGGGACGTGGACCGGCTGCGGGAGCTGGGCTATCCGGTCACGGCCGTCAAGGGGCCGGACGGCGGCTACCGGCTGGGCACGGGGGCGCAGTTGCCGCCGCTGCTCTTCGACGACGACCAGGCGGTCGCCCTCGCGGTCGCCCTGCAGACCGCCACCGTGACCGGCGCGGGGATCGGGGAGGCCGCGGCGCGGGCCCTCACCACGCTCCGGCAGGTGCTGCCGGCCCGGCTGCGGCACCGGATCGCCGCGTTCCAGGTGACGGCGGTCGCGCCACCGGGCGCCGACCCGGTGCAGGCCGACAGCCGGGTGCTGATGGAGATCAGCACGGCGATCCACGCCCGCGAGGAGCTGCGGTTCGACTACGTCCCGGCGCATCCGGCTGTGCGGGGCCGGGAGGGCGAGGTGGTCTCGCGGGGCGCGAAACGCGAGGAGGTGACTCGGGGCACGGAGGGCCGGGTGGGCACGCGGGACGCGGGGGGCGGGGCGGTCTCGCGGGGCGGGAAACGCGAGGAGGTGACTCGGGGCACGGAGGGCCGGGTGGGCACGCGGGACGCGGGGGGCGGGGCGGGTGTACGGGGCAGGGAGGGCCGGGGGGTGGCGGCGGGGGACGCGGAGGACCGGGGGGACGAGCGGGACCCGACGGAACGAGGGACGGTGGCGCGGGGTGCCGAGGACCGACGGGACGAACGGAACCCGACGGAACGAGGGACGACAGCACGGGACGCCGAGGACCGAGGGGACCAGCGGAACCCGGCGGCGCGGGACACGGCTGGGCGGGGTGAGGGTGCCGGGGCGGTGGTCCGGCGTCGGGTGCTGCCGCATCACCTGGTCACCTGGCGGGGCCGCTGGTATCTGCTCGCCTGGGACCTCGACCGGGACGACTGGCGGACGTTCCGCGCGGACCGCGTCTCCCCCCGCACCCCGACCGGCCCCCGCTTCACGCCGCGCGAGGTCCCGGGCGGAGACGTCGCCGCCTTCGTCGCCGGGCGTTTTCGCGGCATGGACGGTCAGGCGAGCCGGCTCTGCCGGGGCGAGGCGGTCCTGGACGTGCCGGCGGCCACCGTCGCGCCCTACGTCCACGACGGGCTGGTCGAGGAACTGGGGTCCGGCCGCTGCCGGGTGGTGCTCGACTCCTGGTCGTGGACCGGCCTGGCCGCGGCGATGAGCCGGTTCGACGCCGTGCCGCACGACGTGCGGCCCGCGGAGCTGAGGGAAGCGTTCGCCGTGCTGGCCCGCCGCTGTGCCGTCGCGGCCGGCGGCGTCGAGGAGGACGGTGTCGGGGAGGACGGTGTCGGGGAGGGCGGTGTCGGGGAGGGCGGCGTCGAGGACGAGGGCGGGGCCGGGGAGGCTCCGCCGTCACCGGGCGTTGTCAGTGGTGCCTGCGAGACTCGTCGTGGACCTCGCCCCTCGGCCGGGGCCACGGACGGACCGGAAGGCGGACCATGACCGACACCACCATCCCCGCGCACTTCGCGCCGCGTTGGCCCGGCGCCGCGCGCCCCGGGCTGCCGTCCGTCGGCACCGAGCGCGAGACGCTCGGCGCGTACCTCGACTGGCACCGGGCCACCTTCGAGCAGAAGTGCTCCGGCCTGCCCGCCGAGCGGCTCTCCGAGCGCGCGCTGCCTCCGTCCACGCTGTCCCTGCACGGCCTGGTCCGGCATCTCGCGGGGGCCGAACGCTGGTGGTTCCGCATCCAGTTCGCCGACGAGGACGTGCCGATGCTGCACTACTCCGACGACGATCCCGGGCAGGACTTCGACCGCCTCGACGGCGATCCCGCCGAGGCCTTCGCCGTCTGGCGCGCGGAGTGCGAGCGGTCCCGGCGGATCACCGAGGCCGCGCCGACGCTGGACGCGACGGGTATCCGCAGGAGCACCGGCGAGCCGATATCGCTGCGCACGATCCTGGTGCACCTGATCGCCGAGTACGCCCGGCACAACGGCCACGCGGACCTGCTGCGCGAGCGCCTCGACGGTTCCGTCGGGGTGTGACGCCGGGTGCGGTCGGCGGTACGGGGGCCGGCCGGTGAGCGCGCCGCCCGGGTCCACACGCCGAGCTGCCGGGAGAGGCCGGGCAGCGCACCCCGCGCCCGGACCGTCCGGGCGTCAACGGCGGTGACACCGGGGACGTCCGGAAGCACGGCGGCCACCGAGGCCGGCTGCCGGCGGACGGTGCGGTCGACGGAGCCCTCCGGCGGCGCGGCCGGAGCCGCGGGCGGTGCGCAGAGCGCGGCCACGACGGCCGCCTCGACGGCCCGACGCGCCTCGCCCGGCGGACGCGGCTCGGCCGTGACCCGGTCCCGGGCGTACCTGGCGGCCACGGTCGACAAGATCACCGGGAGGACGCCCTTCCCGTACTTCCGGTTCCCGGCGCCGGCTGCCCGAAAGGGCAGAGAGAATTGCCCGACCGTACGGAAAGGGAACCGTGCGGCAGGCGGCGGGGAATTGCGGTACGGAATTGACGCTGAGTCGAACAAGACGTCGTCACCCTCACGCCCGACGGCCACTGCCTGGTATTACAGGGCGCGCTCACCTGACGGTCATACGCCGTCGCACTTCTTTCACAATCGAACGTCGGCTATGCCGAAAGCGATGTGACGGCTGATAACGTGCGTGCGGCTCCACCCAGTTCCACCCCCACAGATCGATCTACGTACTCGACTCTTGGATTTCACTTCATGACTGGAACGCCGGACGAAACCCCCACGACCCCCACGAACACCTTCGCCCCGGCCGGCGGCCGCCGGCACCGCAGGGCGAGAGTGAGCCGCACCGGCGCGCGCCGGGCGCTCGTGCTCGCGATGGCCGTGCCGGTGGCCTCCGCCACCCTGGCCGGCACCTCCGCGTTCGCGGCGGACAGCACCCCCACCACGGCGTCGCAGGCCGTCGCGGCCAGCGGGCTCGACGCCGACGACGCGCAGTTGGTGAAGAACCTCACCGAACGCGTCGCCGACGCCCGCCTCGGCTCCGACGTCAGCGGCGTGGTCCTCGACGCCGACTCGGACACCGCCCTGTGGGACCACAACGGCTCCACCGCGCTCATGCCGGCCTCCAACGCCAAGCTCGTCACGGCGACCACCGCCCTGACCCTGCTCGGCGCGAACCACGAGTTCACCACCAAGGTCGTCTACGGCGACGGCACCCTCACCCTCGTCGGCGGCGGCGACCGCACCCTCACCGGTGACGACCTCGCCGAGATGGCGCGGACCGCTGCCGACGGGCTCAAGGCCGCGGGCCGCACCGACGTCAAGGTCCGCGTCGACGACAGCCTGTTCGCCGAGCCCACCCTCGCCACCGGCTGGAACGAGGGCTACTACCCCACGGAGGTGGCACCGGTGCGTTCCCTCGTGGTCGACGGCGCCGCCGTCCAGGACACGGCCCTCGACGCGGGCAAGGTGTTCGCCGAGAAGCTCACGGCGGCCGGCGTCACCGTCGACGGCGAGGTCGCCCGGGCGACCGCGAAGCGGTCCGACGTGCCGGTGGCGCAGCACAGGTCGGCGCCGCTGTCGCGGATCGTCAAGCAGATGCTCAAGACCAGCGACAACAACATCGCCGAGACACTGCTGCGGATGACCGCCGTGGAGATGGGCAAGCCGGCCACCTTCGAGGGCGGCATCGAACTGGTCCGCCAGGTCCTCAGCTCGTACGGCATCTCACTGGACAACTTCGCGATGTACGACGGCAGCGGGCTCTCCCGCGCCGACCGCATTCCGGCGGCCACCCTCGCCCAGCTCCTCGACTCGATCACCGAGGTACCCACCCTCGCCTCGATCCTGGAGGGGCTGCCGGTGGCCGGCGAGGCCGGTTCCAGCCTCGGCCCCGAGTGGGGGCGCTTCGACGACGCCGTCTCGAAGTGCGCCGTCGGCAAGGTGCACGCCAAGACCGGCACGCTCACCGGCGCGATCGCCCTCAGCGGCGTGACGCGGACCGACGACGGCGAGTGGCGGATCTTCTCCTTCATCGAGAACAACTCCACGGCCGCCCCGAGCGACATCAAGGACGCCATGGACGGCCTGGCCGCCACGGTGAACGGCTGCTGGGCCTGACCGGCCACCGCGGCCGGGACAGCGCCCGGCCGGACGTGTCCGCGCGCCGCTCACCGGCGGTGCGCGGACACGTGAACCTCCCGTACCTCCCGCTCGTTGACCCCGGGGACGGCCCGTCCCGCGCACACGACACGTCGAGGAGTTTCGGTGAAGGATCTCGCGGATGCGATCGAATCGGTGGAGCAGCTCGCCACGGTGTGGCGGACCATGGTCCTCGACCGTGACCCGGGGGCAGACGTACGTGACCTCCCGGGCATCGCCGTCCGCTGGGCGGACTGCGGCTTCGCCTTCTGGAACTGCCTCACGCTGACCGAGGCGGGGGCCGACGCCGCGCTGCTGGAACGGCGGCTGGCCGATGCGGCGGACGTGATGCGCGCCAAGGAACACCCCGGGTTCCTCTGGCTCTTCGAGGACCTGCTGGACGAGGGGGCGCGGGCGGCGCTGGACGGCGCGGCCGGACGGGCGGGGCTCCGGCTCGCCTTCCCCGGGACCGGGATGGCCGGGGACCTGCTCCCCGTCCCCGACCCGGTCCACCCCGACCTGACGTTCGTGCGCGTCCGCACCGACGAGCAGCTGACCGCCTACGCGGACCTGAACTCCCGCGCCTACGGCTTCCCCCTGGAGGCGGGCCGCGACGGGATCGGCGGCTCCGCGCTCTGGAAGAACGACGTGCACGCCTATCTCGGCCTGCGCGACGGTGTCCCGGTGACGTGCGCCGGGGCCGTGCCGGCCGAGGGCCGGCTCTTCGTCGCGCTCGTCGCCACCGACCCCGACTGGCAGCGCCGGGGCTACGGCGAGGCCGTCACCCGCAAGGCGCTGCACGAGGGCGCGCGGGCGACGGGACTGACCCGCGCCACCCTGCACGCGACGGAGGCGGGGGCGCCCGTGTACCCGCGCATCGGCTTCCGGCCCACCGCGCGCATCCGCTTCTACGGCCTGGCCGGCTGAGCGGGGCGGCCCCCGCCTCAGCGGGCGGCGAGGACGATCCGCGTGACCCGGTCCTCGCCGTCCGGCCCGGAGGCCGACTTGTCCAGGACGTAGGCGGTGCCGTCGTCGCGAACCTGGACGTGGTTGGGGAGCGCCGCGGTGACGACGGTTCCGGTGACGGTCCCGGTCCGCGGGGCGACGACGGAGACACTCCCCGCCAGCCGGTTGACGACCAGCACCCGGCCCGAACGGGGGTGGGTCGCCACGGACTTGGCGCCCTCGCCGGTGGGGATCGACCGGGTCACCTCCCCCGCGCGCAGGTCGACGACGGAGACGGTGCCCGCTCCCTGGTCGGCGGTGTAGGCGGTGCGGCCGTCGGCGGAGAGCGAGACGGAGAGGGGGCCGTCCCCGGTGGGGATGAGCCGCGGCACGGCGGAGCGTGAGGTGATCCGGATGACGCGGTCATGGGTGAAGTCGGCGGCGTGCACGGCGCCGGTGCGCTCGTCGACCGCCAGCCCGGTCGGGCCGGCCCCCTCCACGGTGACCCGCCTGACCTCCTCGTACGTACGGCTGTCGAAGGCGACGACGGAGCCGCTGCCGTAGGCCGTGGCCCAGACCAGGTTCCGCTTCTCGTCCACCACGACCTCGCGGGCGTGCGCCACGCCGGGCACGGTCGCGAGGTGCCGGCCGGTGCGCTGGCTGTACACGGCGACGCTGTCGTCGCGGGTGTTGGTGACCCAGACGGTGTTGTGCTCGTCGTCGACGTCGATGCCGTAGACCGCCTCGATCGTGCCGTCGCGGGGATCCCGCGGGGCGTCGTAGGCGGCCTCCACCTCCAGGGTGTCCGGGTCGAGCCGGACCAGCCGGGAGCGGGTGACCGCCGCCGGGGGCTGGCCCACCGACGCCGTCGCCCACAGCGCGTCGTTGCGCTCGGAGTAGGCGGACTGGTAGAGGCCGGCGACGAGCGGCGCGGAGGTGACGGACGTCCCCGTCGCCGGGGCGGCGGTCGCGGGGGCCGCCGGCGTCAGGACGCCGGCGGCCGCGAGCACCACCGCCGCCGCGGCGGCACGGTGGACACGTCGGGTGAGCGTGGGCATGGTGTGCGGTCTCCCTGCGGAGGAGCCCCCGGCGAGGGCGGGCTGAAGATGATCCTGAGTAAAGCTCAGGCAAGCCTAAGCCAATGGGATCTTCAACCGTGCGGCGTCCTACAGCAGGTCCCTGGGCACCTTCTCGTTCCAGGTGCGGGAGAAGACCCGGCGGTCCCCTTCGTAGCCGTCGAGCGTGGCGTCGACGTGGAAGTCGCGTTCGTCGCAGGTGAGCCGGGTGTGGGTGACGACCCGGACCTCCCAGGGTGCCCGCCGGAAGGTCATCGTCCAGGTCGTCTCGCCGCTGACGGAGGTGAAGTCGTCGGCGACGGCCGTGTAGCGCTCGTGGGCGCGCCGGCCGACGTCCAGGCCGATCTGCTCGAAGCGGGTCATGCCGCGGTCCTTCACGATGTCCAGTTCGGCGTGGTAGCCGATCAGGTCGCGTTTCACCTCCCAGCGCTCCTCCGGCGGGCTGAGCGCCGTGGTGGCGAGGGGCTCTGCGCCCTCCGGTTCGCCGAACGGCTCCGGCGGGGTGCCGTCGGGCGCGTCCGCCGGGCGGACCGGCAGGGTCAGCGTGCTGGAGTGCGCGTGGATGCCGAGCCGGGCCGGACGCGGCGGCGGCCAGGCCAGCGGCCAGTAGGACGTGGACAGCGAGAGACGGACCCGGTGTCCCGCCGGGAAGGTCTGCGCCACCCCGTTGAGGTGGACGGTGGCGCGGTAACGGCGGCCGGGCTCCAGGGCTTCCGGATGCTCGGTGCTGTCGTGCCGGGTGAGGTTGAGCAGACCGTAGGTGACCCGGGTCGCGGCCCCGTCGGGGCGGACGTCGGAGAGCCGGGCGGCCACCATGGCGACCGGCCGGTCCACGACGAGGTCGAGGTCCACGGACGGCGAACCGAGGATCTCCAGGGGCTCGGCCAGCGGCTCGGTCTCGAAGACCAGCGACCCGCCGTCCTCCTCCCGCTGGTCGTAGGGCAGGTCCGGGGGCGCGTTGTAGGAGGCCCACTTGCCGCCGAACTGGCCGACGGAC
Organism: Streptomyces daghestanicus; assembly: GCF_020521275.1. Classification (NCBI taxonomy): domain Bacteria; kingdom Bacillati; phylum Actinomycetota; class Actinomycetes; order Kitasatosporales; family Streptomycetaceae; genus Streptomyces; species Streptomyces daghestanicus. The sequence goes on along the minus strand of NZ_BNDX01000018.1, from coordinate 677,419 downwards.
AGCGGCGACTGCACGGTGAGCACCTCGCCCCCGGCTCCCGCCGCCGGTTCCCCGGGCGGCGCGATGCGGTGCCGGACCAGGGGGTGGGTGACGGGGCGGACGTTCGGGGAGGGCCAGGACGGCTCCCCCACCCAGCGGCCGGGCCGCTCCTCGTAGGAGGTGGACGGCGGGACGCTGTCCTGCATCCAGGTCAACAGCATGGGGCCGTCCATGACGCCGTTGTCGACGCCCTTGAGCCAGTGGTCCCACCAGCGGACCAGTTCCTGGAGGTAGCCGACGGCGGGGCCGGGCTCACCGAGGTGCGGGAACTTGTGCGACCAGGGGCCTATCAGCCCCTTGCGGGGCACGTCCAGGTGGGCGAGGAGGCGGGTGACGGCGTTGGAGTAGCCGTCCGCCCAGCCGCTGGAGGCGAGTACCGGGCAGCGTACGGCCGCGGGGTCCTCACCGACCGAGGCGTGCCGCCAGTAGTCGTCGCGGCGCTGGTGGCGCAGCCACGGCAGGACCCAGGGCTCGGTCTGCTCCAGGCGTTCGAACCACATGTCCCGCCAGCGGTCGCCGACCACGGCCGGGTCGGGCGGGCAGGTGGCGTAGGCGAACATGGTCCCGGCCTCGGCCAGGTTGTCCGACAGCATCGCCCCGCCCATGTAGTGCATGTCGTCGGCGTGCCGGTCGTCGGTGAAGGAGGCGATGGCGATCGCCTTGAGGCCGGGTGGCTGCCGGGCCGCCACCTGGAGCGCGGCGAAGGCACCCCAGGACAGGCCCATCATGCCGAGGGAGCCGTCGCACCAGGGCTGTTCGGCCAGCCACGCCAGGACCTCCTCCGCGTCGCGCTGCTCCTGCTCCAGGTACTCGTCCTTCAGCACGCCCTCCGACTCGCCGGTGCCGCGCAGGTCGACGCGGACGCAGGCGTAGCCGTGCCCGGCGAGGTAGGGGTGGTGGACGGAGTCCCGGACCGCGGTGAGGTCGCGCTTGCGGTAGGGGATGTACTCCAGGACCGCGGGGACGGGGTCGTGGTCGGAGGAGGTGGGGCGCCAGACGCGGGCCGAGAGACGGACGCCGTCGGACATCGGGACGACGACGTGTTCCTCCTCCTTGGTCGCGTACGGCGGATTCGTGACGTACCGCATGTCGGCGGCCTCCTTACGCGTGCGGTCCTTCCCCGGGCTCGTCGATGGCGAGTCCGAGGGCGGCCACGCAACGGTCGAACTTGCGGCGCAGGTCTTCCTCGTCGTCGCCGCCGGTGAAGATGTGCGCCACCTCGTAGCTGTAGCTGTCCTGCTGGGAGAGGCCGGACAGGCGCTGCCCGGCCTCGGGGATGACGTGGACGCGCACGCCGGGTATCTCGCGTTCGATCCGGGCGATGTCCTCGGGCGAGGGCACCGCGCGGACCGCGCCGTCGGTGAACCAGCGGTAGTACCACTTGGCCGCCATGGCGTACTCGCCCTGCCGGTGGGGCATGGCGGGGTCGGTGCCGAGGGCGAGCGCGATCATGCAGTGGTGGTTCGGGACGCCGTCGACGTACTGGAACAGCTCGGCGTGCGACTGGGAGTGGCGGGGGTTGATCTCCAGCAGGCTGACCTGCTGGGTCCCCGGGTCGTAGAAGTACTCCACGCTGAAGGTCGCCGAGTCGAAGCCGATGCGGGTCATCACGCGCCGGGTGACGTCGTGCAGCCGGGCGACGACGTCGGGCGGCAGTGCCGAGGGGTACTGGTGGCGCAGGAAGCACGGTGAGCCGGGGTAGTCGATCGAGTCCAGGGTGCCGTAGACGGTCACCTCGCCCTGGTGGACGTAGCCCTCCACCGCGACCTGAATGCCCGTCAGGGACTCTTCGGCGAGGCACACCTGTCCGCCGACGCCGTCCATCTCCGGGGGCAGGTCGACGCGGTCGAGGACGTGCTCGAAGGGCCGGCCGACCCGTGCGATGCCGTCCCGGATCTCGGCGGCGGCCTTGCGGAACTCCTCCTCGTCCTCGACGCCGAAGGCGAGTTCGGAGGAGTACGACAGGGCGGGCTTGAGCCACATCGGGAAACGCAGGCCCTCCGGGACGGGCGGCGGATCGGCCGTCAGGTCGACCCGGCCGAAGCGCGGCAGGGCGTCGGTGACCTTCTCCTGTTCCACCCGGCGGCCGGAGATCATCGAGAAGGCACAGGGCATCCTCGACGCCTTCGAGGGAGCATCGACGCGATCGTCGGCTACGGGGACTTCCCGGTCAGCACCCTCGTGCCGATCCTGGGCGAACGCCACGGCACCCGCACCACGAGGCCGACGACGAAGACGTTCTTCTTTTCCTCAACAGAGGAAAATCTCTCCCTCCCGAGGGCGGCGGAGTACCCTGCCTCGTCACGGCCAACCTCGCCGCACCGGAGAGGAGCTATGCGATGGGCACCCCACCCAGGCACGCCAGGCCGAGGTCGCGCGCCCTGCGGGCCGGTGTCCTCCTCGTCTCGGGGGCCGTCGTGACGACGGCTCTCTCGCTCGCCGGCACCGCGAACGGCGACCCGCCCGGCCCCCGTGTCACCCAGCTCGGCCTCGCGCCGGACCACCTCACCGCGGGACACCGCGCTCCGGCCCGGCTGGAACTGACGGCCGACCGGTGCCTGACCGCGGCCCGGGTCACCGTCGCCGTACGCGACCGCGACGGCCGCAACGTCGACTTCCCGGGCGCCGCCTCCGACGTACGGGTGTGCCCCTCGGGTCACACCTTCACCTCCGGGGCGCGCGCGTTCGCCGCCGGGTCGTACACGATGTTCGGCTCGTGGCAGGACGGGGAGGGGCGGTGGCACCCGCTGACGCCGATCACGCTGAGCGTGGCGGAGCCGGCCGGGCAGGCGGAGCCGGCCGATGCCGGGGCTCCGTCCGGTCCCGGTGAGCCCTCCGGGTCGGCGGAGCCGGCCGAGGCGGACGGCGGCGGTCCGTCGTGGGACGCGTCCGGCGGGTGGCGGCGGCGGTTCACCGACGAGTTCGACGGGACCGCGCTGGACACCTCGAAGTGGAACACCGGCTGGTTCGGCACCGGCGTCACCGGGCCGGTGAACACGGCCGAGGACGCCTGCTACGACACGCGCAACGCCGTCGTGTCCGAGGGCGCGCTGCATCTGCGGCTGACCGGCGCGAGCGCCATCTGCAAGGGGGAGACCCGCCCGTACAGCGGGGCGCACGTGAACACCATGGGCCTGTTCTCCTACAGCTACGGAGCGGTGGAGTACCGGGCCCGCGTCCCGTCGGTGGACGGGGCGGTGGCGAACTGGCCGGCGCTCTGGGACACCGGCTCCCTCTGGCCCCGCGACGGCGAGATCGACACCCTGGAGGGCCTGTCCGGCGAGGTCTGCTCGTACTGGCACAGCACGCGCGTCGACCGGGGGCACTGTCCGCCGTCCGGTGACCGGGCCGGGTGGCACACCTTCGGCCACACGTGGGAGCCCGGGAGGATCACCTGGTTCCACGACGGGAAGCCGGTGCACACCGAGACCTCGGGGATCGTCGGCTCCCCGCACCACCTGGTGATGCAGAACACCCAGGGCTCCTTCGGCGGCCCGACGCTCGTCCCCGCCGACCTCCAGGTCGACTGGGTGCGGGTCTGGTCCCGCCGGGCCGGGTGAGGGGATCACGCGGCAGGACCAAGACATGTGGCAGCCGTTCCGGGGGCACCCGAGACTGGCAGGACGAGCGCTCGTAGACAGGCGGGTCATGAGCACCATCGAAGAGACGGTCCAGATCGCGGTGCCGGTGCGCACCGCCTACAACCAGTGGACCCAGTTCACGGTCTTCCCGCGGTTCATGGCCGCGGTGCGGGACGTCGAGCAGTTCAAGCCGACCCTCACCCGCTGGACCGTCGGACGCGGTCCGGTCCACCGGGAGTTCCTGGTGGAGATCACCGAGCAGCGGCCGGACACCGTGGTGCGCTGGCGGGTCCTGGGGGGTCGCGGCCACGGCGAGGCGGCGTTCCTGTCCCTCGCGCCGGACCGGACCTCGCTCACGGTGCGCGTCGGCCCCGGCGACCCCCTCGGGGTGACGCGCCGTGTCCTCGGAGCCTCCCTCGCGCACTTCCGCGAGTTCATCGAGGGCGTGGGCGAGGAGACCGGCGCCTGGCGGCACACGGTCCGCGACGGGCACGTCCTGCCGGCCGAGGCCGAGCCGTCGCGCAGCCACGGCGCCCACTGGCCGCACGGCTGACCGATCCGACCCACCCGGAGGAAGCGAGTGACGCGCCTGATGCACACCTCACCGAGCGACGAGCCGGAGGAGAACCTCACCGTCCAACCGCCCAAGACCTGGGCCACGGGCGCCCCCGCGGTGGCGCACGCGCTGCAGTACTCGCTGGAGGAGACCTCGGTCCGGCGCACCGGTACGACACTGCTCACCATGAACCAGGTCGACGGCACCGACTGCCCCGGCTGTGCCTGGGCCGACCCCTCCCCCGGTCACCGGCACGTCAACGAGTACTGCGAGAACGGCGCGAAGCACATCAACGACGAGGCGACGACCCGCCGGATCACCGCCGACTTCTTCCGCAGGTACTCCGTCTCCGACCTCGCCGCCCGCTCCGACCAGTGGCTGAACCAGCAGGGCCGGCTCACCGAACCCGTGGTGAAGCGTCCGGGCTCCGACCACTACGAGCCCATCGGCTGGCAGGAGGCGCTCGGGCTGCTCGCCGGGGAACTGAACTCCCTCGACTCGCCCGACGAGGCGGTCTTCTACACCTCCGGCCGGGTCAGCAACGAGGCGGCATTCGTCCTCCAGCTCTTCGCGCGGGCGTACGGCACCAACAACCTGCCCGACTGCAGCAACATGTGCCACGAGTCCAGCGGCTTCGCCCTGCACGAGACGCTCGGTACCGGCAAGGGCACGGTGACCCTGGAGGACCTCCACCACGCCGACCTGATCTTCGTCGTCGGGCAGAACCCCGGGTCCAACCATCCGCGCCAGCTCAGCGCCCTGGAGGCGGCCAAGCGCAACGGCGCCCGCGTGATCGCGGTCAACCCGCTGCCGGAGGCGGGACTGCTGCGGTTCAAGAACCCGCAGAAGCCGCGCGGGGTGATCGGCCGCGGCGTGGAGATCGCCGACCGGTTCCTGCACATCCGCGTCGGCGGGGACCTCGCCCTGTTCCAGGGGCTGAACCGGCTGCTGCTGGAGGCGGAGGACGCCCGTCCGGGGACCGTCCTCGACCATGACTTCATCCGGGCGAGCACCTCCGGTTTCGAGGAGTTCTCCCGGCACGCCCGGACCGTCGCCTGGGAGGACGTCCTCCGCGCGACCGGCCTGACCCGGGCGGAGATCGAGAAGGTGCGCGACGACGTGCTGGCCAGCGAGCGGGTCATCGTCTGCTGGGCCATGGGCGTCACCCAGCACAAGCACGGCGTGCCCACCATCCGGGAGATCGTCAACTTCCTGCTGCTGCGCGGCAACCTCGGCCGGGCCGGGGCCGGGGCCTGCCCGGTGCGCGGGCACAGCAATGTGCAGGGCGACCGCACGGTGGGCATCTGGGAGCAGATGCCGGACTCCTTCCTGGACGCGCTGCGCGACGAGTTCGGGTTCGAGCCGCCCCGGCACCACGGGCTGGACGCGGTGAACTCGATCAAGGCCATGCGGGAGGGGCGGGTCAGGTTCTTCCTCGGCGTGGCCGGCAACTTCGTGCGGGCCGCCCCGGACAGCGACGTCACCGAGGAGGCGATGCGGCGCTGCCGTCTCACCGCGCACATCTCCACCAAGCTCAACCGGTCGCACACCGTGTGCGGCGACACCGCGCTGATCCTGCCGACGCTGGGCCGTACCGAGCGGGACATCCAGGCCACCGGCGAGCAGTTCGTCACGGTGGAGGACTCGATGAGCGAGGTGCACACCTCGCGCGGACGGCTGGAGCCGGCCTCCCGGCTGCTGCTCAGCGAGGTCGCGATCCTGTGCCGGCTGGCCCGCCGGACCCTGGAGGGCCGGACGGAGATCCCCTGGGACCGGTTCGAGGCCGACTACGGCGTGATCCGCGACAGGATCGCCCGGATCGTGCCGGGGCTGCACGACTACAACCGGCGGGTCGTCCGCCCCGGCGGCATCAGGCTGCCGAACCCGGTCAACGAGGGCGTCTTCGGCACCGAGAGCGGCAAGGCCCTGTTCACCCGCAACGACTGGCAGATGCCGCGCGTGCCCGAGGGGCACCTGCTGCTCCAGACGCTGCGCTCGCACGACCAGTGGAACACGGTGCCGTACACCACCGACGACCGGTACCGGGGCATCCACGGCAGCCGCCGGGTGGTCATGGTCAACCCCGACGACCTCACGGAGCTGGGGCTGGCCGACGGGCAGCGGGTGGACCTGGTGAGCGTGTGGTCCGACGACGTCGAGCGCCGCGCCGCCGGCTTCACGGTGGTCGCCTACCCGAGCGCGCGCGGCTGCGCGGCGGCGTACTACCCGGAGACCAATGTCCTGGTCCCGCTGGACAGCGTGGCCGACATCAGCAACCAGCCCGCGTCCAAGGGCGTGGTGGTGCGTCTGGAATCCCGTGCCCTGGCCGGTACGACCCCGGATTGACGTGCGGTTTTGACGTGGACTAGGTTTTTGGCCGGCTGCCGCGCGGCGGTCGGCCAGAGACATGCCCAGCCGGTGGACGGCCCCGTGCCGCGAGTCCGGACCGAGTCGCCAGGACCGCTGCCGGGTCCGAGGCGGGGCCGTGTCCACCAGTGGGAGTTTCGTCAGTCATGCGCAGCCACCGGGTCCCCTCCCGTCCGTCCACCCTCGTCCTCACGGTGACGGCCGCCCTCACCGCCCTGCTCGGCACGGCGTGTTCGGGCGGCGCCGTGCGCGACGCGCGGGCCGCGGACGCCGTGACGCCGCCGCCCGCCCGCACCGGGTTCGACTACCAGCTCGGCGGCCCGTACACCCCGGCCGACGACGTCCGTGTGGTCGTCCGCGACCACACCGCGAAGCCCGCCGCCGGCCGCTACACCATCTGCTACGTCAACGCCTTCCAGGCCCAGCCCGACGCCGAACGGGAGTGGGACCCCGACCTCCTGCTGCGCGACGGCGACGGGCACGTGGTGATGGACGAGGAATGGGGCGAGGCCATGCTCGACATCGGCACCGCCGCCAAACGGGAGCGGATCGCCGCGAAGGTGAACGGCTGGATCGACGACTGCGCCGCCCGGGGCTTCGACGCGGTGGAACCGGACAACTACGACAGCTACACCCGTGCCCCCGGGGGCCTGCTGAGCGCGGCCGACGCCAAGGCGTTCCTCGGGCTGCTCGCCGCGCACGCCCATGACGAGGGCCTGGCCATCGGCCAGAAGAACACCGCCGAACTGGCCGCGGACCGCGAGGAGGTCGGCCTCGACTTCGCCGTGGTGGAGGAGTGCGGCCAGTACGACGAGTGCGACGCCTACACCGCGGCGTTCGGCGACGAGGTGCTGGTGATCGAGTACGAGGAGAGGGGCCTGAAGCGGGCTTGCGAGGGCTGGGGCGGGGAGATCAGTGTGGTACGGCGCGATCTGGACGTCCTGCCGGCGGGACGCCCCGGGTATGTGCGCCGGACCTGTGACGACCTCTGACGACAGCGAGGGCCCGCCGTGACCGACGTGCACCGGACGGTGTGGGACGAGACGGGCGGGGCGGGAGCCCCGGTGGTGTTCGCGCACTCCGTCTTCACGTGGGGTGACGACGACGCCTACGGATTCGCGGCGCAGCGGCCGCTGGCCCGCCGCTACCGGCTGCTGCTCGTGGACCGGCGCGGCTACGGGCGCACTCCGGGCACCGGGCGCAGCGACTTCGACACCGACGCCGACGACCTCGTGGAGCTGCTGGCCCGGCAGGAGGGCGGCGCGCACCTGGTCGGCCACGGCCACGGCGGGCTGGCGGCCATGCTCGCCGCGGGCCGCCGGCCCGGCCTGGTGCGGTCCCTGGCCCTGATCCAGCCCTCGGCGTTCTCGGCCAGCGCCGGGCACCCGGTGGTGGAGGCCATGCTGCGGCGGGTGGCGCGGAACCCGCCGCTGCCGGACTCGGTCACCCCGGAGGACTATCTGCGCGCCTCCACCGAGGGCCTCGGGCTGCCCATGCCGGAGCCCACCGAGCGGCGGCTGCGCGCGGTGGCCACGTCGATGCGGGAACGTCCCGTCTGGGAGGCGCGGGTGCCGCTGGAACCGCTGCGGACCGCGCCCTGGCCGACGCTGGTGGTCTGCGGCACCTGGGAGGGCGCGCCCGAGCCGTACCGCGCATACGCCGGTGAGCCGCTGATCGCGTGCGCGGAGGCGGTGGCCGGGGCGGTCGGCGCCCGGCTGCTGCGGGTGCCCGGTTACTACCCGCACACCCAGCGGCCGGCCGAGGTGAACGCCGCGCTTCGCGAGCTGTGGGGCTGACGTGCCGTCAGGGAACGCCCGGGTCTTGCGGGGGGTCGTGGGGGGCGCCGCGCCGGACGTCCCCCACGTCTCGCCGTCCCTCTTCAGGCCGGGGTGATCCGGGCGGCGACCGGCAGGTGGTCGCTGCCGGTGGCGGGCAGGGTCCGGATGGGCCCGACGGTGGCCGACGCGGCCATGATCTGGTCGATGCGGGCCAGCGGGAGGCGGGCCGGGAAGCTGAAGGCGAAGCCGCGGTCTGGCCCGTCCAGCCGGGAGGTCAGCGGGGCCAGGCCGCCGTCGTCGACCGTGCCGTTCAGGTCGCCGAGCAGCAGGACGCGGTCCTGGTCCTCGGCGTCGAGGGCCGCGCCGAGGAGACCGGCGCTCTCGTCGCGCCGGGCGGAGGCGAGGCCGGTCGCGCCGAGCCGGACCGAGGGCAGGTGGGCGACGTACGCGGCGAGGTCGCCGTACGGGGTGCGGACCACGGTCCGCAGGGCGCGGTTCCAGGACCCGTCGACGCCCTCGGGCCGGATGTCGATCTGCCGGGTCCCGGTGAGCGGGTGCCGCGACCAGATGCCGACGGTGCCGCGGACGGCGTGGTACGGGAACTCGGGGGCGAGGGCGTCCTCGTACGCCTGGAGGGCCGGCGGGAGCAGTTCCTCCAGGGCTATGAGGTCGGGGCCGGCGGCGGCCAGGGCGCGGGCGGTGCCCGCCGGGTCGGGGTTCTCGTCGCTCGCGTTGTGCTGCACCACCAGCAGACCGCATGGGCGCTCATGGTCGGCGCCGGGCCGCAGGAGCGCGCCGAAGTGGGCCGTCCAGGCCACCAGAGGGAGCAGGGCCGCCAGGGCCGCGGTGGCCGAACGGCGCAGCAGGGCCAGGGCGAGCAGCACCGCGGTCACCAGGCCGAGCCAGGGCAGGAAGCTCTCCAGCAGGCTGCCGAGCCGGACCGGGGAGTCGGGCACGGCCCCGTGGAACAGCAGGAGTCCGCCGGTCAGCACCGCGGTCGCGGCGAGCACCCGCCCCCGGCGCCAGGCGGAGCCACGCGGCCGGGGCAGCGGCGGTCGCGGCCTCTCCCCCACCCCCGGCCCCCTCCGTCCACGCGTGCCGGACCGTCCGGCGACGGCCCCTGTTCCCGCTCAACGGCCGGGGCACCGGGCGAGTTCCGGCCCGGTCCGCGGGAGAAGGACGGGGAGGTCACCGTCTCACCGGCGCCGTGTCACCACAGGCGCAGCGAGCGTCCCGCCGAGCGGTAGGTGACGAAGGCGTACACGGACAGACCGGCCCACAGGAAGGCGCTGAGCAGCGGCCACCACCGGTCGTGGCCCTGTGCACCCGTGATCACGCTGTTCACCCAGGACAGGACCCAACCGACCGTCAGCAGCGAGGCGACCCACCGGAACCAGCGCATCAGGTTCATGGTTCCCGCGGCCCGTGCCGCGGCCGTCTTCCGGCTCTCGGGCCGGGTTCGTTCGTTCCTCATACCCCTTCGGGTACCCCGAGACGGCGCGCCCGCGCCCGCCGTTCGAGGCGGATGCGGGCGCGCGGTCTCCTTCGGTCAGGTTCGGCCAGGATCGGTCAGGCGGCGTGCGGCTGCGCGGTGCGGCGCACCCCGGCGACGGCCACCAGGGCGCCGATGACGCACAGCACGCCGGCGACGAGCACGGCGGTGTGCACCCCGTTCATGAACGCCTGGTGGCTGCCTTCCACGACGGCGTCCCGGAGCCGGGCGGGCATGTCCGCGGAGACGGGGGCGACGCCCATGGCGACCGCGTCCGTCGCCTCGCCGAACCCGGCGGCGGCGGCCGACGGCACGCCGGCGGAGGTCAGTTCACCGGTGAGCGTGGAGCTCACCCGGCTGCTGATGAGCGACACCAGTACGGAGGTGCCGAGCGCGCCGCCGATCTGCAGGGCGGTGGCCTGGAGACCGCCCGCGACTCCGCCGTCGCGGACCGGGGCGTTGCCGACGATGGCGTCCGAGGAGGAGGACATCACCATGCCGACGCCGAGGCCGAGCGCGATGAACGGCGGCCACATGACGGTGTAGGAGGAGTCCGCGCTCCAGCCGAGCATGACGAAGCAGGCGACCGCCTGCAGGCCCATGCCGAGCGGCATGGTCAGCCGAGGTCCGAACCGGTCGGTGAGCGCGGCGCCGAGCGGGGAGGCCACGACGGAGGCGAGGCTGAGCGGCAGGGTGCGCACACCGGCCTCGACGGGGCTGAAGCCGCGCACGCTCTGGAGGTAGAGCATGACGAAGAAGATCACGCCGAGCAGGACGAAGAAGTTGAGCGCGGTGACGAACGTGCCGATGGTCAGCGCGCGGCTGCGGAAGAGGCGCATGGGCAGCAGCGGGGAGGCGACCCGGGTCTCCCAGAAGCCGAAGACCAGCACGATCACCACACCGGCGGCGATGGAGCCCAGGGTGCCGCCCGAGGTCCAGCCCCAGGTCTCGCCCTTGACGACGCCGAAGACGATGGCGAGCAGTCCGAGGGCCAGCAGGACGACGCCGAGGATGTCGAACTTCTCGTCGGCGGCGGCGCTGTTCCTGGTCTGCGGCAGGACGATCAGGCTGAAGACGAGGGCGATGACGCCGATGGGCGCGTTGATGTAGAAGACGGACTCCCAGCTGACGTGCTGCACGAGCAGCCCGCCGACGATGGGGCCGAGGGCGGTGGAGACCGAGGAGACCATGGCCCAGATGCCGACCGCCATGCCGAACTTCCTGGGCGGGAAGACGGCCCGGAGCATGCCGAGGGTGTTGGGCATCAGCAGGGCGCCGAAGAAGCCCTGGACGGCGCGGAAGGCGATGACGCCCTCGATCGACCCGGCGAGTCCGATGGCGACGGAGGCGACGGTGAAGCCGGCGACGCCGACGAGGTAGAAGGTGCGGCGGCCGAAGCGGTCGCCGAGCTTGCCGCCGAGGATCAGCGCGGCGGCGAGGGCCAGCAGGTAGGAGTTGGTGACCCATTGCAGGTCGGAGGTGGAGGCGCCCAGGTCGCGGCCGATCTCGGGGTTGGCGATGGAGACGACCGAGCCGTCCAGGCCGACCATGAACAGGCCGAAGGCGACGGCGATCAGCGTCAGCCACGGGTTGGACCGCCGCCCGCGGGGGCGGTCCGCGGCGGGGGCGGGGGTCGGCGGAGCGGAGGTGCCGGTGGCGGCGGAGGGCATGGCTGTGCGTGTCCTTCTGTAGAGCGGGGAAGAGTCCGATCGGGCGGTCCCCCGTGCGGCGTTCACACAGGTGGGAGAGCCCAGGGGGGGAACAGGACGGGGCCCCGACCAGGGCGTATCCCTTGTCCGGGGCGGCGCGGCACGTCCTGACGGCCCCGGTCCGCGAGGGTCCGGGGCGGATGGTCAGCGGCGCGGGCGCACGTGCCGTTCGAGTGCCGTGAGGGCGCCCAGGGCCGCGCCGAGGGCGTCCTTCTCGCCGTCGGTGAGCGCGCGCAGGGCGCTCCCGAGGTGGGCGCTCATCAGGCGCTCGACCTCGGCGAGCCGCTGCCGGGCGAAGACCGTGAGGTGCAGGTGCGCGACCCGCTTGTCGGCGGTGTCCCGCCGGCGTTCCAGCAGGCCCTGCTCGGTGAGCTGGGTGACCAGCGCGCTGACGTTGTTCGGCTTCATCAGCAGGGCCTCGGCCGCCGCGCGGACGGTGGTGCCGTCGTTGTCCTCGACGTGCCGCAGCAGGGCGAGCTGCGCCTCGGGCGGCTTGGGGTGCGCGTAGTCCTGCGCGACCTGGCGGTCGAGGGCCCGGGCCAGCCCCGGCAGGCACGCCACGAGCCGCGCGGCCACGTGGTCGGTGTCCTGCGCGGACGCGTTCTCCTCGGGCATACGGAGAGAATAAATATGGAGACATACCTATGTCAAGAAAGCCATCGTCGCCGGCCGGCCCGATGGGAGGGTGCCCGTGCCGACGGCTCACGCCGGGACCGCTTCCGCCGCCGTACGCACAGCCGGTCGCCTTCGGGACCGGCCCGTTCCGGCCGTACGACGCCGGGCACGGCGGCGGCGTCGACGCGCGCGGCGCCGGACCAGCGGGAGGAGTCGCCGAAGGGCTCCTCCAGGTTTCCCTCGACCAGGCGGCAGGGGCCCCCCACCCCGTCCTGGCTGACCAGCGTGAAGGAGCCGGCCTTCCTGGCGCAGTCGCCCGTGCGGGCCACGAGGCACCACCTGCCGCGGAAGTGGCGCGGTTCCGGCTCGGCGGGAACGATGCCGTCGTCCCAGGGGGCGGTCACCCGCAGTCCGGGGACACGGGTGGTGCCGGTGCCGGTGCCGGTGCCGGTGCCGGTGCCGGTGCCGGCGTGGAGCGGACGGCCGTCGACGGTCACCGGCGGGCCGGGCGCCTCGTGGACATCATGTGTCGCGGCCGGGCGCGCCGAACGCGCCCGCCCGGCCCAGCGTGCTCTCGCGTTCCGCCAGGCGGTGACCGGCCCGGACCCGCCGGGGTGCGGGCGTCCCGCCGCCGAGCCGGGCCAGCACGGACTCCACCGCCAGCCGGCCGATGGCCTCCTTGTCCGGGGAGACGGAGGTGAGGCTCACCGCCGCGAACCGCCCCTCCACCACGTCGTCGAAGCCGGCCACCGCGATGTCCTCGGGGACCCGGACGCCCCTGGCGTGGAGCGCGCGCATGGCACCGATGGCCATCGGGTCGTTGTAGGCGAAGACCGCGTCGGGGCGCCGGCCGGAGTCCAGCAGGCGGATCATGGCGGCCTCCCCGTCCGCGTGCCCCCAGCCGTCGGTGGCGGCGACGAGCCCCGCGTCGGAGGGGAGTCCGGCGGCGGTCAGCTCCTCGCGCCAGCCGCGGACCCGGAGCTGGGCGGGTTCGCTGCGGCCCCGCCGGGCGCCGATGAACGCCACCTCCCGGCGGCCCAGGCCGATCAGGTGCCGGACGGCGGCGCGGGCGGCGGCGACGTTGTCGATGGCGATGTGGTCGTACGGCAGGTCGTACTCGCGCTCGCCGAGCAGCACCAGCGGCACGTTCTCCGCGCGGTCGCCGAGGTCCTCGGCCTCCAGCTCGATGGGGCTGAGGATCAGTCCGTCGATCACCCGGGCGCGGAAGCCCCGGCAGACCAGGAGTTCCTGTTCGCGGCGTCCGCCGGTGTGGTCGAGCAGCACGGTGTAGTCGTGTGCGGCGGCGCTGTCGATGACGGCGGCGGCCAGCTCGGCGAAGTAGGGATTGCCCAGTTCGGGCAGGGCGAGGGCGATGATGCCGGTGCGTCCCTTGCGCAGGTGCCGGGCGGCCAGGTTGGGCCGGTAGCCGAGGGCGTCGATGGACCGCTGGACGCGGGCCCGCATGGCGGGGGTGACGTGCTGGTAGTCGTTCACCACGTTGGAGACGGTCTTGACGGAGACCCCCGCGTGCGCGGCGACGTCTCTGAGGCTGACCCGCACGGTGTTCCCTTCCGGCATCGGCCCTGGGTGGGCGGCGGCGGCCACGCTATCCAGGTACGGGAGGCGGTCACAAGGAGATGTGCGCGCCGCCCCCGCCCGTCCGGAACCGGGGAGGCCGGTTCCGGACGGGCGGGGGCGGTGGCCGCCGGCGGTCAGCCGGCGTATGTCTCCACCTCGGCGACCTGCGGCGTCCCGCCGGCGCCGGTGATCTCGAAGGTGATCTTGCGCAGGGAGGTGGCGGGGAAGGTGATGACACCCGCTCCGCTGCCCGAGGCCAGGACGGCGCCCGTGTCGCCGTTGCGGACCCGCCAGGAGCCGATCCGGCCGGCGGTGGCCGTGGTCTCCCGGACGACGACCGTGGAGACGGTCGTGGCGGAACCCCACTTGACGGAGACGGAGCCGGTCGTGCCGTTCGGCGACCAGTAGGTGCCCAGGTCACCGTCGCGCACATGGCCGTAACTGGTCCCGCTCGCCTTGCTGGAGCCGTCGGCGCCGGCGCCGAGGCTGAGGTTGGTCCCGCCCGGGGCGGTGGGCCCGGGCGTCGGCTCGGCCGGGTCGGTGGGGTCGGTCGGGTCCGGAGTGGGGTCGGTGGGCGTCTGCGGTGTGCAGCTGCCGTCCGACACCTTGAGTCCCTTGCCCGCGCCGGCGGTCTGGCGCACGATGTCCGGCACGCAGGACGCCTGGTCCAGGGTGTACGCGTAGGGGATGTTCACCGTGGTGTTCGACTCGGGGTCGGGGCCGGCCGGGTCGGTGTCCTCGCCCGGGGCTGACCAGGTCACGTTGTCGTAGACGTTGCCGCTGACCTGCCAGTAGCCGGCCTGGTCGGTGTAGAAGGTGCCGAGGACGTCCTTGGAGTCCTCGAAGTAGTTGTTGTCCACCCTGGCCTTGGCGCCGGCCCGGGAGTTGATGCCGGACTCGTTCAGGCTCAGGTAGTGGTTGTTGTACATGTGGGCGGTGCCGCCGCGCAGCAGGGGCGCGCGGGAGTCGATGTTCTCGTACAGGTTGTGGTGGAAGGTGATGTACCCGTTGGAGACGTCGCTCTCGCTGGACCCGATGAGGCCGCCGCGGCCGGAGTTGCGCAGGGTGCTGTAGGACAGCGTCACGTACTGGGTGTTGTCCTTCATGTCGAAGAGTCCGTCGTAACCCTCGGACTCCCCGCCCGACGCCTCCAGGGTGGTGTGGTCGACCCAGACGTTGCGGACGTCGCTCTCCATGCCGATGGCGTCGCCGCCGTTGGAGAGGGGTGATCCGGACTTCTTGACGTTCCTGACGGTGACGTTCTGGATGATGATGTTGCTGGACTCCCGGATGTGGATGCCCAGTTGGTCGAAGACGGCACCGCTGCCGACGCCGACGATGGTGATGTTGCTGACCTGCTTCAGCTCGATCTTGTCGGCGGCGGTGCTGCAACTGCCGCCGGACACCTTGGTGGTGTTGCCGTGGTTGATGGTGCCCTCGACCTCGATGACGATCGGGGTGTCGGCGGCGGCGCGGCCGCACAGGGCCTGGTGGATGGCGGTGCCGGTGGTGGCCCGTACGGTCCGGCCGCCCGCGCCGCCGGTGGTGCCGCCGTTCTGCGTCGCGTAGCCGGTGGCGCCGGCGGTGACGACCGCCGTGGCCTCCGGCGCCGTCAGGACCGCGCCGGTAGCGGCCGCCAGGGCCAGCGTGCCCAGCGCCGCGGACAGCCGCAGCGCGACTCGTCGTCTCATTTTCGCACTCCCTTGCCTCTTCGCCTACCAGATGTGGTGCCGGGGGGTTGTGCCGAGCGGTGGTGCGAGCCGTTGCGTCGAGCGGTTTCCGCACGTGACGATGCGCCGCGCATCAAGAAAGCGCTTACCGCGTGGGGAGAATAGGGTGACGGGCGAGATACAGGCAAGAGTCTGTGCGGTTACAGAGTCCGGGTCGCTGATTCCAGAAACGGCTTTCTACGGACATTCACCGGTTCCCCACAGGAGAGCGGACCGGCGTGGGCGCCGGTCCGCTCCGGGTCACCGCTTCCGCGGGGAGGTTCAGCAGGGATAGTCCCAGGCGCGGGCGATGTCGCGCAGGGGCGCCGGCACGTCCGCCGGGGCGGGCAGCGGCCGGGCCTTCTGGATGGCACCGGACTTGATGTTGTCGCTCCAGTCACCGATGAAGGGGACGAACGGCCCGTGGTCGCCCCTGCGGTACTCCAGCATGGCGGGCGTCCAGGCGACGCCGAGGAAGGCGCAGATCTCCTGGGTGGTCCGCTCCGGCCGCTCGGTCAGCTCCTCGTAGCGGACGGTCAGACCGGGCAGCGCGGCGCGGGCCGCCTCCACCGCCTCGACATAGCCGCGCACCTCCCGGACGGTGGCATCGAGGTCGCGGTCCGGACGGTTGTTGATCAGGGAACTGACCATGGAGGCGGGGTGGCGCAGCAGGAAGAGGTACCTGGCGCCGGGCCAGCCCTCGTGCAGCCGCTCCCACACCCCGGCGTTGCCGGGCGTCTTGTCGACGATGACCTTCTTGCCGCTGCGCACCAGTTCGCGGTGGAGGACGCGGTCCCACAGCAGGTGTTCCAGCTCGCGCCGGTCGAGCTGGAGTTCCGTCATCGCCTTCTCGGTGTACGGCTTGGTCAGATCGACCGTGAGGGTGCGCAGATGCATCTCGTGCGGGGCGCGGATCTCCGGGTGGCTGTTGAGGAGCACCCGCAGCAGGGTGGAGCCGGAGCGCACGGAGGAGATGAGGAACACCGGATCCGGTACGAGCCGGTGGGCGGTCCGGGGCACCGGGGGTTCCGCGAGCCGGCTCAGGCGCCGCCGTATGCCGCGCGCCACCCGGCGCATGTCCGTCCTCGTACCGTTCGACATCGGCACCGGGCCGCCTCCTGTTGACAACTGTCCGTGATCGTGAACCCCCCTGATGTTTAGTTGACCCTAACGTGGGCAACCCTGGGGACCGCCATGGGTGAGGGATGAGAATCCTATGAATCACGGCCGGTTCCGCCGGGGGGTCCGGGCGCCGCGTGGCGCATTGCCGAACACGCGATCGACACGCGGACCGGTGCTGCGTACCCTCCGTGCGATGGACAGCCATCCCGCTCTTCTGGACCACCTCGTCCTCGCCACCCCGGACCTGGCCGCGACGGTCGCCGACTTCACCCGGCGCACCGGTGTGGCGCCCGCGCCCGGCGGGGTGCACGTCGGGCGCGGCACCCGCAATTTCCTGGTGTCGCTGGGCGGCACCGGTTACCTGGAGATCGTCGGGCCGGACCCGGAGCAGGCCACGCCCGACGGCCCCCGCCCGTTCGGTGTGGACGGGATCACCGCGCCGCACATCGTGACCTGGGCGATCCGTCCTCCGGACCTGGACGCGGCGGTGGCCGCGGCCCGCGCCCGGGGCTACGACCCGGGCCCCGTACGGCCGATGAGCCGCCGGCGGCCCGACGGCAGTCTGCTGTCCTGGCGGCTGACCGACGGCGACAGCGCCCACCCGTCCGGTCTGGTGCCGTTCCTCATCGACTGGGGTGACACCGCCCACCCCTCGGCCGGACTTCCGGTGACGCGACTGCTGTCGCTGACCGCGACGGCTCCGGACCCGGACGAGATCCGCCCGCTCCTCGCGGCGCTGGGCACCGGACTGCCGCTGAGCGCGGGGCCGGTGGGGTTCTCGTGCACGGTGGACTCGGCGCGGGGTCCCGTGGAGCTGGGGTGAGGGCAGCGGACCGTGACCCCCCGGCCTGCGGCGGGCGAGGGGACGCGCGCGGTCGTCAGAAGGACGTGACGACCACCCGCGCCACCCCGGGGTCGGCGAGGGCCGCGTACCCCGCGTCGATCTCGTGCAGGGCGATCCGCCGGGAGACGAGGCCGTCGAGGTTCAGGAGGCCGCGCAGGCAGAGGTCGGCGTAGCGCGGGATGTCCCGCCGCGGGTTGCCCGCGCCCATGATGAGCCCCTGGATGCGTTTCTGCTGGAGCAGCAGCCGGGGCAGGGAGAGGGTCAGCTCACCGCCGGCCGCCGCCAGGCCTACCACGTGGACCCCGCCGCCGAGCGCGGTCATGTCGAGCGCCTGACGCGTCGTCGCCGCCGTACCGACGACGTCGAAGGCGTGCCGCACTCCCCCGCCGGTCAGTTCGCGCACGGCCGCGACCGGGTCGGTCCCGGTGGCGTCGACGACGTCCGTGGCGCCGAACTCCCGCGCCCTGCGCAGTCTGTCCGCGGCGACGTCGACGGCGACGATGCGCGCGGCACCGGCGACGACCGCGCCGCCGACCGCGTTGAGCCCGACGCCTCCCACGCCGATCACCGCCACGGTCTCCCCCGCCCGCACCCGCGCGCCGTTGAGCACGGACCCCACGCCGGTCAGCACCCCGCAGCCCAGCAGGGCGGCGGACGTGAACGGCAACCGGCGGGGCACTGCGGTCAGTTGGTTCTCGTGGACGAGGGCCCGTTCCGCGAAGCCGCCCAGGCCCATCCCCTGGGTGACGGGCCGGCCGGCGCGGCTCAGCCGGGGTCCCTGCCGTCCGGGGTCGCGCAG
Source organism: Streptomyces daghestanicus (assembly GCF_020521275.1). Lineage (NCBI taxonomy): Bacteria > Bacillati > Actinomycetota > Actinomycetes > Kitasatosporales > Streptomycetaceae > Streptomyces > Streptomyces daghestanicus. The sequence continues at coordinate 659,230 of NZ_BNDX01000018.1, read as the reverse complement.
GGTCGCCCCGGGGCGCAGGCACTGGTGGCTCCGGCCGTCCAGGCAGGCCGGGCAGTCGCCGCACCACTGCACGAGGCAGCCCACGACGTGGTCGCCGACGGCGAACTCGGTCGCCCCTGGACCGACGTCGACCACGACACCGGCGATCTCGTGCCCGAGGACGACCGGCGGGGTGAGCCGTCCCAGGCCGTGGGTGGCCAGGGTCAGGTCGGTGTGGCAGAGGCCGGACGCCCGCACCTCCACCAGCACCTCGCGGCCCGCGGGCCGGTCCACGTCGACGTCCTGGACGGTGAAGCCACCGCCCACGGCCTCCACCACCGCGGCTCTCACGGCGGACCGCTCAGTCCCGTTCGAGGAAGAAGTAGAAGAAGGGCCCGTCACCGAAGCCCTTGCCGTTCATGATGCCCATCAGGGTGCGGTCGTCGACGGCCTTGAAGTGGTCGAGGACCGGCTGGCCGTCGTAGACCATGGTGGCCGTCACCTCGCCCCGGAACTCGACCATCCACAGGCTGGCCTCGCCTTTGCCGAGCGTGGTGTCGGAGTGGAGCCGTCCGTCCTCGCCGCGCATGATCAAGGGCTTGGCGTCGGCGGCGGAGTGGAACGTCTTGCCGTACCAGCCCGACTTGCGCAGCCGTCCGTTCAGCGGGTGTCCGGTGTCGAACTCGCCGCCGCGCCACGCGCCGAGGATCTCCTCGACACGGACGGTGGGCAGCGCGGCCCAGACGGCGTCCAGTTCCTCGGCCGAGACCGCGGATTCCTTGCCGCGCAGGACCGCGAACCGGCCCCGTGCCTCATCGATGTCCATCGGACCCTCCATCGGACGCCCCCGGACGGCACCGGACGGCACCAGCGGGATACAAACATCCACAGTATGTATCACTGTTGCTCCGCATACCAGGGGGTGGGTGGGCGTCGGTCGTTGCGCCAGGTGGCCCCATAGGGTGACCCCCATGTCTGCCACGTTGAGTTCCGCGAGGACCCGCGCCGCTTTGCGCACCGGGGCCCGCCTCTCCCTCGATCTGCTGTTGCTCCTGGTGATGCTCGCGGTGGCCCTCTGGCTGTTGGGCCGGATGTGGTCGGTCGTGTGGCCGCTGGTCGTCGGCCTGTTGCTGACCACTCTGACCTGGCCGCCGGCCCGTTTCCTGCGCCGGCGCGGCTGGCACCCCGCGCTGGCCGCGACCACTGTGACGGTGGCGTTCCTGCTGGTCGCCGCCGGGGTGGTCGCGCTGATCGCCGTCCCCATGGCCTCACAGACCGACGAACTGACCGATGGCGTCGTCGAGGGCATCCAGCGGCTGCGCGACTGGGCCGCGGGGCCGCCACTGAACATCAAGGACGCCCAGATCACCAGCGCGGTGGACGCCGCGATGGCCCGGGTCCAGGACAGTGTCGGCAGTGTGGTCGACACGGTCGCCACGGGTGTCGGGACCGTGGTCAACGGGCTGGTCACCGCGGTGCTGGCGCTGTTCCTGATGTTCTTCTTCCTCAAGGACGGGCCGCGCTTCCTGCCCTGGCTGACCCGGCAGCTGCCCGGCCGGCTCGCCACCGACGTCCCGGCCGTGGCGTCCCTCAGCTGGACCACGCTCGGCTCGTTCGTGCGGTCGCAGGCGCTCGTCGGACTGCTGGACGGCGTCTTCATCGGGATAGGGCTGTGGATCCTGGGGGTTCCGCTGGTGCTGCCGCTGGCGGTGCTGACCTTCGTCTCCGCGTTCGTGCCCATCATCGGCGCGCTGTTCGCCGGGTTCGTCGCGGTGCTCATCGCGCTGGTGTCCAACGGCCTGACGGACGCGCTGATCGCGCTGGCCATCATCATCGTGGTGCAGCAGCTGGAGGGGAACGTCTTCCAGCCCATCATCCAGAGCCGCGGTCTCGGACTGCACGCCGCGGTGATCCTGCTGGCGGTGACCCTGGGCGGCAGCCTGGCCGGCATCGTGGGCAGCCTGCTGGCCGTGCCGGTCGCCGCCCTGGTCGCCGTCGTATGGACCTACGTACGCGAGCAGTTGAGCGATCCGCCGCAGGAGCCGGAGGCGGCGGAGCCGGGCGCGTCGGCGTGAGCGCGGGCGCGTCGGCGTGAGCGCGGGCGCGTCGGCGTGAGCGCGGGCGCGGCCGGTGGACGGGGTCACGCCAGCGGGTCGTGGCCCCAGTTCATCAGCGAGTGACGCCACTTGGTGTCCGTGACGTCGCCCGTCGGCCGCTGGGCCAGGTGCCGGCGGACATAGCCGACGACCTTGCGCATGTGGGCGTAGTCGTCGTCGGTGAGGTCGCCCTTGCGTGACCGGAGGATCTCCACGATCCGGCGGCCGGAGGCGTGGCCGGTGGACTCCCCGCCGTCCCGGTGCTGTCCGGCGTCCTTCGACGCGTCCGTGGACAGCCACTTCTCCAGGTCGGCCGGTGTCATGTTCACCAGCTCGTGGAAGTCGTCCCAGGTCTCGCCGTGGCCGTCGCCGCTCACGGCCGGGTCACTTCTTCTTCTTGAGGGCGGACGGCTTGTGCACCGCCGACCGGCCCGACTTGTCACTGCGGACCTGGTACTGCGGGTCGTCCGAGGAGGCGTCCACCGTGCGGCCGGCCGCTTCCGTCCGCTCAGTGATCTTCTTCTCGACCGTGCCCTCGGTCTCGCTGCCGTGGCTGCTCCAGGCGACCTTGTCGCCCTTGGACAGCGCCTTGCCGGCACCCTTGCCCGCGCTCTTGCCGTCGTCCCGGCTCTTCGCCATGCCGCACTCCTCCGTACCGGACCGCGCTCGGTCGTCCCCCTGCCAGCGTGGGCCCGCCCGGCCCGTTCCGCACCCGGGACGCCGTCCTACGGGGCCACCCGCACCGGCAGGCTGAACGGGCCGCGGATCAGCATGCCGGGGCGCCAGGTGACGGCGGCCGGGTGGATGTCCAAGGCCAGTTCGCCGCAGCGTTCCAGCAGGGTGCCGAGGGCGATACGGGCCTCCAGCCGGGCCAGTGGCGCGCCCAGGCAGTAGTGGATGCCGTGGCCGAAGGCGAGGTGACCGCGGGCGTCCCGCCGGATGTCGAAGTCGTCCGGCGCGGTGAAGCGGGCGGGGTCGCGGCCGGCGTCGGCCAGGGCGACGAGCACGAGTTCGCCGCCGCCGGGGACGGTGGTGTCGCCGATGGTCAGCGGTGCGGTGGTGAAGCGGTACGTCGGGGTCTCCACCGGGGAGTCGTAGCGGAGCATCTCCTCCACGGCGTTCTCCATGAGGCCGGGGTCGGCACGCAGGGCGGCCAGTTGCTCCGGATGGGTGAGGAGGGCGAGGACGCCGTTGGAGATGAGGTTGACGGTGGTCTCGTGGCCGGCGACGAGGAGCAGCCAGGCCATGCCGAGGAGTTCCTCGGGCGAGAGGGAGTCGCCGTCCTCGTCCGCGCCGTGGATCAGGGCGCTCAGCAGGTCGTCGCCGAGGTGCCGGCGTTTGTCGTCGACCAGTTTCGTCAGGTACTCGACCATGGCGGTGGCCGCGGCGGTCCGGTCCGCCGGGTCGGTGGCGCCGAGCGCGTCGTTGGACCAGGTCCGGAAGGAGCGGCGGTCCAGGTCCGGGACGCCGAGCAGGTCGCAGATGACGGTGATGGGCAGCGGGAAGGACAGCGCCTCCACCAGGTCGACGCGTCCGCCGGGGGCGGCGAGCATGGTGTCGACCAGGCCGTCGGTGGTCCGCTGGATGCGCGGGGCGAGCTGTTCCACGCGCCGCGGGGTGAACTCGCGGGCGACCAGTTTCCGCAGCCGGGTGTGGTCGGGCGGGTCCGCCCGGAGCATGTGCGGTCCGGCGGAGACGGCACCGAGCCCGAGGGCGGGCGCCGCCTTGCTCCAGTCCTTGGTGAGCGTGGGATCGGTCAGCACGGCCCGCCCGGCCTCGTGCCCGACGACGAGCCACGCCTCCGTGTTCCCCTCCGGCATCCGGATGCGGTGGACCGGTCCCCTGGCCCGTAAGCGGGCGTAGACGGGGTACGGGTCGCGGGTGAAGGACTCGCCGAGGGCGGCTAGATCGACGACGGTCATGGGGGCCACCTCACTGGTGCCGGTCGGTCCGCGGGATGCGGCGTCCACCAGGATGGGACGCGCCCGACGCCCGGTCCAGAGGGAGTCCGGGGGCCACGGGGGCACGGCGGGTCCGGAAGGCAGCGACGATGCTGTGCGGTGGGTCGATGGGTCCCGTGAGCACCGAGGGTGCTGTGCGGTGGGTCGAAGGGTCCCGTGGACACCGAGGGTGCTGTGCGGTGGGTCGATGGGTCCCGTGGACACCGAGGGTGCTGTCCGGTGGGTCCGGTGGATCCCGTGGACACCGAGGGTGCTGTGCGGTGGGTCGAAGGGTCCCGTGGACACCGAGGGTGCTGTCGGTGGGTCCGGTGGATCCCGTGGACACCGAGGGTGCTGTCCGGTGGGTCCGGTGGATCCCGTGGGCACCGAGGGCGCTGTCCGGTGGGTCCGGTGGATCCCGTGGGCACCGAGGGCGCTGTCCGGTGGGTCCGGTGGGTGACCGGCACGGCCACCCGGCGCGACCGTCCGGCGGCGGACGGGGTCAGCCGGAGGCGAAGGGCAGCGTCCACCGACGCGGCGATCTCCGCCTCGTCCGGCACCCGCTCGCCCTCGCCGAAGACGATCCGGTACACGGCGAACCCGACCCAGCTGTCGGCGAGCGGAGCCACCGGCAGCCCGGCCGGCAGGTCGCCGCGCCCGACGCCCCGTACCAGCGGTCGCCGCGGCTGCTCCGGACGCGCGGCCGGCAGGTCCCGCAGGTCGACGCGGCCCGCCTCGGCCCGTTCCACGAGGGCGCCGGCCACCACGCTCGGGTCACCGGGCAGGGTCAGGGTGCCGGGGCAGGCCACGGCGTCCGGGCGGGTGCTGCAGTGTCGGGCAGCGGGCGGGGCGTCGGCCGGTCGGCCACCGCCTCGGTCACCACCGGCCTCGGGGGAACATCGGTACAGCGGTCAACGCCAAGCCGGTGATCTTGTTCAGTCGGGAACTCCGAGGCCGGTGACGCGGTTCTCGTACTACGAAAAACTCAGTAATCACTCGTCCGGTCACAGGCCCAGGACCGTCGCCACCAGTTCGCTGCGGCTGCGGACACCGGTCTTCGCGAACACACTCTTCAGATGGTCCTGCACGGTCGCCGCGGTGATGTGCAGTTCCACAGCGATGGTCCGCGACGGCAGACCGGCGACGACTCGCGCCAGCACGTCCCGCTCGCGCGGTGTGAGCCCGTACGCGAGCAGCAGTATCTCGGCCACATCGGCGGCCGGCGCCGGATGTACCGTCACGGCGATGGCCGCCGGGTGCGGGCCACCACTCAGCGGCGAGGCCTGGACGGAGAGCCACCTGCCCGAGCGGCCGCGGATGCGTCCGTACGCCGGCAGCTCAGCGCCTCTTCCCCGTGCGGCCACCTCCAGGATCGCGGACGGCAGTTCCGCCTGCGACGGGCCCAGCTCGTCCCGCCAGAGTTTCGCGGCCAGGTTCTCCGAAAACAGCCGCAAGTCCTGGTCGAGCAGGAGCACTCCGGCCTCGGACGGGCCCGCAGCGGTGTCGTCGGGTGCCCGGTGGGCGGCCCGGCGCAGGGCCGCACCGACCGGGGCGGACAGCCGCCGCAGGACGCCGACGTCGGCCGGGGTGAAGTCGGGCCGCCGGCCGCCGCGGAAGAGGGCGACGACGCCCCAGCAGCGGCCGTCCACCACGAAGCCCGCCCGCAGCTCGTGCCGTGCGTCGATCATCGGCAGCACGGTCCGGTAGCGGTGGCTGGATTCCGGATCACCGCCGGTGGCCGCACCGAGCGTGCCCGCGGACACCTCGGAGCGGGCCAGCGCCGCGAACTTCAGGACGTCGTCCACCAGGTACTCGTTGTGCGCGGCGGCCGCGGCCGCCTCCGGTACGAGCCCGGCGCTGACTTGGTCGGCGGTCAGCAGCGTCATCGGGTCGATCGTGCTGAAGCAGTAGGAGTCGGCCGGGATGAGGCGTGTCAGCCGGTCGGCGATCCGGCGGCGCAGTATTCGGGAGTCGAGGTCGAGACGGCAGATCGCCTCGATGTCGCGCACGGTCTCGCGCCGGACCATCGGGGAACTCACCCTTGCCACGGTATCCCAGAAATGTGGGAGGGCCGCCCGACCTCCAGGCGCCTACGGTGGGTCCGAGAAACCCCAGGTCACCGGAGGTACACCGACATGTCCCCGTCCATGCTCAACGTCGGACTGGATCCAGCGCTGGTGGACGACGCGCCCTCGTCACGGGCGGCGTTCCCTGAAATCGACGCCGAGGCGGTCCGGGCCGGAATGGCCGCGGGCCGGGCTCGGCTCGAGGAGCTCGGCCTCAGTGTCGATGTCTGCCTGCTCGACTACGGCCGCACGGCCGAGGCGGTCTTTCGCGCCGCGTTGACCGCCAAGGACTACGACATCGTGCTGATCGGCGCCGGCGTCCGGCTGGACCCGGAGCTGACCCCGCTGTTGGAGGTGCTGGTCAACACCACCCACGAGCTGGCACCCGGCGCGAAGCTCTGCTTCAACGTCAGCCCAACGACGGCTGTCGAAGCCGTCCAGCGGTGGTGGCCCGAACACAAGCCGCTGGTCTAGGCGCTCCATAGCACTCAAGAGACGATTCGATGAACGGGAGGCGGTCTTCCGCCATGTCTGCGCGCGCACTCGAGGACAAGGTCGCACTGGTCACCGGCGGCAGCCGGGGCATCGGCCGGGCGATCGCGGAGCGGCTCGCCCAGGACGGCGCCGCCGTCGGCGTCACCTACGCCCGCGACGAGACGGCGGCGAGCGAGACCGTCGAAAACATCCGCAAGAACGGAGGACGGGCCTTCGCACTCCAGGCGGGGCTGGGCGAACGCGGCGACGCGGCCCGCCTCTGGGCCGCCTTCGACGCCGCGGGCACGGAGCACGTGCCCGACGGGAAGCTCGACATCATCGTGAACAACGTCGGCATCGGGGATTTCGCATCCCTGGAGTCGTTAACCGAGGACGCCTTCGACAAGGTCTTCGCCGTGAACGTGCGTGCACCGTTCTTCGTCACGCAGCAGGGACTGCCGCGCCTGCGCGACGGGGGCCGGATCATCAACATCTCCAGCTCCGTGGCCCGCCTGGCCACGCCGGGAATGATCGCCTACGGCGCCACCAAGGGAGCCCTGGACAACTTCAGTCTCGCCCTCGCCAAGGAGCTGGGCCCCCGGGGCATCACGGTCAACTCGGTGGCCCCCGGAACCGTCCTCACCGATGCCAGCGCGGCCACCCTGCTGGGCGATCCGCATGCCGAGGCGCAAGCGGCGTCTCTTGCCGCCCTCGGCCGGATCGGGCGGCCGGAAGACATGGCCGACATCGTGGCCTTCCTCGCCTCCGACGACGCACGCTGGGTAACCGGCCAGGTCATCGACGCAACGGGAGGCATGGCCCTCTGACGTGCTGAGGAGAGGAACACCGTCGAGCGGCTGATCAACAAGATGAAAGCCTGGCGTGGCATCGCCACCCGGTACGACAAGTCTCCCGACAGCTACCTCGCCGGCCTCCACCTACGCGCCTCGATGATCTGCCTCAAGGACCTCACCCGAGCCACCCATTGATCGGAACTCAATACGGTCCCTGAGCGTTGTCCCGTTTCCAACTCGGCAGTTCGGCCCGGCCTGGGTCACGGCGGTGAGGGATGATCAGACCGGTGCCCCGGTAACCGCCGTCAGCGGTCACGGTGGGCCGGCCGATGGCGTCCTTCGTTCCGGATAGCTCCCATGCCTTGCGGTCGTTGCGGTTGCCCGGGACCGGTCGGCCGACGACGACAACCAGACGGGTGTCGGCATCGGTGACGACCTGGTGGTTGGTGGAGTACCTGTAGTTTTTCGGCTGCTCGGCGATCGTGTGGTCCCGGGTGGGGACTCGCGCTCGGCGTGTTCGGCGAGCGCCCGGTAGATGCTGGCGACGGAGGGGTTCTGTTCCTTGCGCTTGCCGGTGGGGATGATCAGGTCGGGGCTGGATCTGCTCGACGGACTCGCCGCCCGCGCGGCGGCGGAGCACGGTCTGGAACATGTCGGCGGTGATGACCGGGGGTCGGCCGCCGTGCTTGCCCTTGCGGGCCGCGGTGTCGAGCCCCTCCAGCGTCGACTCCCGGATGCTCTCCCGCTCGGTCTCCGCCATCGCCGCGAAGAACGCGAACAGCAGCTTGCCGGACCGGTGGGGCCGTAGATGCCGGGCAGGGGCCCGGCGAGCATCTCCAGGACCAGGCCGTGGGCGGTGAGGTGGTCGGCGAGCGCGGTGAGTTCGGCGGCGTCGCGGCCGAGCCGCTTCATCCCGTACCCGGTAAAGATGACGCGGCGGTGCGGGGTGTGGGCCTTGACCTCCCGCGCCGCACGAGCGCCTCCTCGAACCGGGCCCTCCGCGGACGCGGGTGCTGATCTTCTCGCTGAAGATCTTGTCCCTAGGGATACCGTGGCCCGCAAGGCGTCGAGCCTGGAGTCGTCGTCCTGCCCAAGGGCGGAACAAGGGGCGCGGGTGGTGCCGTCTCTCACGCCGGCCTCCGGGCCGGTTCTCGTGATCGTCACGGACTCATGGCAGGCCGAGCCCTCCACGATCCGGGCACGCGTGGAACTCCCCCACGGTCAGTGGCGGATGCGCAGGGCTTGGCGGCATGGGGAAGGGCAGTCCGACCCCGTGTACCTCGATGATCTTTGAGGTGGGATCTCGTCGCAGCCGTGTGTCTCGTGGAGGCGGGCCCGGAGAACGACACTCGATGTGGGTCGTTGCCCTACCTGCCAGCCAGGGCTGCTGATACTCGATGAGTCGGCCCGCCGGGTCGTGTCGGCGGTTGAGTGCGAACAACAACGTCGTTCGAGAAGCAGCGCCGGGCATGCGGCCCGAAGAAGGGAGTGTCTTGTCGCACACTCGGCGCTGACCGGCGGAGTTACGCCGTCGTGGCTGCTGTCTCGGTGGCTTCGACTGCGGACTTGAAGTCAGGGTGGACCCCGATTTGATCAAGCCACACGCTCATCGAGTTGTAGCAATTGAACCTTTCGATCTTTCCGTCACGGAGGTACCAGAGGTCCGCCGCCGGCACGTCGATCCGGTTCCCGGTCGGTGGGATCTCGCCGACCGGAGTCGGAAACCCTCCGAGATGCGTGCCCTGGATTCGCAACTCGACGGCGACGACATCACCGAACGCATGTACCTCGAGCAGCTCACGGTGTACATCGGGGAACGAGCGGGCGAGGCCCGCGATCACCTGAGGAATCTGCTCTCCGCGGAAACTCTGCGAGGTCGACATGTCGTTGAACGACCCGTCCTCGGCGAACAAGGCCAGAAAACCGTCACCGTCGAGAACGTTCCCTTCCGCGAGCCGGTAAGCCTCGCGAACGGTCTGTTCGTTACTTTCCATTCCTGTTCTCCTCTGATTTCGCAACACGCTCACGATCCGCGCTTGCCTTCGATTGCCCCTTTTCCGGCTGTCGTAACCATAATCGTTACGACAGGTTGTCGCAACCTTCACTGTTGCGACTGCGCTGTCGTAACATGGAGCGTTGCGACCGGAGGAGGGATCATGAGCGCCAACAGCAGGCTGACCATCGCCGCCCATGCGCTGGCCTGGATCGGTCTCTATCAGCGCCAGGGCCATGAGGTCGCCACCTCCGAGCAGATCGCGGCCAGTGCGAACACCAACCCCGTGGTGGTCAGGCGGCTGCTCGGCGAGCTGCGCAGGGCCGGCCTCGTGGAGTCCCGGCGGGGCGCGGGCGCGGGCTGGTCGCTGGCGCGCGAGCTGGGGTCGATCACCCTGCTCGACGTGTACGAGGCAGTGGAACCCGGCCCGCTGTTCGCGATGCACCGCACCACCCCGGACCAGGGATGCGTGGTGGGTCACGGCATCCAGCCGGCGATGCGGGGCATCTACCAGGACATCGAGGAGACCCTGAGACACGAACTGGCCCGCGTCACGCTCGAGAAGGTACTCAGGGACGTACTCGCGGCACCTCGCCAGCCTCTCTGATCAGCTGGGCGACCCCGTGCGAACCGTAGGGTTCGGCGTGGGTTCTGCCCACCGGGGAGGAGTGACGTGAGCGTGGAGATGGAATCCCGCGCCGAACGCGTTGGATCCGCCGCCGGAACAGACGGCGGGCGCAGGCCGAACTCACCGCGGACCAGGCCGTGCTCGTCCAGCGGCTCTACGACGACGAGCGGGAGAAGACCGTCCAGCAGATCCCCGACAGATTCGGCGTGCCCCGTTTCACGGTGCACGGGCACCTCGACAAGCCCGGACCATCCCCCGCCAGGCCCGGAAGGCTGCGACCGCCCACCCAACCAGCCAGCCGGACAGCCCATCAGCTGCCGCACTTCCTCAGGCCCCGGGTTCCTCCGGTGACGTCGGCGGCTCGGCCGGCGTCGGCATGGGCGGCCGGAGGACGGCCACGGAGGGGGCGAACAGGCTGGTGACGGGTGCGCAGAGGCCCAGTACGGAGCGGAAGGCGGTCCTCACCACCGGGTCACCGGGATAGCGCTCCAGGACGCGCCGCAGGTACCGGCCGGCGACGCGGTCCGCCGGCCCGGAGGCCAGGGCACTGCCCGCCGCGCCCGGCATCGAGCGGTCCGACCCGGCGGAGATGCCCCCTGCCTGCCGGGACGCCGCGAGGAGCGCTTTCTGCACGCGCCGCGTCGTGGGGATCCGGCGCGGATCGGACAGAGTCTCACGCAGGACGACCGCGCTCATCGCGGTGACAGCCATGCCCTCGTCAAAGCGGGTGCTCCCAGGACGCGGTCACCGGGAGCACCCGCGGGTCGGGCTCGCGGCGGTGCGGCCCGCCGGCTTCGATGCCGACGGGCGTCCGGCGCTAGTGGGCGGGGCGGAACGGGCGCAGCAGGCGGATGCCGTCCTCGATGGACCCGTCGATCAGTTCGAGCATCTGCGGGACGAGTTCCCGCATTCGGGGCGCGGCGAGGTGTGCGTCGAGGTGGGTGCGTGTCTCCCAGCGTTCGTAGATGACGAATTCGCCGGGTCGGCCCTCGACTTCGTGGGCCTCGTAGTCGATGTTGCCGGGGTCGTTGCGCGAGGGGGTGACGGCGGCGGTGATGAACGCCTTGAGGTCGGCCTCCCTGCCCGCCTTCGCCTTCGCGTCCCAGACGACGGTCACGTAGCCGGTGGGTGTTGCGGTCATGGTGATTCCTTCTCTGTTCCGTGTTGTGTTCCGTGCTGACGGACTGTGTGTCGGCACCGAGCCGGGTCAGCTCTTGATGAAGTCGAGGAGGTCGGCGTTGACGGTGTCGGCGTTGACGGTGCACATGCCGTGCGACAGGCCCGGGTAGACCTTCAGGCCCGCGTTCTTGACCAACGTGACCGCCGACCGGGCGGAGTTGGCGATCGGGACGATCTGGTCGTCGTCGCCGTGCATGATGAGCGTGGGCACGTCGATCGCCCGGAGGTCGTCGGTGAAGTCCGTCTCCGAGAACGCTTCGACCCCCTCGTGGTGTGCCTGCGCGCTGCCGGCCATCCCCTGGCGCCACCAGTTCTGGATGATGCCCTGGGAGACGTCCGCGCCCGGACGGTTGAACCCGTAGAACGGCCCGGAGGCGATGTCGAGGTAGAACTGGGATCGGTCGGTGGCCACGCCCTCGCGGAAGCCGTCGAAAACTTCCGCCGGCAGCCCTGCGGGGTTGGCTTCCGTTCGGACCATGAGCGGCGGGACCGCTGCGATGAGGACGGCCTTGGCGACCCGGCCGGCACCGTGCCTGGCGACGTACCGGGCGACCTCTCCGCCACCGGCGCAGTGGCCGACGTGGACGACGTCGCGCAGGCCGAGGTGCGCCACCACGGTGGCGGCGTCCGCCGCGTAGCGGTCCATGCCGTGCCCGTGGCCGACCTGGGCGGAGCGGCCGTGTCCGCGGCGGTCGTGGGCGACGACGCGGTAGCCTCGCCGGACGAGGAACAGCAACTGGGCGTCCCACTCGTCCGAGCTCAGCGGCCAGCCGTGGTGGAACATGACCGGCCGGCCCGAGCCCCAGTCCTTGTAGAAGATCTCGACTCCGTCGCCGGTGGTGACGAACGGCATGGTCCGCTCCTCGTGGTCTCGCCCGGGTACCGGGCGGATTCGATGTCTCCACGAGAATGGCTCGGCCACCGTGCCGACAGCCTCCGTCAGCTGACTGACATCCGGCCGACGGCTCGCTGGTCATGCTTAGGTCAGTACCGGGGCAGTACTGAGACCCGATCGGTAGCTCTCACGGCCGGGTGGCCGGAGGCTCGGGAGGCAGCGCCTCCAGAGCGTCGCGGAGCGCGGCCCGCGACGTGATCCCCAGCTTCGGGAACACTCGGTAGAGATGCGACGACACGGTCCGCGGCGAGAGGAACAGACGCGACGCGATCTGCGGGTTCGACAGCCCCGTCGCCGCCAGCCTGGCGACCTCCAGCTCCTGCGGGGTGAGGGTCTGACCGGCCTTGCCCCGGCCGATCCGCGTCATCCCGGTGGCGCGCAGCTCCGTCGCGGCCCGGGCCTCCCACGAACGGGCCCCGAGCTTCTCGAAGCGGCTGCGGGCGGCGGCCAGCTGCGCCCGGGCCTCGCGGTTGAGTCCCTGACGGCGCAGCCTCTCGCCGTACGCCAGATGAGCACGGCCGACCTCGAAGGGCCACTGCTCGACGCCCGGTAGCCCGAGCGCCTCCTCGAAGCACCGGACCATGTCCTCGGCGGCCGATGTCATCGCCGTGACCGTGGCCGTGCTCAGCGCGAACCGCACCGAGAGGTGACCGACACCGGCGTCGCCCAGCGCGTCCGCGTGCCGTCGCGCCTCCGCGTGCCGCCCGGAGCGCACGGCGGCTTCGACGAGGTCCGGCGCGGACCACACGGCCTCGGGGTTGAACGGCGGCAGCACACCCGGAGCGCAGATCGCCGTGGCGTGCCGGAACGCCGTCTCGAAGTCGGCGGCGCCGAGGGCCGCCCGGGCCGCCGCCTGGTGGGCGCAGTTTTCCAGCCGCCGCAGGCCCCTGGGACCCGACCACCCCCAGATGTCCTCGCAGTGCTCCCGGCACGCGTCAAGGGAGCCGCTCTGGGCCGCGGCCATCGCAGCGACGTAGTGCCCCACCTGGGCGAACAGGTGGTACCCCGTCTCCTCGGACAGTGCGATGAGCTCGTCCGCGGCACCGGCCGACGCCTGCCACCGGCCGGCGTACAGGTCGTCCAGGGCGACGAACATCAGGGCCGGCATGCTCGATCCCACCGCGCCGCCGTCGCGTATGACCCGGGACACGGCCTCGCGACAGCCCGGAAGCCGGTCGAGGTACGAGGCGATCAGGGCGGTGCGGATGACCACGTCGGCATCACTCTGGTCCTTCAGCCGCGCGATCTCCTCGTCCAGGCGGCGCAGCATGCCGTCGGTGACGGAGCCGAGGTCGTGGTGGACACGCCCCAGCGACGCCGCGGCGGCGGGCGCTGCCTCGGGGAACCGGGCGAGCACATCGACCAGAGGCTGCCAGTGCTCGGGCCGACCCGAGTACTGGCTGGCGAGGGTGAGAGTGAACAGCGCGGTCTCCAGCTCCTCACGCGGCGGTCCGGGCATCACCGGGGCCTGCTCGACCGCCTCCATCAGGAGTGCATGGGCCGTATCGGCGTCGCCTTCCGTGACGAGCACCAGGAAGCCGGCCGTCGCGGCCGCCGAGAGCGACCGGGCCGCCGGACCGCCCTCGACCTCACGCATGATCTCGTGACTGATCTCCAGATGGCCTGCGACCCAGGCGGCGGCATAGGCGGCCTGAGACAGGCGGCGCCTGCGGTCCGCTCGGTCGGGGCTCAGTTCGGCCGCGCGCCGCAATCTCGCGATCGCGCCGTCAGCGTCACCGCGCCGCAGGCCGCTCCGGGCCGCCGACTCCACAACGGCGGCGACCGCCTCGTCGGGCGCCGTCGTGGCTCGCGCGAGGTGATCACCGCGCCGCTCGGGCTGGTCGGCCAGCGCGTCGGCCAGCCGGCGGTGGGCGCCGCGCCGCTGTTCACCGGTGGCACCGTCGACCACCGCGGACCTGACCAGCGGATGCCTGAAGCGCACCGCGCGGCCGTTCTCCGCGACCATGACCAGGTGGTCACGCTCCGCGGGAGCGAGTTCCTCAAGGCTGCCCGGCCCGCCGGCCGCCTCGAGGACGCCGATGTCGCCGGAGCCCTCAAGAGCCGCGAGCAGCAGCACCTCGCGCGTTCCCCGCGGCAGTCGTCCGACGCGGGCGCCGTACAGAGCGCGGACATCCCGCCCCGGGCCGCTCGCCCACCCCGCCCCTTGGCCGTGTTGGTCGCCGGACACCCCGGTGGACCCGGCGAACTCGAGCAGCGCCAGGGGATTTCCCTGCGCCTCGTGCGCCACGGTCGAAAGAACCCGGCGGGGAAGGTGAGCAAAGCGCCGGGACAGCAGCCGCAGGGCGTCCGCGTCACCCAGCGGCGCGACCTCGAGTTCCGACAGCCCGGTGGACCGGAAGGATTCGCCGGGCTCCGCCCGCTGCGCTCCGAGCAGCCCGATGCGGCGGCCCCCCAGTCTTCTGGCGACGAAACCCACCGCAGCCTGGCTCGCCCGGTCGACGACATGGAGGTCATCGACCACGAGGAGCAACGGCCGCTCCTTCGCGGCCTCGTGGAACAGGGACAGTGCCGCGTTCAGGACGGCGATCCGGCTCGGCGCGGGACCGGCGCCGAGACCGAGGGCGACCTCGAGGGCCTCCCGCATGGAGCGCGGCAGACGACCGAGCTCGTCCGGCAGCGAGCCGACGAGCTGATGGAGCCCCGCGAAGCTGATGTCCGTCTCGTACTCGACACCGCTCCCGCGGACGACCCGCACTCCCTTCGCCACCGCCAGCTCGGCGGTCGCGTCCAGGAGCGCCGTCTTCCCCACGCCCGGATCACCGGTGAGCAGCAGGACAGCTCCGTCCGTCCCGGCCATGTCCAGGAACGCCGCAAGCTCGGCGAGCTCGCATTCCCGACCGACCAGCCCGGTCGGGCCGACGCCCATGCCTGTCCCTGACTTCGCCCACATCCGCCGCGTCCCTCGTCCTGCCTCGCGAAGCGGTCGAACCACCAGCCACGCACTTGACCAGGAAGTATCGCACCCGTCGGCAAACGGAGCGTGAAGCCATCTGCTTCACCGACACCGCGGCTCCCAAACGAAGATCATGCAGGACACCAGCCGGGCACCGCAGCCCCACCGCAACGACAGCACCAAGGTCGCGCGGATCACCGTGCCGGTCCTCCTCCCGCCCGGCAAAGATCCGGCTGACACGGTCGCCTCCGCCAGCTACCGCCCCCTCGTCGCCGTCCTACGAGCCCCGCGCAGTCATGATGAACGACTCGTCGAGCAGCTCGCCTCCCGCGCCCAGACCAGCGGACAGCGCGAGATCCACGTCCGACGCGACGAAGACGGAGCGCAGTGGTTCGTGGTGTGCGGGCGCCGCGGTGCACACCGGCGGCGGAGTCGGACTGCTTGTCATCTGGTGAGCCAGGCTCCGAAGTGCCGCTGCAGTCGGGGATTGATCTGCCAGACCATCGCTGCTGCCGCCGCCGGGACGAGTACGGCGAGTCGCACCGGCAGGTACAGATCCCCCAGAACAGGGTTCGTGGCCAGGCCCAGCACGACGATGGTGGGGTAGATACCGCACACGGTGAGGAGCCACAGCTTCCAACGCCGGACGGCGGCCGGAACGGTGGGGCGGGGCCGCGGTTCGGCGTTCGCGGACGCGTTCCGGCTCTGCTCCCGGAGCGCGTGCCGGATGTCTGTCACTGCCGGTGGGCTCGGCAGTGAAGCATCGTCGGTGCCGTAGGCATGGGAAACAAGCCTCTCCTTCATGGACCACTCCACATCGGAATGCTGCGTTTCTGGTTCCCATCGGTTCCTGTGCGACCGAGGCGATGTTGGTGCCGCGTGATGGGCTGCCCGTGCGCAACAGCGGCAGCAGTTGGCGGGTGAGCAGCACAAGGCTCAGGTGGTTCACCGCCAGCCGCTGCTGGTGCCGTGCCGCCACTTCGGCCGCGAGTGGCTGGGTCTTGGCCGGAGCGGACAGGTCGGCGATGTATTGCTCGGCCCTGAAACGTTGCGCGATCGACACCGGTTGCCGCGGGTTACGATCGTGCAGAAGCAACTGGTGCCCGACTCCCGCAACCTCCTCAGTCAGAGCGAGACCAAGACCGTTCGTCGCTCCGGTGATCAGACTCGACGGCATGGTGTGGCCTTCTTGTACGGGGGCCCGGCCCGGCGCCCGGGCGGACGCCGGACGGGTCATGAGCTGATCAGTGAGCGGACTGGGTGTGGTCCTGCTCCACGTACACCTTGAGGGCCTGGAATTCCTCGATCGCTCGCGGGCCGCACAGATAGCCGTAACCGCTGCCCTTGACGCCGCCCTCCTCGAAGTCCTCGCTGATGGCTCCCCATGTGTTGATCCATACGGTGCCGGTGCGGATGCGCCGGGCGATCCGCCGGGCCTTCATCGAGTCCGAGCTGAACACCGAGGCGGCCAGGCCGTAGATGGTGGCGTTCGCCTTGGTCACGGCGTCGTCCTCGTCGTCGAAGATCTCGAACGTCTGGACCGGGCCGAAGACCTCTTCCTGCACGATCCGGACGTCGGTGCGGTCCACCTCGATCAGACTCGGCCGGTAGAACGCGCCGGCGGCCAGGGGGCCGTCGGTGACCACGCCGCCGCGCAGAAGTACCGTGCCGTACGAGGTGGCTTCCTCGACGATCGCGTCCACCCGCTGGGCGGACGCCCGGTCGATCACCGGGCCGAGCTGGGCATCCTTGTCGTCGCCCGAGCCGAGCCGCACCTGCGCGAGCGCGCTGGTGAGTCGGCTGCGCACCTGGTCGGCGATGTCCCGGTGAACCAGTACGCGGGAGCCGGTGCAGCAGAACTGCCCGTTCATCAGCACCAGCGACTGCACCACGGTCGGGATCACCACGTCCAGATCGGCGTCGGGAAGGATCACCATCGGCGCCTTGCCGCCCAGTTCCAGACCGAGCCGCTTGAGCGTCGTGGAGGCCGCGGCCGCGATGCGGCGCCCGACCGGCGTACTGCCGGTGTAGTTGATCACGTCGACCTTGTCCGAGGAGACCAGGAACGGGGCCCCGGTGTTGCCGGACTCGGTGAACACGCTGACCACGCCCGCCGGGATCTCCGTGACCGAGGCCAGGACCTGCGCGAAAAGCTCATTGGTCAGTGCCGTCTGAGCCGGAAGTTTGACCACGACGGTGCAGCCGGCGGCCAGTGCCGGGCCCAGTGCCCGCACGGTGAGCATGATGGGGGAGTTCCAGGGAGAGATGATCCCGGCGACACCGAGCGGTTCGGGCACCGAGTGGGTGTACTGGCCGGGTGCCGTCTCGGCGGCGCGCCCGGCGCTCTGAGTGCGTGCAGAGGCCGCCGCGTACCGCAGCCACCCGACCGCACCGCTGACCTCCCACGTGGTCTCACCCAGCAGCTTGCCGTTCTCCCGGGACAACATGGCCGCGATCTCGGGCACCCGGGCCTCGAGGGCGTCGGCCAGCCGGCTGAGTGCGGTCGCCCGGAGCGAAGGAGTGCGGGCCCACTCGGTGGTTTCGAACGCGACGGCGGCGGCGTCCACGGCGGCCGAGGCCTCCGCCTCACCACCGTCGTAGAAGGAGCCGACGACTGTGCCGTCGGCCGGGTTGATCGATTGCAGAACCGAGCCGGAGCCGGTCCACCGTCCGTTGATCCAGTGCTGCGCGATGGTGTTGATGGTCCGCTCCTCGTGGTCCCGCCCGGGTACCGGGCGGATTCGATGTCTCCACGAGAATGGCTCGGCCACCGTGCCGACAGCCTCCGTCAGCTGACTGACATCCGGCCGACGGCTCGCTTAGGAGCCGTTGTCTTTCCGGGAGTGGCAGTTTCGCGACCCGCCCGTACTCCGCGAACGCCGTCCCCAGCGGGGTCGGGCCCCCTCACCGCCGAACATGCGCAGCAGGTCGTAGGCACGGACCTGGTTGGTCACCAGGGAACCGGCGACCTTCAGCATGTCCGGCCAGTGCGTGATCACCTTGTTCGGGTTGACCCGGTTGGGGGCCAGGTCCTCCACCGCACCGCAAGTGCCCGTCTGAACGCCGGGCATCGTGGCCCGCCAGAACCGCTGATCGTCCAGGTCACGGAAGCGGGGGCTGAAGTTGTGGCCGAGGATCTTGACCAAGCCGAACACCATGTCGGCGTATGAGGCGTTGTCCGTCGCCACCATGCGGTAGACGCCATGATCACGGGCTCAGCGTTGACCGCTGTACCGATGTTCCCCGAGGCCGACCACGGCCACCTTGGTCCGGCCACCAGCGGTACAGCGTCATCCGGGTGGCGCCGGGACCGGGCCGCGAGCCGCTCCACGGTGACGCGGTGGTAGCCGGCACAGCGGCGGCGACCACGGACCTCAGCCCCACGACCCCGGCCCACGCACCCTGCCCGGCGGACGACGGCCCCGGAGATCACCGATCGCGCACCTCGCCCTTCGAGGAGGTCTCCTCGTGACGAACGGGTCCGACGGCAAGGCCGTCGTCATCACCGGCGGCGGCACCGGCGACGGCACGGAACTGATCGAGCAGGCGTCGCCCGGCACCGAGGTGCTGCGGGTCACCGCCGATGTGAGCGACGCCGCGTCGGACGGCGGCATCCGGGGCGTCGGCAACCAGTCGGGGACGCGGCCCGCCAAGCACGGCGTGGTGGGCTTGACCGGCAACTCCGGTGTGGAGCACGGCAGTTCGTCCTCACCGTCAAGGTGAACGCCCGCTGCTGCCCCACTACGCGTCGTTCGTCAGCACGTCGTTCGTCGGCGCCACGGTCGTCGCGGTCGACGGCGGGCCGTGCGAGAGGTACTGAGCGCATCGGGACGTGCCCGCGGGCCGGCGGGTACCGGCGGCGCGGGCACGCCCGGCCGGTGTCCGGTCAGCAGACGCCGTCGCCCGGCTTGGGATTGCCCAGTCCGAACAGCGGACGCAGCTTGAGACCGACCCACGTGCCGGCCAGGGCGAAGGCGCCCCAGACCCAGCCGCTGAGGCTGCCGGAGGCGATGCCCGCCAGATAGGCGCCGATGTTGCAGCCGCCGGCGAGCCGGGCACCGACGCCCATCAGCACTCCGCCGAGCACGGACGCCACCGCCGTACGCCAGGGGATGCCGCGGTGCAGGGCCCAGGTGCCGCCGAGGGCCGCGGCGACGGCCGCGCCGATCATGATGCCGACGTCGGTGAGCGTGGTCTTGTCGGCGAGGACGGGGCCCGCCAGCATCTGGGCGTTGCCGGGCTGCCGCCACCAGGTCCAGTTCTCCGGGTGGCCGCCGAGCGCGCCGACCAGTTCCGAGCCCCACAGGCTGAAGGCGCTGGTGACACCCCAGGCGCCGCCGGAGACCAGCAGCACGCCCGCGCCGAGCACGGACAGGACCAGGGCGCCGGCCGCCAGCGGCCAGGACCCGCGCAGCGCCCGGACGGCGGCGGTGCGCGCCGAGGGGACCGGGCCGAGCGGCGGCGGGTTGCGTCGGGCCTGGACGCGGCGCGAGACGAAGACGACGAGCAGCAGCGCGGCGATCGTCACGGCCCAGGAGCCGAACCAGCCGATGTGGTCGGACAGGACGACCGGGTCCCAGGCCGGCAGGTCCTTCCAGAGGTCGAACTGCCAGGCCGCGAGCGTGGCGCCGGCGATGAATCCCCCGAGGGTCAGCACCACCGAGGTCTGTCCGGAGCCGACGGCGAAGAGGGTTCCGGAGGCGCAGGCGCCGCCGAGCTGCATGCCGACGGCGAAGAGCGCCGACCCGGCGACCAGGCCGACACCGAGCGAGCCGCCCGACGGCGCCGGCTGTGCGCCGAACAGTCCGGTGCCGGTGCCGATGATGACCGCGAAGAGCGTGGCGGTGGTGCCGAGCAGCAGGGTGTGCGCCCGCAGTCCGGTGCCGTTGCCGACCGCGACGAGCTGCCGCCAGGCGGAGGTGAAGCCGAAGCGGGAGTGGAAGAGGGCGACACCGAGGCCGAGGCCCAGCAGGAGCAGGACGCCGGGCTTGGCGCCGTGCGCGGACCAGACGTACGCGGTCAGGGCGGCGGCCAGCAGTCCGGCCACGGCGAGGGGCATGCGCCGGATCGCGGGCAGTGGCGGGGCCTGCGGCCGGGGCGCGGAGGTGGGGGACGGGGTGAACAGGCCGGCGGGTGCGCGCGGCGGCGCGGCCGGCCCGGCGGGCGGGGCGGTGGTCACGAAGGGTCTCCGGCGGTGGTGCTCGGGGGCGACGGGCGGGGGCACGGGGCGCCCGGCGGCGCGGCGGCGCGGACGGGGCGGGCGTCAGGGGCGACAGAGACCGTCGTCGACACACCACGCGGAGTTCGCGAAGAGCGCGAGGCACAGCAGGGCGGCCGGAGCAGACATGCGTGCGAATATACGGAACGGGCACCTCCACAAGCCACGCCGTCTCGGCATGCGGATGCTCTTTTGAGACAGCATGGCTGTCATCACAGCGGGCTTCAGCGGGACTGCGGGGCCGCGAGGCCGTCAGGACGCGAGGCCGTCAGGACGCGTGTCCGTCAGGACGCGTGTCCGTCAGGACGCGTGTCCGTCAGGACGCGTGTCCGTCAGGACGGGGTGGCTCGGTGCGGGCTGAGCGATGCGGCCCGGCCCTGAGACCGAAGGGGCGGGGCCACGGGTCAGACCCGGTCCAGCGGCCGGTGCGGCCCGCTGGGGAGTTCCGCCACGACCGGGTCGCCGGGGCGGACCACGCCGCCCACCTTCACGACGCTCATGATCCCGGCCTTGCGCACGAGGCGGCCGGTCTCGTCGCGGCCCACGACCCGCCTGAGCAGGCCGCCCTGGAAGCGGTCGATCTGGAGGCAGGGGTTGCGCAGGCCGGTCACCTCCACCACCGCCGTGTCGCCGAGGCGCAGCAGGGCACCGGCCGGCAGGGCGAGCAGGTCGATGCCGCGGGTGGTGACGTTCTCGCCGAGGTCGCCCGGGGTCACCTCGAAGCCCTCGTCGGCGACCTCGGCGAACAGTTCCTCGTGGATGAGGTGGACCTGGCGCAGGTTGGGCTGGGTCGGGTCCTGCGCGACGCGAGAGCGGTGCTTGACGGTCACCCCGGCGTGCACGTCGCCCTCCACGCCCAGGCCGGCCAGCAGGGTGATGCTCGGCCGGTTGGGTTTGGTGAAGGAGTACTCGCCGTTGCTGCTGACCGCTGTCACGGTCCCGCCCGTCGCCCCGTCCGTCGTCCCGCTCATTCGCCGCGACCCCCTTCTGGGCGTGTCTCCGTACCGGATCGGTCACGACCCTGACCCCGCGTCCCGCCCCCGGGAGGGAAGGGACCGCTCACCCGGTCGGCGCAACGGAGGGCGCCGGACGGGTCCGCGGATTGCGCGACCGGGCCGGCTGGACTCTGCTGAGAACACGGCACCGGAACGCGCGGTGCCCCTCCCCTTCCCCGCGAGGAGCGAGTCCCATGCCCATCTGCACGACGCGTGACGGAGTCGAGATCTTCTACAAGGACTGGGGCAGCGGACGTCCGGTCGTCTTCATCCACGGGTGGCCGCTCAACGGCGACGCCTGGCAGGACCAGCTCAAGGCGGTCGCCGACGCGGGCTTCCGGGGGATCGCCCACGACCGCCGGGGCCACGGGCGTTCCACACCGGTGTACGACGGCTACGACTTCGACACCTTCGCGGACGACCTGGAGGACCTCGTCACCCATCTCGACCTGCGCGACGTCACCCTGGTCGCCCACTCGATGGGCGGCGGTGAACTCGCGCGCTACATCGGCCGGCACGGCACCTCGCGGGTCAGGTCGGCCGTGCTGCTCTCCGCCGTCACCCCGCTGATGGCGCAGGGCCCGGACAACCCCGAGGGGGTGCCGGGCTCGGTGCTGGACGGCATCAAGGCCGGCATCCTCAAGGAGCGCTCGCAGTTCTGGCAGGACACCGCGGTCGGGTTCTTCTCCGCGAACCGCGAGGGGAACAAGGTGACGCAGGGCAACAAGGACGCGTTCTGGTACATGGCGATGCAGCAGGCGATCACGGGCGGCGTCGACTGCGTGGACGCCTTCGGCTACACCGACTTCCACGAGGACTGCCGCAGGTTCGACGTGCCGACGCTGATCGTGCACGGCGACGACGACCAGATCGTCCCGATCGACGCCACCGCCCGCAAGGCCGCGCGGATCATCCCGCAGGCGACGCTGAAGGTGTACGAGGGCGGCTCGCACGGCATCGCGATGGTCGACGGCGACAAGGAGCGGTTCAACCGGGATCTGCTCGACTTCCTCAAGAGCTGACCCCGGACCGCGACATGGCTGCGACGACCCGTCCGGTGACCGTGTATCCGCCGGACGACGAGGGGGGCCGACGGGTGCGGGTGGACGGCGAGATCCTGGGCCGGGCGTACAGCGTGACGGACGTCGCCCGCTTCCTCCAGGAGGCCGGGCTCCAGGGGTGGGACGAGATGGACGTGGTCCGCTCCCTGATGATCGACTGGCGTGGCGGCGGCCCGGACGTGTGGACGCGAGGGGTCTGACGACCGGTGCGCGGGACGCACCGGGGCCGGCGCCGGCGGGCAGGCCCGGCCGCCCCGCGGTCACGGGCGGCTCCGCGGCTGACCGGCGGGCCGCTCCGCGCGCCGCGGGGGCGGGGTCCCGGCGCGGGTGAGGCACGAGGTGACCACCACGAGCGGCCACACCGACTGGGCGAAGGTCGTCACGCGTTCCGCGAGGCCCGCGGCGCCGTGCCGCTGTGTCTCGACGATGTACCAGAGGCCGCATGCGGCCATCACGGCCGTCGCCGCGAGCGCCGGTCCGGGCCGCAAGGCCCAGGGAGTCGCGGTACCGCCGCCGCCCCGCGCGGCCAGCACCGGCCAGAGCGCCAGCAGGGTGAACCCGATCACGGCCACCGAGCCGTGCCGCAGGGAGCCCCCGCTGCTCGGCGCGGGCAGCACGACCACCACGAACGCGACGAGCCCGCCGCCGCCCAGCGCCAGGCGGCCCGGGGTCGCGGCGGGCCGCAGTGCCCAGGCGGACAGCAGATGGCAGACGCCGAGGGCGAGCAGCGCCCCGGTCATCAGCCAGTAGCCGGGGCTCCCCGGGGCGGCCAGGACGCTGATCGTCTGGGTGAGGGGGTCGTAGGCGGAGCCTTCGAACGACGCGGCGCCCGTCCAGCCCGCGACGAGCAGGACGGGCGCGCACCCGGAGGAGAGCAGGGCCCAGCGGGGGACACATCGCACCGGAACATGATAAAGCGCCCACTCAGTCCCCGGCGGCGCACACGCGGGCACGGCCGGGACCGGCGCCCGGCGCTCCCCTGGCTACCGGCCTCCGGTGCCCCGGTGGATCAGGGACGCCAGCCGTACTGCGGGGGAATGCGCACGTCGCCGCCGAGTTCGCGGGCGGCGCGCCGGGCCCAGGTGGGCTCGCGCAGCAACTGCCGGCCGATCAGGACCGCGTCGGCGTCACCGGCGGCGAGGATCTTCTCCGCCTGGCCGGGGTCGGAGATCTCGCCGACCGCCGCCACGGGCATGTCCGTCTCCCGCTTGATGCGGGCGGCGAACGGCACCTGGTAGTCGGGGCCGACCGGGATGGTCACCCCGGCCGCGTTGCCGCCGGTGGAGACGTCCATCAGGTCGACGCCGTGCTCGGTGAGCACCCGGGCGAGGGCCACGGAGTCGTCCGGGGTCCAGCCGCCCTCCTCCAGCCAGTCGGTGGCCGAGAGGCGGAAGAACAGGGGGAGGTCGTCGGGCCAGACCTCCCGTACGGCGTCGACGACCTCGACGGCGTAGCGGATGCGGTTCTCGAAGCTGCCGCCGTACGCGTCGGTGCGCCGGTTGCTGTGCGGGGAGAGGAAGTTGCCGATGAGGTAGCCGTGGGCGCCGTGGATCTCGACGACCTGGAAGCCGGCGGCGAGCGCGAGCCGGGCGGAGGCGCGCCACTTGTCGAGGGTGTCCTGGATCTCCTCGACGGTCAGCGCGTGCGGGACCTTCAGGCCGGGGTAGGGTTCGGCGCTCGGGCCGACCGGCGTCCAGCCGTGCTCGTCCGGTCCGACCGGGCGGTCGCCCTGCCACGGCCGGCTGGTCGAGGCCTTCCGGCCGGCGTGGGCGAGCTGGATGCCGGGGACGGTGCCCTGGCTCTTGAGGAAGTCGGTGATCCGGCGCAGCCCGCCTGCCTGCGTCTCGTTCCACAGGCCGAGGTCCTGCGGGGAGATGCGGCCCTCGGGCGCGATGCCGGTGGCCTCCACGATGATCAGCCCCGTACCGCCCGCCGCGCGGGCGCCGTAGTGCTGGAAGTGCCAGTCGTCGGCCACGCCCTGGGACAGACCGTCGGGGGCGGCGGAGTACTGGCACATGGGCGGCATCCACACCCGGTTGGGCACGGTCACCGAACGCAGCGTGTAGGGCTCGAAGAGAGAACTCACAGAAAATCTCCTGGTGACGACGGAAAGCAGGCACGGTGCGGCCCCGGGGCCATGCCTCGGCAGCCGGTGCGAGCGGGCGGTACTGACCCCTCGCACCAGTTTGCACACGTAGATATTATCACTGCGCGTATACCCGCATGCACAATAGCCCGCGTACGCAATCAATCACCCCGCCCACTCCGGCCCCGCCCCGACGCACCGTGTCCCGCGCCGCGCCCGCGCCGCGTCCTCCACGTCGCATTCGAGTCGCTTCACCGACCGGCCGTCCGTCGCCCCACCGGCACACCGACCGGGCCGGGGAGCGCCCGCCGGAACCAGCACCACCGCGCTCAAACCCACCACACCGGTGCCGGTTCTCGCACGCCGGAGCCACCCGTTGGCGCGCGTTCGATTCGCGACGGTCCCGACCCGCTCCGGAACCGTCATCGAGCGGGCAGGTGGACGACCGGAAAGGACACTCCTGGACCAAAGGGGGAAGCACCTAGCCTTATTGACGACATGGTGCGAAGGGGCCCGAGCTGAGGCCGTGGCCGTGGGTGTGCTCATCGTCGACCACCATCCCCTGTTCCTCCAGGGACTGCGGGTCGCCCTGGACACCGAGGACGACCTGGCGGTGGTCGGGGAGGCGGGCAGCGGCGAGGGGGCGGTCGAGACCGTCACCCGGCTCGGCCGCGCCGTGCAGGTGGTCCTCCTGGAGCCGCGAGCGCCCCGGACGCCGGGCGTGGAGGCGATTCCGCGCGATCACCTCGGGGACGGCCGGCCCCCGGCCGCGGGTGCTCGTCGTCTCCCTGTTCGAGGACGACGACGAGGTGGCGGCGCCGCGCGCGGGCGCGCACGGCTGTGTGGCCGAGGAGGCGTCCCGGGACGAACTGCTGCGCGCGGTACGGACGGTGGCCGATGGAGGCGCGGTGTTCAGCGCCTCCATCGCCGAACGGCTGGGCACGTACTTCCCCGCGATCCCCGCGTTCCCCGGCCGGCTGGCCTTCCCCCGGCTGACCGGCCGGGAGCGGGAGGTTCTCGATCTGCCGGCCCGCGGGCACACCAACCGGCGGATCACCCGTCATCTGTCCCCGTCGGACCAGACGGTGCGCAACCACGTGTCGCACATCTTCGCCAAGCTCCAGGTCAGCAACCGCGACGACGCGATGACCCGCGCCCGCGACGCCGGCCTGGGCACCTGACCTCCCCCACCGGGCGCACCTCCGGACGCTCGACGAGCAAGGTATTTGCGCGTCTTGCTCGTTTCTTTGCGCTCAGTCACCTACCGGATGTCCCCGCGCACAGCCATCCGACCCCTCCGCACGAGACATACGGCGGGGTCACCGCGTAGGCAGCCGGAACGCGCCGGTCAACGCAAGGCGGCGCAAGCAGCGCAAGCGGATTTCCGCATGTCACAGCTCCCTTCCCGGAGCATTGACAAACCCCTGGGCCACCACAACTCTGATGACGCGTTTTCCGCAAAAAGTCGACCTGATTGCTCAATTGGCGTGCAGACTTCACGGAAACAGAGGACCTCATGAGATGGAGATCCCTCGGCCGCCGACCGCTGACCTGCGCGGTCACGGCGTGTCTCGTGGCGGCCGGACCGGCGACGCTGGCCCTCGCCGCCCCCGCCCAGGCCGCGCCGGGCCGGGCGCCCGCCGCCGCCGGCGCCAACCTCGCGCTCGGCCGTCCGGCCACGGCCGGCGGCACACACGGTGAATACCCCGCCCGCAACGTCACCGACGGCGCGCAGGCGTCCTACTGGGAGGGCCCCGCCGGGTCGTTCCCGCAGTGGGTGCAGACCGACCTCGGGACCGCCCGGGACGTCGACCGGGTGGTGCTCAAGCTGCCGTCCGGCTGGGAGGGCCGTACCCAGACGCTGTCCCTCCAGGGCAGTGCCGACGGCTCCGCGTTCCGCACCCTCGACGCCTCCGCCCCCCGCGCCTTCGACCCGGCGCGGGGCAACACCGTCTCCGTCGACCTGGCGGACGCGGCCGAGGCCCGGTACGTGCGCGTCGCGATCAGCGGCAACACCGGCTGGAACGCGGCCCAGCTCGCCGAGCTGGAGGTGTACGGCGAGGACGCGACCACCGAGCCGCCGCCCACCGATACCAACCTGGCGCGCGGCAAACCCGCCGAGGCCACCTCCTCGACGCAGTCCTACGTCGCCGCCAACGCCACCGACGACTCCCTTTCCACCTACTGGGAGGCCGCGGGACAACCGGCCGACCTCACCGTGAAACTGGGCGCGGACGCGGACGTCAGCGCCGTGGTGGTCAAGCTGAACCCGGACCCGGTGTGGGCGGCCCGCACCCAGGGCATCCAGGTGCTGGGCCGTGCCGCGTCCGCGGGCACCTTCACCTCGGTCCGCGACCGCGCCGACTACGCCTTCACCCCGGCCACCGGCAACACCGTGACGATCCCGGTCAACGGCCGCTGGGCCGACGTACGGCTGAGGTTCTCCGCGAACACCGGGGCCCCCGGCGGCCAGGTCGCCGAGTTCCAGGTGGTCGGCACCGCGGCACCCGCGCCCGACCTGACCGTGACCGGCCTGGACTGGTCACCGGCCCAGCCCACCGAGCGCGACCCGGTGACCGTGCGCGCCACCGTCCGCAACGCCGGGACCGCCCGCTCGGCCGCGACGACGGTCGAGGCCAGCGTCGAGGGCACGGTCGCGGGCGGTGCCCAGGTCCCCGCCCTGGAACCCGGCGCCTCCGCCCAGGTCGAGGTCGGCGCCGGGACCCGCCCGGCCGGCAGCTACGGCGTCTCCGCGGTGGTGGACCCGCGCGGCACGGTCGTCGAGCTGGACGACACCAACAACAGCCGCAACGCCGCCGACCGGCTGGTCGTCGCCCGCGCGCCCGGACCCGACCTGGAGGTCCGCGCCATCACACCGGCCCCGGCGAACCCGGCCGTGGGCGCCGCCGTCTCCTTCACCGTCGCCGTCCACAACGCCGGGACCACCGCCGCCCCGGCCGGATCGGTGACCCGCCTCCAGGCCGGCACCACCACCCTCGACGGCACCACCGGCCAGGTCGCCGCGGGCGCCACGGTGGACGTGCCGGTCACCGGCGCCTGGACGGCGGCCGCGGGCGGTACCACACTCACCGCGACCGCCGACGCCACCGGCGTGGTGACCGAGACCGACGAGACCGACAACGTGTTCACCAAGCCCCTCGTCGTCGGCCGGGGCGCCGCCGTGCCGTACACCGAGTACGAGGCCGAGGACGGCCGCTACCGGGGGACCCTGCTGGAGGCCGACGCCGAGCGCACCTTCGGGCACACGAACTTCGGCACCGAGTCCTCGGGACGGAAGTCGGTCCGGCTGGACGCCACCGGCGAGTACGTCGAGTTCACCTCCACCGCCTCGGCCAACTCCGTCGTGGTGCGCAACTCCGTCCCCGACGCGCCCGGCGGCGGCGGCGCGGACACCACTATCAGCCTGTACGCCGACGGCCGGTTCGTGCAGAAGCTGCCCCTGTCGTCCAAGCACAGCTGGCTGTACGGGTCCACCGACGACCCGGAGGGGCTCACCAACCGGCCCGGCGGTGACGCTCGGCGCCTGTTCGACGAGTCCCACGCGCTGCTGGCGGACACCTACCCGCCGGGCACCACGTTCCGGCTCCAGCGCGACGCGGGCGACACCGCCGCCTTCCAGATCATCGACCTGATCGACCTGGAGCAGGTCGCTCCCCCGGCCGGCAAACCGGCGGACTGCGTGTCGATCACCGAGTACGGGGCCGTCCCCAACGACGGGCTCGACGACAGCGACGCCCTCCAGCGGGCGGTCACCGCCGACCAGGACGGCCGGATCCCCTGCGTGTGGGTGCCGGCCGGGCAGTGGCGCCAGGAGCAGAAGATCCTCACCGACGACCCCCAGAACCGCGGCCAGTACAACCAGGTCGGCATCCGGGACGTCACCCTCCGCGGCGCCGGCATGTGGCACGCGCAGTTCTCCACGCTGACCCCGCCGCACGAGGCCGGCGGCATCAACCACCCGCACGAGGGCAACTTCGGCTTCGACATCGACGACAACACCCGGATATCCGGCATCGCCATCTTCGGCTCCGGCACCATCCGGGGCGGGGACGGCGGCCAGGAAGGAGGGGTCGGTCTCAACGGCCGCTTCGGCAAGAACACGAAGATCTCCGATGTGTGGATCGAGCACGCCAACGTCGGTGTCTGGGCCGGCCGCGACTACTCGAACATCCCGGAGCTGTGGGGGCCCGGCGACGGGCTGGAGTTCACCGGCGTCCGCATCCGCAACACCTACGCCGACGGCATCAACTTCGCCAACGGCACCCGCAACTCGACCGTCCACAACTCGTCCTTCCGCAACACCGGCGACGACTCGCTCGCCGTGTGGGCCAGCAAGTACGTGAAGGACCCCGCCGTCGACATCGGCCACGACAACCACTTCCGCAACAACACCATCCAGCTGCCGTGGCGGGCCAACGGCATCGCGGTCTACGGGGGTTACGGCAACACCGTCGAGAACAACGTCGTCTCGGACACCATGAACTACCCGGGCATCATGCTGGCCACCGATCACGACCCGCTGCCCTTCTCCGGGCAGACCCTGATCGCGGGCAACGCCCTGTACCGCACGGGCGGCGCGTTCTGGGGCGAGGCGCAGGAGTTCGGCGCCATCACGCTGTTCGCGCAGGGGCAGGACATCCCGGGGGTGACCATCCGGGACACCGAGATCCATGACTCGACGTACGACGGCATCCAGTTCAAGACGGGAGGCGGCGCGACGCCGGACGTCCGGATCACCGGTGTCCTGATCGACGGGTCGATCCACGGCTCCGGCATCCTGGCGATGGGCGGCGCCCGGGGCAGCGCCACGCTCACGGACGTCACCATCAGGAACTCCGCCGAGGGCGACGTGCGGATCGAACCCGGTTCGCAGTTCACCGTCACCGGTACGCCCAGGACGTGACGGTCCCCCGTGACCGGGCCGGCCGTACACGGCCGGCCCGGTCCGTCGTCGCCACGGTGTCCGGCGGCCTTCTCGCCGGGACCCGCCCCCGCGGGGTACGGTCCGCGCCGGTGGACCACCGCACGCGCCGTTTCCCCGCCTGGAGGACCCCGTGACGACGACCCGCACGACCACCGCGCCACCGGTCACCCTGATCCGGGCCCGCCTCGGAGCCGACGGGCCGCTGAGCGACGTACGGATCGAGGACGGCCTGGTCACGGCCGTGCACCCGGCGGGCGAGGCGCCCCGCGCCGCGGGTGAGCGCGTCGACCTGGACGGCCGTACCCTGCTGCCCGGCCTCTGGGACTGCCATGTGCACCTGGTCCAGTGGGCGGGGGTGCGCCGCCGGCTCGACCTGTCCGGCGCCCGGTCGGCGCGGGCCGCCGCCGACGCGGTCGGCGCCCGGGCCGCCACGCTGCCGGCCGGGGAGATCCTCGTCGGCTACGGCTTCCGCGACGGACTGTGGCCCGACACCCCCGGCAAGGACCTGCTGGACGCGGTCGCCGGGGACCGGCCGGTGCTGCTGATCGGCGCCGACCTGCACTGCGCCTGGCTCGACTCCGCCGCCCTCGCCGCCGCCGGACACGGCGGCCATCCGACGGGAGTGCTGCGGGACGAGACCTGCATGCGTGCCGTCGCGGCCCTCACGGCGGTGTCCGCCGAGGTGACCGACCGGTGGGTGCGCGAGGCGTGCGCCGCGGCGGCGGCCCGCGGGGTGACCGGCCTCATCGACTTCGAGTACGCGGACAACATCACCGACTGGACCCGGCGGGCGCGGGCCACGCCGCCGCCGCTGCGGGTGGCCGCCTCGGTGTGGCCGCCGTACCTGGACGCGGCGGTCCGGCGCGGGCTGCGCACCGGTCAGCTCCTGGACACGCCCGCCGGCCGCGTCGAGGTGGGGCCGCTCAAGGTGCTCGGCGACGGCTCCCTCAACACCCGTACCGCCCTCTGCCACGACCCCTACCCCGGTCTGGAGCCCGGCGCGCCCGGTTCCCACGGGCTCGCCGAGGTGGGGCCGGACGAACTCGTCGCGCTGCTGCGCCACGCGTCCGCACACGGCATCACCCCGGCCGTGCACGCCATCGGGGACCGCGCCAACCGGACGGCGCTGGACGCGTTCGAGGCGGTGCGCTGCCCCGGCCGGATCGAGCACGGCCAGCTGCTGGCCGCAGAGGACGTCCCGCGCTTCGCCGAGCTGGACATCACCCTCGGGGTGCAGCCGACCCATGCCGTGGACGACCGGGACGTGGCCGACCGGCACTGGAGCGGCCGCACCCACCGTGCCTACGCCTTCGCCGGCCTGCTGCGCGCCGGCGCCCGGCTGGAGCTGGGGTCCGACGCGCCCGTGGCGCCGCTGGACCCGTGGCTGACCATCGCCTCGGCGGTCGAGCGGACGGACGGCAGCCGGCCGCCGTGGCACCCGGAGCAGCGGATCACGGTGGCCGAGGCGCTCGCCTGCTCCACCCGGGGCAGGCGGCTGATCCGGGTCGGGGACCCGGCGGACCTGGTGGTGACCGACGCCGACCCGCTGCGCGCGGACCCGGGCACCCTGCGCGCCATGCCGGTGCACGCGACGATGCTGGCCGGCGGCTGGACCCACCGCTCCCCGTCCTGACACCCGGGCCGGCCCGGGGCGTCAGTCGCCCGCGCCGCCGAGCCGGCCCAGCGGGCGGGGCGGGGCCAGCGCGGCCCGGCCGCCCGCGCCGAGCAGGCCGGTCGCCTCGAACGGCTGGGCGGCGGCGAGGCGGGGCAGTTCCCGCCGGGACACCGCGGTGACGACGGGCGGCATCGCGGCCCGCACCAGCTGGGCCGCGCGCAGCCAGCGCGGTACGTACACGCTGGGCCGGCGCCGTTCGACCGCGTCGGCCAGCCGTCCGGCCACGAGGGCGACCGGGTAGACCTTCCGGGCGGGCGGCGGCATGTGGCCCCGCAGCTCGCGCAGCACGGGGTACCGGTCGGCGTCCTGGATCATGTCGGTGTCGGTCCAGTTGATGTAGGCGATGCCGACGCCGACCCGCCGGTGGGCCACCTCGGCCCGCAGCGCGTGGGCGAAGGACTCCACGCCCGCCTTGGACGCGCAGTAGGCGCTCATCAGGGGCGCCGCTCCGATGGAGGCGAGCGAGGCGACCTGGAGGTGGTAACCGCGGGTGCGGAACAGGTCGGGCAGGAAGGTGCGGGCGGTGACGGCGCTGCCCACGAGGTTGACCTCGATGACGCGCCGCCAGGTCTCCGGGTCGGACTCGGCGAACGGACCGCCCTCGGCGACGCCCGCGTTGGCGACCACCACCGACGGCGGCCCGAACCGCTGCCGGATGCCGGCGGCGGCCCGGGCCATGGCGGCGTCGTCGGTGACATCGGCCTCCCAGCATCCC
The DNA here is from genome assembly GCF_020521275.1 of Streptomyces daghestanicus. Classification (NCBI taxonomy): domain Bacteria; kingdom Bacillati; phylum Actinomycetota; class Actinomycetes; order Kitasatosporales; family Streptomycetaceae; genus Streptomyces; species Streptomyces daghestanicus. Next base: position 627,577 of record NZ_BNDX01000018.1, on the reverse strand, counting down.
GCCTCGCCGGGCAGCTCGTCCCGGACCCGGGCCAGGGCCGCCTGTTCCCGGCCGAGCAGGGCCAGCCGCATGCCCCGCCTGGACAGGTCGTGGGCCAGGGCGGCGCCCAGTCCGCGCGCCGCGCCGGTCACGACGGCCGTCCTGCCGTCGAGCGGATTGTTCTTCACCGGCATACGACCACTCCTCGTGCCCCGCTCCGGGGTGCGGCGGGCTGACCGGGTACCGCGTCCGGGCCGGGTCAGACGCCCGAGTCGATGCCGGTGATCACGGCCGGTCCCAGCGGGGCGGCGCGCTCGTCCAGGCCCGCGTCGGCCAGCGCGTCCTCGGCGAGCCGCCGCGCCTGCCGTTCCGCCTCCGGGCCGGTGGCCGCGTCGACGGTGAGCCGGACGGTGAAGGTTCCGTCGTCGTTGACGGAGAGGACGTCCAGGTCCTCCTCGTCCCCCATCTGGGTGCGGTGCGGGTCGGCCGGGCGCAGGGACCGGGCCACCCGGGCGCGGACCTCCTCGCCGGCGGTTCCGGTGAACGTTCCCGGGACCGAGATGACGTACGTCGTCATGACACTCCTCCCTCGGCGTTCCCCTCCGCGTACCCGCACTGTCCCGGTCCACGTACGCCGGTCCGGGTACGAGGGTCAACCCGGAAAACTGTGCAGGCTGAACTGCACAGGTAAGGCTGCCTGGATTCACGGTGGCGTCATGAGCGACGGTCCGAGGACCCGGCCGACAGACGAGACGCCCGTCGCACCGCGGGACGGCGGGGCCCGGTACCGCGCCGGCCGGGCGGTTCGACCGGGGCTGATACCCCCCGGTGCCCCCGGCTGGGTGCTCGACCCCGTCACCTCCACGATCATTGCCTTCGCCCTGGTCCCCATCGGCGCGGCCCTCGGGTGCCCCGCCATCCCGGACGGCCTGGCTGGTGTCCGCCCTGTACCCGGCCACCGCGCTGGGCCGGCCGGCCCATCGACCCGTTCGGCCCCCGGCGGCTGTTCCTCGCCTCCACCCGCCGGCCGGCACCCTCGCCCCGAGCCTGGGCGTGCTGGACCGGCGCGCGGGTGCTGCTCGGTTCGCGCGTGTGCCGGCTACCCGGCCGCCATGGCCCCGCTGCGCAGCGAGGCCGTTCACACCGGGACGGACGGTCCGGCCGGGCCGCTGACCGTGCCGGCGGTGGCCGGCCAGAGGGTGGCGGTGATCGGCCGGTCGCTCGGCTCCGCTGATCTCAGGGGGCGGCCGGCGGGCCGCCCTCGCCGTCACCATCCCGCTCTCGGCGGCCGCGGTCCCGCTCGGCGGTGCGGCTGCCCCGGCAGGGCGGCGCGGACCACCGGGCCAGGAGCGGGCGGGTGACCCGCGAACTGGACCTGCCCGGCACGGCGCTCTTCGCGGCGGCACTGGTGGCGCTGCCGCTCCTCCTGATGAACCCGCACCCGGGCACCTGGTACCCGCCGGTGATCGTGGTGGCCGCGGGCGGCGCGTTCGCGGCGCGGAGGCTACGGGCCGACGTGCCCTTCACCGGCCCGCGGGGCTCGGGGCAACCGGCCGCTGCCGACGGCGTACGCCCGCACCCTGGTGGCCGTCTCCGCACCCACCGGCCGCCGCGCGGGGTGCGCGGCGAGTTGCTTCGTCGGGGCCGTCGGCCGGCTCGCGGCCCGCGCGCTCGTCCTCACGCTCGGCGCCGGCAGCCCGGTGTGGATACTGCTCGTCGTCACGCCGATCTGCGGTGTGCCGCAGGGACCGAACAGCCTGGCGCTGCAGAATCCGGTCTCCCACCAGGCCGACCCCGGGCGGATGGGCTCCTCCGCCGGGCTGATGGGCACCTTCATGTACCTGGGCTCGATGGTCGCCTCGGCCCCCACCGCCACCGGCGCCGCGTCCGGCGCGCACACGAGCACCGGCGGCCTGCACCGGCCGGCCTGGTTCATGCTCGGCGCGGGCGCGCTGTTCCCGCTGCTGCCCCTCTTCGACCGGGGCCTGCGGCACGTGGGCGCGCCGGTTCATTCCCGGTAGCCGGGGTACCACGGCCTCGCGTCGACTCACGGAACCGCGCGCGGGTGGACATGTCCCGCGGACCCGCGCAGGGCCTCCAGCGGCAGCCGGGCGGTGAGCTTCTCCTGCGCGATCCGTCCCGCGGTGCCGAACTCGTGGGCGATCAGCTCGCGTCCGTCGGGTGAGACCAGCAGGCCGGCGTGGGCGACGCGGTCGTCACGCTCCAGCGCGGCCGGCGCACGACGGACCATGCGAGTACCGCCGGCCCCGGTGACGGCGAGGGTGAGGGTGAGGGTGCGCCGCTCCGCCGACCGCCGGACTGCCGCGGGTTTCGCACAGCGTGGCCCTTCCGCGTGACACGGGGCACCCCTGGGGGCTGCCGTCCGTTCTCACCTGCGGAAGGTCGGAGGCCGGCCACAGGCGGCCGGCAGTGGAGAGGAAGATCGTTAGATGAACCACCAGAAGGTGTGCGAGCTGATGAGCGAGGCCGTCGTCCGCGTCCAGCGCGGCACGCCGTTCAAGGAGATCGCCCACCTGCTGCAGGAGTACGACATCACCGCCGTGCCCGTCGTGGACGCGGACGACCGGCCGGTGGGGGTGGTGTCGGAGGCGGACCTCCTGCAGAAGATCTGGGGCGGCGAGCCGGACGCCGAGCCACCCGGCGGGGCGAAGGCGTCGGCGACGGACGCGGCGGGGCTGATGACGTCACCGGCGGTCTGCGCCCGGGAGGACTGGAGCGTCGTCGAGGCCGCCCGGGTGCTGGCCCGGCACGGCATCAAGCGGCTGCTGGTGGTCGACGCGGACGAGCGGCTGGTCGGGGTGGTCAGCCGCAGCGATCTGCTGCGGGTCTTCCTGCGCAAGGACCGGGAGATCCGCACCGAGATCATCGAGGAGGCCCTGGTGCGGACGCTCGGCCTGGCCCCGTCCGCCGTGCAGGTCGATGTGACGCACGGCCATGTCGTCCTCACCGGCCGCCTCCCCGACCACATCGCGGTGCCCGTGCTGGAGGACCTGTGCCGCCATGTGGACGGCGTGGTCGCCGTGGAGTTCCGGGCGGCGGGCGACGCGGAGACTGCGCGCTGACCCCGGCGGCCGGCGGCAAGCCGTCCGGACGCGCGCGGGATGCGGGCGCGCGGCGCGACGGGTCGGATGGGAGACGTGCGCAGACCCATAGCCGTGGCGGACGGCCGCTTCCGCCTGCTCGCGTCGGGCACTTTGCTCGCCGCACTGTCGATCCTGACCCCGCTCCACACCTCCCCGTCCGCGGCCGGTGGTGACGCACCGGTGCGCGGCTCGGCCTACATGGGCATGGGCGTCCTGGCCCACGAGGGCGAGCAGGACCGCCCCGTCGGCACCCGGGCCACCCAGACCGAGGGGGTGGACGTCTCCAGCCACCAGGGGGACGTCGCCTGGCCGGACCTGTGGGCCAGCGGGGTCAAGTGGGCCTATGTGAAGGCCACCGAGGGCACCTCCTACGTCAACCCCAAGTACGGCCAGCAGTACAACGGCTCGTACGACGTCGGCATGATCCGCGGCGCGTACCACTTCGCGACGCCGGACAGCTCCGGCGGTGCCGCGCAGGCCGACTACTTCGTCGACCACGGCGGCGCCTGGACCGGGGACGGCCGGACGCTGCCGGGTGTGCTCGACATCGAGTGGAACCCGTACGGGGCGTCCTGCTACGGCAAGACACCGGCCCAGATGGTGTCCTGGATCCGGGAGTTCGTCGGCCGGTACGAAACCCGTACGGGCCGGGCCGCGGTGATCTACACTTCCACCAGCTGGTGGAAGCAGTGCACCGGCGACAGCGACGCCTTCGGTTCCGCCAACCCGCTCTGGATCGCCCGCTACGCCGCCACCCCCGGGACGCTCCCGGCGGGCTGGTCGCGGTACACGATGTGGCAGTACACCTCGACCGGGCCGATCGTCGGCGACCATGACCGGTTCGACGGAACCCTGGACCAGCTGGCCCGATTCGCGTCCGGGTGACGGGGGTTCGGGAGCGGCCCCGCGGGTGCCCTCGGTCCAGTGGGCGCCGCGCCTCCCCGCACGGGTGCCCGGCCGGTGCCGGGGGGCCGAGGGCGTCCGGGCCGGCGGCTCCTCCCGGACGCTCACCCGGACCTGACCGAACCGGTGGTTTTCGGCCAAGGAGGACGCGGGGCCGAACAGGCGTCCACGACCCCCTGTCCTGTGCGACGGATGATCAATAACCTTGGGGCGTACACCTGTTACTGACTCCAGGGAGCCCCATGTCCACGGCTCAGCAGGTCCCCGACATCCTCTCGCCGGAGTTCGCGGCGGACCCCTACCCGGCCTACCGGGTGATGCGCGAGAGCGCGCCCCTCATCTGGCACGAGGCCACGCAGAGCTACATCGTCTCCCGCTACGAGGACGTCGAGCGCGTCTTCAAGGACAAGGCCGGCCAGTTCACCACCGACAACTACGACTGGCAGCTCGAACCGGTGCACGGCAAGACCATCCTCCAGCTCAGCGGCCGGGAGCACGCCGTGCGCCGGGCGCTGGTCGCGCCGGCCTTCCGCGGCGCCGACCTTCAGGACAAGTTCCTGCCGGTGATCGAGCGCAACTCCCGCGAACTGATCGACGCCTTCCGCCACACCGGCTCCGCCGACCTGGTCACCGACTACGCCACGCGTTTCCCGGTCAACGTCATCGCCGACATGCTCGGCCTCGACAAGGCCGACCACGACCGGTTCCACCGCTGGTACACGGCCGTCATCGCCTTCCTCGGCAATCTCTCCGGCGACCCGGAGGTCACGGCGGCCGGGGAGCGGACCCGGGCCGAGTTCGCCGCGTACATGCTGCCGATCATCCGTGAGCGGCGCGAGAACCTCGGCGACGACCTGCTCTCCACGCTGTGTGCCGCCGAGGTCGACGGTGTGAGGATGAGCGACGAGGACATCAAGGCGTTCTGCAGCCTGCTGCTCGCCGCCGGCGGGGAGACCACCGACAAGGCGATAGCCAGTATCTTCGTCAACCTGCTGATGCATCCGGAGCAGTTGGCGGCCGTCCGCGCGGACCGCTCCCTGATCCCGCGCGCCTTCGCCGAGACGCTGCGCTACACCCCGCCGGTCCAGATGATCATGCGGCAGTCCGCGACCGAGGTCGAGCTGTCCGGCGGCACCGTACCGGCCGGGGCCACCGTGACCTGCCTGATCGGCGCGGCCAACCGGGACGGCGACCGCTACCGGGACCCGGACCGCTTCGACCTCTTCCGCGACGACCTGACCACGACGACCGCGTTCTCCGCCGCCGCCGACCACCTCGCCTTCGCGCTGGGCCGGCACTTCTGCGTGGGCGCCCTGCTGGCCAAAGCCGAGGTGGAGATCGGCGTCAATCAGCTGCTGGACGCCATGCCCGACCTGCGGCTCGCCGAGGGCTACGACCCGGTGGAGCAGGGCGTGTTCACCCGCGGCCCGCAGTCCGTCCCGGTGCGCTTCACCCCCGCCGGCGCCTGAGCCGCCGGCCACCGCGCGGACACGGGGCCCCGCGAGGGGCCCCGCCGGGCCGCGTACGACATCCCCGGCCGTTACGGCGGCCACCGCCGCGACGGCCACTGCCGAAAACGGCGGCTACTGCACGACCGGCGTGAACTGCACCGGCAGCGCGGTCAGTCCGCGCATCCAGATCGAGTCGCGCCAGGTCAGCTCCTCCGGTTCGACCGCCAGCACCAGGTCCGGCAGCCGCTCCAGCAGGGTCTCCACCGCCGTGCGCGCCATGACGTCCGCGAGCAGCGGCGCCGGGTAGGGGCAGCGGTGCTCGCCGTTGCTGAACGACAGATGGGCGGAGTTCTCGGCGCCGACGTGCGACTCGGGCCAGATCTGCGGGTCGGTGTTGGCCGCGGCGATGCCCAGCACCACGCAGTCGCCGGCGCGGATCAGCCGGCCGCCGAGCTGGGTGTCGCGCACCGCCCAGCGGCCGATGAAGTTCTGCGTCGGGGTGTCCAGCCACAGCACCTCGTTGAGCGCCTCGCCGACGCTGAGCCGCCCGCCGGAGACGTTGATCGCGAACCGCTCGTCGGTGAGCAGCAGCCTGAGCGTGTTGCAGATCCAGTTGGCGGTGGGCTGCTGGGCCGCCGCGATGACCGAGATCAGGTCCTGCACGATCTCCTCGTCGGTCAGCCCGGCCGGGTGCAGCAGCATCCGCGAGGTGATGTCCGGGCCGGGCCGCTCCCGCTTCTCCTTCACCAGCTGGGCGATCCGCTCGCCCACCCGCTGGTACGCGGCCACCGGGTCGTCGCCCTCCGCCGCGTCCAGGGAGATCCGCAGGTCGTCCACGAGCCGCTCGGTGTCGCTGCCGGCCTGCGGCATCCCGCACATCTGCACGACGGCGGTCATCGGCAGGGCGTGCACGTAGGAACTCATCAGCTCGGCCTCGCCGCTGCCCGCGAAGGCGGCGATGAGTCCGTCGGCGATCTCCCGGCAGTCCCGGGCCAGTTCGAACTGGTCGACGCCCTCCAGGGCTTCGGTGATCACCCCGGCCCGGCGCTGGTGCTCCTCACCCTCGGTGAACAGCACGGAGGGCTGGTAGCCGACGAACGGCAGCAGCGGCCAGTCGGCGGGGATGTTCGCCCACTGGTTCCAGCGGCGGCTGTCCCGCGCGAACAGCTCGTCGTGGTTGGTGACGTAGGTCAGCTCGGAGTAGCCGAGGACCAGCCAGGCGGGGATGTCCCCGTCCAGCAGGACGGGTGCCACCGGGCCGTGCTCCCGGCGCAGGGACCGGTAGAGCTGCGACGGTGTCTGCTGGTACTCCAGCCCGGCCAGGCGCAGCGCGCCGCCTCCGTGGGCCGGGCAGCCCGGCGGCGGACCGTCGGGCGTGGGCGATCCGGTCTCGGTCACGGTGTCGTCTCCCGGGCCATGGCGAGGTCGTAGAGGTGGTCCACGAGGGTGATCAGCACGTCCTTCCCGGAGCGTCTCACCCGGGCGTCGCATTCGATCAGCGGAACGTGCGGGGGCAGGGCGAGCGCCTGGCGGATCTCGTCCAGGGAGTGTCCGGCGGAGTCGTCGTCGAACCGGTTGACGGCCACCACGAACGGCGTGCCGTGGTGTTCCAGCCGGTCGATGGCGTACCAGGAGTCGTCCATGCGGCGGGTGTCGACCAGGACGACCGCGCCGAGCGTGCCGGAGAACAGCCGGTCCCACAGGAACCAGAAGCGCTCCTGGCCGGGCGCGCCGAACAAGTAGAGCACCATGCGCTCGTTGAGGCTGATCCGGCCGAAGTCGAAGGCGACCGTGGTGGTGGTCTTGCCGGCCACGCCGCTGGTCTCGTCGACGCCGACGCCCGCCTGGGTCATCACCTCCTCGGTGTTGAGGGGGCGGATCTCGCTGACCGAGCGGACCAGGGTGGTCTTGCCGACCCCGAACCCGCCGACGATCACTATCTTCAGGCCGGTTTCGGCGGCGTCGGCCAGGGGCGTACGGCCGGCGGGCAGTTCAGAGGTTACGGAGCCCATGGAGCACCTCCTTGAGAAGGGCGGAGTCGGGGAGCGAGGCGACGGACTCGGCCGCGCGCGGGTGCCGGGCGGTGATCCGGCCCATGGCGAGGAGGTCGCCGAGCAGGATGCGCACCACCGTGATCGGCAGCCTCAGTTCCGCGGCGATCTCGACCACGGCGGTCGGGTGCCGGCACATCTCCAGGATCCGGACGTGCTCCGACTGCATGCCGGCCGACGGTTCGCTCTCCCGGACCACCAGGGTGACCAGGTCGAAGGCGTCGTCGGCGCGGCTGCGTCCGCCGGTGACCGTGTAGAGCCGGTCGGGGTCACCGGTGTCCACGGGCCTGCGCGGCGTCACGAGGCGGCACCCCCGGGGAGGGGATTGCGGGGTTCGGCCCGCAGGTGCTCGCCGATCTGCTCGACCAGTTCGGTCATCTGGTGGCCCACCACGCCGGGGTCGGCGTTCTCCTCGGCGACGACCGCGAGATGGGCGCCCTCGCCCGCCTCGACGATGAAGAGCAGCCCGCCGTGGAACTCGGTCATGGAGTGGCGCACTCCGCCGGTCCCGTCGCCGAACTCGACGGAGGCACCCTGGGCGAGGGCCTGGATGCCGGAGCAGATCGCCGCCAGCTGGTCCGCGCGGTCCAGGGTGAGGTGGTCGGACCAGCACAGCTTCAGCCCGTCCCGGGAGAGGACGAGGGCGTGCCGGGTGCCCGGGGTGCGCTCCAGAAGGTTCTGCAGAAGCCAGGTGAGGCTGTTGTCGGTGGTCTGCATGGTGGTGATGGGACGGTGGGTGCCCGGCTGACCGGTCACCGGCCCGTGCCTCCAATCTCACGTGCTCAAGCGGGGGGTATGGGGCGCCGAGCCCCGGGCGGGGCGAGGGGCGGGCGCTACGGTGCGGCCGGGCCCGGCTCGGGGCCGCCGTCCGGGGCCGTGGTGCCGGACCGGCGGGCGCGGTGGAAGGCGCCGAACCGGGAGCCGGCGTCGCGTACGGCGGGACGCTCCGGGCGGGCCGTGCCGTCCCCGGTGCCGTCCTGGCCGCGGCGCTGCTCGCGTTCGCGTTCGGCCTGCGCCATGGTGCGGCCGGGGTTGCGCACCGGCAGTCCGCCGGGCGTGCTGTCGGCCGGCGGGTGGGCGGCCGGGGCCTCGGCCCGGGCGGGCAGGGCGCGGGGCGCGACGGGCTCGGCGGGTGCGGGCGGCGCGGGGGCCGGGGGCGCGGGGGCGGCGGCCGGTGCCTGGGCGGGGACGGCGGCCGGGCGGCGGGCGGTGCCGGCCGGCGCGGGCTCGCGCTGCTGGGCGAGGAGCTGCCGGGGCAGCAGGACGACGACGCCGGTGCCACCGCGCGAGGAGGGCCGGTAGTTGACGCTGATGCCGTACTTGACGGCCAGCCGCCCCACGACGGCGAGGCCGAGCCGGGTGCCCTGGAGGGAGGCGAGGTCGGTCATCCGTCCGGCCACCGACTCCTCGGCGCGGCGCATGGCCGCGGCCGGCATCTTCAGGCCGCTGTCCTCGATGGTGACGACGATGCCGGCGCTGCGCTCCTCGACGTAGACGTTGACCTCGTCGATCGGCGGGGAGAAGTTGGCTGCGTTGTCCATGAGTTCGGCGAGCAGGTGCATCACGCCCTCGGCGGCGAAGCCGGTGACGGCGGCGCCGGTCGAGCAGTGCAGGCGGACCCGCTGGTAGGCGGCGATCCGGCCGACGGCGCCGCGCAGGATGGACTCCATCACGATGGGCTTGTTCCAGGCGCGGCTGGACCGGCCGCCCATGAGCAGCGCCAGCCGGTCGGTGAGCAGGCCGAGCTGGGAGGTGCTGTGGTCGAGCTTCAGCAGGTCGCCGAAGACCTCCTCGCCGTGCCGGTCCTGCATCTCGCGGAGGTCGGCGAGCATGCTGACCGCCTTGGCCTGGACCCGGCTGAGCGCCTTGGCCGAGGCGGCCTGCGCGGCGGCGGCCCGGCGCTCGCTCCGGGCGAGTTCACGGACGAACGATTCGGCGGGGGCGCCCAGCGCCGGGGTGCGCGGCCAGTCCAGCTCGCCGAGGACGGTGTCGGCGGACTGCCCCTCGCGGAGCCGGGACACGGCCGCGGGGAGCAGTTCGTCGCCGAGCCGCTTCAGTTCGGCGGAGGTGCGCTCCAGCTCGTCGGCCGCCTGCCGCCGTTCGGTGTCGTAGGCGACGGCCAGCCGTACGGACTCCTCGATCTCGGTGGCGAAGGTGTGGGCGAGCCGGCGCAGCTGCGGGTCGGAGGGGTGGGTGATGTGCGCCAGGGCGTCCTCGGCGCTCGTCCCGTCCCGCAGCCGCTTGGCGACGGCCGGGAGGGTGACGCTGACCAGGTGCGCGCACTCGGCCGCGAGCTGGGCCGCCTGGGACCTGGCCTGGGCGACGTCGTCGCCCTGGCGCGCGCCCGCCCGGCGGGCGCGCCGGACGGCCAGCGTGCCGGTGACGACGGCGACGGCGAGGCAGAGCCAGGCACCGAGCATCGCGGCCAGCGACCAGGTGCGGGCCCCGTCCGGTGCCACGGCGACGGCCGCGCCGGCGGCCGCGGCGGCGGCCACCAGGACGGCGGCGGGCAGGACCGGGACGGCTCGGGGGGCGTTCGCCGACCGGCGCTGGCTGGATGGTGCAGGCACTGACATTCCGCGGTCCCTCGGGATGGAGAGCAGGAGAAACGGTCGACCGACACACGCGACGGTCACGGGTCGGAAGCCGACGTCAACGGGACGTCGATCTTCCGGACCGGGTACGGGCTCATGCTAGTCACCCGGCCGGGTGAGGAGTTCTGACTATCCGCACACTCCGCCCGGCATCCGATTTCGGCCCGAAGGAGCGGTCGGCGGGTACTTCCGTGATAGAGGGAAAGATCCCATGTCCCTTGCCCGACAGGGCAGTTCAGCGGCATCGGAAGCCGGTCGTGCGGCGGGCCGGACAAGGATGACCGTTTCTTCGGACCGGAAAAAGCACCGGACGATGCACACTTTCCGGCCAACTGCCGGTGTCTTTTCTGTCCGATCACCTCAGGACCTCCACACCACACTCGCACATTCATGCGATCCGGGGGCGTGGGCGGTGGCGGTGTGCGGCCCATCGGTTGCCTCCCTCCCGGTGCCGGGTTCCGAGGGGTCGATGCTGCACGGCGGTGACCGGGCGCGGCGGGGTTTCGGTCTCCGTTCACCCGATCGGTGGGATTCCGCGCGGTGCGTGATCGCGTCCGGCGCCGCGCGTGACCGGAACCGTCGCCCGACGGGCGGCCCGGCCCCCTCGCCCGCGTGACCGCGCGGGCCGACCGGGTCCCCGCGTACCGCGTCGTCGAACAGCCGCCCGTACTGCGGCACTTCACGACCCGGCTGGAACCGGTGCCCGGGCACGCGCCGGGCGTACGCCACCCGTTCGGGTGCTCTGCCCCCGACGGCCCCCACCCCGCCCGCTCTTCTCCCTACACTCGGCGGCGGGCGGGGCCTCCCGAGGGACTCGGGCGGCCCCGTGGGGGGACAACGCGGGGGGCGGACGCGAGCACAGGGCCACGCTCATCGGCCGGGCACCCGCCCTGCGCGTCCTGGCCGGCTGGCCCGGACCCGGCCGAGCCACGGCGGGCTGATCCTCCTCACCGGCCGCCCCGGCATCGGCAAGACGTCCCACGCCCGGCACACCGCGCACGAGGCGGCCCGGCAGGGACTGCGGGTCCTGTACGGCAGTTGCCTGGACGGCGGCGCCGGCCCCCCGACCACTGACCCTGGACGCAGACAGTGCGCGGACTGCGGCGCCGGGCGGCCGGCGCGGCGGACGGGGGAATCACGGCGGACACGGGCCGGGTCCTGGCCCTGCTGTCGGGCGGCGGGGCGGCCGAGGGCGCCGACCGGTTCAGCTCTGCGACCTGGTCACCACCCCGCTGGCCGACGCCTCGCGCGTCCACCCGGTCTCGGTCGTCCTGGAGGACCTGCGCTGGTCGGACCCGGTCTCGCTGGAACTGCTGGAGTTCATGGCCGGGCACTGCTGGTTCGAACGGCCGCTGCTCGGCGCCTACCTCGACGGGGAGACCGCCGGCGGGCCGGGCGGCGTGCTGTCCGGCGAGACAGAGACGCTGCGGCTGACCGCGCTGGACACCGGCACGTGACCGGGAGCCGACCGGCCGGACGGGGGACGCGCGCCGGACGCGGGGCTCGCCGAGGAGATGCGCCGGCGGACCGGTGGCACCCCCTTCGTCGTCGAGGAGACCGCCCGGTGTGGTCGGCCGGGCGGCCGCTCCACGCGCTGTCGCCCGGGGTCCGGGCGGTCGTGCGCCGCCGGCTGTCGCTGCCGAGCGGGCCGGCCGCGGCCCTGCTCGGCGCGGCGTCGGTCCTGGGGCGGCGCTTCCGGCCCGCGGTCCCCACCCGGACGGCGGGTACCCCGCGCGGACACCGGGCGGCTGCTCGCGGAGGCGGCCCGCGCCCACCCGGTCGAGGACCCCGGCGACAGGGCCCGGCGCTTCGTCCACGACCCGGTCCGGGAGGCACCCCGCTCGGCGCTGGACACCCCGCGCCGGCACCGGCTGCACGCGGCGGCGGTACCCGCCCCCACCGCCGGCGGGCCGGGGACCGGCCCGGTGCTCCCGGCCGACCTGGCGCACCACGCCCACCGGGCGCGGGACGCGCTCGGCGCCGAGGATGCGGCGGGGCTGCTGGTGAAACCCGCCGCCCGCGACGCCGCGAACCGGCTGGCCCACGACGGGGCCGCCGGCCACTCCGAGCGCGCCCCGGACCGGGTGGCGGGGGGGCCGGTCGCGCCACGGGGTGCCGCTCGCCCCCCGACCTCGGGCTCGCGCTCCAGCTCACCGGCGGGCACGGACGTGCGTGGAACGTGTTCGCGGGGGCCGTCGCGCGGGCCCGCGAGCGTGCCGACGCGCCGTGCCGCTGGGCCGGGTGGCGCTGACGCTGAGCGAGGCCGACACGCGCGGGGACACCACGGGTCTCAGGGGCCGGGTGCCGCGCGGGGCGCTCGACCCGCCGGAGTCCGTACCGCCCGCCGCCCGCAGGCACCGGGGCCGGTCAGCCCAGTTGCACCAGCAGGTCCCCGCCCTCGACCTGCTGGACCCGGTGGACGGCCAGCCGGATCACCGTGCCCGCCCGGGCGGCGGTGATCGCGGCCTCCATCTTCATCGCCTCGATGGTGGCCACCGTGGCGCCGGCCTCGACCCGGTCGCCCTCCGCGACCGCGAGGGTCACCACGCCCGCGAAGGGTGCCGCGACATGACCGGGATCGGCGCGATCGGCCTTCTCGGTCACCGGGACGTCGGAGGCGGCGGCCCGGTCGCGGACCCGGACCGGCCGCAACTGGCCGTTGAGGCCGGCCATCACGGTCCGCAGGCCGCGCTCGTCGGCCTCGCCGACGGCCTGGAGTTCGATGAGCAGCCGGACCCCGGGTTCGAGATCGACGGTGTACTCGGTACCGGGGCGCAGCCCGTAGAAGAAGTCCAGGCTGTCGAGGACGCCGGTGTCGCCGTAGGCCTGCCGGTGGGCGGTGAACTCGCGGGCCGGGCCGGGGAAGAGGAGCCGGTTGAGGGTGGCCCGCCGGTCCCCGGCGAGGCCGTCACGGTCCTCGGCGGACAGCTCCGGGACCGGCCGGGGCTCGGCGCGGCCCCGCAGCGCCTTGCTGCGGAAGGGCTCGGGCCAGCCGCCGGGCGGGGTGCCCAGCTCACCGCGGAGGAAGCCGATGACGGAGTCCGGGATGTCGTACCGGTCCGGTTCCGCCTCGAAGTCGGCCGGGGCGACACCCGCGCCGACCAGGTGCAGGGCGAGGTCGCCGACCACCTTGGACGAGGGGGTGACCTTGACCAGGCGGCCGAGCATCCGGTCGGCGGCGGCGTACATGGCCTCGATGTCCTCGAAGCGGTCGCCGAGGCCGAGGGCGACGGCCTGGGTGCGGAGGTTGGAGAGCTGGCCGCCGGGGATCTCGTGGTGGTAGACGCGGCCGGTGGGGGCGGCCAGGCCCGCCTCGAAGGGGGCGTAGACCTTGCGGACGCTCTCCCAGTACGGCTCCAGGTCCCCGACGGCCTTCAGGTCCAGGCCGGTGGGCCGCTCGGAGTGGTCGGTGGCGGCGACGATCGCGGACAGCGACGGCTGGGAGGTGGTGCCCGCCATGGACGCCACGGCCCCGTCCACCGCGTCCGCGCCGGCCCGTACGGCGGCGAGGTAGGTGGCGAGCTGGCCGCCCGCGGTGTCGTGGGTGTGCAGGTGCACCGGCAGGTCGAACTCCCGGCGCAGCGCGGCGACCAGCTTCTCGGCGGCGGGGGCGCGGAGCAGGCCCGCCATGTCCTTCACGGCCAGGACATGGGCGCCGGCGGTGACGATCCGCTCGGCGAGGCGCAGGTAGTAGTCGAGGGTGTAGAGCTTCTCGCCGGGGTCGCAGAGGTCGGCGGTGTAGCAGAGGGCGACCTCGGCGACGGCGGTGCCGGTGGCGCGGACGGCCTCGATGGCCGGGCGCATCCGGTCGACGTCGTTGAGGGCGTCGAAGACGCGGAAGATGTCGATGCCGGTGGCGGCGGCCTCCTCGACGAAGGCGTCGGTGACCTCGGTGGGGTACGGGGTGTAGCCGACGGTGTTGCGGCCGCGCAGCAGCATCTGGAGGCAGATGTTGGGCACGGCCTCGCGCAGGGCGGCGAGCCGCTCCCAGGGGTCCTCGGCGAGGAAGCGCAGGGCGACGTCGTAGGTGGCGCCGCCCCAGCACTCCAGGGAGAGGAGGCCGGGCAGGGTGCGGGCGACGACCGGGGCGACGGCGAGCATGTCCTTGGTCCGCACCCGGGTGGCCAGCAGGGACTGGTGGGCGTCGCGGAAGGTGGTGTCGGTGACGCCGAGGGTGCGTGACTCGCGCAGCCGGCGGGCGAAGCCCTCGGGGCCCAGTGCGGCCAGCAGCCCGCGGGAGCCGGCCGGGGGTTCGCCGGCGGGCAGCGGCGGGAGTCTGGTGAGCGGGTCGGTCAGGTCGGGACGTTCGCCGTGCGGCTTGTTGACGGTGACGTCGGCGAGGTAGGTGAGCAGCTTGGTGCCGCGGTCGGCGGAGTGCCGGGAGGTCAGCAGGTGGGGGCGCTGCTCGATGAACGAGGTGGTGATCCGGCCCGCCCGGAAGTCGGGGTCGTCCAGGACGGCTTGCAGGAAGGGGATGTTCGTGGCGACGCCGCGGATGCGGAACTCGGCCACCGCGCGCCGGGCCCGGCCCACCGCGGTGGCGAAGTCCCGTCCCCGGCAGGTGAGTTTGACCAGCATGGAGTCGAAGTGGGCGCTGATCTCCGTACCGGCGTGGGTGGTGCCGCCGTCCAGGCGGATGCCGGAGCCGCCCGGTGAGCGGTAGGCGCTGATCCGGCCGGTGTCCGGGCGGAAGCCGTTGGCCGGGTCCTCGGTGGTGATGCGGCACTGGAGGGCGGCGCCGCGCAGGGTGACGGTGTCCTGGGACAGGCCCAGGCCGGCGAGGCTCTCGCCGGCGGCGATGCGCAGCTGGGCCTGGACCAGGTCGACGTCGGTGACCTCCTCGGTGACCGTGTGCTCGACCTGGATGCGCGGGTTCATCTCGATGAAGACGTGGTTGCCGTCGCGGTCGAGGAGGAACTCCACGGTGCCGGCGTTGCGGTAGCCGATGCGGCGGGCGAAGCGGACCGCGTCGGCGCAGATCCGGTCGCGCAGCTCCGGGTCGAGGCCGGGTGCCGGGGCCAGTTCGACGACCTTCTGGTGGCGGCGCTGGAGCGAGCAGTCCCGCTCGTAGAGGTGGATGACGTCGCCGTGGCCGTCGGCGAGGATCTGCACCTCGATGTGGCGGGGTTCGGCCACCGCCTTCTCCAGGAAGACCGTGGCGTCACCGAACGCGGAGGCCGCCTCCCGGGACGCCGCCTCGATCGCCTCGCGCAGCCGGGCGGGGTCCTCGACGCGGCGCATGCCGCGCCCGCCGCCGCCCGCGACCGCCTTGACGAAGACGGGGAAGCCGATGCTCTCGGCGGCGCGGACCAGGGTGTCGGTGTCGGTGGAGGGCTCCGAGGAGCCGAGGACGGGGACGCCGGCCTCCCGGGCGGCGGCCACGGCGCGGGCCTTGTTGCCGGTCAGTTCCAGGATGTCCGCGTCCGGGCCGACGAAGGTGATGCCCGCCTCCTCGCAGGCGCGGGCCAGGTCGGGGTTCTCGGAGAGGAAGCCGTAGCCCGGGTAGACGGCGTCGGCGCCGGCGTCGCGGGCCGCGCGCACGATCTCCTCGACGGAGAGGTAGGCCCGCACCGGGTGGCCCGGCTCGCCGATCTGATAGGCCTCGTCGGCCTTCAGACGGTGGAGGGAGTTGCGGTCCTCGTGCGGGAAGACGGCCACGGTCCGCGCACCCAGTTCGTAGCTCGCGCGGAACGCGCGGATGGCGATCTCACCGCGGTTGGCGACCAGCACCTTGCGGAACATCAGCGATCCCTTCGGCCTGCCGGTGACGAGACCATCGTGGCGGCGGCACCCCGGTTACACCATGTGAGGCAGGCCACTGGGCGGACGGGTGACGGCGGGTTACGCCCCCGCCTGCGACGCGCCGCCGGGGGAAGGCTCCCGGGCATGCGCGCACTCGTCGTCAACTGCACTCTGAAGCCCTCGCCCGAGCCGTCGAACACCGAGGCCCTCGCCGCCACCGTCATCTCCTCGCTCCAGGGGCACGGGGTGAGCGTGGACCTGGTGCGGGCCGTCGACCTGGACCTGCGGCCGGGGGTCGAGACCGACATGGGCGACGGGGACGACTGGCCCGCGGTGCACGAGAAGCTCCTCGCGGCGGAGATCCTCGTCCTCGCCTCCCCCACCTGGCTGGGCCGGCCCTCCTCCGTCGCCCAGCGGGTGCTGGAGCGGATGGACGCCATGCTGGGCGAGACCGACGACGCGGGGCGGCCGGTCGCCTACAACCGGGTGGCCGGGGTGGTGGTCACCGGCAACGAGGACGGTGCCCACCACGTCATCAGCGAGATCAACGGCGCCCTCGTCGACATCGGCTACACGGTCCCGGGCCAGTCGTGGACGTACTGGCACCTCGGGCCCGGGCCCGGCCCCGACTTCCTGGACGACGCCCGCGGCCACGACTGGTCGGTGTCCACGGGGAAGGCCATGGCGTCCAACCTGGTGCACGCGGCCCGCGCCCTGGCCGCGTCGCCGCTGCCCGCGCCGCCGTCCTGAACGCCGGGCCGGCTCAGCTGTCGTAGTCGACGGTCAGGGTCTCGGAGACGGGGTACGACTGGCAGGTCAGGACGTATCCCGCGGTGACCTCGGCCGGTTCCAGGGCGTAGTTGCGGCGCATGTCGGCCTCGCCGTCGGTGATCCGGGCCCGGCAGGTGCCGCAGACGCCGCCCTTGCAGGCGAAGGGCAGGTCGGGGCGGACCCGGGCGGCCGAGTCGAGCAGGGTGCTGTCGCGGGGCAGCCCGGTGGTGGTGGAGCGGCCGTCCAGGACGACGGTGACCCGGCTGACCGGTCCGCCGGGGCGGGGCTCGGGGCGGCGGGCGGCGGCGGGCGGTTCCTCACCGGCGTAGAAGAGTTCCTGGTGGACGCGGTCGGCGGGGACGCCGAGGCCGGCCAGGACCTTGCGGGCGTCCTGGACCATGCCGGGCGGGCCGCACAGCCACCAGTGGCCGGCGGTGGTGACGTCGACCAGGCCGTCGACGAGCGCGGCGAGCCGCCCGGCGTCCAGGCGTCCGGTGAGCAGCTCGGCCTCGCGGGGCTCGCGGGAGAGGACGTGGGCGATCTGGAAGCGGGCAGGGTGCAGGTCCTTGAGGTCGGCCAGTTCGTCGGCGAACATCACCGAGCCGGTGCGGCGGTTGCCGTAGAAGAGGGTGACGCGGGAGCGGTCGTCGGCGGCGAGGACGGACTCGGCGATGGAGAGCATCGGGGTGATGCCCGAGCCGGCGGCGACGAGCACGTGGTGGGCGGGGACGGTCAGGTCGGGGGTGAAGGCGCCGGTGGGGGTCATCACCTCGACGGTGTCGCCGGGTTTCAGCTCCCGTACCAGCCAGGAGGAGAACAGGCCGCCGGGCACCTCCCGCACGGCGATCCGGGGCGGGGCGCCGGCCGGGGAGCACAGGGAGTACGAGCGCCGCTCGTCGCGTCCGCCGACCCGGCGGCGCAGCGTGAGGCACTGGCCGGGCGCGAACGCGAACTCCTCGGCCAGCTCGTCCGGTACGGCGAACCGCACGGCGGCGGCGTCCTCGCACAGCCGCTCCACCGAGGCCACCGCGAGGGTGTGGAAGGCGGGCCGGCGGCGGGGCTTCGCCGGGGCGGGGCCGGTCGGGTCCGCCATCAGATCTCCTTGACGTGCTCGAAGGGCTCGCGGCAGACCCGGCAGCGCCACAGCGCCTTGCAGGAGGTGGCGCCGAACCGGGAGGTCTCCTCGGTGTCGGCGGCGCCGCAGCGGGGACAGGGCACCGCGCGCCGGGTGCCGGACAGCACCAGCGGCACCGGGCCGGGGGCAGGGCGCGGGGCGGGACCGGGCGGCGCGATGCCGTGCTCGGCGAGCTTGCGGCGACCCTCGGGGGTGATCCAGTCGGTGGTCCACGGCGGATCGAGGACGGTCCGCACCTCCACCCGGGCGAACCCGGCCGCCCGCAGCCGCGCGGCCACCATGGCCCGCATCTCGGCCAGGGCGGGACAGCCGGAGTAGGTGGGGGTGAGCGAGGCGCGGACCGTGCCCTCGCCGGTGACCTCTACGGCGCGCAGGACGCCGAGGTCGGCGAGGGTCAGCATGGGCAGCTCCGGGTCGGGGACCGTCTCCGCGAGGCGCCGGGCGCGCCGGACGTCGGCCGGGGCGGTCACCACGACGCCCCCGGATGGGCGCGGGCCACCGACTGGAGTTCGGCGAGCAGCGGGGCGAGGTGCTCGGTGTGGGCGCCGGTGCGGCCGGCGCGCGGCAGCGGCTGCCAGGCGGGCAGCGGCAGCCCCGCCGCGTCGGTGACCTGGCGCAGGACCGCGACCACCTCGTCCCGTACGTCGCAGGCGGAGAACAGCTCGCCCAGGTAGGGGACGACCTGCTGGAGCCCGGCCCGCATCCGCCGGTGGGACTCGTCGGTGCCGTCGCCGAGCCGGACGGTCCACTCGGCCGCGTACTGGCGGTGGTACGTCAGTTCCTTGGCGCCCTTGGCGGCGACGGCGGCGAGCACCGGGTCGGGCGAGGCGGTGAGCCGCTCGAAGTGGGCCAGCCGCCAGCTGGCGAGCACGAGCAGCCGGGCGATGCTGAACGCGAAGTCGCCGCCCGGCAGTTCGGCCAGGGTGACGTTGCGGAAGTCGGCGGGGTCGCGGAGGTAGGCGTAGGCGTCCTCGGTGCGGCCGGTGCCGTCCACCTGGCCGGTGCGGGCGTAGAGCAGGCGGGCCTGGCCGAGCAGGTCGAGGCCGATGTTGGCGAGGGCCACCTCCTCCTCCAGCTCCGGGGCGCGGGTGGTCCACTCGGCCAGCCGCTGGGCGCTGACCAGCGCGTCGTCGCCGAGTGCCAGGCACAGGGCGGCCAGTTCCGCCCGGTCGACGCCGTCCGGGACGGTGGTGTCGACGCCGTGCAGGGGGTCCTCGAAGCCGGTGCCGTAGGCCCAGCGGGTGTCGTCCTCGTGCTCCTCGGCCAGGGACAGGTAGACGTGGTCGTCGCTCATGCCCCGCTCCTAGATGTGGGGGACGTCGTCGGGGATGTCGTAGAAGGTGGGGTGCCGGTAGACCTTGTCGGCGCTGGGGTCGAAGAAGGGATCCTTCTCGTCGCGGGTGGAGGCGGTGATGTGCTCGCTGCGCACCACCCAGATGCTCACGCCCTCGTTGCGCCGGGTGTACAGGTCCCGGGCGTGGGTGAGGGCCATCCGGTCGTCGGCGGCGTGCAGGGAGCCGACGTGGACGTGGTTGAGGCCGCGCTTGCCGCGTACGAACACCTCGTACAGTGGCCAGCCGCGCTGCTCCCCGGTGCTCATGCCGCCGCTCCCCTCGCCGTGCGGGCCGCCTGCTTGGCGGCGTGGGCGAGGGCCGCCTCGCGGACCCAGGCGCCCTCCTCGTGGGCGGTGCGCCGGCGCTCCACGCGGCGCGCGTTGCACGGTCCGTCGCCCTGGATGACGCGCGTCAGCTCGTCCCAGTCGGGGGTGCCGAAGTCGTGGTGTCCCCGTTCCTCGTTCCAGCGCAGCTCGGGGTCGGGGAGGGTGACGCCGAGCTTCTCGGCCTGCGGGACGGTCATGTCGACGAAGCGGCGGCGCAGTTCGTCGTTGCTGTGCCGCTTGATCTTCCAGGCCATCGACCGGGCGGAGTTGGGGGAGTTGTCGTCGGGCGGGCCGAACATCATCAGGGACGGCCACCACCAGCGGTTCACGGCGTCCTGGACCATCTCCCGCTGGGCGTCGGTGCCGCGCATCATCGTCATCAGCAGTTCGTAGCCCTGCCGCTGGTGGAAGGACTCCTCCTTGCAGATGCGGACCATGGCGCGGGCGTAGGGGCCGTAGGAGCTGCGGCACAGCGGTACCTGGTTGCAGATCGCGGCGCCGTCCACGAACCAGCCGATCACGCCGACGTCGGCGAAGCTCAGGGTCGGGTAGTTGAAGATCGACGAGTATTTCTGGCGGCCCTCGATCAGCCGCTCGGTCAGGTCGGCGCGGTCGGCGCCGAGGGTCTCGGCGGCCGAGTAGAGGTACAGGCCGTGGCCGGCCTCGTCCTGGACCTTGGCGAAGAGGATCGCTTTGCGGCGCAGTGACGGCGCCCGGGTGATCCACTCGCCCTCCGGCTGCATGCCGATGATCTCCGAGTGCGCGTGCTGGGCGATCTGCCGGATCAGCGTCGCGCGGTAGCCCTTCGGCATCCAGTCGCGCGGCTCGATGCGCTGGTCGCGCGCGATCGTCGCGTCGAAGCGCTCCTGGAGGCCGTCCGCCACCGCCGGTTCCGCCGGTTTCGCCTGCCCTGCCGTCATCCCTGTCACCTGACCCCAGCCGCCCTCTCGCCACCGACCGATCGTTCGGTTCATGGTAGGCAGAGACCCCCGGGTCCCGGCAACCGTCCGGCCGCACCCGCTTGCCGGGCGGTGCGCGGCGGATCTCTTGACAGGCGGCGGCGAGGCTTGAATTACTGGGTCCGGCCGCACCGGAACCGAATGGTCGGTCGGCGCACGGGGTGGCGCGGCGGTGCCGCCCCCGCGCCCCGAGGGGGATGCTCTGGCGGGACCCGGCGCGTCCGCAGCACGCAGAGCGAGGAGCCGCGATGACCCGTGAACCGCACGTCACCGACACCGGCCGCCCCCGGCGCGGCGACCCCCTCCCGGCGGAACTCCTGGACGACGCGGAGCGGATGCCGCGCGCGGAGCTGGAGGACCTCCAGCTCCGCCGGCTGCGGCGGACCCTGCGGCACGCCTACGACCATGTCGAGCTGTACCGCGCGAAGTTCGACGCGGCCGGGGTGACGCCCGACGACTGCCGGTCGCCTGCCGACCTGGCCCGGTTCCCGTTCAC
This sequence comes from Streptomyces daghestanicus, assembly GCF_020521275.1. Taxonomy (NCBI): domain Bacteria; kingdom Bacillati; phylum Actinomycetota; class Actinomycetes; order Kitasatosporales; family Streptomycetaceae; genus Streptomyces; species Streptomyces daghestanicus. The sequence goes on along the minus strand of NZ_BNDX01000018.1, from coordinate 606,732 downwards.
CACCAAGGCGGATCTGCGGGACTCCTACCCGTTCGGCATGTTCGCCGTACCGATGCGGGACGTACGGCGCCTGCACGCCTCCAGCGGCACCACCGGCCGGCCCACCGTCGTCGGGTACACGGACGGCGACCTCTCGGCCTGGGCGGACCTCGTCGCCCGTTCCATCCGGGCGGCGGGCGGCCGGCCCGGCCACAAGGTGCACGTGAGTTACGGCTACGGGCTGTTCACCGGCGGGCTCGGCGCGCACTACGGCGCCGAGCGGGCCGGGTGCACGGTGATCCCCGCGTCGGGCGGGATGACCGCGCGCCAGGTGCGGCTCATCCAGGACTTCCGGCCCGAGATCATCATGGTGACGCCGTCGTACATGCTGACGCTGCTGGACGAGTTCGAGCGGCAGGGCGTGGACCCGCGGTCCACGTCGCTGCGGATCGGGATCTTCGGGGCGGAGCCCTGGACGGAGGAGATGCGGCGGGAGATCGAGGAGCGGGCGGACCTGCACGCCGTCGACATCTACGGACTGTCGGAGGTGATGGGCCCCGGGGTCGCGCAGGAGTGCGTGGAGACCAAGGACGGGCCGCACGTGTGGGAGGACCACGTCCGGCCCGAGATCGTCGACCCGCTCACGGACGAGGTGCTGCCCGACGGCGCGGAGGGCGAGCTGGTCCTCACCTCGCTCACCAAGGAGGCGATGCCGGTCGTCCGTTACCGCACCCGGGACCTGACCCGGCTGCTGCCGGGCACGGCACGGCCCGCGTTCCGGCGGATCGAGAAGATCACCGGCCGCTGCGACGACCTGGTGATCCTGCGCGGGGTGAACGTCTTCCCGAGCCAGGTCGAGGAGATCGTGCTGCGCACGCCGGGCCTGTCGCCCCACTTCCTGATCGAGCTGACCAGACGGGGCCGGATGGACCACATGACGGTACGGGTGGAGTCCCGGCCGGACACCCCTGCCGCGCTGCGCGAGGAGGCGGCGCGGACGCTCGTGAAGGCGGTCAAGGAGGGGGTCGGCGTCACGGTCGAGGCGGAGGTCGTCGGCCCGGACACCCTGGAGCGCTCGGTCGGCAAGCTGCGCCGGGTGCGGGACCTGCGGACGCCCTGAGGTCCCGGCCGGTACCGGCGGTACCAGGACGGGGAGGGCGGTGGCTGACGGGCGGCGGGCGGCCCATCGTGGGAAGCGCCGCCGGCCGCCCCGGCCGGCGGGATCTCCCTTCCCGCACCGCAGGAGCAGTCCCATGAGCAAGCTCGCACTCGTCACCGGCGCCTCCTCCGGCATCGGCCGGGCCTTCGCCCGGCGGCTGGCCGGCCAGGGTCACGAGGTGGTGGCCGTCGGCCGTCGCGCCGGCCGGCTGGCGGAGCTGGCCGCCGAGTTCCCCGGCGGCACGATCCGCCCCCTGGTCGCCGATCTGGCGACCGACGAGGGGGTGGACGCGGTCGCCGCCGTCTGCGCCGCCGAGCCGTTGACGACGCTCGTCAACAACGCGGGCGTGGCCCACTACATGCCGTTCGCCGAACTGCCCGCCGACCGGGCGCGGGAACTCGTCCACGTCAAGGTGGTCGCCCCGACCCTGCTGGCGCGGGCCGCGGTGCCGGGCATGCTGGCCCGCGGCGCCGGCGCGGTCGTCAACGTGGCGGGCATGATCGCCTTCAGCGGTCCCGCACCGGCGGCGGGGCTGCCGCACCGGGCGGTCTACGCCGGCACGCTGGCCCATCTCGTCGCGATGACCCAGGCCCTGGCCGTGGAACTGTCCGGTAGCGGGGTGCGGGCGCAGGTGCTCTGCCCCGGCGTGGTGGCGACGGAGTTCCACGAGCGCCAGGGCCTCGACCTGAGCGCGGTGCCCCGGATGTCCGCCGAGGACGTGGTCACCGCGGGGCTGCGCGGGCTGGAGCTGGGCGAGACGGTCTGCGCCCCGGGTGTGGAGGACGGGAGTCTGCTCCGGCGGGTCTTCGAGGCGGACCTCGCGGCGTTCGGCGGGCAGGGCGCCGAGCTTGCGGGGCGGTACCGGGCACCCGCGGAAGCCTGACGGGCCGTCAGTCACCCTGCGCCGGGAGCGCGTGGAGCCCCGGGAGGTTGACGACGATCGCCTCCTGGGTGCTGCGGGCGATGACCACCACGGCCTCCTCGGCGGGATCGGGGTTCTCCTCGCGGTGCGGCACGAACGGCGGGACGAAGACGTAGTCGCCGGGCGCGGTGCGCAGCCGGACCTCCTCCGGCTCCCCGTCGCCCGAGTCGTCGAGGAAGACGAACTCGGGGTGCCCGCTGACCACGTAGATGGCCGTCTCCGACTCCCCGTGGTGGTGGTCGGAGGAGGAGGTGGACGGGGCGACGTGGGTCTGGCCCATCCAGAGCTTCTCCGAGCCGACGGCCCGGCCGCTGACGGCGGCGAAGCGTCGCATGCCGCCGGTCTGCGCGGTGCCGCCGTCCAGGGAACCGGCGCGGATGTGGTGCAGCCGCGCGCGCAGCGGCGTCACCGGAGCGGGGGTGTCGGACAGGTGCGGGTGGAAGCCCTCACCGGCGGTCGTGGGCGGCTTGCTCATGGCCGGGACGCTAGGGCCGCCCCGAAAAGGATGTCAAGAGGTGTCCAATGCTGTTCACCTGCGGCAATGTTGCCGCAACGGGAGCCGCGGGCCACCGGTTCCCGGCCGCGCCCGGCGGTGGCTCGGGCATGATGGCGGCATGCATATCTCCGCGAAGGCGGACTACGCCGCGCGCGCCCTGCTGGAGCTCGCCCGCGAACCCGCGCGCCCCTTGACCTGCGAGGCGATCGCCTCGGCCCAGCAGATTCCGTTCCGGTTCCTGAAGTCGGTGGTGGGCGAGCTGCGCCGGGCCGGCCTGGTGCGCAGTCAGCGCGGCTGCGAGGGCGGGTACTGGCTGGGCCGGCCCGCCGACGCCATCACCCTGCTCGACGTCACCCGCGCCGTCGACGGCGAGGTGCTCACGCTGCGCGGGGAGGACCTGGGCGGCCTGGACTATCCCGGCGCCGCGGCCGGACTGCCCGGGGTGTGGCGCCGGATCGAGGCGGACGCGGCGGCGGTGCTGGGCGGGACGACCGTCGCCGCGCTGCTGGCCGCCGGGGCGCGGCGCGGACCGGCCGCCGGGGGAGCCGCGTGACCCCGCCCGAGGAGCGCCTCCCGGTCGAGGTCGTCGAGTACACCGACCCGCTCTGTCCCTGGGCCTGGGGCTCCGAGCCGGTGTTCCGGCGGCTGCGCGCGGGGCTGGCCGGGCGGGTGCGCTGGCGGCGGGTGTACTGCCTGCTGTTCGACCACGACGACGATCCGGCGCCGGACCCGGCGGCGGAGACCGCCTGGTACGCGCGGTACGTGGCGGAGATCGGGGCCCACACCGGGGCCCCGCGGGCGGCGCGGCTGAGCCGGGTGGCGGCGTCCTCGTGGCCCGCCTCGCTGGTCGCCAGGGCGGCGGAACGCCAGGGCGCCGAGGTGGCCGACCGGGTGCTGCGCCGGCTGCGGGAGACGGTGTTCGTGCTGGGCGAGCCGGCCGACACCCCCGGCCTGGCGCTGGCCGCCGTACGGGGTGTGCCGGGCCTGGACCCGGCGCGGCTGGGGGCCGACGCCGCCGGGGACGCGGTGCGGGAGGAAGTGCGGGCCGACCGGGCGGAGGCGCGCCGCCCGGTGCCCGAGGTGCGGTCCGTGCCGGCCGCCGGGTCGCCGCACCCCGGCGCGGCCAAGGAGACGGACGACGGCGGGTACCGGTACGCGCTGCCGACGGTGCTGGTGCACGGCCCCCGGGGACGGCGGGCGGTGCCCGGCTGGCGGCCGCTCACGGCGTACACCGCCGCCCTGGACGCCGTGTGCCCCGGGCTGCGCCCGGCGCCGGAGACGCTGTCCCCCGCCGAGGCCCTGGAGCGCCGCCGGAGCCTGACCGAGCCGGAGCGGGCGCTGCTCGCGCCGGGCGCCTGGCCCCCGACCGGTGCCGTGCGGGTGGACACCGCGGGCGGTCCGCTGTGGCTGCACCCGGAGGAGGCCGCGACCCATCCGGCGACCCGGCCCCGGCACCCCTGACCTGCCTCTGATCAGCCGTCATGTCCGTCCGCGCAATGAGACATCGATCGGTGTCCATTGACAGTCGCCGACCGCGCCCCCGAGGATGGCCGCATGCTGACGACGCACCCCGGTGTGGTGTGCCGCTACGTGGATCTGCGGCGCACCTGCAGCGCTCTCTGTCGCTGACCGACGCCGCCCACGAGCCCGTTCCGCCGTTCCGGCCGGCTTCCCCGCCGCACCGGAACGCGGGGTCCTTTCCCTCGCGGCCCGCGGCCCATCTCCCCTTCCTCCTCAGGCCGTTCCGCGTGTCCCGTGATGCCCCGCCGTGCGCGGGGCGGGTCCCACCTGCCCTTCCCCGCCCCCTCGGCATGCCCGCCGCGGGACCGCGCGGGCCGGTCGCGGCGGTACGTGCCCCTCCTTTCCTCCCCGGCCGCTCACCACGGCCGTCCTCACCAGGAAGTCAGCCATGCCCCGACGCCCCCGCTCCCCCGGCCGCCCGCGCACCGCCGCCCTGAGCGCCGTGCTCGCCCTCCTCCTCGTCCCCGTCCTCGCCGCCTGCGGCGGCACCGGCGCCGCGGCGGGCGGCGCGGCCACCCTGAAGTGGACCTCGACCTATTTCCCGGCCCACTGGGACCCGGTGGTCAGCGGCAGCGGCGCCCAGTTCCGCGAACTCGCCCTGGTCTACGCGTCGTTGACCCGGGTCGACGAAAAGGGCGAGGCCGTGCCCGACCTGGCGGAGAGCTGGGAGTACGACGACGAGGGCGACGAGATCACCTTCCACCTGCGCCCCGGGCTGAAGTTCAGCGACGGCGAGCCGGTGGACGCCGCCGCGGTGAAGGCGGCCGTCGAACGGGCGCAGCGGCAGCAGAACTCGGCGCTCCACGGCGACCTGACGTCCATCGAGTCCGTCGAGGCCGACGGCCTGGACGCCGTCTTCCACCTCACCCAGGTCGACTACCAGATCCCGCAGCTCCTCGGCGAACGCGTCCTGCAGATCGCCAGCCCGAAGGCGGCGAAGTCCCCCGCGGAACTGGACCAGAACCCGGTCGGCGCGGGCCCGTTCGTCATCACCCAGCTCATCCCCGGCACCAAGGCCGTCCTGGAGAAGAACCCGGACTACTGGGACGCGGAGCACATCCACATCGAGAACGTGGAACTGACCTCCGCGCCCGACACCTCCACGGTCGTCTCCGGCCTGCGGACCGGCGTCTACAACTTCGCCGACCTCGACCCCAGCCAGGCCGGGAGCGCCAAGAAGGCCGGCCTCGACGTCTTCGTCCAGCCGGGCTACAACGCCTCCAACATCAGCCTCAACGTCAACAAGGCGCCGTTCGACGACGACCGGGTGGCCGATGCCGTGCGGTACGCGGTGAACCGCCAGGAGTTCGTGGACAAGCTGACCTTCGGCTACGGCGAGACCACCGACCAGCCCTTCCCCAAGGGGTACGTGGCCTACGACCCCGAGTCGGAGAACGCCTACCCCCATGACCCGGCGAAGGCCCGGAAGCTGCTGGCCGAGGCCGGGCACCGGGCCGGTGACATCGAGCTCGATCTGGTCATCCCCGCCGAGGACCCGGCGGCCGAGATCGTCCAGTCGCAGCTGGCGGCGGTCGGCATCACCGTGAACATAAAGATCGACAAGAACTGGGCCACCCCGTTCTTCGCCAAGGACCTGACCTTCTCGCTGTACAGCACCACGGGCCGGGACTCGGCGGTGCAGACCCTCACCGCGCACTTCGGACCCGACGGCCCGCTGAACCTCAGCTCCCCGTACGAGCCCGCCGGTTTCGAGGCGGCGGTGGCCGAGGTCCGCCGGACCCCGCTGGACGACCCGCACTACGCGGAGACCCTCCAGGCCGCCACCCGGGCCGGCCTGCGCAGCAAGGCGCTGGTCTTCACGTACTCCTCCCCCAACCTCTTCGCCAAGAGCCCCTCGGTCTCCGGCCTGCCGAAGAACCCCGCCCACCTCAACTGGACCGGCGTGACGATCGGGGGCACCCGGTGAGGCGGCACACCCTCTCGCGGGTCCTGGCCGTCGCCGGCCGGTCGGTGGCGGTCTTCGTACCGGTCTTCGTCGTCGCCACCTTCGTCACGTTCGCGCTGCGCTCGCTCAGCGGGCTCAGCCCGGCCCGCATCCAGCTCGGCGAGGAGGCGACGCCGGAGGCCATCGCCCGGGTGGAGGCCCAGTGGGGACTGGACCGGCCCTTCCTCGCGCAGTACTGGGACTGGTTCACCGGCGTCCTGCACGGTCAGCTCGGTACGAGCTGGACCAACGGCGCCGACATCTCCACCCTCATCGGGCTCGGCCTCGGCGTCAGCCTCTCCGTCGCGGCTCTCGCGCTGGTCATCGGGGTGACGCTGGGCTTCGCGCTCGGCACCCTGGCGGCGCTGCGCCGCACCACATGGGTGGACCGGGCGGTCACCGGTCTGGTCACCGTGGTGTCGGTGATGCCCGCGTTCGTCGTGGGCATCGTGCTGGTCTCCGTGTTCGCGGTCGGGTCGGGCCTGTTCCCCTCGGGCGGGTACGTGCCCGCCGCGCAGGGCGTCGGGCCGTGGCTCGCGCACATCACGCTGCCCGCGCTCGCCCTCAGCCTGGACGTCGTCGCCGATGTGGCCCGGCAGTTGCGGGGCAGCCTGGTGGCGGCCTACCGCGAGAACTACGTGACGGGGGCGGTGGTCCGGGGGCTGAGTCCGCGCCGGATCTTCTTCGCCCATGTGCTGCGCAACGGCCTGGGGCCGACCCTGGCCACCCTCGGCCTGAAGTTCCCCGCCCTGGTCGGCGCCTCCGTCGTCACCGAGTGGATCTTCGGCCTCCAGGGCTTCGGGCGGTTCGCCAACGACTCCGCGCAGGCCGGTGACGTACCGGCGGTGCAGGGGGTGCTGGTGGTGTCGGTCGCCCTGGTCGTCTCCTTCAACCTGATCGTCAACCTGGTGCTGGCCCGGGTCACGCCGGCCGCACAGCGAGGGGTGTGACATGGTGCGCCGCGTTCTCTCCCTCACCTCCGGCCGGGTCGCCATGACCGTCCTGCTGCTGGTCGCCCTGCTCGCGGCCCTCGGACCGCTGCTCGCCCCGCAGGACCCCCTCGCCACCAGCGACGACGTGCTGGCCGGGATCTCCGGGGGGCACTGGCTCGGCACCGACAACCTGGGCCGGGACGAGCTGAGCCGGCTGCTGGCCGGTTCCCGGGTCAGTGTCCTCGGCGCCCTGGAGGTCGCGCTGACGGCGCTGGTCGTCGGCGCGGTCCCCGGCATCCTCTCCGTCTATCTGGGCCGGGCCTTCGAATGGGTGACGCTGCGGCTCGCTGACACACTGGTCGCGCTGCCGTTCCTGCTGTTCGCGGTCGCCGTGATCGCGCTGCTGGGCAACGGCCTGACCCAGGCGATGCTGGTCACCGGGGTCCTGGTGGCCCCCCTGTTCTACCGGGTGGCGCGGGCCGCGACGCTGACCGTGGCCCGCTCGCCGTACGTGGAGGCGGCGGTGATCGCGGGTGCCCCGGTCGGCTGGATCGTCCGGCGCCATGTGCGGTCCAAGGTGCTGCCGCCGGTCGCGGTGGCGTTCGCGCAGACCGTCGGCACCGGGTTCGTCATCGTCTCCAGCCTGACCTTCCTCGGCATCGGCGTGCAGCCGCCGGAACCGACCTGGGGCGGTCTGCTCGCCTCCGACCTCGGCTACCTCGGCCAGAAGCCGTGGGCGCCGGTGGCCCCGGCCCTGCTGATCATGGTGACCGTCTGGGCGGGCAACCTGCTCGCCGACGCGATCCGCGACGTCTCCGGTGAGGCCGGCCGCGCCCTGCTGCGGTCCCGCGGTGCCCGCCGGCGTCCGGGGACCACCGGTCCCGACCCTGCTCCCGCTCCCTCCGGAGGCGTGCGATGACCGCTCCGTCCAGGACGGCCCGTCCCGGGGCCGTCCCTCCCGTACCCGCCCCGCCCGAGTCCCTGCCGGGAGACCGCGCGGACCGGCGCCCGGCCGGGGACGCCCCCGCCCCGCCCGTGCTGTCGCTGCGCGGCGTCCGCGTCACCGACCGGACCGGCGGCCGGGACGTCGTGCACGGCGTCACCTTCGCGCTGGCCCCCGGCCGGACGGTCGGTATCGTCGGCGAGTCCGGCAGCGGCAAGACCCTCACCTGCCGTGCCGTGCTCGGCATCCTCCCCGAGGGCTTCGAGGTCGGCGGCGGCACGATCGAGATCGAGGGCACCGACATCGCGACGCTGACGCCCGCCCGGTGGACCGTGCTGCGGGGTGCCGTGATCAGCGCCGTCTTCCAGGACCCGGCGTCCTATCTCGACCCCTCGGTCACCGTGGGCGCGCAGATCGCGGAGGTGGTCCGCGTCAAACTGGGCCTGAAGCGGCGCGCGGCGCGCCGGCGCGCGGTGGAACTGCTGGACGCGGTGCGGCTGCGCGACCCCGAACTGGTCGGCGGGCAGTACCCGTACGAGCTGTCCGGCGGCATGCTGCAACGCGTGCTGATCGCCGCGGCGATCGCCGCCGGGCCCCGGGTGCTCATCGCCGACGAGGCCACCACCGCGCTGGACGTCACCGTCCAGGCGGAGATCCTCGACCTCCTCGCCGACCTGCGGGAACGGACCGGGCTCGCGCTGGTCGTCGTCTCCCACGACCTCGCCGTCGTCGCCCAGCTCTGCGACGAGGTGCTCGTCATGCGGCACGGTGAGGTGGTCGAGCAGGGGCCGGCCGACGCGGTGCTGCGGGACCCGCGGCACGAGTACACCCGGCTGCTCGTCACCGAGCACGAGCGGTACGGCCTGGAGAAGGTCCTCACCCCCGAGCCGTCGAAGGAGACCCCGTGACCAGCGCCCCGCACCCGCCGCGTCCCGTGCTGGAGGTCACCGGCCTCACCGTGCGCCACGGCCCGCGCCGCCGGCGCCGTACCGTCCTGGACGGCGTCTCGCTGAGCGTCGCGCCCGGCGAGACGCTCGGGCTCATCGGGGAGACCGGCTCGGGCAAGTCCACCCTCGCCCGCGCCGTGCTCGGCCTGGTGCCGGTCTCCGCCGGGACGGTCGTCGTCGACGGCGAGGACGTCACCGGCCACGACGAGCGCCGGTGGCGCGCGCTGCGCCGCCGGGGAGTGGTCCAGTACGTCTTCCAGGACCCGCTGCGCAGTCTCGACCCGGACCTCACCGTCGAGGAGTCCCTCACCGAGCCGCTGCTGGTGCGCGGCGTCCCGCGGACGGAGGCGGCGGCCCGCGCCCGGCGGTTCCTGGACCGCGTGCACCTGACCACGGCACTCCTCGGCCGGCTGCCCGGCGAGCTGTCCGGCGGGCAGCGCCAGCGCGTCGCCGTGGCCCGCGCCCTGGTCACCGAGCCGCGCCTGGTCATCCTGGACGAGCCGGTGAGCGCCCTGGACTCCGCCAACCGCGTCCGCGTCCTCGACATCCTCGGGGAACTGCGCGCGGACGGGGTGGCCCTGGTCTTCATCTCCCACGACCTCGGCTCGGTCGCCGGGACCGCCGACCGGGTCGGCGTCCTGTACCGGGGTGAACTGGTGGAGACCGGCACCGCCCACGCCGTCGTCAACCGTCCCGGCCACGTCTACACCCGGCTGCTCGTCGGCTCGGCGCCCACCCTGCGCGGCGCGCCCGCCGACCGGGCCGAACGCGACCGCCTCCGAGCCCTCCTGCACGCCTGAGCCCCCCTCACACCGGGCCTGCGCCACCGAGCCTCCCCACCGAGTCCCTTCCGCCCCTCGCACAGACAGGACCCCCATGTCCCGCACGCTCCACCTCGCCCTGCACCCCTACGGCGTCGGCGGCCCCGGCCAGCACGGCCTGTGGAAGGACCCGCGCGTCGCGAAGAACGCCAGCATCGACATCGGTTACTACATCCGGCAGGCCCAGGCCGCCGAACACGCCCTGTTCGACGCGCTGTTCATCGTGGACAGCCAGTTCATCAACGCCACCTACCCGTCCCACTACCTCAACCGGCTCGAACCGCTCACCCTGCTCTCCGCGGTCGCCACCCACACCTCGCGCATCGGGCTGGTCGGCACGGCCAGCTCGACGTACAACTCCCCCTTCAACCTGGCCCGGCGGTTCGCCTCGCTGGACCACATCAGCGGCGGACGGGCCGGGTGGAACGTCGTCACCAGCTTCGACACCGGAACCTCCCGCAACTACGGGCTGGACGAGCACCTCGACTACGCCACCCGCTACGGACGCGCCCTGGAGTCCGTGGAGGTCGCCCGCGGCCTGTGGGACTCCTACGAGGACGACGCCTTCCCGGCCGATGTCGAGCGGAACGTCTTCCTGGACCCGGCCAGGCTGCACGCCCTCGACCACGTCGGCGAGCACTTCAAGGTGGCCGGCCCGCTCAACATCTCCCGCTCGCCGCAGGGCCAGCCGGTCATCTTCCAGGCGGGGGTCTCGGAGGAGGGCCGGGACCTGGCCGCACGGGTCGCCGAGGGCGTCTACGCGCCGGGCGGCTCGCTGGAGCAGGCCCGGGAGTACTACGCCGACGTCAAGCGGCGCACCGCCGCCCACGGGCGCGACCCCGACCACATCAAGATCTTCGTCCACGGCGGTCCGGTGGTGGCCGCCACCGACGAGGCCGCCCGGCGCCGGGAGCGGGAGATCTTCGAGGAGGACAACGACTTCGACCGCAACCTCGCCCTGCTCGGCCGGTCCTTCGGCGCGTACGACTTCGCCGTCCACGACCTCGACGCGCCCTTCCCGGACGTCGCGCACCTCGCGGAGAAGGGGGGCCGCACCGGGGCCGCGCAGATCATCGAACGCGCCCGTGAGCAGGGCCTGACGCTGCGTCAGGTGGCGGAGTCGGTGAACGAGTTCCGGCGTTCGCCCTTCGTCGGGGCGCCGGAGACGGTCGCGGACACCATCGAGGAGTGGTTCGCCGCCGGCGCCTTCGACGGCATCAACCTGGCCTTCCGCACCGACGACGAGCTGGAGCCGTTCGTCGACGGGGTGGTGCCCCTGCTCCAGAAGCGCGGCCTGTTCCGCACCCGGTACACCGCCGACACGCTGCGCGGTCACCTCGGCCTGCCCGTCCCGGCCAACCGCCACACCGAGGCGCGCCGCCTCGCCGGCGCCTGAACACCGTCCCCCCTCGTATCCGCAGGAGCGTCCGACATGACCGACCACACCGACCACCACGCCCCCGAGGGGCTGCTCACCCGCGGCACGGTGCTCGTGGTGCCGGGGCGCGGGGAGTCCCCGGCGACCTATGACCGGCTCGGCAGGCGGCTCGCCGCCGACGCCTACCGGGTGCGGGTGACCGGCGCCCCCGGCCTCGACGCCGATGACCCGCTCGGCTCGCTGGCCCGCTTCGGCGCCCGGCTGGCCGCCGCGGCCGAGGACACGGCCGGCGCGGACGGGGTGGCCCGCCCGCTCGTCCTGGTGGGCGCCGACTCCGGCGCCGCCGCCCTCGCCGCGCTGCTCGGACGGGCGGACACCCCGGCCGCCGTGGCGCCGGACGCGGTGGTCCTCGCCGGACTGCCGGGCCGGCCGGCGGCGCAGGCCCCGGCGGACACCTGGGAGCACGAACTCGACGTCCGGACCTCCTGCCCGACCCACCGGGCCGTGCTCAGCGGGGACCCTGGGGTGCGCCGCGGTGCCCTCGACGAGGCGCTGCCCGAGGCCCTGCTCGACGCCGCCGCCGGTGCCCGCCTCACCGTACCGGCCCTGCTCCTCGCCGGGGACTCCGATCCGCTCGCCGACCACGCGGCCCTGCGGCGTACCGCCGGCGCGCTCCCCCGGGCCCGTCTCTCGGTGGTCCGCGGCGCCCACCACGATGTCCTGAACGACCTCCAGCACCGCTCGGTGGCGGCGGAGATCGTCACGTTCCTGGAGACCCTGCGCAACGAACTGCGGCCACTCATCACGGTGGAGTCCAGCAGCTGGTGAACCCCGCCGGGGGCTCCCGCCCCCGGCTCCTACCCCGGAAGGTCCCCGATGGCTCTCGTCCTCTCCGTCTCCGGCAGCCCCTCCCCCACCTCCCGTACGGCGCGGCTCCTGCGCCACCTCGACGACCGGCTCCGCGCGCAGGGCCACGAGGTGGTCCCGCTGGACGTGCGCACCCTCCCGGCCGAGGCACTGCTCGGCGCCGACTTCCGCCACCCGGCGATCGTGGAGGCGACGGCGCGGTTCGAGCGGGCGGACGGTGTCGTGATCGGCACCCCCGTCTACAAGGCCGCCTACTCGGGGCTGCTCAAGTCGCTGCTCGACCTGCTCCCCCAGTACGCGCTGGCGGACAAGACGGTGCTGCCGCTGGCCACCGGCGGCAGCACCGCCCATGTGCTGGCCATCGACTACGCCCTGCGGCCGGTGCTCAGTTCGATGGGGGCGGCGCACATCGTGCCGGGCTGGTTCACCCTCGACCGGAGCCTCGCCGTCGGCGAGGACGGGAGCCTGACCGTCGCGCCCGACACGGCCCGCGCCCTGGCGGAGGTGACGGACCGCTTCTCGGCGGCGCTCGGCGGCCGGACGGCCGCGCCGGTACCGGCCGGGTGATCAACTTCCGACGACGGGCAGTCGTTTACGCACGTTTCCTGACCCCATGTCATCAGTTCGCCCGGTGATACGATCACCGCGTTCGCGGGGCGGGCACATGGATCGATGACGACATCTCCGACTTCAGGGACGCGGCAGTGCGGGGCACCAGGACCGCACCTCACCGTCACCCCGAGCGCGCCGGTCCGCCCCGCCGCACCGCGTCCCAAGGAATCGAGAGCACGCATGGACCCTCGCCCCACCCCTGCCCCCGTCCCGGTCCCCCCGCCCGGCTGTCCGGCCCACGGCTCCGGTGCCCGGGTGCCGCTGTACGGGCCGGAGTTCGCCGCCGATCCGGAGGCGTACTACGCGTACCTGCGGCACTACGGCCCCGCCGCGCCGGTCGAGCTGGCGCCGGGGGTGGAGGCGACGCTGGTCACCGACTACACGGCCGCCCTCCAGCTGCTGAACGACTCGGTCTCCTTCCGCAAGGACGCGCGTCGCTGGCGTGCCTTCAACGAGGGCGAGGTCGGCCCGGACAGCCCGGTCGTGCCGCTGCTGGCGTACCGGCCGAACTGCATGTTCGCGGACGGCGCCGACCATGTGCGGCTGCGTCAGGCGGTCACCGACAGCATGGCGCGGGTGGACGTCCGCCGGCTGAGCCGGAGCACCGAGCAGATATCCGGCTACCTCATCTCCCAGTTCGCCGCGCGGGGTTCGGCCGACCTGGTCGGTGACTACGCCAAGCAGCTGCCGCTGTTCGTCTTCAACGAGCTGTTCGGCTGCCCGGCCGGCATCGGCGACCGGGTGCTGTTCGGCATCTCCGGCATGTTCGACGGGGTCAACGCCGAGAAGGCCACCGAGGTCCTGTTCGGCGCCGTCGGCGAACTCGTCGCCCTCAAGCGCGCCCAGCCCGGTGATGACGTCACCTCCCACCTGATGCGGCACGACGCGGGGCTCAGCGACGAGGAGATGGTCCACCAGCTCGCCCTGCTGCTCGGCGCGGGCGCGGAGCCGCTGCGCAACCTGCTCGGCAACACGCTGCACCGGCTCCTCACCCACGAGCGGTACGCCCGCGAGGGCGGCCTCGTCGAGGAGGCGCTGGACGACACGCTGTGGGAGAACCCGCCCATGTCCAACTACGCGCCGCACTACCCGGTAAGGGACATGGAGTTCGCCGGCCGGGACCTCCGGGCGGGCGACCTGGTGATGGTGAGCTTCGCGGCGGCCAACGGGGGTGCCGGCCAGGGGCATTCGCGGCGGGCCGGCGGCCACCGGGCGCACCTGGCGTGGAGCGCGGGTCCGCACGCCTGCCCGTCGAAGGACCCGGCCCGGCACATCACCGTCGCGGCCATCGACCACCTGTTCAACCAGTTGCCGGACATCGGACTCGCCGTCCCCGAGGACAGCCTGACCTGGCGGCCGGGTCCCTTCAACCGGGCTCTGGCCACGCTGCCGGCCCGGTTCACCCCGGTCCGGCCGGAGCGGACCGCCGCGGCGGCACCGGACACGCCGGCCCAGGCGGCTCCGGAGTCCCGGCGCCCGGCGGCGCCGCCCCGGCCGGCCGACGCGCCGGAGCAGCGGCCCGAACGCGGCGGCCTGTGGAGTTCGTTCCTCACCTGGCTCACCAAGTGACGGAGGCAACCGCCGTCCGGCCCGTCCCTGCCGCATGAACGTGTCACCGCGGGGGTAGTGAGCACGCGGCCTTCACCATGTGCTCATTTCGTAAAGGAGGTGCCATGGGCGGCCGTTCCATGGTGTCCGATCCCCTGCCGGCGGCCCCGGCACACCCCCCGATACCCGCCCCACCGGGCGGGTATCTCCTTGTCGGCCCCCGCCTCGCCGGGACGGCCCGGTGACCGGCTCCGGGCCCGCCGGCAGACCGGCCCTGGGGGCGTTCACCGGTGCCCAGCTGCGCGGTCTGTGCGCGGTCGCGGGGCTCTCCGGGACGGACGCCCGCATTTATGCCGGCGTCCTGGCCGAGGCGCTGGGCCCGCTCTCCCGGCGGCCCCTGGACCTGCCGCCGGCGGACCCCACCTTCCTGTCCGACGACCACACCCCGGTGGAGTTCTCGCTGTCCTTCCGGGCGGGCGCGGACCCCGCGCTCCGGGTGCTCGTCGAGCCGGGGTGGGGGGCGGGCGGTCCGGCCCGCAACGGCCGCCGGGGCCTCGCGGCGGTCCGGGCCATGGCGCGGCGCTGGGGCTTCTCCACCGGGCCGCTCGACACGGTCGCGGACCTGTTCCTGCCGCCGGACGCGCACGGCCCGCTCGCCCTGTGGGTCGCGCTGGAGCTGCGGCCCGGCGGCGTACCCGGGGTCAAGGTCTACCTCAATCCCGGCGCGTCCGGGCCCGAGCGGTCCGCGGAAACGGTCCTGCGTGCGCTGTGCCGACTCGGTCACCGCTCGGCCGCCGCCGCGCTGCCGGAGGCGGACGGGCACCCGTTCTTCGCCCTCGACCTCGGGGACTGGGAGCGGCCCCGGGTCAAGGTGTACTGCCGCCACGACGGCCTCACGGCCGAGCGGGCCGGGCAGCTGTCCCGGGCGGCGTACGGGCCCCGTCCGGAGGTGGTCGCGGAGTTCTTCCGCACGGCCGCCGGACCCTGCCCCGCCCCCGGCGGGCAGCCGGTCCTCACCGGCCGGCCGGGGCTGACCTGCCTCGCCTTCACCGGCCCGGACGGCCCGGTCCCCGGCGGCTTCACCCTGCACGTCCCGGTACGGGACTACGCCGGGGACGACCGGGAGGCGCTGGCCCGCGCGGAGCGGGTGCTGCGCCGGCACGGCATGGACCCCGCCCCGCTCGCCCGCGCCTGGCCGGCGCTGACCGGGCGCCGCCCCGAGGACGGCGTGGGGCTGGTCGCCTATCTGGCGCTGGCCCACCAGGCGGGCGCGCCGCCCCGGGTGACGGCGTACCTGTCCTCGGAGGCGTACGCGGTCCGGCCTCCGGCCCGGACCGGCCGAGCGGCTCGCGCGGCGGCCGTCCCCTAGCGGACCGCGGGAAGGCTCCCGGCGGGTGCGTGCCGGGAGCCTCCGTGCCAGGCACGGTTTCGCACGTCACTCGTCCAGGGCGTCGCGCAGTTCCGTCAGGTAGGGGCCCACGTCGACCTGGATGGAGGAGCCCTGGGTCCTGCCGTACCGCTCGGCGACGGCGTCGAGGTATCCGGCGATCTCCTCGCGCATCACGTCCTCGGCCGGCAGGACGGCGGTGCCGGTGACGAGCCGGGTGATCCAGCGTGCCTGGGCCTCGACCAGCCGGGTGATGGCGCCCACGGGCCGCACCAGGCCGGCGAAGTACAGGCCGGGCAGGCCGGGCGCGGCCACCCTCCGGTACAGCTCGACCGCGCCGTCCGGGGCGAGCGGGCAGCCGGCGGGCAGGAACGGGAAGTCCATGCGGTAGCCGGTGCAGTAGACCACCGCGTCGGCCGGCTCCGCGGTGCCGTCGGCGAAGACGACCCGGTCGCCGTCGAACGAGGTGATCGCGGGCCGGGGGTGCACGGCGCCGTGCCGGATGCGGCTGAGGATCTCGTCGGAGATGGTCACGGCCGAGGAGAAGACGGGGTGGTCGGGCTCGGGCAGGCCGTAGTCGGCGAGGCGGCCCCGGGCGACGCGCAGCGCCTCCTCGCAGAACTCCCGCTGCCCGGCCAGGGACATCTCCTGGAACCAGGGCGCCTCGGCGATCTGGTCGACGGACATGCCGTAGAGCTGCTTGGGGACGATGTGCAGGCCCCGGCGGACCGAGAGCAGGGTCCGCGCGGTGTGCCGGGACAGGTCGGCGGCGATGTCCACCGCCGACGCGCCGAGGCCGACGACGACCACCCGCCGGCCGGTGAAGGCGGCGCCGTCCTGGTAGTCGAGGGCGTGCAGCGTCCGCCCGGTGAAGGTGTCCGCGCCCGGCGGCAGGGGGTCGGGCAGGGCCGGCTCGGTGTGGTGGCCGGAGGCGACGACCACATGGGTGAACCGGCGGGACGCCTCCGTGCCGTCGGCGTCCCGGCCGGCGACGGTCCAGGCGCCGTCGCCGGCCGGCCGCACCGATGTCACCTCGGTGCGGAAGGCGAAGTGGTCGAGGAGCCCGGCCCGCTCGGCGAAGTCCCGCAGGTAGGCGGCGACCTCGGTGTGCCGGGGGTAGAGCGGGTAGGAGGAAGGCATCGGACAGCCGGCGTAACCGGTCAGGTCCTTGGCCGTGTTCAGGTGCAGCGTCCGGTACCCCGGGCCGCGCTCACCGGCGCCCGGCTGCCGCCAGATGCCGCCGGCGTCGGGCGCCCGGTCGAAGCCCGTGAAGTCGACACCGCTCTCCTTGAGGGCACGGCCCACCGCCAGCCCCGACAGTCCCGCGCCGATCACGCACACCCGCACCTTCGCCCCCACGGCAGCCGCCCCGTCCCGCGCACACCGAACGCACCTTCACTTCCCCTTCACAACTCCTCACACACCGGACCGGCGGAAGAGCGGGCGTGTCACCGCTCACACCCCCGGCGGCGGACCGGCCCGCCCCGCGGACCCGCCGTCTGCGCCGAACGGGGGAGGCGGGGCGGCCTGCGGGAAACCGGCGCCGGAAGCGGTCAAGCATGTCTGGGACACGTACGGAGTCGGAGAACGGTATGACCCTGAGGAAAGCCCTGGCCTGTGCGCTCGGCGCCGCGGTCTGCGCCGGCCTGCTGGGAACCGGCTGTACCCCGGAGCCACGCGGCACCTCTTCGCAAGGGACGCCCGCGCCCGGTGCCGCCCCGGCGCGGACGGCCGCCCGGCCCCTGCCCGGGGTGGGGCCCGCCCTGCGCGCCCGGGTCCCGGCCGCCGCCCGGCAGGCCGTGGTGGTGCGGGGCACCACGGAGGACGGCAACCGCGCCCGGGTCGTGCTCTACGAGCGGGGCGCCGACCACGGCTGGCGGGCGGTCGCCGGTCCCTGGCCGGCGCACAACGGGCTGCGCGGCTGGACCCGCGACCACGAGGCGGGCGACCTGCGCACCCCCATCGGCGTGTTCACCCTCACCGACGCCGGAGGGCGGCTGCCCGCACCGTGGGCGAAGCTCCCCTACGACGAGGACCCGGACTTCCACGCCGAGGGCACCGGGCACTTCGGGGAGTCGCTGGAGGGCTCCTTCGACTACGTCGTCGCCATCGACTACAACCGGGTGCCCGGCACCACCCCGCTGGACAACACCCGTCCGCTGGGTGAGGAGAAGGGCGGCGGGGTGTGGCTCCACGTCGACCACGACGGGCCGACCAACGCCTGCGTCTCGCTGAGCGAGGAGCACATGCGCGTCCTGCTGCGGGAGCTGGACCCGGCGAAGAAGCCGGTGGTCGTCATGGGACCCGAGGCGGCTCTGGCAGAGTGACCGGGGCGGCCGGGGCGGGCGCCGGCTCCCAGCGGATCCGGGTGGCGCACAGGGTCACCACCGCTGCCGATCCGGCGACGGCGGCCATCCCCCAGGCCAGGCCGCCGGCGTCCGCGAGGAAGCCGATGAACGGCGGCCCGGCCAGCAGACCGGTGGTGCCCATGGCGGCGACGAGGGTGAGGGCGTCGGAGCCCTGCCGGGCCGCCGCCGCGTAGACGCAGGGTGTCACGGCGGCGACGCCGAGGCCGACGAAGGCGAAGCCGATCAGGGCGGGCAGCACCCCGCTGGCCAGCAGCGCGCAGGCCAGCGCCGTCGCGGCGAGCGCGCTGCCGAGGAGGACGACCCGCCGGTCGCCCCAGCGTTCGCGCCGGCCGTCGGCGAAGAGCCGGGCGAGCAGCATCGCGCCGGACACCACGGCGATCCCGAGCGGCGCGAGCCGGGCCGACGCCCCGGCGACGTCCTTCAGGTACAGGGCGGACCAGTCGTTCATGGCGCCCTCGGCGACGGTGCCGAAGACCATGGCGCAGCACATCCACAGGGTGAGCGCGCTCGGCAGGGACCGGCTCCTGCGCTTCTTCCGTCCGGGCGCGGGCGCCGGCGCGGCGGTCTCCTCGGTGAGCAGTCCGGTGCGCGCGACGGCGCCCAGGGCCAGCAGCAGGGCGACCGCGACGCCGAAGTGCGCCGCGACGGACTCGGTGAACGCGGTCATGCCGGAGGCGACCAGGGCGGCGAGCAGCGACCCGGCGCTGAACGTGGCGTGCAGCCGGGCCATGGTGGTCCGCTCGAACCGGGCCTCCAGGGCGGCACCCTGGGCGTTCATGGCGACGTTCAGACAGCCCACGAGCACACCGTCGACACCCATCACCAGCAGGGCCGTCCGGTAGTCCGGGGCCGCCGCCAGGGCGAGCAGGAGCAGGGCGAGGCAGAGCTGGGAGAGCAGGGCGAGGCGGCGCGATCCGAGGCGCCGCATCAGCCAGGCCACCAGCGGGAAGGAGACCGCGGCGCCGACGCCGGCGGCCATCAGCAGCACGCCCACCTCGGACGGGCTCAGACCGAGGTCCGTCTTGACGGCGGGGATGCGCGCGGCCCAGGTGGCGTACTGGAAGCCGAGGGAGCAGAACAGCGCGGCGGCGGCCAGCTGTCCGCGCCGGAAGGGGTCGTGGAGTCGGGTCACGTGGATCAGCTCGCTTCGTGCGGGTCCGGCACCGGCCGGGACATGTAGACGGCGCCGGCGCCGTAGCCGCCGGAGGGGGTGACATCCGGGTGGGGTGTGAAGCCCCGGGCGGACCAGTACCGTTCGCTGCCGCCGACGGCGACGAGGGAGATCCGCCGGTCGCCGCGGGTTCGCGCGGTGCCGGTGAGCCGGCGCAGCAGGTGGCGGCCCAGTCCCCGGCGGCGCAGGCCGGGCGCGACGACGAGGTCGTGCAGGTGCAGGTTGCCCGCCGGGGGGCCGGGCGGTTCCCCGGCACGGCCGAGGTCGGGGCAGGCGAGGGCCGGGTAGGGCAGGGCGAGCAGGTAGCCGGCGGGCCGGCCGCCGACGTCGGCCACGAAGCAGGTCCCCGGTGAGGCGGCGGCCCGGGACTGGAGGGCGGCGCGTCCCTCGGAGAGGCCCAGCGGCGCGTAGGCGGCGTGCTCCAGGGAGACGACGGCGTCCCAGTCGGCGCCGGTGAGCGGGCGGATCCGTACCGGCTCGCGGGGCGGCTCAGTCATCGGTGCCTCCGGTGACCGTGTGGCAGGGCAGCGGGGGGAAGCCGTTGAAGCCGCGGGTGGTGTAGCTGAGGGCGTAGGCACCGGCGGACAGCACCCAGACGGGGTCGCCGGAGGCCAGGGCGCGGGGCACCCGGACCAGGCTGCCGGCCTCGTGGGAGTAGGCGTCGTCGCTGTCGCAGGTGGGTCCGGCGACGACGGCCGGGACGGTGTCGCCGCCGGGGTGGCCGGGGAACACCAGCCGGTACTGGAGGGCGTCCATCTCGTAGAGCCCGTTGAACTTTCCGCAGCTCAGGTAGAGCCAGTACCGGTCCGTGCCGTCGGGTCCGCTGCGGCGGGCGAGCCGGGCGACGTGGGCGCGGACGGCGCCGTGGTCGGCGACGAGGTACCGGCCGGGTTCGACGACGAACTCCAGTGGGCCGCCGTGCGCCCGGCGCAGCGCGTCCATGCCCTCCCGGAGCACGGCGAAGATCTTGTCCAGCGGCGGGTCGAGCCGCCGGCCGTGCCGGTCGAGGTAGCCGCGGGCGGGGAGGCCGCCGCCGAGGTTCACGTGGTCGAGGGTGATCCCGCGGTGGCGCAGGGCGCGCAGCACCTCGCCGAGGTCGGCCACGGCCGTGCGCCACGCCCCGGCCGTCATCTGCTGGGAGCCGACGTGCACGGAGAGCCCGGAGGGCACCAGGCCCAGGTCGCGGGCGAGTTCGAGGACGCCGGCCGCCTGCGCGGGCGGGCAGCCGAACTTGTGGCTGAGGCCCCACAGCGCGCCCTCTCCCCCGGTCGCGACCCGGCAGAAGACGCGGGCGCCGGGGGCGTGCGCGGCGAGGGCGGCGACGTCCTCCCGGCTGTCGGTGGCGAAGAGGCGTACGCCGAGCCGGTGGGCGGCGGCGATGTGCCGGTCGGACTTGACGGTGTTGCCGTAGTGGACGCGGTCGGCCGGTACGCCGCACCGCAGGGCCTGTTCGATCTCGGCGGGGCCGGCCGCGTCGGCGCCGGCGCCCGCCCGGGCGAGGGTGGTGACGACCTCGTCCGCCGGGCACGCCTTGAGGGCGAACCGGACGTGGACGCCGGGCAGTTCGCGGCGGAGCGCGGCGAGGCCGTGCTCGATGCCGGTGAGGTCGAGGACGAGCCGGTCCGTGGTGGCGGCGGCGAGCGCGCCGGCCAGGCGGGCGCCGGGCCCGGGGGCCGTGCGGGTCGTGGTGCTCACCGGGGCTGTCCGGGCGGTGCGGTGAGCGGGGTGGTCCGGGCTGCCGCGATCAGCGGTTCCCAGGCCTCGGTCAGCAGCGCGAAGTCGGCCATGTCGTCGCGGGCCTCGTCCAGCAGGCGGTCGCGGCGGCCGGCGAGCAGGTCGGCGACGTCGGCGTACCGGCCGCCGAGGCGCCGGTAGGCGGTGTCGACCGCGGCCAGGCGCTCGGTGTTCTCCGTCCGGTCCAGTCCGGTGCTCTCCCGGGCCAGGGCCGCGACGGCGTCCGGGCGGACCCGGCCGTCCGCGTCCAGCAGGGTGTCGCCGGCGGCGGCCATCCCGTCGTAGACGGCGTGGAAGTAGAGCATGGAGAGGAGGAACTTGACGAAGCGGAGCTGGTAGGCGCGGAAGCCGGTGCCGGTACGGCGTTCGCCGGTGTGGTAGTTGACGATGTGCCGGTTGTGCAGGACTCCGGGCAGGCGGGCGTCGTGGACCAGGTGGATGAGGAAGTAGTCGCTGCCGATGGTGTCCCGGGCGGGTGGCAGCGGGACGCGTTCGTGCACGCCGTGGAAGGCGATGTTGCACATGTCGACGCGCATCGGGTCGACCAGGGTCAGCAGGGAGTGGTCGGCGGTGAAGGGCGTGGTGCCCGCGCCGCGGAAGGACTCGTCGGCCAGGTCCCGCTTGGCGGCGGCGGACCAGTGGGCGGGGGCCCACAGGCCGACCACGTCGCGGTAGGCGTCCGGGTCGGCGGCGCGCATCTCGGCGATGTCCACGGAGAGTTCGCCGATGAAGGAGGCGCCCGTCATCGCCACGCGCCGGTCGCGGCAGTCCGCCGGCAGGTCGGTGGCGGTGACGCCGGCCGCGGCGTCGGCGGCGCGGCGGCCGAGGGAGGCCAGTTCGTGGTGGACGGGGAAGACGGTACGGCCGTCCAGTACCTGGTAGCGGCTGTCGGAGTCGCGACGGTGCACGGAGGCGCAGCCGAGGGCGGCGGCGATCAGGAAGGCGCGGTCGGTGCAGGCGCCGTAGGAGAGGCCGTCGGGCAGGAGGAGGTCGAGCAGCAGGTCGGGCTTGGCGGCGCCGGAGCGGGTGAGGGCGCGGGTGAGGAAGTCGCGCTGGGCGGCCTCGTCGAGGTGGTGGACGGTGACGCGCGGGTGGGCGGGCAGACGCCGTACCACGGCGGCGTGGGCGGCGCGCACGGCGGGCGGGCAGGAGTCGAGGATCAGCACCGCCACCTCGACGCCGGCGTGGTCGGCGGCGTACCCGGCCTCGGCGCCGAGGGCGGCGACGGTGTCCGGGCAGGCCCGGTCGGTCGGCAGGGTCAGGCAGATGCGGCGCATGATGCGTCCCCGGTGGCCTCGTCGGTGTCGCCGTCCTCGTGCCAGGACCTCAGGCCGAGCAACCGGGCGCCCAGGCCGGTCAGTCCGGCGGTCGGGTAGCGCTCGGACTCGGGCCGGACGGCGTCGCCGAGGAGGGTGGCGTTCCAGTCGGGGGTGGCGAGGGTGCGCCAGGACTCGACGCGGGAGCGGCGCAGTTCCGTGTGCTCCTCCAGGGCGGGCATCATCGACAGGTACTGCACGGCGCGCACCCCGCCGCCCGAGGTGTTGGGGGCGACTCCGTGGGCGAGCAGCCCGTTCCAGATGAGCAGGTCGCCGGCCTTGAGGCCGGGCCGTACGACGGGCATCTCGGTGCGGTCGATCACGGGCCGGATGGGGTCGCGGTCGTCGGGCTGGGTGACCTTCCAGCGGTCGAAGCGGCGGAAGAGTTCCGGGCAGCACTGGAAGCCGCCGTGGTCGTTCTCGGTGTCGTTGAGGGCGATGATGCCCTGCACACGCTGTGGCAGGACCCCGAGAGTGGTGTCGACGTCCCAGTGGAGTTCGATGTCGAAGCCGCGCTCGCGCTGCTCGATGAGGGCCCGGTCGCGGTTCTTGACGTTGGGCGGGTTGAGGTTGAGCCGGTCGAGGGTGACCCACAGCTCCTCGCAGTCCCACACGTCGACGAAGGCGTCGTAGACCCGCCGGGCCTGGCGGCTGTCCCAGATGAGCTGGTGGTGGTAGGCCTCGACGAAGCCGTAGACGTGCAGTTCGCGGTCGAGGTCGCTGCGGTACTCGCGCTCCTCGTACCAGGTCTCCGGGCGGTCCGGGTCGAGGCCCTGGAACTCCCAGGCGAAGTCCAGCAGCCGCCGGGCCGACTCGGCGGGTATCGCCTGCTCGACGACGGTGTAGCCGTACGTCTGCCAGTGCGCGAACTGCTCCTCGGTCAGCACCCGCAGGGGCCGGGTCTTGGTCAGGTCGCGCAGCGGGGTGCGGGCGAGGTACGTGTCCGCGTCGGCGCTGAAGTAGGGGACGTCCGAGGCGGCTCGGTGCAGGTAGGGGTCGGGTGTCGCCATGGGGTGCTCCAAGTCGTCGCCGTCGCGCCTGCCGTGGACGGCGGTCTGTGCGGAGGGCGTGCCGCGGTGCGCACGCGGGAGGGGGCTGCGGGATTCCGCTCGGGCCGGGTGGCGGAGCGGAGGGGGCGGCGGTCACCGGTCTGCTGTGCCACTCGCCGAACGTGGCCTCACAATGGACTAGACCAAGTGACGGTGTCAACACCCGTCACAGGCTGCGCTGTTGACACGAATTCAAGATCCTCGATCCCGGCTCGACCCTTGACACACCTGGTTAGCCTGGGCGCATCGTGTGCTTGGTCCGTACCAAGAAGCAGGGTCGGCACCGGTGTCGTATCCGCCCCGTCCGAAAGGCACGGCCGATGTCCTCCAGCAAGCACAGCAGCGAGTTGCGGCGGCTCGCGCTCTCCGTCCTTCAGCCGGGGTTCGTGGGCACCGAGGCCCCCGACTGGGTGCTGCGGGCCGTCGCCGACGGGCTCTCCTCGGTGGTGCTCTTCACCCGGAACATCGTCACGCCGGAGCAGGTGGCGCGGCTGACCGAGCGGCTGCGCGCCGAGAACCCGGCGCTGATCGTCGCCATCGACGAGGAGGCGGGGGACGTCACCCGGATCGAGTCGGCGACCGGCTCCAGCCGGCCCGGCAACTTCGCCCTGGGCACGGTGGACGACCCGGCGCTGACCGAGGCGGTCGCGGCCGACCTCGGCCGGGAGCTGCGCGCCGCGGGTGTCAGCCTCGACTACGCGCCGAGCGCGGACGTCAATTCCAACCCCGACAACCCGGTGATCGGCGTACGGTCGTTCGGCACCGGGACCGACGTGGTGTCCCGGCACACCGCCGCCTGGGTGCGGGGGCTGCAGTCGGCGGGCGTGGCGGCCTGTGCCAAGCACTTCCCGGGTCACGGGGACGTCGCCGTCGACTCCCACCACGACCTGCCCGCCTACCGGGCCGGGCGGGAGGAGATCGAGGCGCGGGCGCTGCCGCCGTTCCGGGCCGCCGTCGAGGCGGGGGCGCGGGCGGTGATGAGCGCCCACCTGCTGGTGCCCGCGTACGACGCCGGCCTGCCCGCCACCCTCAGCCGCCGGGTCCTGCACGGGCTGCTCCGCGAGGAACTGGGCTTCGACGGCCTGGTCGTCTCCGACGCCATCGAGATGGCGGCGGTCACCCGGGCGTACGGCATCGGCGGGGCGGCGGTACGGGCCGTCGCCGCGGGCGTGGACGCCGTGTGCGTCGGCGGGGAGAGCGCCGAGGAGTCCGTCACCGAGCTGCTCGCTGACGCGCTGGCCGGCGCGGTGGCGGGCGGGGAGCTGCCGGCGGAACGGCTGGCGGACGCGGCGCGCCGGGTCGGGGAGTTCGCCGAGTGGTCGGTGAAGCTGCGCGAGTCCGCCGCCGTGCCCGCCGGGTCCGCCGCGGGCATCGGCGCCGTCGCCGCCCGCCGTGCCGTACGGGTCACCGGTGACGCCGGCGCGCTGCCGCTGGGGTCCGCGCCCCATGTGGTGGAGCTGGCGCCGGTCACCCATCTGGCGATCGCCAAGGAGACGCCCTGGGGTGTCGCCGCCCCGCTGCGGGAGCGGCTGCCGGGCACCACGTCGGTCCGGGTGCACGCACCGGAGCCGGCGGACGGCGCGGCCGGGTGGGAGGAGCGCGCCCTGCGTCCGGCGGCGGGCCGGCCGCTGGTCGTCGTGGTCCGCGACGCCGCCCGGCACGCCTGGATGAGCCGGGCGGTGGCCGAGCTGACCCGGGCCCGCCCGGACGCCGTCCTGGTGGAGATGGGGCTGCCGCACCCCCTGACGGCGGGGGCGGCGCAGGTGTTCACGCACGGCGCGAGCACGGCCTCCGGGGTGGCGGCGGCGGAGGTGCTGACCGGGGGCGTCTGAGCCCGCCGGGCCATGCCCCGGCGGCAGCGGCCCGGCCGCCGGCACATCCCCGGTGCCCGGCTCCGGTTGCCGCCGTGGGGTCCACCGGTACGGCTCACAGGTCCACGACGAGCCGCGCGGACCGGGCGCGGGACACACACGGGTACATGCGCCCCGCCGGGGCACCGATGTCGTCGCGGTGGTCGGGGACGCCGTCCAGGACGGTGAGTTCGCAGCTCCCGCAGACACCCTCACGGCAGCCCGCGGGCACCCGGAGCCCGGCGTGGACCAGGGCATCGAGCATCGACTCCCCGGCCGCCACCGGGACCGTCCGGCCGGAGCCGGCGCACACGGCCTCGAACGCGGTCGCGGGCCCGGACTCCCGGCGCAGCGGACGGAACCGCTCCATGCGCAGCCGGCCGGCGGGGAACGCCTCCTCGGCCGCGGCCAGCAGGGGCGCGGGGCCGCAGCAGTAGACGAGGGTGCCGTCGCCCAGGCCCGCGGCGACCGCGCGCAGGTCGGGCCTGCCCCGCTCGCGGGTGGCCACGATCCGCACCCGGTTCCCGTACTCCGCGCGCAGGCTGTCCGCGAAGGGCATGGCCCGCGTCGACGGCCCGAGGTAGAGCAGTTCGGCGGGGACGCCCGCCGCCGTCGCCGCCCGCAGCATCGGCAGGACGGGGGTGATGCCGATGCCGCCGGCCAGGAACAGGTAGCGCGGCGCGGGCAGGAGCGGGAAGTGGTTGCGCGGGGCGGACACCTCCAGCGGGCGGCCGGGGCGCAGGAAGCGGTGGATGTACTCCGATCCGCCCCGGCTGAGACGGTCGTGCCGGACGGCGACGCGGTAGCGCTCGCGGTCGGCGGGGTCGCCGCACAGCGAGTACGGCCGGGTCAGCCAGTTGGGCAGCGTCACGTCCACGTGGGCGCCCGGTTCCCAGGGGGCGAGCGGGCCGCCGGTGGTCCGCAGGGTGAGGGAGACGACGTCGTCCGCGAGGGGGGCGATGCGGTCGACGACGGTCCGCTGCGTCGGTGCTGGTGTCATGGGGAGGCGTCCTTCGGTCCGTCGGGGTCCGGGGCGGTCAGTAGAGTTCGCGGTAGCCGGCCTCCAGGTGGCTCTCCAGGACCTCCGGGGGGATGCCGACGCCCGTCTGCGCGGCGAAGACCTCACCCACCGGGGGCAGTTCGCCGGCGAGGGCCTGGGTGGCGGGGTCCCACAGCCGGGACCGGATGAGCGCGCGTCCGCAGTGGAAGTACACCTCCTCCACCTCCACCACGACGGCGAGTGCGGGCCGTTTGGCCTCCGTCTCCATCCGGGCCAGGACGTCGGGTTCGTCGGTGGGCCTGCCCCGGCCGTTGACGCGGAGCGTCTCCCGCGCGCCGGGGACGAGGAAGAGCAGACCGACGCCGTCGTTCTCGGCCAGGTTGGAGAAGGAGTCGGCGATCTTGTTACCGGGCCGGTCGGGAATGGCCAGGGTGCGGTCGTCGAGGACCTTCACGAAGCCGGGGTAGTCGCCCCGGGGCGAGCAGTCGGCGCGCCCCCTGGCGTCGGCCGTGGCCATGGTCAGGAACGGCGAGTGGGCGATGAACCGGCGGTGGTACGCGTCGAGGCGGTCGGTCTTCTTCGCCGCGACCATGGCGTCGGGCTCACCGAGCCGGGCGCGGACCCCGGCCGGGCCCAGGGGTCGGGGGCGGGTGGCGGCACGCGTCATGGGAGTCCTTCCGCAGCAGGCGGGACAGAAGCCGTCCTTGACGGTTCCGCCGCAGGTCATGCCAGTATTGTGAGCAATTACTCAGGTCGTTCGCTACTCGCTTTCGCACGCCCCGCCAGGAGGTGCCATGACATCCGGCCGACGCGGACTCGCCCCACGTAAACAGCCCCGTCAGCTCCGGGCGGAGCTGACCCGGCAGCGCATCCTGGAGGCGGCTGCTCACGTTTTCGAGGAGTACGGCTACGCCGCGGGCACCACGAACCGCATCGCGGAACGGGCGCGGGTCTCGATCGGTTCGCTGTACCAGTACTACCCGAACAAGGACGCGATCCTGGTGGAGCTGGTGACCCGGCACCTGGAGGCCGGCGAGGCGAGCGTCGGCCGCCGCCTCGCGGAGGGCCTGCCCGAGTCGCTGGAGGAGATCCTCCGGGAGTTCGTCCGGGCCGCGATCGAGAACCACGTCGACGACCCGCGGCTGCTGCGCGTCATGGCCGAGGAGACCCCGCGGTCGGCCGAGCTGATCGCCAGGGTGAACGCGTACGAGGAGGAGCGCTTCCGGCACACCCAGGAGCTGTTCGAGAACCACCCCGAGGTGCGGGTGGCCGATGTGGAGGCCGCCGCCCGGCTCACCGTGACCACGGTGGAGCTGGTGGTCCACAAGGTCTGCGCGGCGCCCGACCCGATCGGCACCCGGCGGCTGGAGGACGAACTCGTCGCCATGCTGCACCGGTACCTCACCGGTCCGGCGTGAGGATCAGCCGGACGGCGTCACGGGGCGCGGGGACCGCCGCAGGAAGCGGATGACCGGGTGACCGGGGCCGTCGGTGACCTCGGCGCGCACCCCGTAGACCGTCTCGATCAGGTCCGGGGTGAGGACGTCGCCGGGGGCGCCCCCGGCGACGGCGCGGCCCTCGCGGAGCACCAGGACGCGGTCGCAGTACATCGCCGCGAGGTTGAGGTCGTGCAGGGCGACGACCGTGGTGACCGGCAGGCTCACCACCAGTTCCAGCAGGTCGAGCTGGTGCTGGACGTCGAGGTGGTTGGTGGGTTCGTCCAGCAGCAGTTCGCGGGGCTCCTGGGCGAGGGCGCGGGCGATCTGCGCCCGCTGGCGTTCCCCGCCGGACAGGGTGTGCCAGGACTGGCCCGCCCGGTCGGTGAGGCCGGTGCGGTCCAGGGCGGCGGCGACGGCACGCGCGTCCTCGGGCGAGACCGGCGACCAGGGGCGGCGGTGCGGGACGCGGCCGAGGGCGACGACGTCACGGACGGTCAGTTCGGTCTGGGTGTGGGCGTGCTGTTCGACGGTGGCGACGCGCCGGGCGGCGGTACGGCGGCCGAGGCCGGTCAGGGGCGAGCCGTCGAGGGTGACCACGCCGGCGGAGGGCCGGAGCACACCCGCGAGCAGTCTCAGCAGGGTGGACTTGCCCGAGCCGTTGGGGCCGAGCAGGCCGACCGTCTCGGCCGGGCGGGGGGCGAGGGTGACACCGTCGACGACGAGCCGGCCGCCGGCCCGCCGGCTCACCCGGTCGGCGCGCAGCCCGGACGCGTCCGGCGGTTCGGGAACGGTCACGCGGGCCTCCGGCCCCGGTAGAGCACGACCACGAACGCGGGCACACCGATGAGGGACGTCACCACTCCCACCGGGATCTCCTGCGGGTCGAGGACGGTACGGGCGAGGGTGTCCACCCACACCAGGAAGACGGCTCCGGTCAGCACGGTCACCGGCAGCAGCCGGGCGTGCGCGGCGCCGGTGAGGGCGCGGGTGGCGTGCGGCAGGACCAGGCCGACGAAGCCGATGGCGCCGGCGCAGCTGACCAGGGCGGCGGTGAGCAGCGCGGTGGCGCACAGCAGCACCAGCCGGGCGCGGGCCACCCGGACCCCGAGGCTCGCGGCGGCCTCCTCGCCGAAGGTGAAGGCGTCCAGGGTGGCGGAGTGGGCGAGGCAGACGACCAGTACGGCCACGAGTATCCCGGCGCACAGCAGGACGTCGGTCCAGCCGGCGCCGGTGAGCGAGCCCAGCAGCCAGAACATCACGCCCCGGGTGGTCTCCGCGTCCGCCGAGGTCAGCACGGTGAGCGAGGTGAGTGCGGAGAAGAGCTGCATGGCGGCGACCCCGGACAGCACGACCCGGTCGACGCTGCCGCCGAGGGTGTGGCTGAGCAGCAGGACGAGTCCGAACGAGAGCAGGGCGCCGAGGAACGCCCCGGCCGACAGCGACACCGCTCCCCCGCCCACGCCGAGCACGATCACCGCGACCGCCCCGGTGGAGGCGCCCGAGGACACCCCGAGGACGAACGGGTCGGCCAGCGGGTTGCGGAGCAGGGACTGCATCACCGCCCCGCACAGCGCGAGGCCGGCGCCGCACACCGCGGCCAGCAGGGTGCGCGGCATGCGCAGGTCCCAGACGATGCCGTCGCGCAGCGGGGCGAGGCCGCTCTCGCCCAGTCCGAGGTGGGCGGCGACGGAGGACCAGACGTCGGCCGTGGAGATGTCGGCGGGCCCGATGGTCACGGCCACGGCGACCGACACCGCCAGCGCGGCCAGTCCGGCCGCCGTGAGCAACGGGGTGCGTATACCGGTCACTTGGCGAGCCCGAGGTCCCGCAGGCCCGCGGCCACCCGCTCGACGCCCTCGACGGTGCGGACGGAGGGGTTCATCGCCTGCCCGCTGAGCAGGATGTACCGCTTCTCGCGCACCGCCGTCAGATGGCGGGTGGCCGGGTTGGTCTCCAGGAACCTGATCTTGGCCGCGGCGGTCTCGGCGGTCTGGGACTTGCGGGAGAGGTCGCCGAGGACGATGGCGTCGGGGTCGCGGTCGGCGACGGTCTCCCAGTTGATCTGGGGCCATTCGTCATGGGTGCCGGAGAAGACGTTCCGCGCGCCCACCGCGCGGGTGATGGCGCCGGGTGCGCCGCAGCAGCCGGCGAGGTAGGGCGACTGGGAGTTGGCGAACCAGTACATGAGGGAGACACCCGAGGCGTCCAGTCCCTCGGTGGCGGTGCGCACCCGTTCCCGCAGCCGGGCGACCAGCGCGTCGCCGCGTTCGTCGACGCCGAAGGCGTGCGCCAGGTCGCGTATCTCCCGGTAGACGGTGTCCAGGGTGAGCGGGGTGCTGCGGGAGCCGTCGCCGCCGCTGTCGTTGTCCTTCCCGGCGGAGCAGTCCGACGGGGAGACGTACGTGGGCACGCCGAGCTTCTCGAACTGCTCGCGGGTGGCGACCCCTCCGGTGCCGAGGGTGGAGACGAACGAGGCGGTGACGAAGTCGGGGCCGGCGTCCAGGACCTTCTCGAAGGACGGGTTGTTGTCGGCGAGGCGGGGCACCTGGGCGTTGGCCTTCTCCAGGCCCTTCATGACGGGGTCGGTCCAGGTGGCGGTGCCGGCGAGCCGGCCGGCGAGGCCGAGGGAGAGCAGGATCTCGGTGCTGCCCTGGTTGAGGGAGACGGCGTGCTCGGGCGGCGCTTCCAGGGTGACGCGGTGGCCGCAGTTCTCGATCGTGACGGGGTAACCGGCGGACGCGGCGGTTCCCTTGGCACCGGACGGGCCGGCCGCGCCGGACGTGCCGCACGCGGTGAGCAGGAGCAGGGACACGCACAGGAGCGCGGCGGGACGGGGGGTGGAGCGGAGCACGGGCATGCCTCGGGTGTCGGGGCTCTGGACGCGGAGCCTGGCCTACGGTCGACCTCCGCGCGGGAGCGCGGAGGTGCCAGCAGGTCTTCGGACTCGGGTTCGTCCGGACGAGGCGCCTTCCCAGGACGGTGCACCGCCGGCGCTGTGGCCCGCGCGGTGTGTCCCAGTGGCATCAGTGCCCCGCCCGTCCCCCTCACCGCTGCGCGTCAGTTCCGGATTCGCACCGGATTCCCTGACCACCGAGGTGGCGTGACTGGCCCCGGCAGGGTACCAAGCCCCGGTCCGGGGCCGGTGCGGCGGTCCGCTCAGGGCGGGACCACCGCGGCCAGCCGCTGCCGTATCCGGTCGGCGCCGACGGGGGTGCGCAGCGGCGCGGCGGTGGCGCAGCCGGGCAGGCCGGCCTTGACCAGGGCGCTCAGCAGGGCCCGGGGGCCGCTGTCGATGTAGGTGGTGAAGCCCGCCCGGCGCAGGACGCGCAGGGCGCGGGGCAGGGCCATGGGTTCGGTGAGATGGGCGGCGGCCGTACTGCGCAACTGGGCGGGGGTCGACGCCCAGCGCCCGGCGGTGGTGTGCACCGGGAGGGCGGGCCGGGCGACCGGCTGGGCCCGCAGCAGGCCGCGGAAGTGACGGTGCACCTCCTGGAGCAGGGGATGGTGGTAGGCGGTGCGGCTGGCCAGCCGGGTGACCCGGTGCCCGTCGTCCCGCAGGGCGTCCGCCAGGCGCGCGAGCTGGCTGTCGGGGCCGGAGAGCACCACCTGGGCGGGGGCGTTGTGGGCGGCGATCCGCACCTGTGCCGTGCCCTGGGCGCGGATCAGGTGTTCCGCCCGGCCGGGGCCGGCGTCGGTGGCCACCATGCCGGCCGCCGGCAGGGCCGCGCCGCGCAGCAGCCGGTCCCGTACGCGCAGCAGCCGCACCCCTTGGCCCACGGTGAGGGCGCCGGCCACGGTGAGCGCGGCGAGGTCCCCGACGCTGTGGCCGAGGACCGCGTCGACGCGGGCGCGGGCGAGGTCGAGCAGCACCGTCCCGGCGGCGACCACCGCGGCGTACGTGGCCAGGTCGAAGCCGAGCGGGTCCGCGCGCACCAGTTCCTCGGGGCCGGGGGCGTCCGCCTCGGTGAGGAGCCGGGCCACCGGCAGGACGGTGCCGGCGCGGTCCGGGGCGTGCGCGTCCACCGCCGCCAGTACGCCGGCGACGGCGGGCACCTCCCGCAGGTGGCGCAGGGCGCCGGGGAGGTAGGCGCCCTGTCCCGGGCACATCAGCACGGTCCGCGCCGGCGCCGAGGGGACGCCCGCGCTCACGGGGCGGCGGTGAAGGCCAGCGCCACGTTGTGCCCGCCGAACCCCATGCTCGTGCTGACCGCCGCCAGGGGCCCGGCGGGCAGGGGTTCGGGGACGCGGCCGACCACGTTCAGCTCGATCGCCGGGTCGACGCGGTCGAGACTGCGGGTGGGCGGTGCGGTTCTCTCCCGCAGGGCCAGGACGGTGGTGACCGCCTCGATGGCGCCGGCCGCGCCCAGGGTGTGCCCGAAGGCCGCCTTGGTGGCGCTGACCGCCACGTCGTCCAGCGCTCCGCCGAAGGCCGTGCGCAGCGCCTGTGCCTCGCAGAGGTCGCCGACGGGCGTGGACGTGGCGTGCGCGTTGACGTGCCGGACGTCCTCCGGGAGGAGGCCGGCGTCGTCGAGGGCGGCGGTGACGGCGGCGGCGCAGCCCGCCCCTTCGGGGGCCGGCTGGGCCACGTGGTGGCTGTCGTTGCTGATGCCCGCGCCGCTCAGCCGGGCGTGCACGCGGGCGCCGCGGGCCGCGGCGTGCCCGGTGCTCTCCAGTACGAGCATTCCGGCGCCCTCACCCATCACGAAGCCGTCGCGGCCGGGGTCGAACGGCCGGGACGCCCGTTCCGGTTCGCCGCACCGCTGCGACAGGGCGCGCAGCCGGGCGAAGCCGGCGAAGACCAGCGGGTGCAGACCGGCCTCCGTGCCGCCCGCGACCACCACGTCGGCACGGTCCTCCCGGATCAGGGCGAGGGCCTGGGCGACGGCCTCGGCGCCGGAGGCGCAGGCGCTGACCGGGGTGTGCACCCCGGCCGTCGCGCCGACCATCAGGCCGACCTCGGCGGCGGCGTGGTTGGGCAGCATGACCGGGACGGCCCGGGGGCTGACCCGGCCGGGGCCGCCGGTCTCCAGCCGCCGGTTCTGGTCGAGGATGCTGAGGAGCCCGCCCAGCCCCGCGCCGACGATGACGACGACCCGGGAGGCGCCGCCCGCCAGGGACCGGTCGTCCGGCAGACCGGCGTCGCGCAGCGCCTCCCGCGCGGCGACCAGGGCGAACTGCGCGGAACGGTCGCAGTGCCCGGCCTTCACCGGCGACAGCCCGGACGCCGGGTCCACGGCGGCGGGCGCCGCGAGGTAGACCTGGGGTGGCCCGTCGGGCGGTCCGTAGTCGCGGCTCCTCACCCCGCAGGCGCCGTCCAGCAGCGCCGACCAGGTGGACGGGGCGTCACCGCCCAGCGCCGTGGTCATGCCGAGCCCCGTGACGACGGCGGCCCGCCCGTCGCGGGGCGGGGCGGCCCGGTTGCCTCGGCTCACGCGGCGCCGCCGGCCGGGGCGGGCACCACGGAGGAGAGGTGGTCGACGATCTCACGGACCGTGCTCAGCCGGGCCGCCTCGTCCATCGGCACCTGGACCTGCCAGCGGTCCTCGATCGCGGCGACGAGTTCCAGCAGGGCCAGCGAGTCGACGCCGAGGTCGTCCTTGAGGTCGCAGTCGAGAGCGACCTCCTCGACGGACACGTCCTCGACGGTGGCGGCCAGCAGTTCACGCACTTCGTCGAAGAGCTCGCGGTCGTCGGCTGTGGGCATCGGTGGTTCCTCCTCGGTCGTTCGCACGGGGCGCACCCGGGACGGCCGGTGGAGACCGTCCGTCCCGGGTGCCGGGCCCCGGGCCCGGCATCTGCCGGTTGCACGCCGACAGCCTTTCCGACCGACCGGAACGGTAAGCGCCGGTCGGGGAGGAACACCGGGGCAACCGGAGCACGCCGGGGGCGCCCCCTCAACTCCCGCTGCCACGCTGTGCGTTCGGGCGCCCCATGGCGCACTCAGGGTGGGCGGGGGTCCGTGCGTAAAGGGGGCAGCCGGTGCCGTGCCGCTCCCCCGGCGTCCGCTCCCGCCGCGCCTACTCCTCCTCGCCCTCCTCGTCGTCGCCCTCGAAGAAGTCACCGATCTCGTCGACCGCTTCGGCCGCGACCATGCCGCCGACGACGCCGACGGCCAGGCCCGCCGCTCCCGCGGCGACGGCGGTGCCGACCCCCGGGCCGGAGCGGTGGCCGCCGTGGTGGTGGTCCTCGGAGCCCTGGTGACCGTAGGAGGCGTGCGCACCGTAGGCGGCACGGTGGCCGATCAGCTCCCGGATCCAGCCGTCGACCTCGGTGTTCCAGTCGCGGACGTCGTGGTGGCCGACGGTGAAGCGGGTGAGCGCGTCGTGTCCCTCGGAGAACAGCCCGCCGCGCTTGTCCGCCTCCAGGACGACCTCGAGTCCGCCGGGGTGGGCGAGGAAGGTCAGCTCGATCTCGTTAACCTGGTGGGCGTACTGGGGAGCGGGGGTGAGTTCGATCTCCTGGTAGAAGGGCAGTCGCTGCCCGGTGCCGCCGATGCGGCCGTACTCCAGGTCCGCGGAGCGGAAGCCGAAGCCGAGCTGTCCGAGGGCCTCCAGGATCGCCTCCTGCGCGGGCAGCGGGGCCACGGCGAGCCGGTCGAGGTCGCCCTTGTCCCGGGCGCCGGCCACCGACAGTTCGGTGCGCACGCCGAGGACGATGCCGAGGCCCTGTCCGTACAGCTCGGTGACCGGGGTCTCCCAGGGCAACGGCACGCTGAACGGCACGGTCCGCTCCTCGCCCTCGCCGAGCCGGAACCCGCCGGCGACGACGAACCGGTCGAACGCGGCGACGCCCTCGTCCTCGCCCCCCTCGTGCTCGGCCTCGACCCGCGCCACCAGTTCCAGCGCGATGTGCTCGATGTCGAAGTCGGCGGTGCCGCCCTTGAGGCGGACCTCGCCGGTGAGCGCCGCGCCGGGGCGGGCGGCGCCCGGGGCGAGGACCGTGTCGACCGTGGGCCCGCCCACGCCGAGCGAGCCGAGCAGTCGTTTGAACACCATCGTGGCGTCCACTCCTTCGTATGCCAGGTGGTTCTCCGCGCACGCGTGGTTCTACGTGCATGTAGAAGAGTAGTGGCTCAGTGTGCCCGAAGGCCGCCGCGCGGGGCGCGAGTTGGACCGGGGGACACCCCGTCCCATGAGCCGCTTTTGCTTTTCCTTTGCCCCTGGGGAACCGTGCGGCCGCGGGAGGCGTTTGATCCGGTGGGCGCGCGGTGGCGTGACCGACGACTTGGACGATCAGCGGCAGAAGGTGGCACCAGTGGCGATGTGGGACCGGATCAAGGACCAGGCCAAGAACCTCCAGCAGTCCCAGAGCTCCCGCGGGACGAGCGGCGGGCAGGGGGCGTACGGCGGTCAGGGCCAGGCTCCGGGCCAGGCTCCGGGCCAGGGCCATCCGTACGGCCAGGGGCAGGGGCACGGGGCGGCGGGTTCGTCGTCCGGCGGGACCAAGGCCCAGCTGGTCGGCCTGTTCAAGTCCCAGCTCGCGTCGGTCAAGACGGAGCTGAAGAGCGGCGCCTACCGGGACGCGAGCATGGCGATGTGCGCGCTGGTTGCCGCGGCCGACGGAAGGGTGGAGCAGGCGGAGCGGCAGCGCGTGGAGGAGCTGATCGTCACCAACGACGTGCTGCAGAACTTCCCGGCGGACCAGCTGCGCCAGCGGTTCAACCAGCATGTGGACCGGCTGCTCGCCGACTTCCACGCCGGCAAGGCGGAGGCCCTCCAGGTGATCGCGAAGGCCGCGAAGAAGCCCGCCGAGGCGCGCGCGGTCGTCCAGACCGGGATCGTGGTCGCGGGCGCGGACGGGGTCTTCGAGCCGGCCGAGCAGCAGGTGATCCGGGAGGCGTGCACCGCCCTCGGTCTGCCGCCCACCGAGTTCGCCGTCTGAGCGGACGGCGGTACCGGTTCCATCGGGGGCGGCCCGGCGGTTTTCTGAGGCTCCTTCATGGCGGCGCTCCGGGACCCGTCGGCGTGCCCGCGGCACGCCCCCGCACCCCCGGTGGGCGGGTCGTGTCCACCGGGTCCGTTCGGTATTCGCCGGACCGATCAGCCGAGTTGTCCCTGGCATGGTTCCCGCCGAGCCGCTCCACGATGGCCGAGCGGGTCGAGGCCGCGGGGTGCCTGTGGTCCGTGCCGGGCGAGAACGCAGCGCGCGGGCAGGCCGACGCCGATGCGGTCATGGACGCCTGGATGAACAGTCCCGGCCACCGGGCGAACATACTGGACCGCGCCTTCGAGGAGATCGGCATCGGTGTCCACGCCGGGGACGGCGACCCCTGGGGGCCCAGGGACTTCGGCGGCGCCCGCTGACCCGGCCGGGCCCGGCGCGGCGGAGTGCTCAGGCCGCCGTCTGCGCGGTGAGGGCGGTGAGCAGCCAGTCGTGCGCGGTCCCCGGGGTCGGTTCGGGACGCGCGCCCGGCGGGGTGACGACCTCGGCGACCAGGTCCCAGTACTGGTCGAGCCGTGGATCCGCCGCGAGCTCCCGGGCCAGCGCGCGGCGGAAGCCGGGGGTGTCCCGGGTGCCGTACGCGGTGCTGTACGCGCCCACGAAGCTGTCCAGTGCCTCCCCGGCGGCGGGCGCGCGGCCCCGGCGCAGCGGGACGCCGGCCAGTTCGTACGCCTCGGCCAGCGCCGCGTAGAGGACGGCGGCGGCACGGCTGTCCGCCGTACGGTGCGCCGCGGGCTGCGGCCGGGTGTGTCCCGGACAGGGGCCGGCGGTCAGGGCGTTGAGCCGGGCGAAGGCCAGGACCTGGGCCGGGGCGGGGTCGGCGGGCGGCTGCGGGACCGCCGCGTCCAGGAAGGCGGTGACGGCGCGGGACGGCATGCGCGGTGGCAGCCAGGCGCGCCAGAAGCGGGCCAGCGGGGCGGTGCTCGGCGGGGCGCCCACCGTGCCGATCAGGCACAGCCGCCCGGCCCGCTGCTCCGGCGGGCACTCCCGCACCAGGCGCAGCGCCGCCTCCCGCCAGCGCAGCGCGGCGAGTTGGCCGCCGAGGGCGCGCAGCTGCCCGGCGACGGCGTCCTCCAGGGCGCGGTCCGCGTCGTCCCCGGCGTCAAGGACCCGGCGGATCTCGGGCACGCCCAGGCCGAGGGAGCGCAGGGAGCGGATCAGCCGCAGCCGGTCCAGCGCCTCGGGGCCGTAGCGGCGGTGGCCCCCGGTGGTGCGGGCGGTCTCCGGCAGCAGGCCGCCGTCGGAGTAGAAGCGGACGGTCTTGACGGTGACCCCCGCCCGCTCGGCCAGTTCGCCGATGCCGAGCGGACCGTCGTGCGCTGCGGGCACTTGAACCTCCCTCTGGGGGAGTTCCTACGGTACCGGTGAGCGCGGCCCGGTCACCGGCCGGACCGCGGGGACACCACCGTCGAGGAGAGCGTCATGACCGTATTCGTCCTGGTGCCGGACTTGTTCACGGGCGCACACGTCTGGGAGGGGACGGCCGCGCGGCTGACCGCGGCGGGCGCCGAGGCCCGCCCGGTCACCCTGACCGGGCTCGACGGCCCACCGGGCGCGGGCCGCGCCGGCATCGACCTGGAGACACACATCTCGGACGTCGTCGCGGTGATCGACTCGGTGATCGATTCGGTGATCGATTCGGTGACTGACTCGATGACCGACCCGGTGGCAGGAGAGGAGACCGCTACGGCGACCGGCGCGGGGGCCACCCCGGTGACCGGCGAGGAGACCGGTACGGGGGCCGGCACGCAGATCGGCGCGGGGGCCGGCTCGCAGACCGGCGAGGAGGCCGGAACGGACACCCGCACGCGCCTCCGTGAGGAGGCCGGCTCACAGACCCGCGAGGAGGCCGGCCCGCAGACCCGCGGAGGGAGCGGTACGGGAGACGGTGCCCCCCGGCGGCGCCGGATCGTGCTCGTCGGTCACGGCTACGGCATCCACCCGGCGCTGGGGGCCGCCGACCGCCGGGCCGGGCGGATCGCGCGGGTCGTGTACCTGGACGCCGGGATGCCCCGGGACGGGGTGCCCGCGCTGGCCGCGCTGCCCGACGCGGCGCTGCGGGAGAGGCTGGCGGCGGGCGGGCCCGAGGGCGTGCTGCCCCCGCCGGGGCGCGACGCGTGGACCCGCTGGGGAAGCACCGCGGGCGTCCCCGGCCCCGCGCTGGACCGGCTCACCGCGCGTGCCGCGCCGCAGCCGCTGGGCACCCTGCTCCAGCCGCTGCGGCTGACCGGCGCGGTGGCCCGGGTGCCCGCCACCGGCGTGCTGTGCACCGGCAGCGGGGCGGGCGTCGACCTGCTCCAGCTCCAGGTCGATTACGGCGACCCCGCCCTGGGCGCGCTGGCCGAGGCCGAGGTGCCGTTCTTCGAACTGCCCACCGGACACTGGCCGATGCTGTCCTGCCCGGACGACCTGGCCGGAGTCCTGCTGCGGGCCGCGGAAGGCGGGGGACGCCGGCTGGCCCCGCTCGATCCCGCGCGCCCGCCGGCCCATCTGCGGCCGTTCCCGCTCGGGGTGCCGCCGCGGGAACCGGAGCGGACGGGGCGCGTCGACCTGTACCCGCCGGACGCCGACGGCCCGCGCCCCGCGGTGCTGTTCGTGCACGGCGGTCCGCTGCCCGCCGGGGCGCGGCCGGGCCCGCGCGACTGGCCGCTGTACCGGGGCTATGCCCGGTACGCCGCCGCCCGGGGGGTGGTGGGTGCCACGGTCGCCCACCGGCTGCACGGTGTCGCCGACTACCCGGTCGCCGCCGACGACGTGGCCGCCGCGGTGGCGGCCGTACGGGCCGATCCCCGGGTGGACGCGGACCGGGTGGCGCTGTGGTTCTTCTCCGGCGGCGGGCCGCTCACGGCGGAGTGGCTGTCCGCTCCCCAGCCCTGGCTGCGCTGTCTGGCGGCCACGTACCCGATCCTCGCCCCGCTGCCCAACTGGGCTGTGCCCGCCGGCCGTTTCCGTCCGGCCGAGGCGCTGGCGGGCGGGACGGACGCGCCGCCCGTCGTCCTCACACGGGTCGGGCGGGAGATGCCGGAGATCGCCGCCACCGTGGCGGAGTTCCTCACCGCCGCCCGGCGGCACGAGGCCGCCGTGGAGGTGATCGACGTACCGCACGGGCGGCACGGCTTCGAGTGCCTCGACCCGGGCGAGGAGTCACGCGAGGCGGTGCGGGCCGCGATGCGCGCGGTGCTCGGGCACCTGACCGCGTGAGGGGCGTCCCGCGCCGGTGCCGCGCGGGACGCCCCCGTGCCCCCCCTGACCGGCCCCGGCCGGGGGCGGCCAGGGGCGGGCGGAGCCGGTCAGACCAGGTCGAACCGGTCCAGGTTCATGACCTTGACCCACGCGGCGACGAAGTCACGGACGAACTTCTCCTTGGCGTCGTCGCTCGCGTACACCTCGGCGAGGGCGCGCAGCTCGGAGTTGGAGCCGAAGACGAGGTCGGCGCGGCTGCCCGCCCACTTCACCTCGCCGGTGGCGGCGTCCCGGCCCTCGAAGAGGGTCTGGTCCTCGCTGGTCGCCTTCCACGTCGTGCCCAGGTCGAGCAGGTTGACGAAGAAGTCGTTGGTCAGGGACCCGGGGGTCGTGGTGAGGACGCCGAGCTGGCTCTGCTGGTGGTTGGCGCCCAGCACGCGCAGGCCGCCGACCAGGACGGTCATCTCCGGGGCGCTGAGGGTCAGCAGGTTGGCCCGGTCCAGCAGCAGGTACTCGGCGGGCAGCCGGTTGCCCTTGCCGAGGTAGTTGCGGAACCCGTCGGCGGCCGGCTCCAGCGCGGCGAACGACTCGACGTCCGTGTGCTCCGGTCCGGCGTCCACCCGGCCGGGGGTGAAGGGAACCTCGATCTCGAAACCGGCCTCCTTGGCGGCCCGCTCGACGGCGACCGAGCCGCCGAGGACGATCAGGTCGGCCAGGGACACCTTGCGCGCGGCGCCCTCGTTGAAGTCCCGCTGGATGCCCTCCAGGGCGGACAGGACGGTGGCGAGGCGGCCGGGGTCGTTCGCCTCCCAGCTGCGCTGCGGCTCCAGGCGGATGCGGGCGCCGTTGGCGCCGCCGCGCTTGTCGCTGCCGCGGAAGGTGGACGCCGACGCCCAGGCGGTGAAGACCAGGTCGGAGACGCTCAGGCCGGAGTCGAGGAGCTTGGCCTTGAGGGCACTGATGTCACCGGCGCCGAGCGGCTCGCCGCCGGCCTCGGGCAGCGG
Source organism: Streptomyces daghestanicus (assembly GCF_020521275.1). NCBI lineage: Bacteria > Bacillati > Actinomycetota > Actinomycetes > Kitasatosporales > Streptomycetaceae > Streptomyces > Streptomyces daghestanicus. The sequence continues at coordinate 567,219 of NZ_BNDX01000018.1, read as the reverse complement.
GTCCTGCCACAGCAGCGTCTCCTCAGGGACCTCGGGGCCGAGGAACAGGGACTTCGGGCCCATGTCACGGTGGGTCAGCTTGTACCAGGCGCGGGCGAAGGCCGCCTGGAACTCCTCCGGGTTCTCGTGGAACCGGCGGGAGATGGGCTCGTAGACCGGGTCGAAGCGGAGCGCCAGGTCGGTGGTGAGCATGTTCGGCGCGATCTTCTTCGTGGCGTCGTGGGCGTGCGGGACCGTGCCCTCGCCCGCGCCGTCCTTCGGCTTCCACTGGTGGGCGCCGGCCGGGCTCCGGGTCAGCTCCCACTCGTAGCCGAAGAGGTTGTCGAAGAAGCCGTTGCTCCACCGCGTGGGCGTGGAGGTCCAGGTCACCTCCAGGCCGGAGGTGATGGTGTCCGCGCCCTTGCCGGTGCCGTAGGTGTTGCGCCAGCCGAGGCCCTGCTCCTCCAGGGAGGCGGCCTCGGGGTCGGCGCCGACGTGGTCGGCCGGGCCGGCGCCGTGGGTCTTGCCGAAGGTGTGGCCGCCGGCGATCAGGGCGACGGTCTCCTCGTCGTTCATCGCCATCCGGCCGAAGGTCTCACGGATGTCGCGGGCCGCGGCGAGCGGGTCCGGCGTGCCGTTGGGGCCCTCGGGGTTGACGTAGATGAGACCCATCTGGACGGCGCCGAGCGGGTTCTCCAGCTCGCGGTCGCCGGTGTAGCGCTTGTCGTCGAGCCAGGTGGTCTCGGGGCCCCAGTACACGTCCTCCTCGGGCTCCCACACGTCCTCGCGTCCGCCGCCGAAGCCGAAGGTCTCCACGCCCATCGACTCCAGCGCCACGTTGCCCGCGAGGACCAGCAGGTCGGCCCAGGACAGACTCTGGCCGTACTTCTTCTTCACCGGCCACAGCAGACGGCGGGCCTTGTCGAGGTTGGCGTTGTCCGGCCAGCTGTTGAGGGGGGCGAAGCGCTGCTGCCCGGCACCGGCGCCGCCGCGGCCGTCGCTGATCCGGTAGGTGCCCGCGCTGTGCCACGCCATCCGGATGATGAAGGGACCGTAGTGGCCGAAGTCGGCCGGCCACCAGTCCTGCGAGGTGGTCAGCACCTCCGCGATGTCCCGCTTGACGGCCGGCAGGTCGAGGCTCTTGAACGCCTGGGCGTAGTCGAAGTCCTCGTCGAGCGGGTTGGACACCCGGGGGTTCTTCGCGAGGATCTTCACATTGAGCCGCTCCGGCCACCACTGGCGGTTCCCGCCGCCCTGCGTCGGGTGGGCGGCGCGGTCGTGCGCGACCGGGCAGCCGCCTTCGCCCTCGGCCTTCGGGTCGGTGACGATCGCGTCGTGGTTCTCGGTCATGGGAGTCCTTCCGGGCATGTTCTCGGTGCTCAGGAAACGGGTGCTCAGGAAACGGTGCTCAGGGAGCGGGGGCGGGGGAACAGGCGTGGCACAGGCCCCAGTAGGTGACCTCGGCCTCCTCGACCGTGAAGCCGTGGTCGTCGGAGGCGGTGAGGCAGGGTGCGTGGCCGACCGCGCAGTCGACGTCGGCCACCGCGCCGCAGGCGCGGCAGACGACGTGGTGGTGGTTGTCGCCCACGCGCCCCTCGAAGCGGGCCGGCCCGCCCGCCGGTTCGATGCGGCGGATCAGTCCTGCCCTGGTCAGCGCGTGCAGCCCGTCGTAGACGGCCTGCACGGAGACATGGCCGACGCGGTCCCGCACGCCCGAGGCGATGGCCTCGGCCGCGAGGTGGTCACCGTGACGGACCGTCTCCAGCAGCGCGACGCGGGCGGCCGTCACACGCAGGCCGGCACGGCGCAGTTCCTCGGCGGCGGCCGGAGGCCGGGACGCGGTCATGGCGGTGAACCTACGCCTTGAACCGGAACAGTTAAAGAGAACGAACGGTTCAAGTTCGGTGTCGTGTACGGAGGTTGCCGGTGACCGGACGGTTTCCCCGCCCACCGCTCACCTGCCCCGGGCCCGCCCGAACGGGTGCGCTACATTTTGCGTCTCCTTGAACAGCGGTTCTTCGGACAGCCAACAACCCGACGCCCTTCCCTACCACTTACGGAGCCGGCACTTCCATGAGCGACATCGTCAACGGTCTCGGCCGGGCCACCGCCTACGGCGCGCTCGGTCTGGTCCTGCTGGTCCTCGGCATCGTCCTGGTCGACGTGCTGACGCCCGGAAAGCTCGGCCGGCAGATCTGGGAGCAGCGCAACCGCAACGCCGCCACGGTGCTCAGCTCCGCCCTGCTCGGCATCGGCGCGATCGTCTTCACCTCCATCTGGACGACGTACGAGGACTTCGGCAAGGGGCTGGTGTCCACCGCCGTGTTCGGGCTGCTGGGGCTGGTGATGATGGCCCTGGCGTTCCTGGTGGTGGACCTGATCACGCCCGGCCGGCTGGGGGCGACGCTGGTCGAGCCGGAGCCGCACCCCGCGGTCTGGGTGACGGCCTCCTGCAACCTCGCGGTGGCGGCCGTCATCTCGGCCTCCATCGCCTGACCCGCCTCGCCGAGACCGCCGGAGCCGTGTGCCCCGCCCCGCCGGCCGGTTCCTTCCGCGCGGGCCGGGTGATCAGCCGAGCCGCCTGATGTCACCGCGGACGCGGTAGAAGCCGCCCGCCGCGGCGTGCACCGCGTCGACGACGTACCGGGCGCCCGGCTCCCGTATCGCCCTCGGGAACTGCACGTTCCACGACGGGTCGTACCCGTCGGACACGACGTGGATACGGGTCCGTCCGCCGTCGCGCACGCACTCCACGACCACCGAGCCCGCCGGAGCGGCGGTGACCGTGGTCACGGACTCTGCGGCCGTGGCCGCGCGGTAGGTCGGCAGCGCGGCGGCCAGCTTGACGTCCCGGGCGACCGGCACGGAACCCTGCTGGGCTGCGGTCACCGCGGCCTCGCTCGCGTCCACGCACACCAGGGAGCCGTCGGTGGTCACCAGGTAGAGCCGCTCGTCGCGGTACTGCATCGACAGCGCGGAGCCGCCGCCCGTGCCGAGCTTCCACAGCCGGGTGCCGTCCCGGTCGAAGCAGTACACCGAGGAGGCCGCGTCGCCGGCGAAGACGTACCGGCCGCCGGGCGAGGTCGCGCACGAGTACACCGAGCTGTCGCACCGGTAGGTCGCCTCGACGGCGCCGGTCCGCTTCGAGAGGCGGTGCACCACCCGGTGGGCCGTCCCCGCGTACACCGCGTCGTCCTCCTGCCAGCCGAAGAGCACCGCGCCCTGGGTGGCGGTGTGCCACACCTCGGTGCCGCCGTCGGGCGCGTGGGCCGTCACCCCGCGGGTGTCCCCGTGGTACACGGCGCGGTCGTCGGCGCGCACCATCCAGGCGTGCTCGCCCCGGCCGCCGCGCGCCCACTGGTGTTCGTCCTCGTGGTCGATGACGGTGAGCCGGCCGGCCCGGTCCGCCACGTGCAGCACGCCCTCGTGGATGTCGAGCCAGAAGATGTCGACGTCGGCGGCTATGTCGTAGGCGGCGAAGGGGAGTTTCGACGACAGGTCGTAGACCCGGCCGTCGTCGCAGCCCGCGTACATCCAGAAGTCGTCGGCCACCAGGCACTTCACCCCGTCGGGCAGCTGGTAGCGGGCGAGGACCTCGCCGCCGTGGGCCAGGGTGTAGACGTCACCGGCCTGGTTGCCCACCCAGCAGTGCTCGTCGTCGATGTGGATGCCGAAGGCCGCGGAGCCGGTCCGGAACCGCCAGAGCACCGGCGCGACGGAACGGACCGTGGACGGCGCGGAGGCGACCTGCCGGCGGGTGACGGACCGCGGGGCGCGCTGCCCTTGCACCGCGGGGGCGTACCCCTTGCGCACCTTCTCGCCTATCTTCTTCGCCGCCGCCGCCTGGGCCTTCTGCGCCGTGGGGAACGTCGACGTCTGGGTCTGCCCGGCAGCGCCGATCCGCCCGTACCGAACGGTGACGACCGTGCCGTCGACCGTCACCTCGTAGAACTTGTGCGCTCCCCCGTCGTCCTGCGACAGCTCCAGGTACGTCGTCGTCATGGCAGACCTCTCCCCAGGTCAGGGTCGGCGGCGTGTCCGCGAACCCCACTGCCCGAACGGTAGATCGTGGCACTGACAACGGGCCGGGCGCCGTCGCGGCCGGCCTCCCCCGCCGCCCCGTGACGCGCGCGCCGGGTTCGTCTGGCACCCTGGCGGCAGGAGCCGCACGGGGAAGGACCACCATGATCATCTTCGGCACCAAGGGGTACCTCTACCAGCTCGCCGTACTGACCTTGGTCTGCGGCCGGTGCGGCAACCCCGCCGCCCACGTCCTGCGCAAGCGGGTCACCAAGTTCACCCTGTTCTTCGTTCCGCTGTTCCCGGTGTCGACGAAGTACGCGACCCAGTGCACCTTCTGCGGCGCCGAACGCAAGCTCACCGCGCAGGAGGCGGAGCGCCTGCGCGCGCAGGACGCGGGCGGGGCCGTCAGCCGGCCGGTGTGACCGTCACGGAGAGGTCGTTGTCGACCGTGTAGTAGGGGCGTACGGCCGTGTCCCCCACCAGGGCGGCGGGCTGGACGTGGATGTGCTTGCGGTCGGCCACGTCGTCGAGGAGGCGGGCGAGGCGGACCCACGGCGCGGCCTCGGCGGGCCGGACCGACACGTCCCAGAAGCGCTGCCCGGCGCCGGGATCGGCGTCCGCGACCAGGTCCGCCAGGGCGACGGCGAAGGAGAAGTCGCGGCGGTCGTCGGCGACCCGGGGCGTGACCAGCCGCTCGGTGCGGGTGCCGCGCAGCCGCAGCCGTACGGCGGCCCCCGGGCCGAACTCGGTGCCGTGCAGCCGGGCGGCGGCCGTCAGCGCACCCTCCGCCGCCCTGACCCGGCGGGTCTCGGCGTGGGCGTCGCGCAGCCAGGCCCGGACCGCCAGGAACCCGTCCTTGGTGACGTAGGGAATGCGGACGGCGACGGGCGCGGCGCGGTCGCGGGTGTGTCCGTCCACGAGGGCGCGCAGGTCGCGCGGTCCGGGGCGCACGCGCCGGTGCCCGCCGTCCGGTCCGTCGACGAGATGGACGTCCCACCGGCCCTCCGCCAGGACCGTGCCGGCCGGCAGGACGGCGGTGCGGTGGCCGTCGACGGCGGTGTCGAGGGCGAGCAGGTGCCGGAGGTGTTCGGTCCCTCCCTTCTTGGGGCGGAGCCGGAGCAGCAGCCGGCCGCCGGGGTCGGCCGGCGGCAGGCGCAGGGCGAAGGTGATCCGGCCGTCCCGCTCGACGGTGCAGGCGGTCCTGGGGTCCGTGGCGTGGTCGGTGGTCATCGGCGTGCCTTTCGTATCGTGCGCAGCGCGCTGCTTCCGGTGGCGTACACCGCGTCCCGGGCCGCGTGGCCCCGGCCGGTCAGGACACGGCCGACCGGGTCGCGGTCCCGGGTGACGGGCCGTCCCGTCCGCCGTGCCTCACACGCCTCCTCCAGGAGCCGTTCGGCCTGGCGCACCACGGGGCCGGGGGCGAAGCGGCGGGCGTTCTCCAGCGCGGCCCGGCCCATCCGGCGGCGGCGTTCGTCGTCGCGGACCAGTTCGAGGAGCGCCTCGCCGAAGGCCGCGGCGTCGCCGACCGGGACGAGCCGGCCGTCGACGCCGTCCTTGATGATCTCCCCGGGGCCGTGGGGGCAGTCGGTGCTGACCACCGGCAGCCCGCAGCGCATGGCCTCCACGAGGGTCATGCCGAAGGGTTCGAAGTTGGACGCGGCGGCGCCGATCGAGCCCTTCACCCACTCCGCCTCCATGGGGGCGGCGGGGCCCATCAGGAAGACGTTGTCCGACAGGCCGAGCCGTTCGATCAGCGCGCGCAGCCGGTCGTGCTCCTCGCCCTTGCCGTAGACCCGCAGCTGCCAGTCGGGGTGTTCGGCGGCGACCCGCGCGAATGCCTCGATCAGCAGGTCGTAGCGTTTGACCGGGACCAGCCGGCCGGCCGCGATCACCAGTTTGGCGTCGCCGTCGGCGGGGGGCAGCACGGGGTCGGGGACGCTGTTGGGCAGGGCCTCCACCCGGACGCCGGGCAGGCGCATCTTGCGCCGGTAGGCGGCGGCGTCCGCCTCGGTGACCGTGGTGAGCACGTCGAGCCGCCGGTAGGCGCGGCGCAGCGCGGTGCGCAGCCGGGGCGGGTGGTTGTCCAGGGTGAGGTGCTCCTGCCCGACGCGGGCGACCCGCTGCGGCGCCTGGAGCGCGAGGTGCACGTTGAGGCCGGGGCGAGTGCCGATGACCACGTCGGCGTCGAGGTCCGCCAGGCACGCGCCGATCCGCTCGTCGGTCAGCTCGCTGTACTGGTGGTAGCGGTACTCGGCGGCCGGGAAGACCCTGGCCGGCCGCAGATGGGCCGGGTGTTCCTTCTCCTGCCGGAGGTCCACCAGCGGTCTCAGCGACACCCTGGGGTCCAGGGTGAAGTTCGGCCGCTCCCGGTGCCGCAGCACCGAGACGATCTCCACGGTGTGGCGTTCGGCCAGTGCCTGGGCCAGGTTGAACGTGGTGGTGATCGTGCCTCCGATCCCGTAGGCGTTGTGCAGGAGGAAAGAGATCTTCATGAGGGACTAGACAGCACGCGCGTGCGAACGGTTGCCCGCCGTTATCACTTCGTGGTCCGTCCGTTCACCCGTCGTTTCCCCCGGTGGCGGGCCGCGGCGGCCGGTCCCTCGATCGTGTGGCGTCCGGCCGGACGTTGGGCCGGACGAGTGAGCGCGGGCCGGGGCGCCGGGGGGCCGCCGGTACGGTTCCGCGGTGACTTCCACGCCAGTTGAAACCCAGCCCGTGCGCACCGACGACCTGGGCAGGCTCCTCGTCATGTCCTGGAGCCGGGAGGCCCCCCAGGGCACCGTCCCCTACATCCTGGTCTGCCCCCGCGGCGACGGCTCGAACGGCCCGGAGGCCGAGTCGGCCGCCGCCGCGCGGCTGCTGGCCGGCGCCGGCATCCCGCCGAAGCACGAACTGGTCGACGCGACGCTGATGCCCAGCCTGCCGGTCAGCCTGCTCGTGCTGCCGGGTGCGGCGGTGCTGACCCTGCCGCAGGTGACCGCCCAGTTCGTACCGCCCGCGGACTGGCTGGAGGCGGTCGGCGCGCACGGGTGCGCCTACCTCATCTTCACCACGCGCCCCTGGCCGGACGCGAAGCCGGGAGACGCCGGGACACTGACGGCCTTCGCCTCCGACGAGGCCACGCTGAAGTCGGCGGCGCACGTGGTGCTGCCGGCCCGCAGCCTGCGCAACTGACCCGCGTGCGCGGCGGGCGGCCACCGCACCACCCGCCGCGCACTCGCCCCGCACGTCCCTCCTCTCACGCGGTCTTGACATATTTCGTGTGCATGACAGATTTGTTGACAGCTGTTCAACTCCCTTGTCCGCCACCCGGAGTTGGTCAAGGCTGTACCCCGGCCCGGAGCGGAACGCGACGCTCCCCGGGCCGTGTGCGCGATCCCGCGCACACCCCCCACAGTCGCGCGCCCCCACCCGGGCCCGCGCTGCCCAGAGGAGGACCCCCTCGTCATGGCACCTCAGCGCAGCAAGAGACTCCGCTTCACCGCGATAGCCGGCCTGGCCGCCGCCGCCCTGACCGGCGGGCTCACCGCGATACCCGCCCAGGCCGCCCCGGCCGAGGGCACCGTCCTCGCCGCGGGTTCCCCCACCGCGGTCAAGGACAGCTACATCGTCACCCTCAAGAAGGACGCCGGCCTGAAGGCGTCCTCCGCCGCCGGCAAGGACGTCGTCGAGGAGTACGGCGGCACGGTGAAGAAGACGTTCACCAGCGCGCTGAACGGCTACACCGCGACCCTCTCCGCCGCCGAGGCCAAGCGCCTGGCCGCCGACCCGGCCGTCGCCTCCGTCGAGCAGAACCAGCGCGTCACGCTCGCCGACACCACGCAGTCCAGCGCCCCGTGGGGCCTCGACCGCGTCGACCAGACCTCGCTCCCGCTCTCCGGCACGTACACCTACCCGGACAGCGCGGGCAGCGGCGTGACGGCGTACGTCATCGACACCGGCGTCCGCATCACCCACGGCGACATCAGCGGCCGGGCCTCCTACGGCTACGACGCGGTGGACGGCGACACCAACGCCGCCGACGGCAACGGCCACGGCACCCACGTCGCCACCACCATCGCGGGCACCAAGTACGGCGTCGCCAAGAAGGCGAAGGTCGTCGCGGTCCGCGTGCTCGACAACAACGGCTCGGGCACCACGGCCGGCGTCATCGCGGGCATCGACTGGGTGACGAACAACCACTCCGGCCCCTCGGTCGCCAACATGTCGCTCGGCGGCGGCGCCTCCTCCACCCTGGACACGGCCGTCCGCAACTCCATCGCCAGCGGCGTGACCTACGCGATCGCGGCGGGCAACAGCTCCGCCAACGCCTCCTCGTACTCCCCCGCCCGGGTCACCGAGGCCATCACGGTCGGCGCCACCACGAACACGGACGCGCGGGCCAGCTACTCCAACTACGGCTCCGTGCTGGACATCTTCGCGCCGGGCTCCTCGATCACGGCCGGCTGGTACACCAGCGACACGGCGACCAACACCATCTCCGGTACGTCGATGGCGACACCGCACGTCGCGGGCGCGGCGGCGGTCTACCTGGCGGGCCACACCTCCGCCACCCCGGCGCAGGTGGCCTCGGCGCTGACGGGCGGCGCGACCACCGGCAAGGTCACGAGCGCGGGCACCGGCTCCCCGAACCGGCTGCTGAAGATCGTCCCTTGATCCCCCGGACGCACCCCCGTCCCGTGACGTAACCCCGTCCGAGACCCCCGCACCCCCGGAGGCCACCCGCCTCCGGGGGTGTTTCCGCATGCCCGGCACCCCGGGCCGAGATGCTCGAAACCGCTCGTACGAACGCCTGGTCAGCCAGCTTCGGTCACCGATCCAGGCGTTGCGGACCCAGGACGCGGTCGGGACCGGGTCGGTTCACTCCCGGTCAGCACCGCCCCGCAGGACCGGCGCCAGAGGTACGCCCAGCCGGTGACCGGCCCCGCGCCAGGAGTCCGGACCGAGTCGCCAGGGCCGCTCGCGGTGCCGAGGCGGGGCCGTGCCCACGAGAACGGAGCCCGCGGGACGCCGTGACCGCCGACGGCCGGGGTCGCACGCCCTGCCGCCCGCTTCCCCCGGCGCCAGTGCCTGGTCGACGCCTCTGTGTGCGGCCCACCCGGATCGGCTCCCTGCCCCCGCAGTCGGCGGCGCTCCACCGCGCCCGCCTCGGCACCACCGGCCTCGTCGTACGGGCGGCCACGGAGGACGAACCGCTGCGCATCCGGCACGCGGCGATGACCGACCCGGCGACGGCGGCGGCGCTGCCGGTGAAGCGGATCCGGCAGCTGTGCGACGACATGGTCCGCGCCCACGGCGACCGGTCGCAGCCGTTCCCGCGGGCGGCGCTGGACACCTGGGCCGGCGCTGGACACCTGGGCCGGCGCCCGCCGGCCCACGGGAAGCCGGAGGCGGCGGACGGCCACGAGAGGTCCGTCGAGGAGGACGGGCGTGCCGGGTGCCGGTCGTTCCCGCTGCGGTACGTCCCGCCGGGTGAGCCGGACCTCATGGCGCGGTCGGCCGGGATGCGGCCGCGACACCGCCGGGACGGGTGGTCACGGGTGCCGTTCACCGCGGAGAGCACGGGGCAGGTGCCGGTGTACCGCAGGCCGGCCGGCCGACGGGGCCGTACGGACGGCCGACGACCGTGCCCTTGCGGGCATCCCGCGCTGCCTCGGCGTCTCCTGACGCAGGCGGCCCGGCGCGTTACCTTCCGTGCGTGAGCATCACGTCCCTCCGGCGGCCGGCCCCGGCCTGCCGACGCACGTCCGTCGCGGTGCTGACGGACCCCCCTTCCCGCGTACACGTCCCCGGCCCCGTGGCGGACGGCCGGTGAACGCCGGGCGCACGGCCCAGGACCCGGCGCCGTCCGGCGCCGCGGCCCCGGCACAGCCGGACGCGGAGGAGCGGCGGGAGCAGCCGAAGCAGCGGCGCAAGCGGCGCGGGCCCGGCCCGGTCGTCCTGCTGGTGCTGCCGGGCCTGGTCACCCTGTCCGGCGTGGCGGGCTTCTTCGCGCTGAACGGGGGTTTCCCCGTCGAGTCGGAGCAGGACGCCGGACCGGAGCGGAGCGCGGCGGCGGCCGGGGTCGACGCCTCCTACGTGCCGTGGCTGCGCAAGGCCGCCGACGGCTGCGCGGCCGTCACCCCGTCCCTGCTCGCCGCGCAGATCGACCAGCTCTCCGGCTGGAGCAACGACACCGGCGAACTCTCGGGCCAGAAGGGCATCGCCGCCTTCACCGGCGACCAGTGGGAGAAGTGGGGGGAGGACGCCGACGGCAACGGGCGTTCCTCGCCGCGCGACCCGGCGGACGCCGTCATGGCCCTCGGCCGGCAGGACTGCTCCCTGGCCGGGGAGGTCACCGGCCTGCGCACCGAGGGACGCGTCAACGGCGACCTCGTGGACCTCACCCTCGCCGCGTTCGCCACCGGCGCGGACGAGGTGGCGGGGGCCGGCGGAGTGCCCGACGCGGCGGCGGCGTATGTCGCCGAGGTCAAGGGCCTGCTGTCCCGGTACGCGTCGCTGGACGAGGCGGACTCCGGCGCGGCGCCCGCGGCGGCCGGCGCGATCCTCGCCGCGCCCGTGCCGGCCCTCACCGTCACCTCGCCCTACGGCTCCCGGCAGCACCCGCTGACGGGGGTGACCAAGCTGCACACCGGCGTGGACTTCGCCGCCGCGCAGGGTGCGCAGGTCTACGCCGCGCGCGGCGGCCAGGTCGTGTTCGCCGCGCTGACCAGCGCGTACGGCAACCGCGTCGTGGTCGACCACGGCACCGTCGAGGGCAAGCGCCTCCAGACGACGTACAGCCATCTGTCGCGGATCGACGTCGCCGTGGGGCAGACGGTGGCGACCGGCGCGCCGGTCGGGCTGGCCGGGTCCACCGGTCTGTCCACCGGCCCGCATCTGCACTTCGAAGTCATCTACGACGGCTACTACACCGATCCCCAGCCCTGGCTGGCCCCCTCCGGCTGACCCCGCCCGGCCCGGTCCAGCCGGGTTTGACACGGAGAAAGAGTGAGTGGTCGACTACACCCCATGAAGACGGAACGCCGACGCCAGCTGTCCACCGCCGAGGAACGCCGGGAGAGCGTGCTGCGGACCGCCATCGGCGCCTTCGCCGGCAAGGGGTACTTCGGCACCACGACGACCGAGGTGGCGCGGGCCGCCGGGATCTCACAGGCGTACGTCTACCGCCTCTTCCCCACCAAGGAGGCGCTGTTCACCGCGGTCGTCGAGTACTGCTTCCACCGGGTCCGCGCGGCCCTGGAGGAAGGCGCGGCACGGGCGACGGGCAGCACGCCGGAGGCGGTCCTCGACTCCATGGGTGACGCGTACGCGCGGCTGATCAGCGACAACGACCTGCTGCTCGTCCAGTTGCACGCCCAGGCCGCCGCCGTGTCGGAGCCGGCGGTCCGGGAGGCGGTGCGCACGGGGTACGCGCGGACGGTGGAGTACGTCCGGGGCGCCTCGGGCGCGGGCGAGGAGGACGTGCAGCGGTTCTTCGCCGTCGGCATGCTCTGCCACCTGCTGGTGTCGATCGACGCGGAGGCCGTCGACGCGCCGTGGACCCGCACCCTGGCGAAGGGCATCACGCGCTACTGATCTGCCCGGCCCTCACGGCGTGAGCGGTCGATCACTCTTCGGCGGTGGGGGCGCGGCGCTCTCCGGTGACCCTGGAGGCGGGGAGGCGGCCGGCCCGCGAGGTGCCGGTCAGGGTGTCGCCGTCGATCGTGACGGCGAAGGCCAGGTTGAGCCGGAGCGGCTTGGTGACGGCCTGCTTCCAGGTGAGCCGGTCGCCGTCGGCGACGAGGTCGGTCAGCGGGACCTCCTCACCCTGGCCGCGGGCGGTCCCGGTCAGGACGCCGTCGCGGCGGATCAGTTCCACGGTGGCCCCGATCCGGCCGACGGGGGTCGACATGATCAGGTCCCAGGTGCCTTCGGCCGAGTGCATGGCGGGGTACGTCCTCACGGTGTGAACGGTGGGTGCGGGGGCGGGCGGGTTCAGAAGGCGACGGGCTCGGGGCCCCGCGCGCGCCAGACGATGCCGCGCCGCTCGTGGGCGAACAGCTCCTCGACGGCGTGCGCGACGCGGGGGCCGATCTCCCGGTCGAGGAGGTGCAGGCCCAGGTCGAGTCCCGAGGTGACGCCGGCGCCGGAGACCAGGTCGCCGTCGTCCACCACCCGGGCGTCGACCGCGCGGGCGCCGGTGGCGTCCAGCAGGTCCATGCCCAGGTGGTGGGTGGTGGCGGGCCGCCCTTCCAGGAGTCCGGCCATGGCGAGCAGCGCGGAGCCGCCGCAGACGGTGGCGACCATGACCTCCGGGTGGGCCATCGCCGCCCTCATCAGCTCGGGCAGCGGGGTGGTCAGGGCCCGGCCGAGCAGCACCGGGACGGTGTCCTCGCCGGCCTCCTCGCCCGGTTCGCCGATGCGGCCCGAGGCGCCGGGCACCAGGACCCAGCCGGGGCGCCCGGGGTCCAGGGCGGCGGTGGCGCGCAGGGTGAGGCCGCCGGTGCCGCCGGTCACCTCGCGGGGCCCCTCGGCGGAAACCAGTTCCACACTCACCGCGCCCGCGGTGGCGGTGCGGCCGGCGTGCAGGACCTCGAAGGGGGCGACGACGTCGAGCGGGTCGAAGCCGTCGAACAGGACGATCTGGACGTGCATGGGCTTCCTCGGATTTCCGACGGCGGACAGGGGGTCCGGGTGGGACGCCCCTGACGCTAGGCGCCGCCCGACCGGTTCTCCCAGTGGCGCGAGTGCCAGCTTGCGACGGAAAAGTGCCAGCGGCCCATCGGACCTGAACTCCCTTTCCCACCAGGTGGTTCCGGGCCGGGGTGGCCGTGGGCGTCGTCCGGCGGCGCGGTACGTTCTGGTCATGCACACCATCGCCGTCCTCGCTCTCGACCGGGTGATCCCGTTCGACCTGTCCACGCCGATCGAGGTCTTCACCCGCACCCGGCTGCCGGACGGACGCCCCGGCTACCAGATCCGTGTGTGCGCCGAGCGCCCGGAGGTGGACGCCGGTTCCTTCGCCCTGCGCGCCCCCTGGGGGCTGGACGGCCTGACCGGCGCCGACACGGTCATCGTGCCCGGCACCTCCGCCCCCGCGGACCCGCTGCCGGGGCCCGTGCGGGACGCGCTGCGGGCGGCGGCGGAGGACGGCACCCGGATCGCCTCCATCTGCTCGGGCACCTTCGTGCTGGCCGCCGCCGGGCTGCTCGACGGGCTCCGGGCCACCACGCACTGGGTCGCCGCCGGTCTCCTGGCCGCCCGGTACCCCGAGGTCGAGGTCGACCCGGACGTGCTGTACGTGGACAACGGGCAGATCCTCACCTCGGCCGGCGCCGCCGCCGGGCTGGACCTGTGCCTGCACCTGATCCGCCGGGACTACGGCTCGGCCGTCGCCGCGGACGCCGCCCGGCTGTCGGTGATGCCGCTGGAACGGGAGGGCGGACAGGCGCAGTTCATCGTGCACGACTACGCGCCGCGCCCCCAGGGTTCCGTCCTGGAACCGCTGCTCGCCTGGCTCCAGGAGAACCTGGGCCGCGACCTCACCCTGGGCGACATCGCCGCGCAGGCCGGGACCAGTACCCGCACCCTGATCCGCCGCTTCCGGGAACAGACCGGCACCACCCCGCTGCAGTGGCTGCACCGCGCCCGCGTCCGCCAGGCCCAGCACCTGCTGGAGACCACCCGCCACCCGGTGGAGCGCATCGCCGCCCAGGTCGGCTTCGGTTCCCCCACCGCCTTCCGCGAGCGGTTCAAACGCACCACGGGCGTCAGCCCGCACGCCTACCGCCGTACCTTCGCCTCACCCCCCGCCGCCTGACCGGCGCCTCGTTCCCCGCCGCCGGCGCCGTCCGGCCGCCGCCGCAGCCGCTCGCGCAGCGTGCCGGCCCCCTGGAGGGCCCGCGCGGCGGTGGCCGCCAGCCGGGGCCGGTCGCGCACGAACCGGCGGGCGGCGCGGGCCGGTTCCCTGGCCAGCAGATGAGCGGCCCCGCCCGGCACCGGGCGCACCACGGCACCCTCGTACACCCGCAGGTCCCGTGTCTTCAGCGACTCCTTGTAGCGGGCCGGACCGCTGCCGAGGTCGACCGTACGGATACCGTCCGCCGCGGCCGCCTCAAGCATCCTCAGGTGCAGCAGGATGCCCGGCGAGTAGGCGCCGAAAGCGCGGTCGTAGGCCGGGAACCACCAGGAGAGCACCGTGGCCGACCGCAGCCCGAAGTGGGCGGCGACCGGCCGGTCACCGGCGTAGAGCACGGAGAGCTGGCCCCGGCACTCCGGTTCGCCGCCCCGCGCGAGCAGGTCCACCAGCCCGGTGATCCATTCCTGGGCGAACCGGTCCCGGCGGCCGGTGCGGCGGTACTGCGCCGACTTCCACCGCATGAGCTGCCGCAGGGCCGCCGGGTCCCGGGAGTCCGGCACGAACCGCACCTCGCCCACCCGCCGGGCGAGTCTGCGCTCCTTGGCCCGGGTTTGTCTGACGAACCCCGGCGCCCGCGCGCGCAGCGACTCCAGGTACCCGTCATATCCCGACCCGAGGTCGACGACCGGGGAGGCGTGTTCCTCGACGGCGTGCGCGGCGAAGGCGTCCTGGCCGTCCTCGAGGGTGTCGAACTCCCAGGAGGCCAGGCCGCAGGCGCGCAGCAGCCGGCGCGGGTCCACCACGGTCCCGGGCTGCAGGACGGCCCCCTGGCTGTCCGACACACCGAGCCCGATCGCCCGCCCCCGGCCCAGGGTGCCCTTCTCGTACGGGAGGTAGCCGACCGGTGTGCCGTCCTGCTGGAGGACGGCGACCCGGGCCCCGGCCCGCACCCGGCCGACGGCGGCGGTGAACACCGGGTCGAGGAAGGGGTTGGCCGGGGCCGTCGTCCCGGCGCGGATCTCTCTCCACATCCTGACGTCCTCCGGCCCGAGTTCGTCCGGCCGCAGAACGAGAACGCGCTGTCCCGGCATGGCTGCCGCCTCCCGTGTGGTCGATTCGAGGACACACGCGGGCCTGTTCCGTCACCGCGTACCGGCCGGGCGGCCGGCGGGCCGCGTGACGCAGGCCCTGTCACCGCTCGTGCCGCTCAGCAGCGGAACGTCCGGAGCCGGCCGGCGTCCGGGGCGGGCCGGGCGGGCGACGGGCGGGGGGACCGGACGGCGCCGGGGTCGCCGGGGCCGGGGCGGTCCGCCGCGCCCGCGCGGACCGGGGCACCGGGGAGCGGCCCGCCGGCGCCGGCCGCGCCGGTGGTCCGGGCGGGGCGTGGCAGGGCGCGGTGGACGGCGGGGCCGTCCTCGCCCGGGGCCGGTTCGGTGAGGGTCTCGTCCCCGGTGCTCCGGGGTTCGCCGCCGCCCGGGGTGTCGATGAGCGCCGTGGCGGCGGGGGCGGTGACCGCGGGGGCGGTGACCACGGGCGCGGGCACGAGGAGGCCGAGCAGCACCGAGGCCAGCAGCAGCACCAGGGCCACTGAGCGTCGGCGCGGCACCATCGGCCTCCTGCCCCTGCGTCTCGGCGGGGGCGCCCTGCGGGTACGGACCGGACGGCTCCCCCCGTCACGCCCGGCCGCGCCTACCAGTAGGCCGACCGTGTCGCGGCCCGTCAAGCCCCCCGCGCGCAATCGGCGCGCCCGGTACGGGAGCCGGGGCCGGCCCGACCGGAAAGGGTGCTCAGTGCTCGGCGGCGCGGGTGAGGATCTCGGTGACCTGTTCGCGCAGCACGGCGCGGGCCCCGGCGGGCAGGGCGCCGAGGGCGGAGGCCTCCACGGCGTCGGCGGTCCGGCCGGCGTCCGCGCTCAGGTCGGCGCTCTCGCTGAACACCTCGTAGCCGTCGCGGACGGCGACGCGCAGCCGCCGGTGCCCGGAGGCGTCGGCGTGCACGGCGGTGGCGACGACCAAGGGGGGTGGACCGCCCGCTTCGGCGGGCAGCTTGCGGTAGCCGCTCACCAGTGGCGCGTCCCAGCTCAGGGAGAGCAGCACGGGCCGTTTGGCGACGAGTTCGGCGAGGTCGGTCTCGAAGACGCGGTCCTGGGAGAGGACCGTGGCGCGGGCGTCCAGGACGAGCGCGGCGGGCAGCAGGCAGCGCAGGGTACTGCCGACGATGTTGCCGCCGACCGTGGCGGTGCGCCGCACGGCGCCGGTGCCGACGGTGCCGGCGGCCCGCCGCAGCACCTCGGGCACCCGCTCGTCGATCCGGTGCAGCAGCACGGCCGCTCCCAGCGTCTCGCGGCCGATGCCGTTCGCCTCCGGCAGGTTCCGCAGGGACATGGCCAGTTCGGGGAAGCCGTCCCGCTGCCAGCCCGCCCAGACGAGCGTCGCGCCGCCTATGGGCACCGCCCCCTGGGCGAGGTACTCCTGTGCTTCGGACACGGACGTGGGCAGACGCAACAGCACGGCGGCCGACCTGCCTTCCTGACAATTCGGTGGCGGGGAGCTCGGCACCTCAGCCACATGATCGCTGGCATGGCGCATTGTGCCCACGCACGCGGGGGCGCGTACAGGGCTCACGCCGGAGCACCATGCGCTCCTTCTGCGCCGGGCGCACGCCTTGATGACCGGTCGGACCGTACGCCGTGGAGGGCGGGCGGTCCGCGTCACCGCCGGCTTCGCTACGGCCGGTGCGCCGCCGCGTCCTTCGTCAGCTGGACGGCCGAGAGGAGACCGAGGCCGGGCACCGACTCCCGCAGGGTCTTCACGGCCCGTACGGAGTCGACGGGGCCTTCGTGGCCCGCCGCGGTGAGCCGTTCGTGGACCCAGCGGGCGCGCAGCGCGGCGTCCGGCACGGCCGCCGCCTGTTCCACCAGGGCCGCGGCGCGTTCCAGACCGGGCCGCTCCTCGGGCGCGGCGGCGGCCAGGGCGGTCCGCAGGGCGGTGGCGATGACGTCGGCGTCGCGCAGGACGAGGACGTTGAGTTCCAGGGGCTTGCTCCGTCCGAACATGCGCCCATGATCGGCGCCGTGCGGAGTGCGGGGCAAGGGACTTGAGGCGCTTCTGAGCCGCCTCAGCCGGTTCCCACGGGGTCGGTGTCGACGCGGCCGGAGAGCCGTTCGTAGCGCTGGCGGGCGGCCTGCGGGGTGCCGAGGCCCAGGCCGAAGGCGATCTCGTGCCAGGTCATGCCGCGGCCCCGGGCCATCCGCAGCAGCCCGGCCTCCAGTTCGTCCAGTTCGCCCCGGACCAGCGGGACCAGGCTCAGCGCGGCGGTGATGTCTGCGCGGTCCACCTCGGGTTCACCGTCGTCCGGCAGCGCCGCCCCGCTGAGCAGGAACGACACGAGCCGGACGGCCTCGTGCGGGCCGAGCATCGCGGGATGGGTCTGGCGGCGGCGCTGGGCGTCGGTGGCCGCGTGCCGTTCGGCGATCCGCAGCAGCGAGGCGTACACCCGCTGGGCGCGGGCCTCCTCCGGTCGCGGAGGCGTGAACGGGTCGGCGGGGCCGGTGGACGGCTCGGCGCCGTTCGGCGGGTTCGAGGACATGGGCACAGCCTGCACGATGAACAGAGCGATCTCAACTCTTCATGGTGAACGACTTGTTCAAAACGGTGAGCGGCCGGTCGGCTGCTCCGCCGGCCGCTCTTCCTGGTTCGGTTGCGGTCCGGCGGGCCGGGTCCGGCGCGCGCCCCGCCGGGCGCCGGGCGAGGATCGGTGGATGGGTGTCGTACTGCCGGTCCTCTTCGCGCTCCTCGCCGCGCTCAGCAACGCCACGGCCACCGTGCTCCAGCGGCGGGCCGCGCTGACCGTGCCGCAGTCGCAGGGGTTCCGCTTCTCGCTGATCGCCGACCTGCTGCGGCGGCCGGTGTGGCTGGGCGGGATGCTCGCCGTGGTCGTCGCCGGGGCCGGGCAGGCGGCGGCGCTGGCCACCGGGCCCCTCTCCCTCGTCCAGCCCCTGTTCGTGCTGGAACTGCCACTGGCGCTGCTGCTGGCCTCGCTGTCGGCCGGCCGCCGGCTGCCGCTCGCGATGTGGACGGCGGTGGCCGGGGTGGTGGTCGGCCTCGGCGTCGCCCTCGCCGCGGCGGCGCCGTACGGCGGTCATGACCAGGTGTCCGGGACGCGCTGGCTGTCCGGGCTGGTGGCCTGCGCGGCGGCGGCCGTGCTGCTGGCCGGGGCCGGGCTGCGGCGGCCGGTGGGCAAGGCGCGGGCCGGCTGCCTGGGCGCGGCCACCGCGGTGTGCTACGCGCTGACGGCGGCGCTGATGAAGGACTCCATGGGGGTGCTGGACACCCACGGGGTGACCGGTTTCTTCACCGCGTGGCAGACGTACGCGTTCGCCGCGGCCGGGGTGGCGGCCGTCCTCCTGCTGGAGCACTCCATGCAGGGCGGGCCGCTGGTCGCGTCACAGCCGGCGCTCACCCTGGGGGACGCCACGGTCAGCCTGCTGCTGGGGGTGTTCCTGTACCTGGAACACCTGCGGACCGGCTGGTGGCTGCTGCCCCAGCTGCTCGGCGTCGCCCTGGTCGTGCTGGGGGTGCTGACCCTGGCGCGGCGCGGGGTGGACCTGCGCACCGGGACCTGACCGGCCCGGCCGGGCGGTACTCCGTCCGAGTGGTGCGCCGGCTGACCCGGCCTTAGCGTCGTACTCGGACGGTGAACCGCGCGCGGTGACGGCGGTTCCTGAACGGCAGGAGCGGACATGCGCGGACATGCGATGAGGGCAGTGGTCACACTCTGTGCCGCCGCGGCGCTCGCGGCGCCCCTGGGCGCGGCCTCGGCGGCCCCGGCCACGGAGCCGGAACCGCAGCGGCACCGGACGGGCGGCCCCGTGCTCCCCGACTGCCAGGGCCGCCCCGAGGTGCGGCCCGGCGCCTACCTGCTCGCCTGCGGCGACGGCAACAGCCGGCTGGACTCCCTGCGGTGGTCGCGCTGGGACGCGCGGGCGGCGGTGGCCCAGGGGGTCAACGTGGTCAACGACTGCGTGCCCTACTGCGCGGCGGGCACCTTCCGCTCCTACCCGGTGACGGTGCGCCTGGAGGCGCCCGCGGGCGACCGGGGCGCGGGTGAGCCGCGTTTCACCCGGATCAGCGTGACGTACACCGACGGCCGGCCGGCCGGCGCCCCGCGGACGGTCAGCTACCCACTGCCCGGCTGAGCGGCGCGGCGGCCCGGGGACGGTCCGGGAGGGCCAGGCGGCAGGTGTCGCCGGGCTGCACCCGGACCGTCCGGCCGGGCAGCCGCACGTCGATGGGCAGCCGGCCCGACTCGGGCACGGCGATCTCCAGCAGGCCGTGCTCCAGCCGCAGCCGGACGCCCCAGTGGCCCCGGTAGCGCAGCGCGAACCCGTACGAGGACAGCTCCGGCAGCGGTACCGGGTCCAGCCAGAGCGCGCCGGAACGGGTCTCCAGTCCGGTCAGTCCCCGCTGGACGAGGTCGAGGGTGCCGGCCATGGCGCCGAGGTGGATGCCCTCGCCGGTGGTGCCGCCCTGGAGGTCGGCGACATCACCCTTGAGGGCCTCCTGGACGTAGGTCCACGCCTCGGCGCGCCGGGCGCGGGCCAGGACCCAGCCGTGGACCAGTCCGCTGAGGGTGGAGCCGTGGCTGGTGCGGGCGAGGTAGTAGTCGACCGTGCGGTGCCAGGTCACGTCGTCGAGGCGGTGGCCCAGCCGGGCGAAGAGGGAGCGCAGTTCGGACGGGGAGAAGAGGTAACCGAGCATGAGGACGTCGGCCTGTTTGGACGCCTGGTAGCGGTTGACGGTGTCGCCCTCGGCCTCCAGGACGCGGTCGAGGCGGCGGATGTCGCCGTGCCGGGCGCGCAGGCCCCGCCAGTCGAGTTCGGCGAGGTCGCCGTAGCCCTCGAACTGGCTGATCACACCGTCGTGGAAGGGGATGTGCAGGGTACGGGAGACCTCCTCCCACCGGTGGAGTTCGGCGTAGTCCAGCTCGGTGCGTTCGACCAGTTCTCGGCGGCGCGGCTCGGGCAGCGCCGCCAGCACCTCCAGGGTGCGGGTGAGCACCCAGGCGGCGGTGACGTTGGTGTACGCGTTGTCGTCGAGGCCGGGCCGGCCGGCGCCGGGGTACGCCTCGTGGTACTCGTCGGGGCCGACCACACCGCGGATGCGGTGCCGGCCCAGGCGGTCGTCCCAGACGGCCGAGTCGGCCCAGAAACGGGCGATCTGCAGGAGCATCTCGGCGCCCTTGGTGTGCAGGAACTCCGCGTCGCCGGACGCCTCGCAGTACTGCCACACGTTGTAGGCGATCGCCGAGCCGACGTGGTGCTGGAGGTGGGAGTGGTCCGGCAGCCAGCGGCCCGAGCGGGGGTTGAGGTGGAGCTGCTGGGTCTCCTCGCGTCCGTCGCTGCCGCTCTGCCAGGGATAGAGCGCGCCGCGCCGGCCGAGCGCGCGGGCCGCCGACCTCGCCCGTTCCAGACGGCGGTGCCGGTAGCGCAGCAGGGCCCGGGAGACCTCGGGGAAGTGCAGGTTGAGGTAGGGCAGGACGAACAGCTCGTCCCAGAAGACATGGCCCCGGTACGCCTCCCCGTGCAGGCCCCGCGCCGGGACGCCGACGTCGAGGTCCGCGGTGTGCGGGGAGAGGGTCTGCAGGACGTGGAACAGGTGCAGGCGCAGGATGGCGCCGGCCTCGCCGGGCACGTCGAGTCCGGCGCGGCGCCAGAGCTGGGCCCAGGCGGTGCGGTGGGTGCGCAGCAGGCCGTCGAAGCCGGGGGCGCACTCGACCCGGTCGACGGCGGCCCGGAGCGGGTCGCTGATCGCCGCGTCGCGTGAGGTGTGCAGGGCGACCGTCTTGTCGACGACGGCGGCGCGGCCGGGTTCCAGGCGCAGCCGGAGCCGCTGGACGGCCCGTCGCTCCTCCGCCCCGGCCGCGACCGGCCCGTCGGCGGTGAGCCGGCAGGCCAGGCCGACGCCGATGTCCGAGGTGCGGGTGCGGCAGCGCAGCCACACCGTGCCGGTGGCCGCCGCACCGGCGCGCACGTGGGTGAGGTGCCCGCCCGCCAGGTCGCGGTAGCGCGGCACCCCGGAGTTGGTGACCCGGCCGTCGAGCGCCGCCTCCACGTCGAGGTCCACGGCGTCGGTCTCGGCGGTGAACTCGGTGCGCAGGCAGGCCAGATGGGGATCGGCCATGTGCACCAGCCGGGTCTGCCGCACGGCGAGCACGCCCCGCTCGCCGAGCCGGAACCGGGTGTGCCGCTCCAGCGTCCCGGAGTCCAGGTGCACCACCTGCCGGTGGCCGAGCACCTGAGCGGTGTCCGGGGTGAGCCACCCGCCGCCGGTGGCCCGGAACCGCAGCGGCAGCCAGTCGGGCAGGTTGACCATGTCCTCGTTCTCGACCTCGCGCCCGGCGACGGTGGAGGTGAGGCGGTCGTAACAGCCGGCGACGTAGGTACCGGGGTAGTGCACGTCGTCCGCGGCGCACTCGGGCAGGGCGCCGCGGGTGGCGAAGTAGCCGTTGCCGAGCGTGCACAGCGATTCCCGCAACCGCTCCTCGGCGGGGTCGTAGCCGTCGTACTCCCAGGTCGAGGCGGCGGTCGCGGTCACGGCGGGGCTCCTTCTCGTCGGGTGCTGCGGCGGGCTCAGCCCTCCCAGGACCAGTCGGCGACCTCGGGCAGGTCGACGCCGTGCTCCCGGATGTGGGCGTGGTGGCGCAGCCGGACGTCCTCCATGTGCTGGCGGACGGCGGCGGCCCGTACGACCAGGCCGGGGACGCGGTCGATGACGTCCATGACCAGGCGGTAGCGGTCCATGTCGTTGCCGACGACCATGTCGAACGGGGTGGTGGTGGTGCCGATCTCCTTGTAGCCGCGTACGTGGAGGTGCTGGTGGCCGTTGCGCCGGTAGGCCAGCCGGTGGATCAGCCAGGGGTAGCCGTGGTAGGCGAAGATCACCGGCTTGTCGGGGGTGAACAGGCCGTCGTACTCGAAGTCGCTCATGCCGTGCGGGTGTTCGCCGCTGGGCAGCAGCCGGGCGATGTCCACCACGTTGACGACGCGGACGGTGAGGTCGGGCAGGTGCTGCCGGAGCAGCTGGGCGGCGGCCAGCACCTCCTGGGTGGGGACGTCTCCGGCGCAGGCGAGGACGACGTCGGGTTCGCGGCTGCCGTCCTCGGTGCCGGCCCAGTCCCAGATGCCGGCGCCGCGCGCGCAGTGGGCCTTGGCGTCCTCCATCGACAGCCAGTCGAAGCAGGGCTGCTTCCCGGCGACGACGACGTTGACGTAGTCGCGGCTGCGCAGGGCGTGGTCGGCGACGGAGAGCAGGGTGTTGGCGTCCGGCGGCAGATAGACCCGTACGGCCTCGGGGCTCTTGTTGAGGATGTGGTCGACGAAGCCGGGGTCCTGGTGGGAGAAGCCGTTGTGGTCCTGGCGCCACACGTGCGAGGTGAGCAGGTAGTTGAGGGAGGCGATCGGGGCGCGCCAGGGCAGGCGGCGGGTCACGCGCAGCCACTTGATGTGCTGGTTGACCATGGAGTCGACGATGTGCACGAACGCCTCGTAGCAGGAGAACAGTCCGTGCCGGCCGGTGAGGAGGTAGCCCTCCAGCCAGCCCTGGCAGGTGTGTTCGGAGAGGATCTCCATGACCCGGCCGTGCGGGTCGAGGTCCTCGTCGACGGGGAGGGTCCGCTCCTGCCATGCCTTGCCGCTGGCGGCGTAGACGGCCTGGAGGCGGTTGGACGCGGTCTCGTCGGGGCCGACGAGGCGGAAGTCGCGCCGTTCCGCGGTGGCCGCCATGACGTCGCGCAGCACGTCGCCGAGGACGCGGGTGGGTTCGTGGCGGGTGGCGCCGGGTTTGCCGACGGGGACGGCGTACGTCTCCAGCGGCGGCAGGGGCAGTTCGCGCAGCAGCAGACCGCCGTTGGCGTACGGGGTGGCGCCGAGGCGGCGGGAACCCTCGGGGACGGCGGCCATGACGGCGGGGCGCGGGGCACCCCTGTCGTCGAAAAGTTCCTCCGGGCGGTAGGAGCGCAGCCAGCGCTCCAGCTCGCGCAGGTGGTCGGGGTTGTCCCGGACGGCGGCCATCGGCACCTGGTGGGCGCGCCAGGTGCCCTCGACGGGGAGGCCGTCGACCTCAACGGGTCCGGTCCAGCCCTTCGGGGTGCGCAGCACGATCATCGGCCAGGCCGGCCGCTCGGTGGCGCCCTCCTCGCGGGCGGCGCGCTGGAAGGCGGCGATGCGGTCCAGGGCGGTGTCCATGGCACGGGCCATGGCGCGGTGGACGGCGGCCGGGTCGTCGCCGGTGACGTGGATCGGGTCGTGGCCGTAGCCGCGCAGCAGCGCGTCCAGCTCGCTCTCGGGGAGCCGGGCCAGGACGGTCGGGTTGGCGATCTTGTAGCCGTTGAGGTGGAGGACGGGCAGGACGGCGCCGTCGTGCACCGGGTCGAGGAACTTGTTGGAGTGCCAGGACGCGGCCAGCGGGCCGGTCTCCGCCTCGCCGTCGCCGATGACACAGGCGACCACCAGGTCCGGGTGGTCGAAGGCCGCGCCGTAGGCGTGGGAGAGGGAGTAGCCGAGTTCGCCTCCCTCGTGGATGGAGCCGGGCGTCTCGGGGGCGACGTGGCTCGGGACGCCGCCGGGGAAGGAGAACTGCTTGAACAGGCGGGCCATCCCGGAGGCGTCACGCGTGACGTCCGGGTAGGTCTCGGTGTACGTGCCCTCCAGCCAGGAGTTGGCCAGCACGGCCGGGCCGCCGTGGCCGGGGCCCCAGACGCACAGGGCGTCGAGGTCACGGGCCTTGATCACCCGGTTGAGATGGGTGTGGACCAAGTTGAGGCCGGGCGAGGTGCCCCAGTGGCCGAGCAGCCGCGGCTTCACGTGCTCCGGGCGCAGCGGCTCGGTGAGCAGCGGGTTGGCCATCAGGTAGATCTGGCCGACGGAAAGGTAGTTCGCGGCGCGCCAATGGGCGTCCAGGGCGGCGAGTTCGTCGTCGGTCAGCGGGTCGGGCGCCTCGTGCGGGTCGGCGGACATCGGGGGTCCTTTCCGTGTCGGGACGGCAGCCGGGCCGGGGACGGACCGTGGTGCCCGGTGCACATCCCACCACCCTGCGCGGACCAGCCGGGTACCCGGCAGGGCCGTTCGGGTCACTCACGGGCCCGAACGGTGACCGGGTGGCCGAATTTTGCATGACGTGCATGTTTGCATACCATGCAACTTATGACGGAGGGGAGCGCCGCGGGGGGCGGCCTACGGGAACGGAAGAAGCGGGCCACGCGCGCCGCTCTCACCGAGGCAGCCGTGCGTCTGGCCGCGGAGCACGGGGCGGAGAGGGTCACCGTCGAGGCGATCAGCGCCGCGGCCGGTGTGTCGGTGCGGACGTTCTTCAACTACTTCGACACCCGCGACGACGTCTTCGTCCTGACCGGGGCCGAGACCGGGGCCAACGTCCGCAAGGCGCTGCTCGCGGCGTCGGCCCGGCTGTCCCCCCTGGAGGCCCTGCGCGAGGCACTGACGGCCGAACTGGCCGAGGCCGAGCAGCGCCACGAACTGTGGCGGCTGCACGGCGAGGTGCTGCGCGCCGCCCCGCATCTGCTGGTGCGCGTGCTCGCGGCCCATCTGGCCGACGAGACCGAACTGGCGGAGGCGGTCGCCGAACGGATCGGCCCGGGCCGGGGCGCCGCCCCGCCGGGCACCTCCCACGAGGAACGGCGCAAGGCGCTGGACCTGTACCCGCGGGTGCTGGCCGCGGTGGCGGTCACCGCCGTCCGGGTCAGCGTCGACCACTGGTGCGCCCGGCAGGAGGAGCGCTCCTTCCGGGAGGTCTTCCAGGAGGTCTTCGCGCTGCTGGCCGCCGGGCTGCCCGCGCCGCCGCCCGCGTGACCCCGCCCCGCCCGGCGGACCGGCCCCGCGCCGGACCACCGCCGCGCGCGCCGGCCGGCCCGTCCCGGCCGGCGCCGCCCGACCCTCACCGGAGGACCGGCGCCACCGCCTGATCACACCGTCCGATCAGCGCGCGGCGCCCGATCGGCACCGCGCCGTCACACCGCAGAACCCGGTCAGCGCCGCCTGACCACCACAGGACCCGGTCAGCGCCGCCTGATCGTCGCCGCAGAATCCGGTCAGCGCCGCCTGATCGTCGCCGTAGAACCTGATCACCACCGTCGAAAGAGATGTCGTGACCACATCGCAGGCGCCTGTCGCCGCGCCGCCCAGTTCCATGACGCAGAAACAGATACTCCAGGCCATGTCCGGCCTGATGGCCGGCATGTTCGTCGCCATCCTCGCGGGCACCGTGGTGTCCAACGCGCTGCCGACGATCATCGCCGACCTGGGCGCCAGCCAGTCCTCCTACACCTGGGTCGTCACCGCCGAGCTGCTGGCGATGACGGCGACCGTGCCGCTGTGGGGCAAGCTGTCCGACCTGTTCAACAAGAAGCTGCTGCTCCAGCTCTCGCTGTGCATGTTCGTCGTCGGCTCGCTGCTCGCGGGGTTCTCCCACGGTGTCACCCTGCTGATCTTCAGCCGGGTCGTGCAGGGCATCGGCGCCGGCGGTCTGACCGCCCTCGCGCAGGTCGTCATGGCCGCCGTCATCCCGCCCCGTGAACTGGGCAAGTACTCCGGCATCTTCGGTGCCGTCTTCGCCGTCGGCACCGTGGCCGGCCCGCTGGTCGGCGGTGTCCTCGTCGACACCTCGTGGCTGGGCTGGCGCTGGTGCTTCTTCATCGGTGTGCCGTTCGCGCTGCTCGCCATCCTGCTGCTGCAGCGCACCCTGAATCTGCCCACCGTCAAGCGCCAGGTGAAGATCGACTGGCTCGGCGCCTTCCTGATCGTCGCCGGTGTCTGCGCGCTGCTGATCTGGGTGTCCCTGGCGGGCAACCAGTTCGACTGGGCGTCCTGGCAGACCGCGGCGCTCGTCGCCGGCGGCGTGGTGCTGCTGGTCCTGGCGGTCCTGGTGGAGTCCCGCGCCGACGAGCCGGTCATCCCGCTGGACATCTTCCGGAACCGCACGGTCACCCTCACCACGGTCGCCAGCCTCCTGGTCGGTGTCGCCATGTTCGGCGGGACCGTCTTCCTCTCCCAGTACTTCCAGGTGTCCCTGGGCAAGTCGCCGACCGTCGCCGGTCTGATGAGCCTGCCGATGATCCTCGGTCTGCTGGTGTCGTCCACCGTCGCCGGCCAGCTGGTCAGCCGGACCGGCAAGTGGAAGCGGTACCTGGTGGCGGGCTCCGTCATCATGGCCGCCGGCCTCGCGCTGCTCTCCCTGATCAGCGCCGACACCCACTTCGGGCTGCTCAGCGTCTACATGGTGGTCCTCGGCGTCGGCGTCGGCATGCTGATGCAGAACCTGGTGCTGGCCGCGCAGAACGACGTCCCCGCCGCCGAGCTGGGCGCCGCGACCTCCGTGCTGTCCTTCTTCCGCAGCATGGGCGGCACCATCGGCACCTCGGTCCTCGGCGCGATCCTCGCCAACCGGGTCGCCGACGAGATGGCCAAGGGCCTGCGGGACGCGGGCGTCGCCGGCGCGGCCGGCGGTGACTCGGGCGGCGGTGAGGGCGCCGTCCCCGACATGTCCTCGCTGCCCGCGCCGATGCGCGAGATCGTGGAACACGCCTACGGGGTCGGCACCGCCGACCTGTTCCTCATCGCCACGCCGTTCGCGCTGCTGGCGCTGGTGGCGGTGGTCTTCATCAAGGAGAAGCCGCTGAAGACCACCAGCGGCATGGAGCGGCTCGCGGAGGAGGCGGCCGGGGCCGGCAAGGGCCCGGCGGCGCCGGTCGCCTGAGCCACCGCCGGTTCCGCGCGCGGGGCCGCACGCCCGATCCGGGGTGTGCGGCCCCGCGCGCCTGTCCGGGGCGCTGGGTCAGATGCCGAACGGCGCGGCGTACCGCACGGTGCCGGCGGGCAGGGGCCGGCCGGGGTCGAGGGTGAGGGCCATGAGGGCCTCGTCGGGGACGTCGATCGTCAGGCGGATGCCGTGCGCCGAGGCGCGGCCGAAGCCGAACCGTGGGTAGTACCCGGGGTGCCCGAGGACGACGACGTGCGGCTCGTCCGCGCGCCGGGCGGCGTCGAGGGCCGCCCGGACGACCGCCGCTCCGGCGCCCGCGCGCTGCCGTTCGGGGCGGACGGCGACCGGTGCCAGGCAGAGCGCGGGGTGTTCGCCGATGTGGCAGCGGGTCAGCAGGGCGTGGCCGGCGGGGCGGTCGTCCTCGTCCACGGCGACGAGGGACAGCCCGTCGATCCAGGCGTCCGGATCGGCCCGGAGCGCGTCCACGAGGCCGGCCTCCGCGGGGGTCGGGAAGGCGGCGAGGAGGATCTCGCGGACGGCGGGACGGTCGGCGGCGGTCTCGGCTCGTGCGGTCCAGTGCTGCGGCATGGCGGGTGGCGGTCCGTTTCTCGGGGCGGTCCGGCTGAGACGGGCGGGTCGGGGAGCGGTCGCGGCGTCGGCGTCGGCGTGGACGGGGAAGACCTGGTCGAGGCCGACGGTGTGCAGGACACGCAGGGTGTTGGCGGGTACGGCGGCCAGGGCGACGGTGGCCCCGCCGGCGGCGGCGTGGTGGTGGGCGGCGATCAGCGCGGCGATGCCGCTGGAGTCGCAGAAGCTCAGCTGCCCGAGGTCCAGCACCAGGCGCTGACCGGACCGGAGGACGAGGGTGGGCAGGCGTTCGCGCAGGCGGGGGGCGGTGGAGTGGTCGAGGTCGCCGGAGAGGTGGAGAACCGGACCGGTGGGCGCGTCGCGGACGGCGATCTCGAACGGACCCATCCTCAGCGCCCCGTTGCCGGGCGGTGGGGGAACGGGCTGCCCGGGACACCGAGGGCGAGGAGCGCGGTGTCGTCGTCGACACCGTCGCCGAGGCCGTCCAGCAGGGCGGCCAGGTCCCGGACCATCTCCTGGGCCGGGAGACCCGCACGGGCGGTCACGAAGGCGTGCAGGGCCTGGTCCCCGTACAGGCTGGTGCGGTCGGGGCCGGTGCGGGCCTCGGTGAGGCCGTCGGTGTACAGGAGCAGGGTGTCTCCGGAGCACAGGGTGGTGCTGGTCGAGCTGAAGCGGGCCTGGGCGAGGGCGCCGACGAGGAATCCGCCGGGGGTGGGGAGGAAGTCGGCGCTCCCGTCGGCGCGGGCGACGAGGGCGGGCGGGTGCCCGCCGGAGGCCAGGCGGACCGTCACGGTGCCGGTGTCCTGGTCGGGTTCGAGGACGCCGAATATCGCCGTGCAGTAGCGGGGGTCACCCCTGGTGTAGCGCTCGTTCAGCACGGTGTTCAGAGTGGTGAGCGCGGCGACGGGGTCGGGGTCGTGCAGGGCGGCGGTGCGCAGGGTGTGGCGGGTCAGCGAGGTGACGGCGGCGGCCTGGGGGCCTTTGCCGCACACGTCACCGAGAAAGAACGCCCAGCTCCGGCCGCCGAGGGCGAAGAGGTCGTAGAAGTCGCCGCCGAGCTGGTCGGGGGAGGCGGTGTGGTAGTACACGGCCGTCTCCAGCCCCGGCACGGCGGGCAGTGAGGCGGGCAGCAGGGACTGCTGGAGCACGGCGAGGGCTTCCTGCAGCCGGGTCCGGTCGGCCTCGGCCTGTCTGCGTGCCTCCTCCGCCTGACGGCGGGCTTCTTCGGCGTCCTTCTTGCGCCGCAGCAGTTCCTGTTCGTAGGCACGGCGGTCGGAGGCGTCGAAGACGGTGGTGCGGATCAGCAGCGGCTCGCCGTCGCCGCTGTGTTTGACGGTGGACGAGACCAGGACCGGCAGCCGGCCGCCGCCGGCGATCTTCATCTCGAGGGCGATGCCGCTGATCTCGCCCTGCATCCGGAGCAGCGGCGCGAAGTGCGTCTCGTGGTAGAGCTTGCCGCCGACCGTCAGCAGGTCGGTGAACCGTCTGCGGCCCACCACCGCCTCAGCGTCCAGACCGAGCCAGCCCAGGAGCGTGGCGTTGATCTTGGCGATGGTGCCGTCCATCAGCGTCGAGAGGTAGCCGCACGGGGCGGACTCGTACAGTTCCTCGGCGCTGTCCTCCAGCAGCGCGGTGAACGCCACGTCCGTCGATTCCCCTTCCCCGCTCTCGCGGGGCCCGGGGTTCTCCCCCGTGCGGCACATCATCGCCGGGTCTCCAGGAACTGGAGGATGGCGGTGTTGGTGGGCTGGGGCGCGGACAGGTGCGGGCAGTGACCGGTGGCGGGGAGGGTCACCAGGGTGGAGTCGGGTATCCGGGCGTGCACATAGGCACCGACCTCCCGGGGGGCGATGACGTCGTCGGCGCATTCGAGGATCAGCGTCGGCACCGCCACCGTCCCCAGGTCGTCGCGGCAGTCGGTGAGGAAGGTGGCACGGGCGAAGACACGGGCGACCTCGGGGTCGGTGGCGCAGAAACTGTTCGTCAGCTCCTCCCCCAGCTCCGGCCGCTCGGGATTCCCCATGATCACCGGGGCCATCGTGGCCGACCAGCCCAGGTAGTTCGACTCCAGCGAGGCGAGCAGTTCGTCGATGTCCTCGGCGCTGAACCCACCGCGGTAGGCGTCGTCGTCGATGTAGCAGGGCGAGGGCGCCACCATCACCAGCGAACCGATCCGCTCCGGTGCCGCACGGGCGGCCAGGACGCCGATCATCGCGCTGACCGAGTGGCCCACGAACGCCGCCTGCCGCAGGTCCAGCTCCTCCAGGACGTCGACGACGTCCTGTGCGTAGCCGTCCAGCGCGGCGTAGCGCTCCTCGCTCCACGCCGACAGGTCCGAACGGCCGGAGCCGACGTAGTCGAACAGCACGACGCGGTAGCGGTCGGCCAGCGCGGGCACGGTCAGACGCCACATGTTCTGGTCGCAGCCGAAGCCGTGCGCCAGCACCACCACCGGACCGTCCGGACGACCGGTCACCACGACATTGTTCCTGCGGCGTACATCCATACCCCCATCCTGTCAGCGTCACCACCGGGCGGCGGCAGCGCCCCGTCTCCTCCGGGGGGACCCGGGCCCGAGCGGGTGTCAAGGAGCCGCCGCACCGGCCCCCCGGCGGGGTGGTTCCGACCGGCGCCGGCCGCTCGCGGGCGCCGGGCCCGCGAACACTGGCCGCAGGGGTGGCACGGGCCACCGGGGAGGGGGACGGCATGGCCGACGGACACGCCGACGGCGGTGCCGCCGGCGCGGCGGCGGAGCGGACGGAGCGCCGGGCCGGTGGGATGAGCCGCACGTGCGGGGGGGGGGCGTACGAACGCCCTCGCACGCCGGAGCCGTCCCTCAGTCCCGGCCGACGACGACCACCTCGTCCCGCGCCGTCCACCGGCGCCGTTCGTCCTTGGGCGGATTGATCCGCACGCCGTAGGCGGGCCCGGTCGACACGTCGGCGTGGCTCCGGTAGCCGATGGCGCACTCGCCGCGGTGCCGGGCGGCGGCCACGACCGTGGCGAAGGACGCCTCCCGCCCCGGCAGGACGTAGTCGGCGGCGGGCCGCAGGCGGACCCCGGCGCCGTCGGCGGAGAACAGCTCCTCGAACACTGCGGCCAGGAGCCGGTTCTGGGAGATCTGGGCCATGAGCAGGCCGATGAGCCTGCCGCTGACGATCACGTCGGCGCCGGGGCCGAGAGGCGCCAGCGCGCGGTTGCGGTCGTCGATCAGTTCGGTGACGACCGGCAGTTCACGCCCGGTGGCTTCCTCCATCTGACGCAGGAGCAGGAGGGTGACGAGGGTCCGGGTGTCCGGGTCGCCCGGCGGGTCTCCGGGGACGGGGTCCCGGCCGAGCACGATCACGCTGTCGTAGGAGTGGACGTCCAGGCGCCGCAGGGTCTCGGGGCGGGTGGTGTCGCCGTGGTGCAGGGTCACGCTCAGGCCCGTCCCGCGGCCCGCGTCGGCCTCCCCCACCTGCCGGGCCGTCGCGTCCCGGGGCTCCGCCACCACGTCGACGACCGATCCGGGCCGGGCGCGGCGGCGCAGCTGGTCGACCAGGAGCGGCGCCCGGCGGTTCCAGCCCAGCAGGAGGACCCGTTCCGCCCGCGCGGGCGCGGCGGGGGCGGACGCCATGACCGCCTCCTCCACCAGCGGCGCGCAGTCGCCCGGGCGGGCCGTGTCGTCGTCCCGGGAGACGGCCACGAGCAGGTCGTCCGGGGCGATGGGCGTCCGCGGCGGCGGGGCGAGCAGGGCGGTGTCTCCTCGCATCAGCCCGACGACGCTCGATGTCGGGTAGGCCAGCAGCGCGTCGCCGAACGGGCGGCCCGTCAGGCCCACTCCCCTGACCAGGTAGAACTCGTCGCCGGCGAAGTCGAGGAGTTCCTGGTGGACGAGGGAGAGGCCGGGGCGGCGGGCGGCCTGGACGATCAGCCGGGCGGTGACGGTGTCGCTCTCCAGGACGACGCCGCTCGGCCCGGCGGCGAGCTCGGCGGCCAGCCGGTACCGGTCGTCCCGGACGGCGGCGACGACGGGCGGGCGGGTCCGCTCGCCGGCCAGCGCCGCCCTGAGCGCCAGCAGGGTCCTGACCACCTCGGCGTCGGCGTCGGGCTCGTCGTGGGGCAGGACCAGCACGGCACCGGCCGTGGCCGGGCCGGTGAGCGGGAGCACGGCCGGGTCGGTGGTGGGGCCGCTGCGGCAGATCAGCCGGGTGCGTCCGAACGGGCCGGTCCGCGGTCCCAGGGCTTCCTCCATGAGGGTCTTGTCGCGGTCCGCCAGCACCACCACCGCCGCGCGCCGCTGGTTGGCGTTGGCGGCCACCAGCTCGCCCACCACGGTGAAGACCTGCTCCGACCAGCCCAGGACGACGGCGTGCCCTTCCTCCAGGACGGTGGAGCGGCCCCGCCGCAACGCGGTGAGCCGGTCCGTGAGCGCCGTCGTGATCAGGCCGACGAGCGTCGAGACGTACAGCAGGGCGACGAGCGCGAGCAGCACCGACGTCATGACCCGCAGCGGCGTGCCGGTCGCGCCGCCCAGCCGCAGGGTCTGGCCGGTGAGGCGCCACACCTGCGCCAGCCGGTCCGTCAGGGACGCCGGCGCGTCGGAGTCCGTCCACACCAGGACCGCGTTGGCCGGGACCACGACGGCCAGGCACAGCAGCGCCATCCAGCCGACGAGGGCGGCGGCACCGCGGGCCAGCGTGCGGTCGAACCAGTAACGGGCCCTGTCCCCGAGCGGAGCGCGCCGCTGCGCCACCCTTCCCCCTCCGTCGTCCCGTACGTCCGCGAGACCGGCGCCGGCGCCCACGGGAGGCGCCGCGCGGACCGGCCGGCGAGCACGGGTGTGATCACGCACGTCGTAGTGTGCTGGGCGCGTCACCGCGGCCGGCCCGGTTCGGGGCGCGTTCATCCCTTCGGGTCGCCGCGCCGGGGGCCGCCGCTTGCCGGGGGCGGCGCGGGGCGGCACGCTGCGGGGATGGCCACCTTGCTGATCGTGCATCACACGCCGTCCCCGAACTGCCAGGCGCTGCTCGAAGCCGTGGTGTCCGGGGCGTCCGCGCCGGAGATCGAGGGGGTCCGCGTGGTGCGGCGCGCGGCGCTGGCGGCCACCGCCTCCGACGTGCTGGCGGCCGACGCGTTCGTCCTGGGAACCCCGGCCAACCTGGGCTACCTGTCGGGCGCCCTCAAGCACTTCTTCGACCAGATCTACTACCCCTGCCTGGACGAGACGCGCGGGCGGCCGTTCGGCGCCTATGTGCACGGCGGCAGCGACACCACGGGCGCGGTGCGCGCCCTGGACACCATCACGACCGGGCTCGGCTGGCGGCGCGCGGTCCCGCCGGTGACCGCGACCGGCGAGCCCGGCAAGGCCGACCTGGCGGCCTGCTGGGAACTGGGGGCGGCCCTCGCCGCCGGCCTGACGGAGTGAGCCGGCCGGCCCCGTCTCCCGGCGCCGGGCCGCGCGGTGCCGGCCCCGGCACCCGATCGCACCGCCGTGAGCAGGGGCGACACCGGGAGCCGAGGCGCGGTGCGGACGCCTCGCGCACACTGGTGTCATGCGCGACGTCGACCGGCCGGAGGACGTGTCACGGCGGTTCCGCCCGGTGCCCGAGAGCGCGGCGGCGGCCCGGCGTTTCGTACGGGACGCGCTGGACGGGAGCGCCCGGGAGAGCGCCGGCACCGCCGCGCTCCTGGCCGGCGAGCTGGTGACCAACGCCGTGCTGCACGCCCGCACCGACGTCGAGGTGACGGTCCGGGTCCGGGAGGGCCGGCTGCGCGTGCGGGTCGCCGACGGCCGGCCGGACCGCTCCCCCGTGCCGCGGCACTACCCGCCGTACGCGGGGACCGGGCACGGGCTCGCCCTGGTGGCGGGGCTGGCGTCGCGCCACGGGGTGGAGACCGGGGACCGGCACAAGACGGTGTGGTTCGAGCTGGACCCGGCTCACGCCCCCGGCGCGGACACCGCCGACACGGACCCGGGCATCGGCACGGGCACCGAGACCGACCCGGGCATCGGCAGGGACAGCGAGACCGGCCCGGGCATCGGCAGGGACAGCGAGACCGGCCCGGGCATCGGCAGGGACAGCGAGACCGGCCCGGGCATCGGCACGGACACGTACACCGGCGCGGGCACCGGCACCCGCCCCGGGGTCCCCTCCCGTCCCGCCACCACCGTGACCCTCGTCGACGTGCCGAGCGCCCTCTGCTCGGCGGTCCAGCAGCACCGGCACGCGCTGCTGCGCGAACTCGTCCTCGCCGTGGCCGCCGGCGGCGGTCCCGGGGTACGTGCCGGGGACCTCGCGGTCGCCGCCGGCATCGACCGGGTGATCAGCTCCGGTGTCCCGGACACGCCGGACGGTCCGCTCCCCGGGACCCAGCTGCGTTCCCTGCGGCTGGCGATGCCCGCCGGCGCCGCGCGGGCGGTGCGCGTCCTGCGCCGGGTGCTCGCGCGGGCGGAGGAGGCGGCGCGGGAGGAACTCCTGCTCGCGCTGCCCGCCCTGCCGCGCGCCCGTGCCTTCCAGGACTGGATGTTCGGCCAGATCCT
Organism: Streptomyces daghestanicus; assembly: GCF_020521275.1. Taxonomy (NCBI): domain Bacteria; kingdom Bacillati; phylum Actinomycetota; class Actinomycetes; order Kitasatosporales; family Streptomycetaceae; genus Streptomyces; species Streptomyces daghestanicus. The sequence goes on along the minus strand of NZ_BNDX01000018.1, from coordinate 533,495 downwards.
GGGCCAGCTCGCCGGGGACCGGCCCACGGCCTGGACCGTGACGCCCCGCGAGCCGGACGTCGCCGCGTCGGCGCCGGTGCCCTGGGAGCCCGGTCAGGTGCGGGCCGGCCGATCCCCGGTCATCGCCGCCGACACCGACAACCGGATCATCGCGGCGAACGGCCCCGCCGGGGACCTGCTCGGCTGGCGGCCGGAGGACCTCGTGGGGCGGCGGCTCACCACCCTGATCCCCGAGCACCTGCGCCGCCGGCACAGCGAGGCGTTCACCTCCCTGCTGCTCACCGGGCGGTCCCGGATCGTGGGCCGCTCCGTACCGCTCCCGGCGCTGCACCACGACGGCCGGGTGGTTCCCGTACAGCTGTACATCGAGACGCAGGAGACGGCCGACGGCGAGACCGTCTTCGTCGCCCGGCTCGCGCCCCGGGCCACCACGTCCGCCGGACCGCCGGCCCCGCCCGGCCGCCGGGCGCCGTCGCTCCCCGAGGACGAGGGGACGCCCGCCGCGCGCCCGCCCAGGCCCGGGGCCGGCGGCCCGTCGGACCTGGACGCGCTGGAGCGGCTCGCGCTGCTGGCCGACGCGGGCGCCGCGCTGAACGACTCCCTCGACCTCGGCGAGGGGCTGAACGCCGTCGGCCGGCTGCTGACCCGGCGGCTGGCCGACTGGTACGCGGTGGACCTGTTCACCGAGGACGCCCGCGTGGAACGGGTCCGCGTCGTCCACCGCGATCCCGGCGGGGTGCGTCCGGAGCGGTACGAGGGCAGGCTGCCGCCGCTCTCGGAGGCGTCCCGCGGGCCGCTGGCGCGGGCGCTGCGCGGCGCGGGACCGCTGCTGCTCACCGGAGTCCCGCCGGGCGGTCAGGTCGGCAGCGCGCTGGACGCCGGCTACCGGGACCTGTTCCGGGGGCTCGGCGCGGGCAGTGCCGTCGTCGCGCCCCTGCGGGCCCGCCGGGAGATCTTCGGCACCCTGACCCTGGGCCGTGGTGCCGGGCGGCGGCCGTACGGGGATGCGGACCTGTCCCTCGTCGGCGACCTGGCGCGCGGCCTGGCCCTGAAGGTGGACAACGACCGCCTGTACCAGCAGACCCGCGACATCGCCGAACGCCTCCAGCACTCCCTCCTCCCGGTCCTCCCCGAGGTCGAGAACCTCCAGGTCGCCGCCCGCTACGCCGCGTCGTCCGCCACCGCCCAGGTCGGCGGCGACTGGTACGACAGCTTCATCCTCCCCGGCGGCGGCACCGCCGTGGTCATCGGTGACGTCACCGGGCACAACCTCGACGCGGCCATCGCGATGAGCCAGTTGCGCAGCATGCTCCGGGGCATCGCCGTGGACCGCCAGGAGCCGCCGGGGATCGTGCTGCGCCGCCTGGACCTGGCCAACCACAGCCTGTACCGGGAGGCGACCGCCACCTGTCTCTACGGCCTGGAGAAGGGCTCCCCGGACGGGCCGTGGGAGCTGGTGCACTCCTCCGCCGGTCATCCGCCGCCCCTGCTGGTCACCCGGCGGGGCGACGCCCGCTACCTGGAGGAGGGCTCCGGCCTGCTGCTCGGCATGGACCCGACGGTGCCCCGCCGCTCGGCGCACACCGTGCTGCCGGCCGGCTCGACCCTGCTGCTGTACACCGACGGGCTGATCGAGCGCCGCGACGAATCCCTCGACCGGGGCCTGGCCCGGCTGCGGCGGCACGCGGCGGAGCTGGCGCGCGAGCCGCTGGAGACGTTCTGCGACGAGCTGCTGATCGGCCTGGGTGCCGACAGCGCCGACGACATCGCCGTCCTCGCCGTCTGTCCCGCGCCGCGCGTCTGAGGCGCCACGGAACGGCCCGGGGACGGAACGGGAAACCGAGGTGCCCCGTCCGCGACCGGTCGGGTACCGTGCGGCCCATGTCGAGTCCCGAGTCGGACGAGGTGGGGGCTCACGGTCACGCCGTCAGCCCCCTGACCCCCTGAGTACACGCACCACCGCACTCCCGGTCGGGTGCTGACCGCGGTGACGAGCCGGCCTGTCCGCGCCTCCTCCCACCTCGGAGCCACTCGATGCCTTTCCCGCTGTACCTGCTCGCCCTGGCCGTGTTCGCCATGGGCACCTCGGAGTTCATGCTCGCCGGCCTGCTGCCGGACCTCGCCGGTGACCTCGGCGTCCCGGTCGGGACGGCCGCCCTGCTCACCCCGGCGTTCGCGGTCGGCATGGCCGTCGGCGCCCCGCTCATGGCGGTCCTCGTCCGCGGCCGGTCCGGCCGCGCCGGTCTGCTCACGTTCGTGCTCGCGTTCGCGGCGGCCCACGTCCTGGGCGCGGTCACGTCCGGCTTCCCGGTCCTGTTGGCGACCCGGGTGGTCGCGGCGCTCGCGAACGCCGGGTTCCTCGCCCTCGCCCTGACGACGGCGGCCGGGCTGGTCCCCGCCGACCGGAAGGGACGCGCCCTGGCGGTGCTGCTGTCGGGCACCACCGTGGCGATGGTCGCCGGCGTCCCCGGCGGTGCCCTGCTGGGCGCGCTGTTCGGCTGGCGGGCCGCCTTCTGGGCGGTCGCCCTGCTCTGCCTGCCCGCGGCCGCCGGCCTCCTCACCTCGGTCCCGGCCGGCCCCGCGCGGCGGGACGCGCCCGCCCGGCCGGCGCTCCGCGCGGAACTGGCCCGGTCGGCGCGTCCCCGGCTGCTCCTCGTCATGCTGCTCGGCGCGCTGGTGAACGCGGCGACCTTCGCCGGCCTCACCTTCCTCGCCCCGGTCGTCACCGGCCCCGCCGGGCTGGGCGAACTGTGGGTGCCGGTCGCGCTGGTCCTCTTCGGCGCCGGCTCCTTCGCGGGGGTCACCGTCGCCGGCCGGCTGTCCGACCGGCGGCCCGGCCTGGTCGTCGCGTACGGCGGTCCCCTGCTGCTGGCCGGCTGGCCGGCCCTGGCCCTGCTGGCCGAGCGGCCGGCCGCCCTGCTCGTCCTGGTCTTCGCGCAGGGCGCCCTGTCGTTCGCGCTCGGCAGCACCCTGATCACCCGGGTCCTGTACGAGGCGGCGGGCGCCCCCACCCTGGCCGGCTCCTGTGCCACGGCCGCGCTCAACGCCGGCGCCGCCGGCGGTCCGGTCGTCGCCGCGGCCACCCTGGGCGCCGACGGCACGGGCCTCGGTCCGCTGTGGGCGAGTGCGCTGCTGGTGCTGGCCGCCCTGGTGGTCGCCTGGCCGGCCCGGGGCGTCCTGCGCGGCGCGTGATCCACCGCACCACCGCCGGGCGGGCCGGGGACGGCGGCCGGGGCCGTGTCCGTACGCCGCGTGGCCCGCCCTCCGGACGGGCGGGAGGACTTCGCGGGCGCGGTCCAGTCTTTCGAGTCAGGAACTCTGTTCAGACAACCGGCGAGGGTTCGAGGATTCTCCCGGGCGTGGACGCTTCCGCGGCCGCCTCGCCGTGTCTGCTTGCTGGCCGGTTCTGCGAACCACCGCTCGACCAGGGTGAACCAGGACGAGCCGGTGGGCGTGGAGTGCAGGCGGAAACGCGGGTGGGCCGGCGGCTTGAACGTCTCCGAGCGGTGCGGGTGCGGGCCGACGGACCGCCAGATCCGCGACACGGCCGACTGCGACAGACCCATCTCCTGGGCCGTCACCCGCGCCGACCAGTGCGTGACGTTCCTCGGCGTCGGCTCCGGCGTCCGCTTGACCACGGCGGCGACCTGCCCGTCGGCGACCGTCCGGGGGCCGCCGGACCGCGGCATGTCACCCAGTCCGGCGATCCGGTGCTCGACGAACCGCTTCCGCCACCGGCCCACCGCATGCGGTGCCGGACCGAGCCGGGCGGCCACGTCCTTGTTCCAAGCACCGGTCGCACAGGCCGGGACGATCCGGCAACGCGAAGCCCGCGCCCGCCGAGCGGCGCCGCACCCACCCCTCCAGCGCGGCCCGCTCGTCGTCCGGCAGGGAGTTCCTGGCTCAGAAGACCGGAAGACTAGAAGGCCGCCCGGAAGATCAGGAACATGGTCACCGTCGCGTTCGCCGAGGACATCACGGACGCGGCGGTCCCGGCGGCGGCCGCCCACGCGGCCAGGCCGACCGACGTGAAGAGCGAGGGGCGGCGGCGGGCCGCCGGGGCGGGCCCGAGCAGGGCGGCCACCCGGCGCGGCACCGGGCCGGGCACGGCGGCGAGCCCGGCGAGGGTGGCGAGCGGGGTGCCCCGGGAGACGAGGGCCGCCTTGCCGATGGCGGTCGCCACCGCCCGGCGGTTCCCGGTGACCCGCGCGGCCTCCTCGTCGGCCCACCGCTCGGCGGTGTAGGCGACCGCCGTCCGCAGGGGCCGCAGGAAGGGGTTGGCGAGCGCGGCGAGCCGGACGGCGAGCAGGAAGCGGTGGTGCCGGCCGGCCAGATGGGCGCGCTCGTGGGCGAAGAGCGCACGGCGTTCGGCGGGTTCGAGGCGGTCCAGCAGGGCGGTGGTGACCACCACCCGGTCCCGCCGCCCGCCGGGAAGCGCGTACGCGTAGGGGATGTCGTCCGGCAGGACGGCCACCGAGGTGCCCGGCAGCCCGGCCAGCGCGCCGTGGGCCCGGCGGCGTACCCGGCCGTGCCGCCACAGGGCCCGGCCACAGGCCATGAGGACCGCGCACAGGGCGGGGATCGCCGCCTTGCCGGCCACCTCGTCGTAGGGGACGGCGGCCCGCACCTCGGGGTCGGACCAGCCGTCGGGCAGCGGGTTGCCGGGGAGCTGGGCGGTGCCGACGACCATCACCAGCGCCAGGCAGACGGTGCTGCACAGGGCCATCACCGCGGCGACGGCGGTGAGCAGCCGGGTCGCTCCGCGGGGGTGCAGGTGCTGCTCGGCCAGGCGCGCGACCGGCCATGCCGTCAGCGGCAGGACCAGCGGGAGGAAGACGAAGACCCCCATGCGGTGTCAGTCTTCCCCTTCGCCCCGGGAACCGCCGCCGGAGCCGGGACGGGAGCCGTCACCGGGGGCGCCGGCATGCCCCAGCAGGTCGCGCAGGAGCCGCTCGTCGTCGGCGTCGAGGCCGGTGACGAAGCTGGCGAGGACGGCCTCGCGGTCGCTCTCGGCGTCCAGGACCTTGCGCATCTTGCGGGCGGCGAGGCCCGCCTGGTCGGCGGCGGGCGTCCAGGCGAAGGACCGGCCGGCCCGCTCCCGGGTGACCGCGCCCTTGTCCAGGAGCCGGGTGAGGATCGTGATCACGGTCGTGTAGGCGAGGCCGCCGCCGAGGCGTTCCTGCACCCAGCCGGCCGTCGCCGGTCCGTCGGCCTCGCCCAGCGCCGACAGCACCAGTGCCTCCAGCTCGCCCTGCCCCCTGCGGGGACGCGGGTGATCCGCCACGGTCCGTCTCCTCTCCGCCGCCGTCCGTTTCCCGGGGCGCCATCGTATAGAGGCGGCCGGTCCCGGAAGCATCCGGACGGCTTCCTCGCGGACCGGCGGCCCTCCCCCGGGGCACCACCGCCGTTCCCGCCGCCCGCGTTCCCCCGCCGGTCACCCTCCCGTCACCGGAAAAACGTTCCACCGACCCCCTCCGCACCCAAGATCACACCCGTACCGTGTTGTCATGTCTCCGACCTCCGAGGAGTACCGGTGAGGCACCCCTTCCGGCGGCTGGCCGTCTCCGCCCTGACCCTGGCGGTCGCCGCCCTCCCGGCCGGCCCGGCGCTGGCCCGGCCCGGCCACGGCGCGGCGGCCCTGCCGGCCGTGCACCCCCGCGCCGAGACGGCCCCGCTGACCGACGACGAGGCCGGCGGCAACGCCGACGCGGACGATCCCGCGATCTGGCGGAACGCCGCCCAGCCGGACCGCAGCCTGGTCGTCGCCACGGCCAAGGAGGGCGGCCTGCGGGTCTACGACCTCGACGCGCGGCTGGTGCAGTCGATCGCGGCGCCGGCCGGCCCGACGCCCGACGCCGCGCCCGGCCGGTTCAACAACGTCGACCTCGTGCAGGGCATGAAGCTGGGCGGCCACCGGGCCGACCTCGCGGTCACCACCGACCGCGGCAACGACCGCCTGCGCGTCTACCGCATCGACCCCGCCGCCCCCGGCGGCCCGCTGACCGACGTCACCGACCCGGCCGCCGCGCCGGTGTTCTCCGCCGGCCAGGCCGAGATCGACGAGCAGCGCACGGCGTACGGCCTGGCCACCTGGACCGACCGCGCCACCGGCCGTTCCTACGCCCTGGTCAGCCGCCGCGAGCGCTCCACCCTCGCCCTGCTGGAGCTGACCGCGACCGCCGCCGGCCGGGTCGGCTACCGCGAGGTCCGCACCCTCGACCTGCCCTCCGCCTTCCGTCTGCCCGACGGCACCTCCTGGTCGCCGTGTGCCGAGCCGGGCGAACTCCCCCAGGTCGAGGGCATGGTCGTCGACCCGGACAACGGCGTCCTGTACGCCGGCCAGGAGGACGTCGGCATCTGGCGGCTGCGCGCCGACCTCACCGGCACGCCCCGCCTGCTGGACAAGGTCCGCGAGTACGGGGTGCCCGGCACCTACGACGAGAGCACCGAGGAGTGCGTCGCGGGCGCCGGCCCCGGCTACGGCGGCACCCGGCTGACCGCCGACGTCGAGGGGCTGACGCTGCTCCAGGAGGACGACGGCGACGGCTATCTGCTCGCCTCGAGCCAGGGCGACGACACCTTCGCCGCGTACGACCGCGAGACCGGCGAGGGCAACGAGTACGAGGGCGGCTTCCGGGTCACCGCCGCCTCGGCGACGCTGGACGGTTCCGAGGAGTGCGACGGCGCGGCCGTGCTGAACCGGCCGCTCGGGTCGCGCTACCCGAACGGGCTGCTGGTCGTGCAGGACGGGCACGACACCCCCGGGGACGGCGAGACGGCCGTCACCGACTTCAAGTTCGTCGACCTCGGGGACGTACGGGACGCGCTGGACGGCTGACGGCCGCGCTCAGGCGCAGCAGGAGCGCCGGTCGAGGCGGCAGAAGCAGGACGCCTCGACCGGCACGTCCGCCAGCGCCTTCGCGGTGCGCAGCTGCCGTTCGACGATCCGCGCCTCGCCGTCCTTGCCGAGCCGGACCAGGCACTCGTGCAGGCCGTGCAGCGCCCAGACGTTGCCGGGGTGCTGGAGGGCGCGCGGCAGGGTGTCGTCCAGGCCGAGGTCGGCCCGGTAGACCGCCTCGGCCTCCGCCACCCGCCCCTGTTCCAGCAGCAGGGCGCCCAAGGCGTGCCGGGTGGGCTGCATCCAGCCCCACGGCTCGTCGTAGGGGAGGCCGTCGTCCAGCTCGACGGAGCGGCGCAGCGCGGTGAAGGCGGCCTCGAAGTCCCCTTTTCGGTAGGCCAGTTCGCCGTCGAGCATCGCGGAGGCGATGGCGAGGAGATCGGCGCAGGTGTTGTTGAACAGGGTGCGTGAGGCGGGCACGCGGGTGACGGCCCGCCGGAACAGTTCGCGTTCGCGTTCGGCCTCGGCGACCCGGCCGGTGGCCGAGAGCGCGACGCCGCGCGCGTAGCGCAGCATCGCGGTGGTCACGCGGTACAGGTCCGGGTCGGCGGGGAGCGGCTCGGCGAGGATGTCCGCCCAGCGGCCGAACCGGATCAGCACATGGGCCCGCATGGCGAGGAAGCCCTCCAGCCAGTCGGCCATCGGCGGGCTCTCCACCCGCAGCAGTTCCTCGGGGATGGACTCCGCCAGCCGGTCCGCCGTCTCCAGGGCGTCCCGGAAGCGGCCCAGGAACATCGCGCCGTAGATCTTGAAGTGGTGGTTGTGCGAGCGGTACAGGGTGTAGAAGTTCATCGCCCCGGCGCGGGCCAGGTACTTCTCGTCGGCGGCGGTCGCGGCGGTGTTGTCCGACAGCACCCTGCGGTAGTCGCCGCACAGCACCTCCAGGTGGGAGGGCATGTGCAGGAGGTGCCCGGCGTCGGGGACCAGGTGGCGCAGCCGGTCGGCGACGGTCAGGGCCGCCTCGGGGGTGGCGGACATCTCCATCAGGTGGACGTAGAGGTGCACGAGGCCCGGGTGGTCGCGGCCCGCCCCGGTGGCGAGGGCTCGGTCCAGGACCGTCTTGGCCTCCAGGGTGCGGGCGCCCTCGGCGGGGCGGCCGGTGCGCAGGTCCCAGAGCTGCCAGGGCGTCAGGTTCATCAGCGCGTCGGCGTAGAGGGCGGCGACGTCCGGGTCGCCGGGGGCGAGGTCGTGGACGGCACGCAGGGCGTCGGCGTACGGCTCGTTCCACACCGAGCAGTCGGCGACGGCGTCGGGACGCGGGTAGCGGGCGCGCAGGGCGCCGATCAGGGCCCGTTCGACCGGGGTGGCCGCGGCGGCCCTGGCGTGGGCGCGCTCCACGGCGGCGTGGGTGCGGTGGACGGTCAGCGCGAGTTCGGCCGGGTCGAACGCCGCCCAGGGCTTGTTGTAGTTGGGCCCGAGCGCGTAGGCGAGGCCCCAGTACGCCATGGCACAGTCCGGGTCGGCCGCCGCGGCGGCCTCGAAGCAGGCGACGGCCTCCTCGTGGTGGAAGGCGTACGTCCACACCAGGCCGCGGTCGAACCAGGTCTGCGCCTCGGGTGACGTGGTCGTCACGGGGCGGTGGTGCGTGCCGAGGTCGTAGTAGTCGTCCATGCCGGACGTATAGCGCACGGCACGGCGGGGCCGCGGCCTTCCGGCACAAGTGCGCCGGATCGGGTGCGGCCCCGCCGCCGGGCGGCGCGAGGGCCGGGATCAGGTGAAGTTCACGTCACTGCACAGGAAGTACGTCTGGTCCATGTGGGACGCCTGCCAGATCGTGTACACGACGTGCCGGCCGCTCAGACCCGAGGTGCTGACCGGGATGTCGTAGGTGTTGGCGGGGGCGTACCTGCCGGTCTGGGCGACAAGCTGGAGGCTGCTCCAGGTCAGCGGCCGGGTGGCCGGGTCGAAGCCCTGCTTGGTGACGTAGACCCGGAAGTAGTCCGCGCCGTGGCTGGCCTGGTCGTACAGGTGGACGGTGAAGTCGTCGGTGGCGATGTCCGTGGTCTTCCAGGCGCCCACCGCGTCCAGCGCGTTGTACCGGCCGCCCTCGGTCCGGCCGCCGCTGCACAGCTGCCCGTCGGGGACGACCGCCTGGAAGTTCCCGGCGGAGCCGTTGCGGTACAGGCCGTTCCAGTTCCACATGGCGTTGGGGTCGGCCTGCCACGCCTGCCAGCACATGGGGTCCTGCTGGGCCATGGCGGGGTTCTGGAAGTCGCTGCCCCAGCGCAGCCAGCAGCCGTAGTTGCGGGAGGCGGGGTCGACGACGGAGCCGTGCGCGACGGCGGTGCCGCTCCACGGGACCAGGGCGAGCAGGGCGGCGGCGAACGCGCTGAGGACGAGCGTCAGGACGCGGCGCCCGGCCCCTAATGTGTTGGGGTCATGACAATCTCGTGCGGGACCGAACATGGTCTCCTTCTTCCAGGTGGGGGACCGATGAAGGATGGGACGCGGGAGCGATGTGGGAGCGCTCCCAATGCACAGGCTGCGCCCTGCGAAACACGGCCGCAACCTTCGTTCTCGCCAGATCCGCCGGGGCGGTGGCGCGTTCGACGCGGGTGTTCGACAGGGCGCGGCGCGGGGCTGCCGGGTCCGGCGGCTCAGGGGCGGAGCACGAGCCGGATCGGGTGGCCCACCTTGTCCTCCAGCCGGGCGACCGCCGCGGCGGCCTCGGCCAGCGGCAGTACGCCGCTGATGGAACCGGAGAAGTCCAGCCGGCCGCCCTCGATCAGCCGCAGCAGCTGGGGCAGCGCCACCGGCATGTCGGAGCCGTAGTGGCCGAGAATGCGCTGCTGGAGGTAGCTGAAGCGGGTGCCGTCGGTGACGGTGAGCGGCTTGTCCGTCAGGCCGGCCAGGACCAGGCGGCCCTTGGGGGCGAGCACCGTCAGGGCCTGCTCGCGCACCGCGGGCACGCCCGCGAAGTCGAAGGCCGCGGCGATCCCGGCACCGCCGGTCGCCTTGCCGACGGCCTCGCGCAGACCGGGGTCGGCGGAGTCCAGGACGAGGTCGGCGCCGGCGGCGAGGGCACGCTCGCGGGCCACCGGGTCGGGGTCGACGGCGATCACCGGGCAGGCCCCGACGGCGCGCAGCAACTGCACGGCGTGCACACCGAGTCCGCCGACGCCCCAGACGCCGACCGCCTCGGCGGGGCGGACCTCGCCGGTCCCGGTGATGGCGCCCCAGGGCGTGGACACCGCGTCGGGGATGATCGCGCCCTGCTCGAAGGGGATGGCGTCGGGGAGCAGGGTCAGGGCGTCCGCCGAGGACAGGGCGTACTCGGCCCAGCCGCCGTCGTAGTCGACGCCCCGGGTGTAGGTGACGCCGTCGCGCACCTCGCCGGCGTACAGGACCACACGCTGCCCCGGCGTCCAGGCGGTGACGCCCTCGCCCGTCCCGGCGACGGTGCCGGAGACCTCGTGGCCGAGGGTGACGGTGTCACCCCGGAGGAACAGCGGGGTGAGGGTGCCGTCGATGAGGTGGACGTCGGAGAGGCAGACCCCGGCCGCCTCGACCCTGACCAGCACCTCGCCGGGGCCGGGCTGCGGCCGGGGCACCTCCTCCACGCGCAGGGTGCGGCTGGGCACGTGCAGACGGGCGGCGAGCATCCGCTCCATGACGGGACCTCCTCGGTGCGGTGGCGACCTCACTCGTATCGCAGGTCGTCTTGCGTTGACCGTACACCCAACGCAAGTCGGGTTGCTTTAAGCTGGGGTGATGACCGCCCCTGAGGACTCCCCCGCGTCCGTCGTGCCGCCGCTGCGCCGCCGTGGTGAGCCGATGCGGCGGGCGGTGCTCTCCGCCGCGGTGGAGCTGCTGTCGCGCGAGGGCCTGGCGGGGGCGACCGTCGCGGCGGTCGCCCGGGCGGCGGGGGTGCACGAGACGTCGGTCTACCGCCGCTGGCGGACCCGGGAGAACCTGATCCTCGACGCGCTCACCAGCGAGCTGGACTCGGCGCTGCCGATCCCCGACACCGGGCGGGTACGGGAGGACCTGCTGGCCTTCTTCGACCGGCTGGCGCGGCTGCTCGGCACCCCGCAGGGGCACGCCCTGCTGCGGCTCAGCGTCGAGCGGGACGACACTCTGGACGACCGGCGCGGCCCCTACTGGCGGGACCGGCTGGACCGCGCCGTGGTGATGGTCCGGCGCGGTGTGCAGCGCGGCGAGCTGGCTCCCGGCACCGATCCCGGGCTGCTGGTCGAGGCGGTGAGCGGGCCGCTGTTCGTCCGGGCGCTGCTCAGCCGGGCTCCGCTGGACGAGGCGCTGGTGACGGGTCTGGTCGACCTCGCTCTGGACGGCGCGCGGCCGGGGAGACCGGCCGGTACGTAGGCCCGCCGGAGGCGGGCCCGGACGCGCCGGCCGGCGAGAGCGGCGGCGTACCCCGTCGGCGGGGTCCGTGCGCCGGGCCGGTGTGACGGGCCGGCGAGGTCGGCGTGCCCGGCGCCCTTGTGGCGTTCCGGCCGGGGTGTGACGATGCCCGCGTCGTCACCGCCGACGGAGGGACACCGGACGTGCCCGAGGGAGAGCAGCGGCGGGCGCCGGCCGCCGTGGTGTTCGACGCGCTCGGTGCCGCCTACGAGCGGGCGTTCGCCGGGTCCGCCGCGCACGGCAGGTCCCTGGCGTGGCTGCTCGGCCGGCTGGCGCCCGGCAGCCGGGTGCTGGACGTGGGCAGCGGCACGGGCCGGCCTACGGCGGAGACCCTGGCCCGGGCGGGGCACCAGGTGCTGGGCGTGGACGTCTCGCCCGTGATGGTGGAGCTGGCGGCGCGGCAGGTGCCCGCCGCCTCCTTCCGGTGCGCCGACATCCGGGAGTTCCCGCTCGACGAAGGGTCCTTCGACGCCGTCTGCGTGTACTTCGCGCTGCTCCAGCTGGACCGGGCCGGGCAGACCGCCGTGCTGCGGCGGCTGACACGGGCGCTGCGGCCCGGCGGGCACCTGGTGCTGGCCACGGTGCCGCTGGACGTGGAGGCCGCCGAGGGCGTCTTCCTGGGGCAGCCGGTCCGGGTGACGAGCTTCCCCGCCGACGCGCTGGCGGCGGTGGCCGAGGGGGCCGGTCTGGAGGTCCTGGAGCGGACGGAGGACCTGTTCACGCCCGCGCATCCGCGGGCCGTGCCCGAGCCGCACCTCTTCCTGCACTGCCGGCGCCGGGACGCCGCGCGGCCGGCCTGAGCCTCCGGGGCGCGACCCCGAACGGGGTAACAGCACACGCGCCCGCCGCGCGGCGCGGCCAGAGTGGTGCGCATGACAGACAACGGCGACCGCGGACGCGGTACGACGTCCACCACCGAGCGACGGCGCCCCGTGCGCGGCGCCCAGGACGCCGCCCGGCGCGCCGCGGACAGCCTGGCGGCGCTCGTCCACCACCGTCTGGAGGGCGTCTCCGCGGTGGGCCGGAGCGAGGACGACGGCTGGACCGTCCACGTGGACGTCCTGGAACTGGCACGCATCCCCGACACCACCAGCCTCCTCGCCACCTACGAGGTCGAACTGGACCCGGCGGGCGACCTGCTGTCCTACCGGCGGATCGCCCGCTACCGGCGCGGCGCCCAGGACCGATGACCCGACCGATGACCGGACCGCAGCCCCGACCGGTGACCCGGCCCCCGACCGCACCGGAGGACCGGCCTCCGGCCCCACCGGAGGCACAGCCTGCGTACGCGACCGCACCGGAGACCCGGCCGATGACCGGCCGGGCGCCCCGTCCGGCGCCGGGCCGGTGGCCGGACCGCTGACGGGCCGCTCCCGAGGCCCGCTCCCGAAAAGGACCGTCGCATGATCACCACCTACGAAGACGAGGTCGTCTGCGCGCCGCGCGCCGGCACCCTCTACGACGTACTGGAACTCATCCTCGACCGCGGCATGGTGATCGACGTCTTCGTGCGGGTCTCGCTCGTCGGCATCGAGATCCTCAAGGTGGACGCCCGGATCGTCGTCGCGAGCGTCGACACCTACCTGCGGTTCGCCGAGGCCTGCAACCGCCTGGACCTGGAGCGCGACGTGCGTTCCAAGACGGTGCCGGAGCTGTTCGGCGGGCCGGTGGCCAAGGCCGTCGGCCGGACCGGCGCGAGACGGACGGCGCGGTCGCTCACCGACAAGGTCCGCGACGTCCTCGCCCCGCCCGAGCAGGACCTGCCCGAGGAGGACCTCCCCGCCGAGGACCTCCCCGCCGAGGACGTCCGCGACGGGGTACGGACCCCGGCCGGCCGGGAGCGGGAGCGGCGCGCCGCGCGCCATCAGCGCCGGTCCCCGGCGGCCCGCCCCGGCGGCGAGGCCCGCCCCCGAGCCCGCCGCCGCCCGGCGGCCGAGGAGTGACCGTGCCGACGCTCGCACCCCCCGCCGTCACCGGCCTGGGCACCCTGTACGTCTACGGCATCGCCGCCGCCGGGGTCCGCGCCCCGCGCGCCACGGGCGTGGCCGGCTCCCCGGTGGGGCTGCTCACCGAGTCCGGGCTGTGCGCGGCCGTCTCCCCGGCGCCGGAGCGGCCCCGGGCACGCCGCCGCGACCTGCTGGCCCACCAGGCGGTCCTGGAGGAACTGGTCGCGCAGGGCCCGGTCCTGCCCATGCGGTTCGCGGTCCTGACTCCGCGGCCGGACGCCCTCCGCGCCCAGCTACGCTCCGACGCGGCCCACTTGAAGCGGCAGCTGGACGACATCGCGGGCTGCGTGGAGCTGAACGTCAAGGGCACGGTCGTCGCCGACTGCCTCGCCGAGCTGGTGCGCCGGGACGAACAGCTCCGGACGCTCGCCCTGCGGGCCCGGCGCCGGCCCGGTTACGACGCCGACGTACGGCTCGGCGAGGCGCTGGCCAAGGCCGTCCGACGGGAGGCATGGCGCGCGGCGCGCGAGGTCCTCGCCCGGTTGACGCCGCTGGCGGTACGGACCGCCGACGGCCCGCTGGACGACGGACGGGTGCTCAGTACGTCGTTCCTGGTGCGGGCCGACGACGAGCCGGGGTTCCGGCGGGAGGTGGCCGCCCGGGCGCGGGCCCACCGGGACCGGCTGGCGCTCGGTGTCACCGGCCCGCTGCCCTGTTACAGCTTCGTCGAGGCGCGTCCCGCGTCGCGGTCGGCCGGGCGGTGACGGCCATGGGACTGGTGAGCGGTCTGTTGCTGCTGCCCCTGGCGCCGGTGCGCGGCACGCTCTGGGTCGCCGACCACCTGCTGGAGGAGGCCCGGCGGCAGACGCGCGACCCACGGGCCGTACGGGCGCGGCTGGCCGCGCTGAACCGCGCCCTGGACATGGGCGCCATCGACGAGGCGGCCTTCGAGCGGGAGGAGGAGCGGCTGCTCACGCTCCTCGAACGCCGGACCCGGCCGCGCACGACCACCCACGGACCATCGCAGGGAAGGCACGTATGAGTGACAACAAGGCGGCACTGGCGGCGGCCATGGCCGGCGGCTATCTGCTGGGACGGACGAAGAAGGCGAAGCTGGCCCTCGTGGTCGGCTCCTATCTCACGGGCCGGCGGCTCGGGGTGTCACCGGCTCAGGTGCTGTCCCGGTCACTGGTCCGGCTCCAGGAGGCGCCGCAGTTCCGCGAGCTGACGGACCAGGTGCGCGGTGAGCTGTTCACCGCCGGGCGCGCGGCCGTCACCGCCGCCACCGACCGGAGTCTGTCCCGCTTCGCCGACGCCCTCCGCGACCGCACGGACGCGCTCGGGGCGACGGACAGCCGGGACGGGGCGCAGCCCGAGGACGCGGACACGGACACGGACACGGACGCGGACGAGAACCCGGACGAGAACGTGGACCAGAACGTGGACGAGTTCGACGACGACGAGTTCGAGGACGAGGACGAGGACGGCCCTCCGCCCCGGAGGGCGGCGAAGAAGGCCCCCGGCCACCGGCCGCCACCGGTGCGGACCACCGCCAGGAAGACGGCGGCACCGGCGCGTCGGCGGGTCCCGGGGGGTGGCCGCGGATGACCGGGAACCGGGCACTCGACAGCCTCAAGGACGCGCTCGGCGGCTACCTCTCCGCCAAGGGCACCGACCTGACCGGCAAGGCCGGCGAACGGGTCAAGGGACTCACCGGCCGGCTGACCGACCTCGCCGAGGGCAAGAGCGGCGGCGGGGGCGGAAGCGGGGGCGGCGGCTCCCAGGACGGCCGACCGCGCGGCAGCGTCAAGGCGACCCACATCATGGAGACCGTCGACGTGGGCGTGCCGCTGCGCACGGCCTACGACCGGTGGACGCGCTTCGAGGAGTTCAGCGACTTCACCAAGGGCGTCCGGGGGGTCAACAAGAGCGACGACACCACCTCCGACTGGAACGTCAAGGTGGGCCCGTCCGCGCGCAGTTGGAAGGCGACCGTCCAGGAGCAGATCCCCGACGAGCGCATCGTGTGGACCTCAGAGGGCGCCAAGGGCAGTACGACCGGTGTCGTCACCTTCCACGAGATCGCCCCCTCCCTGACCCGGATCGTCGTGGTCGTCGAGTACTACCCGGCCGGCTTCTTCGAGAAGACCGGCAACCTCTGGCGTGCTCAGGGGCGCCGGCTCCGGCTGGACCTCAAGCACTTCGCCCGGCACGTCACCCTCCGGGGCGACGAGGAGGTGGAGGGCTGGCGCGGCGAGATCCGCGAGGGTGAGGTCGTCCGGTCGCACGAGGAGGCGCTGGAGGCGGAGAACGCCGAGAACGCCGAGAACGAGGACGGCTACGACGACGGGGACTACGACGAGGCGTATGACGAGGACGAGCAGGACGACGACGAGGACGCCGAGGCCGACGGTTACGAGGACGAGGCCGAAGAGGACGGCGGCGGTCACACCTACGACGAGGACGATGAGTACGACGAGGACGACGAGGACGACGAGGGGAACGGCGACGACGAGGACGACGGCCGTGGCCCCGCCCGTCCGCGCCGCTGAGTCCCCGGGGAGCACACCGTGACCGACCTCGACCGCCGGTACGCCACGCTGGAGCCGGAGTACCCGGCCGCCTCCGGCAGCCTCGCCGACCTGCTGGAACGCGTCCTGGACAAGGGCATCGTCATCGCGGGCGACATCAAGATCGACCTGCTGGACATCGAGCTGCTCACCATCCGGCTGCGGCTGTTCATCGCCTCCGTCGACACCGCGAAGAAGGCCGGAATCGACTGGTGGGAGACCGACCCGGCGCTGTCCTCGCGGGCCGGGCGGGACGCCCTCGCCGAGGAGAACGCGCGGCTGCGGGCCCGGCTCGACGCCCTGGAGGCGGCCACGGACGCGGACGAGGCCGAGCGCCGTGAGCGGCACGAGCGGCACGAGCGGCAGGAGTACGTGGAGGAGACCCGGTGAGCACTCCGTCCCCGTCCTCAAGCCTCGTCTGTGCCTTCGCCGTCACCCGTACGCCGCCGCCCGCCGGTCTGCCGGCCGCCGCCGGTCACGAGGAGGGCGGCCCGCTGCGGCAGCTGCCCGCCGGGGACCTGTGGCTGGTCGTGCAGGACGTGCCGGTCGCGGCGTTCGGCGAGGCGGCCCTCGGTGAACGCCTGAACCGGCCCGCCGACCTCGAACGCTGCGCCCGCGCCCACCACCGGACCGTCGAGGCCGCGGCCCGGACGGGGCCGGTCGTCCCGCTGCCCATGGCCACGCTCTACCGCTCCGACGAGGGTGCCGTCGACGCCGTCACCTCCCGCGCCGCCGCGCTGCGCGCGCTGCTCGACCGGCTGCGCGGCCGTACCGAGTGGGCGGTGAAGGTGCACGCCGCCCAGGTCCCGGCCGAGGGCGCCGGAGAGGCCGAGGAGGCGGGGGCGGAGGACGCCGGCGGTTCCGGCGGGCGGTCCTACCTCAGCCGGGCGTCCGCGCGCCGCCGGGTCCGGCAGGACGGCCACGGCCGGGCGGTGGCCGCCGCCGAGGCCGTCGACGCGGAGCTGCGGCGGTACGCCGTCGCCGCCACCCGGCACCGCCCGCAGAGCGAGCGGCTCACCGGCCGCCGCGCGCCCCAGCTGCTCAACGCCGCCTATCTGGTGGACGACGCCCGCCGGGAGGACTTCGCCGCGGCGCTCGCCCGGCTCGGTGGCGCCGGCGGCCCGGCGGGCGTCGAGGTCGGCGCGTCGGGACCCTGGGTGCCGTACTCCTTCGCACGGTGGGACGAGGAGGGCGACCCGGAGCCGGAGCGCGAGGTGGTCCGGCCGTGACCGCCCCGGACGTCCGTGAGCCCGGCCTCACCCACGTGCCGTGGAACGGCCCCGAGCGGTACGCGCCGGTCGGGGTCCCGCTGGTCGACCTGCTGGACCGGGTGCTGGCGACCGGCGTGGTGGTCAGCGGCGACCTGGTGCTGGCCATCGCCGACGTACCGCTGGTACGGGTGTCGCTGCACGCCCTGCTGTCGTCGGTGAACGAGCGGGTGCCCAGCCCCTGGCCGGACAGCGGGCCGCTGTGAGCGCGCCCCGCGACCGCACCCTGGACCTGGACCCGGACCGGGTCGGCAACGACCTGGCCGCCCTGGTGCTGACCGTGGTCGAACTGCTCCGGCAACTGATGGAGCGTCAAGCGGTGCGGCGCTTCGACGCGGGCACGCTGAGCGAGGAGCAGGAGGACCGGCTCGGCACCGCGCTGATGCTGCTCGACCAGCGCATGGACGAGCTGTGCGAGCGGCACGGGCTGAGCCGCTCCGACCTCAACCTCGACCTCGGCCCGCTGGGTCCGCTGCTCGCCGATCCGGAACCCTGATCACCCGCACCCGGCGATCGCTATGATGAGCCGAAACGCTCAAACGAACATTCTCGGGTGAGGCTCGGGTGGGTGGGGAGGCCCAGGTGCGGGAGCCGGTCGATCTCAGGCGGCAGCGGATCCTCGCGGCGGTCCGGGCGCGGGGCGCCGCGCGGGTGCGCGATCTCGCCGAGGAGTTGCAGGTCTCCGTGGTGACGGTGCGCCGGGACGTGGAGGAGCTGACCCGGGCGGGCCGGTTGCGGCGCGGTCACGGTGTGGTGCGCTCGACCGTGCCCGCCGCGGAGGCGCCCGCCGCGGCGGACCCGCGCGGCGGGGGCCGGGTGGCGCTGGTGGTGCCGGAACGGCACGCGTATCTGACGGAGGTCCTGCACGGCGCGCGGACGGTCCTGGAGGAGGCCGGGGTGCCGTTCGCCCTGCACATCGCGCCCCGGGGGCCGGGGGCGGAGCGTCCGCTGGTGGAGCGGGCGCTCGCGGACGGCGCCGCCGGGCTGCTGCTGGCGCCGCGCTGGCTCGCCCGGTCCCACGAGGAGGCCGACCAGGACTGGCTCGCCGCGCTGGACGTGCCGACGGTGCTGATGGAGCGCCGGCCGCGGCCGGGCAGCCCCTCGCACGCGCTGGACTCGGTCTGTTCCGACCACTGGTACGGCGCGCATCTGGCGGTGGAGCACCTGGTGGGGCTCGGGCACCGGCGGATCGTGTTCGCGACGCGGGAGGACAGCCCGACCGCGCGCACCCTGCGGGCCGCGTTGACCGAGACGGCCCGGGCCCATCCGCTGGTGGTGGCGTGGGCGTGGGCGCTGAGCGCGCCGGGGGCCGGGCAGGAGGGGCCGTACGCGGCGGACGGGACGGCCGAGGTGCCGGCGCTGCTGCGCCGGACCGGGGCGACGGCGCTGGTGGGGCACGGCGACGAGGACGCCCTGATGATCGTCCAGCGGCTGGCGCAGGAGGGCGTGCGGGTGCCCGAGGACTGTTCGGTGGTGGCGTACGACGATGTGGTGGCCGGCCTCGGGACACCGCCGCTGACGGCCGTGTCGCCGCCGAAGGCGGAGGTCGGGCGGGTGGCCGCGCGGCTGCTCCTCGACCGGTTGCGGGGCGCGCCGGAGCGGTCGGTGCGGCGGGTGGAGCTGTTGCCGCGGCTGACGGTGCGCGGCTCGACGGGGCGGCCGGCCGACGCCGGGTGACCCGGTGCCCGGCTCCTGCCGGTCGTGGGTGATGACCTTCCTTGCACGATCGTTTGATCGCTTTAGTTTCCTCTGATCGATCTATTGACCGTTTCCGTTCGAGCGATCAGGATTCCCGTGTCCCGAAGAGTCGTGTCGTGGACGACGACACACCCAGAGCCGCGGGAGGCGCCATGCCCGGTCGACACAGTCGTCGATCCGTGCTCGCCGCGCTGGCCGCCGTGCCGCTGACAGGAGCCCTGGGCGCCTGCAGCGGCACGGGCGCCGGCAGCCGGTCGAGCGGCACGAGCAGTATCACGCGCATCACCTTCTGGTCCGCGCTGCGCGGCAGCCAGGAGGTGGTCGACGCGTTCAACCGCACCCACGACCGTGTCCAGGTCGACTTCCAGCAGATCCCCTCCGGCGGGCAGGGCGGCTACGCCAAGCTCAGCAACGCCGCGCGGGCCGGCAACGCACCGGACATCGCCACCATCGAGTACCCGCAGGTCCCGGGGTTCGCCATCGACGGCGTCGCCCGGGACATCACCGACCTGGTCGACGACCGGCTGCGGCGCAAGCTGCTGCCGCAGGCGCTCGGCCTGACCACCTTCGAGGGCCGGGTGTTCAGCGTGCCGCTGGACATAGAGCCGATGGTGCTGCACTACCGCGCCGACCTGTTCGAGCGGTACGGCCTCCGCCCCGCCCGCACCTGGGACGAGTTCGCCGAGCAGGCGCGCACCGTGCGGCGCGAGGCGGCCGGCCGGCGGCTGGTGCTGTTCCCGACCGACGGGATGACCCAGTTCGCCGCGTACGCCTGGCAGGCCGGCGCCCGGTGGTTCGACACCTCGAAGGGCGCGTGGAACGTCTCCCTCGCCGACGCCCCCTCGCGCCGGGTCGCCGCGTACTGGCAGCGGCTGATCGACGCCGGCGAGGTGTTCATGAACGCCGTGGAGAGCCGGCAGTCGGACGCGCAGCTCGGCAACGGCCTGGTGCTGACCCGGCTCACCGGTGCCTGGGACGCGGGCGCGCAGATGAACGCCCGCCCCGGCCAGAAGGGGCAGTGGCGGATCGCGCCGCTCCCCCAGTGGGACCCCGCCCGCCCCTCGGTGGGCACGCACGGCGGCTCCACCTTCGCCGTCACCAAGGACAGCCGGCACCCGGAGGCCGCCATGGAGTTCATCGCCTGGCAGGTCTCCCACCCGGACGCGCTGCGCGCCCGGCTCTCCAGCGGCACCAGCAGCCAGTACCCGGCCGCTCCCGACCTGGTCCCCGTCGGACGGGAGGCGTTCGACCGCTCGTACTACGGCGGGCAGGACATCTACGCCCTGTTCGAGCGGGAGGCCGAGAAGATCGGCGGACAGTGGACGTGGGGGCCGCGGATGACCGCCACGCAGAAGGTCATGCAGGACTCCTTCGCCCGCGTCGGCGGCGGTCAGGGCAGCCTCGTGCAGTCGCTGCGCACCGCGCAGGAGGGCACCATGCCCGACCTCAAGGCCCTGGGCCTGTCCACCACCCAGCACAGCACCTGAGCCGCCGAAAGGCAGGTGACACCCCATGACCGCGACCACCCGGCCCGCGGTGCCGGCCCTCGCGCCGCCGGCCACCGCCCCCGCCGCCCACCGCGCCCGCAGGGCGGCCCGGCGCCGGCGGCTGACCGCCTGCGGCGTCCTGATGACGCCGTTCTTCGTCCTGCTGCTGACCGTCTTCCTGATCCCCGTCGGCACCGCCGTCTACCTCAGCTTCTACAGCGACGACCAGCCCGGCCTCGGCTTCGGCCCCGAACGGACCGTCTTCGTCGGCCTGCGCTCCTACGCCGCCGTCCTCACCGACCCGACCTTCCTCGGCGGACTCGGCACGGTCGCGCTGTACTGCCTCATCTACATCCCGCTGATGGTCGCCGGCGCGCTCGCCCTCGCGCTGCTGCTGGACTCGGGAGCGGCCCGGCTGCGCGCCTTCGCCCAGCTCGGCCTGTTCCTGCCGCACGCCGTCCCCGGCATCATCGCGGCCCTGATCTGGCTGTACCTGTACACGCCGGGCATCAGCCCGGTCATCGACCTGTTCGCCCGCGCCGACATCACCGTCGACTTCCTCGGCGTGCACACGGTGCTCCCGTCCATCGTGAACATCGCCCTGTGGAGCAACCTCGGCTACAACATGGTCGTCTTCTACGCCGCCCTCCAGGCCGTCCCCCGCGAGGTCATCGAGGCGTCCGTCGTGGACGGCGCCGGACCGGTGCGCACCGCGCTCCAGGTCAAGACCCCGCTGGTGCGCGCCTCCATCGTGATGGTGGCCATCTTCACCCTGATCTGGGCGCTCCAGCTGTTCACCGAGCCGATGCTGCTCAGCCAGTCCTCCCCGATGATCAGCTCGCGCTTCTCGCCGAGCATGTACATCTACGACGCGGCCTTCAACCGCACCAACTACAGCCTGGCGGCGGCCGCTTCGGTGGTCCTGCTGGCCTGCACCGTCGCCCTGTCCTACGGCGTCACGCGGTTCACCGGCCGTGCCGACGCCGCCGAGGAGGCCCGATGAGAACCCGCCTGCTGGGCCGCCTCACGGTCAACACGGTCGTCGCGGTCTCCGTCCTCTACACGCTGCTGCCGGTGCTGTGGCTGCTGCTCGCCGCCACCAAGGACCGCGACGCCCTCTTCAGCAGCGACCTGCTCTCCTTCAGCGACTTCTCCTTCGGACAGAACCTGGGAGACCTCTTCGCGATGGACGGCGGACTGTACGGCCGCTGGTACCTCAACAGCCTGCTGTACGCCGTGCTGGGCGCCGCCGTCGGCGCGCTGGTGAGCGTCGCCTGCGGGTACGCCTTCGACAAGTACCGCTTCCGGCACAAGGAGAAGCTGTTCGGCCTGGTGCTGGCGGCGGTGATGGTGCCGCAGACGGTGCTCGCCCTGCCGCTGTACCTGATGGCGTCGGAGGCCGGCCTGGTCAACACCTTCTGGGCGGTGTTCGTGCCGGTGCTGTTCAACCCGTTCGGGGTGTACCTCGGCCGGATCTTCAGCCGGGGGTACGTCCCCGACGAGGTGCTGGAGGCGGCCCGGGTGGACGGCGCGGGCGAGCTGACCACGTATGTGCGGGTGGCGCTGCGGATGCTCGGCCCCGGTCTGGTCACCGTCTTCCTGTTCCAGCTCACGGCGATCTGGAACAACTTCTTCCTGCCCATGGTGATGCTGTCCGACCAGGACCTGTATCCCGTCAGCCTCGGCCTGTACCAGTGGAACAGTTCCGCCTCGGTCTCGCCGGAGTACTACCCCGTGGTCATCATGGGGTCGCTGCTCGCCGTCGTCCCGCTCATCCTCGCCTTCGTGCTGCTCCAGCGTTTCTGGCGCAGCGGACTGACCGCCGGAGCCGTCAAGTGATCCAGCAAGTCCCCGGTCCCGGCTTCCGGCCGCGCGCGGCCGTGGCCATGTCCCCCGAGGCCGCCGGGGCCGTCCTCGACCCGGAGTCCCTCGCGGCCCTCCGCCGGGTCTGCGACCTCGCCCCCCTCCCCGTCCTGGACGACCTGTCCACCCCCCGCGCGCGGGCGGCGCTGGCCGACGCCGACCTGCTCGTCACCGGCTGGGGCTGTCCGCCGCTCGACGCGGAGGTGCTGCGGGCGGCGCCACGACTGCGGGCGGTCGCGCACACCGCGGGCAGTGTCCGCGGCCACGTCACCGACGCCTGCTGGGAGCGCGGCATCGAGGTGTCGTCCGCCGCCGCGGCCAACGCCGTGCCGGTGGCCGAGTACACCCTCGGCATGATCCTGCTGACCGGCAAGCAGGTGCTGGAGCAGGCCCGGGAGTACCGCGCCACCCGCCGCCGGGCCGCCTGGCTGCGCACCCCGCGCACGGTCGGCAACCACCGGCGCACCGTCGGCATCCTCTCGGCGTCCCTGATCGGCCGCCGCGTCATCGAGCTGCTGCGCCCGCACGACCTGCGCGTCCTGCTGCACGACCCGTACGTGTCGGACGCCGACGCCGCCGAACTGGGCGTGGAGCGGGTGGGACTGGCGGAACTGTTCGCGCGCTGCGACACCGTCAGCGTGCACACCCCGCTGCTGCCGGAGACCCGGGGGCTGGTGAGCCGGGAACTGATCGACGCGCTGCCGGCCGGTGCCGTGCTCATCAACACCTCCCGGGGGCCGGTCGTCGACCAGGACGCGCTGACCGACGCCGTCCGCGCGGGCCGGGTCCGGGCCGTGCTGGACGTCACCGATCCCGAACCGCTGCCGCCGGACCACCCCCTGTGGGACTGCGAGGGCGCGCTGATCACCCCGCACCTCGCCGGTTCCCTCGGCAACGAGTGGCGACGGCTGGCCGACCTGGCCGTCGCCGAGATCGGCCGCTGGGCCTCCGGCGCCGGTTTCGCCCATCCCGTACGACGCGAGAGGCTGGCCTTCCTGGCATGAGCATTCCCTTCGCACTGCCCGCCGAGGACCGCGTGACCAGCCCGTACACCGGGTACGGCCGCGCCCACTGGGAGGCGGTGGCCGACGGGCTGCTGGCCGCCGCGTGGCGCTGGAGCACACCCGGCTCGGCCCTGCTCGACCTGCCCGGACGGCCGTCCCGCTCCGGGGTCCGCTCGGACGGCCTGGAGGGCTACGCCCGGACGTTCCTCGCCGCCGCGTTCCGGGTGGCGGGCGCGGACGGCGCCGACCCGCACGGCTGGCTGGACCGCTACGCCGAGGGACTCGCGTCGGGCACCCGCACCCCCGGCCGCGAGGACACCGAGTCCTGGCCGCTGGTCCTCGACCACCATGTACAGGGCCAGCCCATGGTCGAGTCGGCGTCGGTCGCGCTCGGCCTCCGGCTGACCGCGCCCTGGCTGTGGAAGCACCTGGACGCCGGTGTCCAGGACCGGGCGGAGGAGTGGCTGCGCGGCGCCCTGCGGCACACCCCGGCGCCGAACAACTGGTACCTCTTCCCGTACACGGTCGCCGGTTTCCTGGAGTCGGTGGGCCGCGGGGACGCCGAGACGGCGGCGGCCCGGCACCGGGCGCTGGAACTGCTGGAGGGCTGGTACCGGGGCGGCGGCTGGTACGCCGACGGCGACGGCCGGGCCTTCGACCACTACAACGGCTGGGCGCTGCACCTGTACCCGGTGCTCGACGCCCACCTCGCCGGCGACGCGGAGGCCGGCGCGCGGTACGGGGAGCGGCTGCGCGCCCATCTCGACGGCTTCTCCCTGCTGTTCGGCGGGGACGGGGCGCCGCTGCACTTCGGCCGGTCGCTGACGTACCGGTTCGCGGCGTCGGCGGCCGTGGGTCTGGGCGCGCTGACCGGGCACACCCCGCTGGCGCCCGGGGTCTCCCGGCGGCTGGCCAGCGGCAGCCTGCGGTACTTCCTGGACCGGGGCGCGCTCACGGACGGCGGTCTGCTGAGCCTGGGCTGGCACGGTCCGCACGACGCCGTCCTGCAGTCGTACTCCGGTCCCGCCTCCCCCTACTGGGCGTCGAAGGCGTTCGTGGCACTGCTGGCCCCGCCGGACCACCCGCTGTGGACGGCTGTGGAGGAACCGGCGCCGGCGGAGGTGTCCGACCGGGTGCTGGCCCTGCCCGCGCCCGGGCTGCTGGCACAGGCGACGCGCGGCGACGGGATCGTACGGCTGCACAACCACGGCAGTGACCACGTCCGGCCGCACGAGGGGGAGTCGGCCGCCGAGGACGACCCGTACTACGGGCGGCAGGCGTACTCGACCCGGACCGGGCCGACGGCGCCCCACAACCCCGCCGACAACCACCTGTCGGTGGAGGTGGCAGGCCGGCCGAGCGTGCGGCGCCGGCTCCACCCGCTCGGTGCCGGGCACGGCGACGGCTGGGGCTGGGCGGCGTCCTGGCACCGGCCCGTGCTGCCCGGCGGGGCGCCGATGGTGCCGGGGTTGCGGGTGGAGAGCGTGACGGTGGCGGTGGGGGCGTACGAGCTGCGGGCGCACCGGGTGTCCGGGGCGCCGGCCGGGGCGCGGGTCATCCAGACCGGATGGGCCACCGGGCCCGGCGAGGACCTGGTGTCGGGGCTGCACGGCCTGCTGGGTCTCGGCGCGGACCCCGAGTGGCTGCGCGCCCCGCAGGGCACGGCGTACACCCGCTGGGCGCGGGTCCCGCGGGTCACCGGCCCGGCGGGCGGCACGTCCCTCCACGTCTGCCTGGCCGCCCTCACCGGGGAGCCGGACCCGCGTCCGCTGCGGGAGGCGGTCACGGAGGTGGTGCCGGACGGCACGCGGGGTGTGGAGGTGCTGTGGGCCGACGGCGCCCGGACCCGCGTCTCCTTCTCACCCGCGGAGGTGACGCACCGGGCGGGCTGAGCGGCCGGGGCAGGGGGCGGCGCCGGTCCTGGCCGCGCGCCCGGGGGCGGTGGCCCGGTCGCGGGCGCCGGGTTCCGCGCCGAGGCGCGCGGCCGGGGAGCAGGGACGCCCGCGCTGGACGCGCGCCGGCCAGGGGGGTGCGGGTGGGCGGGCCGGGCGCCGGGCCGCGCCGGTGCCCCCGCGAGGGCGGTGGGCGCGGCGGGGTCCGTCCCCCGGGCGCCCGTGTCCGGTCGCGGGGCGGGCGGGGGGCGGCGAGGCTGGTACGGCACGGGTCACCGAAGCCGGGAGCAGTCATGTACAAGTCGTCGTGCGCGTTCGCCGCGGCCCTGGCCGTGGCGCTGGTCTGGCCCGCCGGGACGGCGGACGCCACCCCGCGCGCGGCCGCCGCGGACCGCCCGGTCCACGCGCCCGCCGGCGTCGGAGCGAGCGAGTGCGTCGCCGGCGGCGGGATGATCATCGTGTCGTGGGAGGGCGAGGGCGAGGCGTTCAGCCAGTACTGCCACGGCGGCCTCCACGACGGCGAGACCGTCGTCTGACCCGCTTCCGGAGAGCGCCCCCCCTCTCCTGACGGACCGTCAGCACAGTCGTCGCCACATCGGTGCGCTGTCCCGGCGCCAAGTGGGTACCCGCTGCCCGCGGCCGGGTCCCGCGGCTCCGGCCGTGACGACATCGACCGGCCGGCCGACATCGGAGGAAAGAGACATATGAGCGAGGCCAACCCTCTCAAGCGGGTCGCCGACAAGGTCAGCGACGTCCTGCGGAGCGACGGACCGGAGGACGGCGTCCCCGGCAAGCCGGGCCCCGAGTCCCCGGCGCTCGCCGAGCCCACCGAGCCCCGCGAGCCGCTGCCGCCCAAGCCCGACCAGAGCGGCCCGGCCACGGTGTCGCCCACCGGCCAGCCGACCGGCGCCGACCGCGCGCGCATGGCCCAGTCCGGGGCGTACCTGACGACCGCGCAGGGCACCCGGGTCCACGACACCGACCACTCGCTCAAGGCCGGGCCGCGCGGGCCGGTGCTGCTCCAGGACCACCACCTGCGCGAGAAGATCATGCACTTCGACCACGAGCGCATCCCGGAGCGCGTGGTCCACGCCCGGGGCGCCGGGGCGCACGGCACCTTCCAGAGCTACGGCACGGCGGCGAACGTCACCAAGGCCGCCTTCCTCGCGCAGGACGTGGAGACACCGGTGTTCGTGCGGTTCTCCACCGTGGTGGGCTCCCGGGGCTCCTCCGACACCGTGCGCGACACCCGCGGTTTCGCGACGAAGTTCTACACCAGCGAGGGCGTCTTCGACCTGGTCGGCAACAACATCCCGGTCTTCTTCATCCAGGACGCCATCAAGTTCCCGGACGTCGTGCACGCCGCGAAGCCGCACCCGGACCGGGAGATCCCGCAGGCGCAGAGCGCGCACGACACCTTCTGGGACTTCGTCTCGCTGCACACCGAGGCCACCCACCACACCCTGTTCTTCATGGGCGACCGGGGCATCCCGCGCTCCTACCGGATGATGGAGGGCTTCGGCGTCCACACCTTCCGGCTGGTCAACGCGGCCGGTGAGACGACGCTGGTGAAGTTCCACTGGAAGCCGAAGCTGGGCGTGCACTCCCTGGTGTGGGACGAGGCCCAGCTCATCAACGGCGTCGACCCGGACTTCCACCGCCGGGACCTGGCCGACGCCATCGAGGCGGGCGCGTACCCGCAGTGGGAACTGGGCATCCAGACCTTCCCCGACACCCCGGAGCAGACCTTCGAGGGCATCGACCTGCTGGACCCGACCAACCTGGTCCCCGAGGAGCTGGCGCCGGTGCAGCCGATCGGGCTGCTGACCCTGGACCGCAACCCGTCCAACTTCTTCGCCGAGACCGAGCAGGTCGCCTTCCACGTCGGCCATCTCGTCCCCGGCATCGACGTCACCGACGACCCGCTGCTGGCGGGCCGGCTGTTCTCGTACCTGGACACGCAGATCACCCGGCTGGGCGGTCCCAACTTCCCGCAGCTGCCCATCAACCGGCCGCACGCGCCGGTCAACGACATGCAGCGGGACGGCTTCCACCAGACGGCAGTGCACCGCGGGGTGGCTCCCTACCGGCCCAACTCCCTGGACGGCGGCTGCCCGTTCACGGCGGGCGCGGACAACGGGGCGTTCGTCGAGGCGCCGGTGACGGTCCCGGAGGGCCGCAAGGTGCGCGAGGCGCCCGAGTCGTTCGCGGACCACTTCAGCCAGCCGCGCCGGTTCTGGCTGAGCATGAGCCCCATCGAGCGCGAGCACATCGTCGGCGCGTACACCTTCGAACTGGGCAAGTGCTACGAGCAGGCCGTCAAGGAGCGCACCCTCCAGGTCCTCGCCAACATCGACCCCGAACTGTGCCGCCAGGTGGCCGAGGGCCTCGGCCTGCCGGCGCCGGAGCCGACCGTGCCGCTGGCCGACGTCGAGCCCAGCCCGGCGCTGTCGCAGGTCGGCCAGGTGTGGCCCACCGAGGGCCGGATGATCGGCATCGTGACCGCCGGGGACGACCTGGAAGGGGTCGCTGCGGTGCGCGAGGCGGTCCTCAACGCGGGCATGGTCCCGCTGATCGTCGCGCCCACCGGCGGCACCCTCGGCGAGGGCGCGCTGACCGTCCAGCGGACCTTCGTCACCGCGCGGTCCGTGGAGTTCGACGCCGTCCTGCTGGCCGGGGCGCCCGGACCGGGCAGCGACGCGTACACCGCCCGCGACGCCAAGTCCGACCCCGCGCCCGCCGGTCCGGCGACCACCGACCCGCGGGTGGCGCTGCTGCTGTCGGAGGCGTTCCGGCACGGCAAGGCGATCGGCGCGTGGGCGGGCGGCGAGGCGGCGCTGGAGGCCGCCGGGGTGCCCACCGACGCGCCCGGCGTGGTCCTCGCCACCTCCGGCACCTCGGCCCTGGAGCAGGTCACCACGCTGCTGGGCAGCCACCGGGTGTGGGAACGCTTCACCACGCGGGTCTGAGCGACGGCACCGGGGTGCTGTCCGGCCGGCGCGTCCGTACGAGGTCTCAGTACAGGACGCGCAGCGCGCCGGGCAGCACCTTCGCCGTGACCGGCAGGGCCGCCCCGACCTCGCCGTCGGCGCCGTAGGGCAGCGGCCGGTCGGCCTCTATGCGTATCTCCCGGCCGCGCAGGACGCGGACCTCGGGGCGGTGGACGTGGGTGCCGGCGTCCAGTTCCCGCATCAGGGCGAAGAACAGCCGGCGCGGGGCGTGCCGGATCAGCACGACGTCCAGCAGGCCGTCGTCCACCCGGGCACCGGGGGCGATGCGGCGGCCCGAGCCGTAGTAGCCGGAGTTGGCGGCCACCACCGTGTAACCGCGGCACAGGTGCTCCTCGCCGTCGACGGTGACGCGGTACCCGGCCGGCCGCCAGCCGGCGACCGCGCGCAGCGCGCCGGCGTAGTAGGAGGCGGTGCCGCGCAGCAGCCGGGCCCGGTTGGCGTACCGGTTGGCGAGCGCGTCGACGCCCGCGTAGACGCCGCCCAGCACCACCGCGCGGTCGTGGGCGGCGGAGA
Source organism: Streptomyces daghestanicus (assembly GCF_020521275.1). Taxonomy (NCBI): domain Bacteria; kingdom Bacillati; phylum Actinomycetota; class Actinomycetes; order Kitasatosporales; family Streptomycetaceae; genus Streptomyces; species Streptomyces daghestanicus. The sequence continues at coordinate 504,983 of NZ_BNDX01000018.1, read as the reverse complement.
CCAGCTCGACGGTGTCGACCGGGCGCGGTACGCCGTCCAGGAGGAGCCGGGCCAGCTCCGCCGGCGCTGCGGGCAGGCCCAGGGCACGGGCGAAGTCGTTGCCGCGTCCGGCGGGGACGAGGCCGAGCACCGTGCCGGTGCCGCTGAGTGCGCCGCCGACCGCCCCGGCGATCCCGTCCCCGCCGACGGCGAGCACCACCCGGCCGCGCTCCCCCGCCCGCCGGGCCAGCTCCCCGGCGTGGGCGAGACCGCGGCCGGCCTCCGTCTCCAGCCCGGCCCCCGCCGCGCGCAGCAGCGGCGCCACCCGGTGCAGGATCGCGGCGCCGCCCGCGGTGGGATTGACGACGGCGGTGAACTGTCGCATCGACGGTGCCTTCCGGACGGACCCGGCCCCGGTGAGCGGGGCGGGGGAAACTGACGGACGGTGCCGCACAGTTCTCTCACGGGGTCCGTGCCGGACGACAGGCGGGGCGGGTCAGGGGGCGGTGTCCGGTCCCTCGCCGCGGTGCGGGTGGAGCGCCCTGCCGACCTCCTCCTCCACCTCGCGGGGCGTCTGCCCGTGCTCCCTGACGTAGTCGGCCAGGGCGGTGCGCCAGTCGCGGTCGAGGTCGCGCCAGGCGCGCACCGCGGTCTCGTAGGTGCTCGACTGGCGCGGGGTCCACTGCTGCTGGGTGGGCGGCCCGTACGCGTCGCGCAGCTGTTCGACCCGGCCCTGCGCCTGGTCCGCCGCGCGGCGTTTGTGCACGAGCTCGTCAAATGTGTAGGCCACGGAAGAAGACCCTAGTCAGCGCACGGCTCCCGCGCGCGTCGAGCCGGTCCTCCACAAGTTGCCCACCAAGGCCCCCCGGACCCTTAACATCATGGTCACCAACCATGGCCGGACCTGCACGAGAAGTGAGGAAGCGTGTCGGACACCGAGGGAGCGGCGGTGCCTGAGCGGCTGCTGATCACCCGTACCACCACGGACGACGACGTCTGTGTCGTCACCCTCGCGGGGGAAGTGGATCTCGACGGCAGCGCCCAGCTCCGCGATGTGCTGCTGTCGGGGCTCGAGGGTTCCCGGGGCGCGGTGGTCGACCTGGCGGACGTGGCCTTCATGGACTCCAGCGGCATCAACGTGTTCATCGCGGCGCACCAGGCGGCCACGGCGGACGGCGGCTGGCTGCGGCTGGCCGCGCCCCGGCAGGCGGTGCGCCGGGTCATCCAGCTCGTCGGGGTGGACGTGCTGATCCCCTGTTACCCGACGCTCGAGCAGGCCCTCGCGGACTGAGGCGCGCGGGGGCCCGCCGGGCGCTCACGTCAGGGGAAGCCGCGCGTACACGGTCTTCCCCGGGGCGTGCGGCTTGGTGATCAGCTCATCGCACAGCCGGGTGACGATCTCCAGTCCGTGCCGGCCGACCCGCTGCGGGTCGCGGGGCAGGAAGGTGGGGAAGCCGTCCCCGGTGTCCGACACCGCGATCTCCACCTGGCCCTCGTCCTCCACCAGGGTCAGCACCAGCCGGCAGGGGCCGGGCGCGTGCCGCAGGGCGTTGGTGACCAGTTCGCTGGCGACCAGCCGGGCCGCGTCGGGGAAGGCGGGGGACATCGCCACCCCCGCCTCGCCGAGCCGCCGCACGAATCCGTGCACGATGTCGCGGGAGGCGGGGATCATCGCCGAGCCGCCCCTGAAGTCCACCGCGGTGGACAGGACGGACGAACCCGTGGCATCGGGTCTGCGCGCCGGAGTCATACAGAGCCTCACCGTCCGGTCCGGGGCCGAGTAGCGGAAGCAGGAGCCCGCGGCCCCTCACGATACGCAGCGATCGGCACCCCGCCCTTCGCTTGCCGTCAACTCGCCCGGGGTGTGCGGCTTTCCGGACACCACCGGGACGGGCCGGTGACATCCGGCGCCCGCACGCACCACTGTTGACATGCGCACACCCCACCGGCACTCTGAGAGCGCTCTCAGAAGGTTCGGACCAACCCCCACGTGCCGTCTTCGGCCCGTCCCCCACCCCCACGTCTCCGCGGCCCTCCCCCCGGGCCCGTAGGAGGTTGCGCATGTTCAGACGACTCACCCGGCGACTCCCCGCCCGGCTCCGGCACCGGATCGCCGCGACGGCGACCGCCCTGGCCACCACCGCGGCGGGCGCGCTGCTCGCGACCGGCGCCGCCGCCCCCGCCGAGGCCGCGGTCCCCGCGACGATCCCCCTTCAGATCACCAACAACTCCGGCCGCTCCGGACCGGTCTACGTCTACACCCTCGGCACCGAGCTCTCGTCGGGCCGGCAGGGCTGGGCCGACGCGAGCGGCGCCTTCCACGCCTGGCCCGCGGGCGGCGCCCCGCCCGTCCCGGCCCCCGACGCCTCGATCGCCGGGCCGGGCCCCGGACAGACCGCGACGATCCGGATCCCCAAGCTCTCCGGCCGGATCTACTTCTCCTACGGCCAGAAACTGGTCTTCCAGCTCGCCACCGGCGGCCTGGTGCAGCCCGCCGTCCAGAATCCGTCCGACCCCAACCGGAACATCCTGTTCAACTGGTCGGAGTACACGCTCAACGACTCCGGCCTGTGGATCAACAGCACGCAGGTCGACATGTTCTCGGCGCCGTACGCGGTCGGCGTACAGCGCGCCGACGGCACCACGGCGACCACGGGACACCTCAGGCCCGGTGGCTACAACGGCTTCTTCAACGCGCTGCGCGCCCAGCCCGGCGGCTGGTCCGGCCTGATCCAGACCCGGTCCGACGGCACCGTCCTGCGGGCGCTCTCCCCGCTGTACGGCGTGGAGACCGGGGCCCTGCCCGCCTCGGTGCTGGACGACTACATCAACCGGGTCTGGCAGAAGTACGCCACGTCGACGCTGACGGTCACGCCGTTCGCCGACCAGCCGGCCGTGAAGTACTACGGGCGGGTCTCGGGCGGCGTCATGAACTTCACGAACAGTTCGGGCGCGGTCGTCACCAGCTTCCAGAAACCGGACGCGAACAGTGTCTTCGGCTGCCACCGACTGCTGGACGCCCCCAACGACCAGGTGCGCGGCCCGATCTCCCGCACCCTGTGCGCGGGCTTCAACCGCTCCACCCTGCTGACCAACCCCAGTCAGCCGGACACCTCCTCCGCCGCCTTCTACCAGGACGCGGTGACCAACCACTACGCCCGCGCGGCACACGCGCAGATGGCGGACGGCAAGGCGTACGCCTTCGCCTTCGACGACGTGGGCCACCACGAGTCGCTGGTGCACGACGGCAGCCCGGTCCGGGCGTACCTGACGCTCGACCCGTTCAGCTGACCGGGCTCCGGGGGCGCGGCGCAGGCCGGCGCGCCCCCGGAGGACGCGGCCGGGAGGCCGTGCGGGCGCCCACCGCCGGCACCGCGGCGCTGCCGTCCCTCGCGACGGTGAAGCCGAAGCCGGTCGACGCGCCGGCCGCCAGGCCGCCGTTTCGGGGCTCCGGCACCGCCCAAGCGGCCGGCTACGGCCGTCGCGGCTCCCCATAAGCGTGTCGGACACATGACATTCGGCTCCGGGGGCGAGGGGGCCGGAGGGGGCGCCTTCACGTGTCCCGCCGAGTTCCCCTAATGTCGCGCCCAAGGCCACGGACTCCCCCGACCGGTTCGACGCCTGCCACCGCACCGTCCTCCGACGCCACCGGTCTTCGCGTGAACCCGTCACGTCCGGCCCGGTCCTCGAAACATTCGACGACCGCGTCCCGGGCATCGTCTGTCGCCTCATCCGGCCCGGCAGTGTAGACATGGGCATATGGTCCGACTCCCGGGCGGATCGGAAGCCCGGCCCATCCGCCGTCCCGGCGGTCCGCGGCGCGCACCGGCCCCGGGGCTGCGGTCCGCGCTGTCCCGGGGCAGCCTCGCCGGACAGGTGTTCGTCCTCCAGGTCGTCGTCGTCCTGCTGCTGGTGCTGGCGGCGGTGGCGGCGCTGGTGCTCCAGGCCCGGGGCGACAGCGGCACCGAGGCCCGCAACCGCTCGGTCGCCGCGGCCGGGGCCTTCGCCGCCTCCCCCGGCATCCAGGAGGCGCTGCGCTCCCCCGACCCCACGGCGGTGCTGCAACCGAGGGCCGAGGCCGCCCGCGAGGCGGCGGACGTGGACTTCGTCGTCGTGATGAACACCGACGGCGTCCGCTACACCCACCCCGAACCCGACCGCATCGGCCGCACGTTCGTCGGCACCATCGGCCCCGCCCTGGCCGGGCGGACGGTGACCGAGGAGATCGACGGCACCCTGGGACCGCTGGTGCAGGCCGTGGTCCCCGTCAAGGCGGCCGACGGCACCGTGGTGGGCCTGGTGTCGGCTGGCCTCACCCTGGACCGGGTGGGCGGCGCCGTCGACCGCCAGCTCCCGCTGCTGCTGGGCACCGCCGCGACGGCACTGGTCCTGGCCACGGCGGGCACCGCACTCGTCAGCAGGCGGCTGCTGCGCCAGACCCACGGCCTCGGACCGGGCGAGATGACCCGGATGTACGAACACCACGACGCGGTCCTCCACTCCGTGCGGGAGGGCGTCCTCATCGTCGGCGGCGACGGCACCCTGCTGCTCGCCAACGACGAGGCGCACCGTCTCCTCGGTCTGCCCGCCGACGCCGAGGGACGACCGGTGCGCGGCCTCGGGCTCGACCCCGGCACCGCGGAGCTGCTGGCCTCGGGACGGGTGGCGACCGACGAGGTGCACCGGGTCGGGGACCTGCTGCTCGCGGTCAACCAGCGGCCCACGGACATCCGCGGCGGCCCGCCCGGCAGCGTCGCCACCCTGCGCGACTCCACCGAACTGCGCGCCCTGTCCGGCCGCGCCGAGACCACCCGGGAACGCCTGGACCTGCTCTACGACGCCGGCCTGGGCGTCGGCACCAGCCTGGACGTCACCCGCACCGCCGAGGAACTGGCCCGGCTGGCCGTGCCCCGGTTCGCGGACTTCGCCACCGTGGACCTGTCCGACACGGTGCCCGGCGGGGGCCGGCCGGAACCGGGACGCCCGCTGCTGCGCGTCGCGGTCAGCGGCGTCGCCGAGGGCGGCCCGCTCTTCCCGCGGGACCGGCCGATCCGCTTCGCCGACGCCACCCCGCAGGCGGAGGCCGTACGCACCGGCCACGCCGTCCTCGAACCCGACCTCACCCGGGCGGACGGCTGGCGGGCCCAGGACCCCGAGCGTGCCCGGCGGGTGCTGGAGTACGGCGTGCACTCCCTGATCGCCGTGCCGCTGCGGGCGGGCAGCACCCGGCTCGGGGTGGTCACCTTCTGGCGGGCGGGGAAGCCCGAGCCGTTCGACGGGGACGACCTGGCGCTCGCCGAGGAGCTGGTGGCGCGGGCCGCGGTCTCCATCGACAACGCCCGCCGCTACACCCGCGAGCACAGCATGGCGGTCACCCTGCAGCGCAGTCTGCTGCCGCGCACGCTGCCCGAGCAGAACGCCCTGGACCTCGCGTACCGCTATCTGCCGGCCCGGGCCGGGGTGGGCGGCGACTGGTTCGACGTCCTGCCGCTGTCCGGGGCCCGGGTCGCCCTGGTGGTCGGGGACGTCGTGGGCCACGGGCTGCACGCGGCGGCGACGATGGGGCGGCTGCGCACGGCCGTGCACAACTTCTCCGCACTCGACCTGCCGCCCGACGAGCTGCTCACCCTCCTCGACGAGCTGGTCGGCCGCATCGACCAGGACGAGACGACGGACCCCGACAGCGCCCCGGTCACCGGCGCGACCTGCCTGTACGCGATCTACGACCCGGTCACGCGGGACTGCGTCCTCGCCCGGGCCGGCCATCCGCCGCCGGCCCTGGTCCACCCCGACGGCCGGGTGGAGATCGCCGACGTCCCGGCGGGCGTGCCGCTGGGCCTCGGCGGGCTGCCGTTCGAGTCGACCACGCTGCGGCTCGCGGAGGGCAGCCGGCTGGTGCTGTACACCGACGGGCTGGTCGAGGACCGGGAGCGGGACATCGACGCCGGGCTGGACGAGCTGCGCGGCGCGCTGGCGGTGGCCGGCCCGTCGCCGGAGGAGACCTGCCGGGCCGTGCTCGACGCGCGGCTGCCGGCCCGGCCCGGCGACGACATCGCCCTGCTGGTGGCGCGGACCCGGGCGCTGGGCCCCGACCGGGTCGCCGAGTGGCCGGTGCCCGCCGATCCGGCGGCGGTCGGCGAGGTGCGGGCCCAGGTGACCCGACGGCTGGCGGAGTGGGGGCTGGACGAGCTGGTGTTCACCACCGAGCTGATCCTCAGTGAGCTGGTCACCAACGCCATCCGGCACGGCGCCGAGCCCATCGGCGTCCGGGTGCTCTACGACCGCAGCCTGATCTGCGAGGTGTCGGACAGCACCAGCACCTCCCCGCACCTGCGGTACGCGGCTATGACGGACGAGGGCGGACGCGGCCTCTTCCTGGTCGCGCAGCTCGCCGAGCGCTGGGGCACCCGCTACACGCCCGCGGGGAAGGTCATCTGGGCGGAGCAGCCGGTGCCATGACCGGAGGGGGCGGGACGGGGGCGGGCGGCGGGGCGGACTGCGCGTCCGCGGCTGCGGGCCGTAGGACAGGAGGGCCGTACTGCGGGGGGGGGACCGTACGGCAAGAGCGCCGTACGGCACAGGAAAGGGCCCCGGCGCCTTCGTGGCTGCCGGGGCCCTGATCCGTCGTCGCCGTCAGTGGCGGAACGCGTCCTTCGTCTTCTCCTTGGCCTGGCGGGCGTCGCCCTTCGACTGCTCGGCGCGGCCCTCGGCCGTCAGCCGCTCGTTGCCGACGGCGCGGCCCACGGCCTCCTTGGCCTTGCCCTTGGTCTGCTCGGTCTTGGCCTTGGACTTCTCGGTGCCTGCCACGGTTCGTCTCACCTCTGCTGTCACGTCGGTCACGGATCGTTCGCTGACCCTGCGGGTTTCCCGGTCCGCGCGGCGGAAACGTCCCCGGACCGCCGGGTGAGCGGGACGGGGGCGGGTAGGCGGTCGGTGCGCGGGCGGCCGTCGCCCGCGCACCGGGTCCGATCGCAGGAGGAACGTGATGGCCGGAGTGCTGGACAGGATCATGCGGTACGCGCGCAGTCCCCAGGGCCGCCGGACGGCGGAGCAGGTGCGCCGGGCGGCCGCGGACCCGCGCCGCCGGGCGCAGGCCCAGCAGTTGCTGCGCCGGTTCGGCAAGCGGCGCTGACCGCCGGCCGGGCTCAGTCCTGGACGACGTGGGCGTGGCTGGGAGACGTCTCCGGCGGCCGGCCGCCGGCGCCGGAGCGGTCCCGCCGCCAGTCCGCGACGGCGACGGCCAGCGCGCACACCATGAAGGCGACGCCCGTCCCGACCGACAGCGCCACCGCGTCGCGGTAGTCGTCGTGGGTGACGGTGAGCACCAGGTAGAAGAGGCCGGGCAGCGCGGCCGTGCCCACGGCCCCGCCGACCCGCTGGCCCGTCTGGAGGGCGCCGCCGGCCGCGCCGGCCATCCGGACCGGTACCTCGCGCAGGGTCATCGTGACGTTCGGGGAGATGACGCAGCCGCTGCCCAGCCCGCCGACCAGCAGCGCCGGCGCCGCCAGGTAGGCGGCCGAGTCCGCGGGCGCCAGCCACAGCACCAGCGCCGTGCCGCCCAGTCCCGCCATGACGGCGACGAGCCCGCACACGGTCAGCAGCCGCCCGAACCGGCCCACCAGACGGCCCGCGACGGCGGCGGCACCGGCGGAGCCGACCGCGAACGGCGTCACCGCCAGCCCGGAGGCCAGCGGTGAGTATCCGAGCCCGTTCTGGAAGAACAGCGCGAACACCAGCCAGACCCCGCTGAAGCCGACGAAGTACAGGGCGGCCAGGCTCGCGCCGGTGGCGTAGCCGCGGGTCGCCGTGAACAGCCCGGTGTCGAGCAGCGGGTCACCGTCGTGGGCGGCGACCCACCGCTCCCAGCCGACGAAGCCCACGAGGATCACCAGCCCCACCAGGAACAGCCACCACAGGCGGCTCAGTCCGCCGGCCTCGGCCAGCACCAGGGGCAGCATCAGCGCGAGGATCCCCGCGCCCAGCAGCAGCACCCCCACGGGGTCGAGGCGGCCCCGGGGGCCGGGCGCCACGCGGGGCAGCAGCCGGGCGCCGAGGAGCAGGGCGACCAGCCCGACGGGCACGTTGACGTAGAAGATCCAGCGCCAGCCGTCCTCGCCGGAGGCGAGGGCCAGGATCAGGCCGCCGGTGACCGGGCCGACGGCGCTGGAGACGCCGACGGTCGCGCCGAAGAGGCCGAAGGCGCGGCCCCGCTCGGCGCCCCGGAACATCTGCTGGATCAGCGCGGTGTTCTGCGGGGCGAGGCTGCCCGCCGCGATGCCCTGGGCGAGCCGGGCGACGACGAGCCAGGTGATGCTGGGTGCGGCGCCGGCCGCCGCGCTGCACAGCACGAACGCGGCCAGCGCGATCAGGAAGACCCGGCGCCGGCCGAAGGCGTCGCCGATCCGGCCCGCGGTCACCAGGGTGAGGGCGAAGGCCAGGGCGTAGCCGGAGACGACCCACTGCACGGACGCCGCCGACGCGTGCAGTTCCCGCTGCATCGACGGCAGGGCCACGGCCACGATCGTGACGTCGAGCAGGGTCATGAACCCGGCGACCAGGGTGGCCCACAGGGCCCGCCAGCGGTTGGGGTCGTCCACGGAATCTGCCTCCACCGGTCCGGTGTACCGCCTGTCTGTCTGCGTCACCGGTCACCGCGCGGCGGCGGTCCAAACAATCCCGTAAGGGACTCATAAGTGGGCCTTATGGGCCCATAGACCGGACCCGCGTACCCACTTAGGGTGCCCTTAGCTTAGGCTTCCCGTCGAGTCGATCTGTCACCGCTCGAAGGGAAACCGCACATGCCCCGCCCTCTGCGGGTAGCCATCGTCGGATCCGGTCCCGCCGGGATCTACGCCGCCGACGCCCTGCTCAAGTCCGAAGTGGCCGCCGACCCCGGCGTGTCCATCGACATCTTCGAGCGCATGCCCGCCCCGTTCGGGCTCATCCGCTACGGCGTCGCGCCCGACCACCCGCGGATCAAGGGCATCATCACGGCCCTGCACCAGGTGCTGGACAAGCCGCAGATCCGTCTCTTCGGCAACGTGGAATACCCCACCGACATCAGCCTCGACGATCTGCGGACCTTCTACGACGGGGTGATATTCGCCACCGGCGCCACGGCCGACCGCGATCTGGCGATCCCCGGCGTCGACCTCGACGGCTCCTACGGCGCCGCGGAGTTCGTCGCCTGGTACGACGGCAACCCGGATTTCCCGCGCACCTGGCCGCTGGAGGCCGAGAAGGTCGCCGTCCTGGGTGTCGGCAACGTGGCCCTGGACATCGCCCGTGTCCTCGCCAAGACGGCCGACGAGCTGCTGCCCACCGAGATCCCGCCGAACGTCTACGAGGGCCTGAAGGCCAACAAGGCGCTGGAGGTCCACGTCTTCGGCCGCCGCGGCCCGGCGCAGGCCAAGTTCAGCCCGATGGAGCTGCGGGAGCTGGACCACTCCCCCAACATCGAGGTCATCGTCGACCCCGAGGACATCGACTACGACGAGGGCTCGATCGCCACCCGGCGCGGCAACAAGCAGGCCGACATGGTCGCCAAGACCCTGGAGAACTGGGCGATCCGCGACGTCGGCGACCGCCCGCACAAGCTGTTCCTGCACTTCTTCGAGTCCCCGGCGGAGATCCTCGGCGAGGACGGCAAGGTCGTCGGCCTGCGCACCGAGCGCACCGAACTGGACGGCACGGGCAACGTCAAGGGCACCGGCACGTTCACCGACTGGGACGTGCAGGCGGTCTACCGCGCGGTGGGCTACCTCTCCGACAAGTTGCCCAAGCTGCCCTGGGACATCGACTCCGGCACGGTCCCGGACGCGGCCGGGCGGGTCATCGAGGAGTCCGGCGAGCACCTGAAGTCGACGTACGTCACCGGCTGGATCCGGCGCGGCCCGATCGGTCTGATCGGCCACACCAAGGGCGACGCCAACGAGACGGTGGCCAGCCTGCTGGACGACTTCGCGAACGAGCGGCTGCACACCCCCGCCTCGCCCGCCCCGGAGGCCGTCGACGCCTTCCTGGCCGAGCGCGACGTCCGCTTCACCACCTGGGACGGCTGGTACCGGCTGGACGCGGCGGAGAAGGCACAGGGCGAGCCGCACGGCCGGGAGCGGATCAAGTACGTCGAGCGGGAGGACATGCTCCGCCACAGCGGGGCCTGAGCCCGCGCGTCCGCCCTGACCTGCCGCTGGGCCCCGGGGAGCCGTCCCCGGGGCTCAGTCGTGCGTGGCGGTGACGTCCCCGTTGACGGTGGTGAGCCGCAGGGTGCGCCCGTCGCCGGCGTCCGTGGTGGGCACGGCGACGGAGGCGGCGCCGTTGTCGGTGGCCGCGGTGACGCGGTAGGCGGGGGGATCGGCGGGCAGGACGAGGCGGACCGAGCCGTTGGTGGTGCTGCCGCCGACGCCGGCCGGTGCCGTGGCGCAGGCGAGGGCGACGTCACCGTTGACCGTCCCGGCGCGCAGCGTCCCGGCGCGCAGCGCGGTGGCGCGTACCGAGCCGTTGCGGGTGGTGAGGCGGACGGTGGCGTCGTCGGCGCCGGAGCGGGTGACGGTGACGTCCCCGTTGACGGTCGTGAGGTCGAGGGCGCCGGTGAGCCCGGCGGCGTCGATGCCGGCGTCGAGCGCGGCGACCGTGACGGTGACGCCGCCGGGCACCCCGACGCGGGGCATCCGGGGGCAGCGGCCGTCCCGCCCGGCGCAGTCCAGGTCGAGCACCCGGGTGCCGTCGCGGTGGCTCCAGCGCGGGCGGACCGTGTCGTCCACGGTGATCCCGTCGCCGGCGGCGGGGCGCAGGGTCACGCCGTTCTCCGTGGTGATCACCAAGTGGGTGCCCGAAGGGGCGCGGAGCGCTCCGGCCCGGTCCGTTCCGGCGGGGCCGCCCGCGCAGGCCGCGGTGAGGGTCACGAGCGCGAGAACGGGTGCGGTGCGGGCCGCTGTCGTCGCCTTCATGCCGGACCGCCTTCCCGCGAAAGGAGGCGGACATGACACCCGTCCGGACCGGGGCCGCGTCGCCGGGCCCGGTCCGGACGGGAGCCGGTCAGACCTCCAGCTCGGTCTCGATCCGGCGGAGCTGGTGGCGGGCCATCGCCAGGTTGGCGCGGCTGGCGTCGAGCACCAGGTAGAGGAACAGCCCGTTGCCGCCGCGCCCCTTCAGGAGGCGGATCAGGTGGTACTGGCTGCTCAGGGTGATGAGGATGTCCTCGATCTCCTCCTTGAGGCCGAGGAGTTCCATGGTGCGCAGTTTGGCCCGTACGACGTCGGTGTTGCCGGCGGCGGCGACCTCCAGGTTGAAGTCCTTGCTCCCTCCGAGGGTGCCGAGGGCCATGCCGCTGGTGTAGTCGACGAGCGCGGCGGCCGAGGCCCCGTCGATGGAGCTGAGGCATTCCTTGAGCGCTGTTTCCAGGTTGGCCATGGGTGGGCTTCCTTCCGTGCGTGATCGGGCGTGCTCGGGATCGGTGGTGTTCAGGTGGGCCGACGCTGACCGTCGGCCTGTGGGCGGGGTGGCCGGGCGGGCCGCTGCGGGGCGCGCACCGGCAGCGTGCCGACGGGGCGGGCGGGGTCCGCGGGGGCGGTGCGCTCGCCGGCGGTACGGGCCGGGCCGGCGACCAGTTCCCCGATCCGGGCGCCGCTGCGGCGGCCCTCCAGGTGCAGCCGGCCCACGTTGACCCGGCCCTCGGCGAGGAGGGTGAGCACGGCGGCCGGTCCGGCGGCGTAGGTGGCGACGTAGCCGTCGGCGCCGCGCAGCAGCAGTTCGCGGAAGTCGCCGCGGGCGGTGGCGTCGGCCGTGCGGTGGGCCACGCCGAGCGCGGCGGCGGTGAGCGCGGCGAGGCCCTCCGGTTCGGTGCCGGGCGCGTCGTGGGCGAGGACGAGCCCGTCGACGGTGGCCGCGAGGGAGCCGGTGAGCCGGGGGACACGGGCGCGCAGGCGGTGCAGTTCGGCCAGGACGTCGCTCTCGACGGCCATGAGCAGTCTCCTTTCGGCACGCCGGCGGCGCGCGCGGATCACAGGGCCTCCAAGGCGTCTCGGAGCCGGCGCAGCAGGGCGGCGTCGGGGTCGTCCCAGGCGGTCCCGCACGGGTCGGGGGCGGCCGGGCCGGGCCGCGCGGGGACGCGCGGGGCGGTGGTGACGAGTCCGTCGGCGGCGAGCCGGCGCAGCTCGACGAGGGTGTGGTAGGTCCGGAAGGCGAGGTCCTCGGCGATGTCGGCGGCGGTGCGCACGCCGTCGACCCGGTCGAGGACCCGGGCCCGCCGGGCCGGCAGGGCGGTGGCGCGGGCGCCGGGGACGCGGGCGAGCGGGGCGACGTCGACGAGGGGGTCGGGCCAGATCTCGTGCAGCAGGTCGCGGCGGCGCCGGGACTCGCGGAGCACGGTCGCCACCGGGACCGGGCGGAGCGCGCCGAGCCAGTGCGCCGCGCCCGGCCGGAAGCGGTGGGCGCGGGGGTCGTGGGCGAGGGCGAAGTAGGCGGCGTCGAAGAGGGCGCCGAGGTGGCAGACCTCCAGCGCGCCGGCCGCGACCCGCCCGCTGTCGACCAGCCGGCGGCCCACCCGGTGCCGGGCGCCGTCCCGGTCCACCGCCTCCCACCAGCCGTCCTCGGCGAGGGCCCCGCCCCGGGTGAGCAGGACACCGAGGCCGGGGGTGTGGGCGGACTCGACGTGCACGACACGGCCGGCCGCGAGGTAGAAGACGCCCCGCTCGCCGGTGAGGGCGCCGGTCGCCGCCTCGGCGGCCAGCGCGTCCAGCGAGGCCGAGGTCGTGTCGCGCACCGCCGTCATCCGAGCACCAGCCGGGCCGCCGTCTCGCCCAGCCGGATGCGGGCCAGGGCGAGGTTGCCCTCGCCGCGGTCCAGCCACAGGTGGAGGAAGACGGTGCTGTCGAACGGCGTGCTGACGAACCGGATCAGGTGGTACGAGTCCCCGGTGGTGACGATCAGGTCCTCGACCGGCGGCTCCGAGCCGACCGCGCCGTCACCCCCGCCCGGCGCCAGCGCGCCGCTCTCGGCGGCGTGCCGGGCCAGTTCGGCGGTCTCCGCGGCCGTCGTCTCCGCGTCGCCGCCGGGCGCCTCGCCCACCGCGCCCAGGGCCAGTCCGCTGATCCAGTCGACCAGCCACGCCCCCCGAGCGCCGGGCAGGCGCATCGCTTCCAGCAGGCTCTCGTCTATTCCGGGCACGCCGAAACCCCTCCCCGCACGTCGGCACCCTGCGCACGGCCGCTTCGTCAACGTGACGGGGACACTACGGAAAGTGCGCGCGCCGGGTGAAGGGTTTGGCATTTTCCAGAGGAACGTGCGCTCGATCCGTCATACTGCGAGGGCCCGCGGCCCTCCGCGCCCACGCCCGGCTGCCCCTGCCCGTGGCGGGAGTACGGACAGGTCCGCACGGTCGGTCTTCCTCCCACGGCGTGCGTGGGAGGCGCGGGACGGGCTACTCGTGCGGCATGGCCCGACTTCACATGCCCCACCTCGGGAAGCACGCATCCGGTCCGCAGGACCCGCGCGCCGCGCACGGCGCCGACGAGGATTTCGGCCCCGACGCCGCGACCGAGCGCGCCGCCCCCGACTCCCCCACCGAGCTGCCGAAGCGCTCCTGGTCGGCGCTGCTGCGGCGGGTGCTGAAGGAGTTCAAGGACGACGAGCTGACCGACCGCGCCGCCGCCCTCACCTACTACGGGGTGCTGTCGCTGTTCCCGGCCCTGCTGGTGCTGGTCTCCCTGCTCGGCATCGCCGGGGAGTCCGCCACCCAGGGGGTCCTGGACAACGTGCAGAAGCTCGCGCCGGGCCCGGCGCGGGACGTCCTGACCAACGCGATCGAGCAGTTGCAGGCCAAGGCCGGGCTGGGCTCGGTCCTCGCGGTGGTCGGCCTGGTCGGCGCCGTGTGGTCGGCGTCCGGGTACGTGGCCGCCTTCATCCGCTCGGCGAACGCCGTGTACGACGTGCCCGAGGGCCGCCCGGTGTGGAAGGTGCTGCCGCTGCGGGTGGCGCTGACCGTGGCGCTGCTGGTGCTGGCCGTGGCCAGCGCGCTGATCGTGGTGTTCACCGGTTCCCTCGCCCGGCAGGCCGGCACCGCGCTCGGGGTCGGCGACACCGCGGTGACGGTGTGGTCCATCGCCAAGTGGCCGGTCCTCGTCCTGCTGGTCACCGTGATGATCGCGATCCTGTACTGGGCCACCCCCAACGCCCGGGTGCGCGGCTTCCGCTGGATCACCCCGGGCAGCGTGGTCGCCCTGCTGATCTGGCTGGTCGCCTCCGCCGGGTTCGCGTTCTACGTGGCGAACTTCGGCTCGTACAACAAGACCTACGGGACCCTGGCCGGTGTGATCATCTTCCTGATCTGGCTGTGGGTGACCAATCTGGCCATCCTGCTGGGCCTGGAGTTCGACGCCGAGCTGGCCCGGCAGCGGGTCATCGACGGCGGCCATCCGGCCGACAGCGAGCCGTACGTCGAGCCCCGTGACACGCGGGCCTGGGACGACGCCGACCGACGGCGAGCGGAACGGGAGGACTGAGTCCACATGGCCCCGGGCGGTACGGGTACGCGGACGCCATGAACGAGCACGAGAAGCACGACCACCGGGACGAGGCCCCTTCCCCCGCGTCGGAGGAGGAGCGCGCCGCGTCCCGGCCGTTCAGCTATCCGTACCCGGAGCGGCGCGCGGGCGTGCGGGCCACCCGGCACATCAGCCGTGAGGAGGCCGACGCGGACAGCGTCCCCGGGGTGACCGGCGGCTACGGCACCACCGGCGGCGGCCAGCCCGGCGGGGGCCGCAGCACGCCCCGGCAGCACGCCGACACCGCCGACGAATCCGGCGTCACCGACCTCGCCGGCGGGCGCGAACCGCACCCGGACCGGCCGCGCCGCGGCGGTGGCACCGGCCGGGAGTGAGCCGGCCCGGCCGACCGGTCACGGGAGGACGGAACCGACGCAGCCGCCGTCGACGCGGACCGCCGCGCCGGTGGTGGCGGACACCCGGGCCGGCTCAGGCGGACCACCGGGTCGGCGACGCGCATCGAGGACGCGCTGGGCAGGTCGCGGCCGACCAGCTGGTAGACGAACTCCTCGCCCCCCCCTCGCGCGGGTGGGCCCGGCGATCACCGAGTTCACCGTGACCCCGCTGCCCGCGGCCTCCTCGGCGAAGCCCCGGGAGACCGCGAGGAGCACCGTCCCGGACATGCCGTAGTGGATCGTCTCGGCCGGGGTGACGGCCGCCGAGTCACTGGCGACGTACCGCACGCGGCCCCGGCCCCGTTCCCCCATCCGGGGGGGATGGGCGCGGGTGAGCCGGACGCCGGCGGGGACGTCGATCTCGCGGTCGGCGGCGCCCTTCGTCGTCGCTGATCTCCGGGGCGGGCGCGGCGCCGAAGCCCCCGGGCTTGTTGACGAGGAGGGCGCCGGACGGGCGGTCGCCGACCTGCCCGTCCGGCGCCCTCCTCGGTGCCGAGGCCGGCCGCCACCGGGGCGAACTCCCCGTCCGGCACCTGCTCGCGCAGCGCGGCGACGCTCCGCTCCAGGCGTCCGGCGTCGCGGCCGTCGACGCCCGCCCGGGGCGCCGGCCCGGGTGGGCGTCGACGGCGATCGCCGCGCCGATTCCCTGGGACGAGCCGGTCGCCGGCGCCGTCCGTCCGCCGAGGTCGAGTCTCACCGGGTCGCTCCTCGCCGTGCTGTCGTGCCGTACGGCGGTACGCCGTCCCTCTGCCCCGCCCGGCGCGTCGGCCCACCCCGGGTGATCCGTGACGGCCCGCGGCGACGATACTGGCCCTGCGCCCGTGCCCCCGCCCTGCAGATGGACTCATGCCGACCTCTTCCACCGAACGCCCCACGACCCCGCCGACCGTGTGGTTCGCCCGCGGCCGTCACGTCGGAACCGACGCGCGGGACGTCCTGCTGCGCACCCTGCGCCGGCACCGGGACGACGGCGTCCTCGACGACTTCCACGAGCTGCCCCCGGAGGGCGCCGACGCCGACCGGGTCCACGAGGCGCGCTGGCGGGTGGCCGGGGACGTCACGGTCCGCGCCCGGCTGACCCTGGCGCCCGCTTCGGCCGGCTCCCAGGAGTGGACGCTGCTCGCGGAGGCCGAGGAGCACTGGGACCAGGAGTGGCCCTCCCCCGCCGGGATGTTCTGGCCGGACGACCCGGACGTCCCCTGGGACCGGGACGCCGCCACCGGCCTGCGGCTGCGTGGCCTGAACACGCTGCCGGACGACGACAAGGCCGTACGGCGGCTGCTGCGGGACGCCGGGCGGGACGGCTGGCTGATCCATGTCGTGGTGCACGAGGCGATGACGCCGGACCACCGCGGCCGGGTGCCGCTGGTGCGGTGGCTGCCGCCGGGCCTGGCGCACCGGGTGGTCGAGCACCGCGCGGCGCCGCAGCAGCTGCGGGTGGTGAACTGGGCGCTGGAGGAGTTCGGCGTGCAGGTGCCGCGCGGCGGCGCGGTCGTGCTGCCCGGCACCCCGGCCGCGCCCGACGCGGGGGACCTGTCGGTGCGGACGGTCTTCCTCGACGGCTCCGAGCCGGCCGGGCTGATCGCGGTGGTCCGGCGGTTCGCCGCGCGGGAGCGTCCGCTGCCGGACGGCGCCGAGGCGGCGCTGACCGCGCTGCGGGAGGACTGGCGGCTGCTGACGCTCCGCGAGGAGCTGGAGCGGGAGCGGCGGCTGGTGGCGATGTACGCCGAGGCGCTGGAGGCGATGACCCGCTCCCGTGACCTGTACCGGGAGGCCGCCGAGCAGGCCAACGAGGCGCTGGCCGCCCTGCGCGAGGCCACCGGGACGCCCGCGGCCCGCACCGAGCCGTCCGCGACCCGCCCGGTGTCCCCGCTGCGCGCCCTCACCCGCGGCCTGGAGCGCTTCAGGGGCGCGTCCGCGGCCCGCCCGGCGGACCGGGACACCGCCCCGGCCCGGCCGCCCGAGGAGTGACCGGGCCGGGGTGACCCGGGTCCGGCACGGGAACGGCGGGCGTCCGCCACGGGACGGCCCCGTTCCGCCACGTGTCAGCGCGGCCGGCCTGGATACGCGGACGGGACAGCCGTACGGCCCGTCCCGGGAGGTCACCGACACGATGGACAGCCATGACAGGACCGCGACCACCGGTCACGCACAGCCGGACACCACGGACACCACGCTCCGCGTCAACGGCAAACCCCACACCCTCGCCGTGGACCACCGCCGGGTCCTGCTCGACCTGCTGCGCGAGGATCTCGGGCTCACCGGCGCCAAGAAGGGCTGCGACCACGGCCAGTGCGGGGCCTGCACGGTCCTGGTGGACGGCCGGCGCGTCAACAGCTGCCTGCTGCTCGCCGTGACCCTGGACGGCGCGGAGGTCACCACCGTCGAGGGGCTCGCCGGTGACGGGGAGGACCTCCACCCCTTGCAGCGGGCCTTCCTGGACCGGGACGCCTTCCAGTGCGGGTACTGCACCCCCGGCCAGCTCTGCTCGGCGCTCGGCGTGCTCGCCGAGGCCGCCGCCGGCCACCCCTCGCACGTCACCGACCCGGCGACGCCCTCCGGGGCGCCCGTGCCGCTGACCCGGGAGGAGATCCGCGAGCGACTGAGCGGCAACCTGTGCCGGTGCGGCGCGTATCCGCGCATCGCCGACGCCGTAGAGGACGTGATGTGAGTGAAGCCCTTCGCCTACGTCCGGGCCGGCAGCGTCGAGGAGGCCACCGACGCCTTCGCCGCCCGGCCCGGAGCCCGCTACCTCGGCGGCGGCACCAATCTCGTCGATCTGATGAAGCTCGGCGTGGAGACGCCCGCCGCCCTCATCGACGTCACCCGGCTCCCGTTGGACGGCGTGGAGGAACTGCCCGACGGCGGCCTGCGCGTCGGCGCCACGGTCCGCAACAGCGACCTCGCCGCGCACCCGGTGGTCCGCGACCGGTACCCCGCGCTGTCGCAGGCGCTGCTCGCGGGCGCCTCCGGGCAGTTGCGCAACGCGGCCACCACCGGCGGCAACCTCCTCCAGCGCACCCGCTGCCCCTACTTCCAGGACGTGACCAAGCCCTGCAACAAGCGGGAGCCCGGCACCGGCTGCGGCGCCCTGGAAGGGGTGCACCGGGACCACGCCGTGCTCGGCCACTCCGAGCGGTGCATCGCCACCCACCCCTCCGACATGGCGGTGGCGCTCGCCGCGCTGGACGCCCGGGTGGAGCTGCGCGGGCCGGAGGGCGCCCGGAGCGTGCCCGCCGCCGACTTCCACCGGCTGCCCGGCACGCGTCCGGAGAAGGACACCGAGATCCATCCCGGCGAGCTGATCACCTCGGTGCTGCTGCCGGCCGCGACCGGCGGGCTGCCCTCGCGGTACCGCAAGGCCCGGGACCGGGCGTCGTACGCCTTCGCGCTGGCCTCCGTCGCCGCCGTGCTGCACTGCGGGAACGGCGTGGTCGAGCGGGTGGGCCTCGCCTTCGGCGGCCTCGCGCACCGGCCGTGGCGGGCGCGCCGGGCCGAGGACGCGCTGATCGGCGCGGCGCCCACGGCCGCCGCCTTCGAGCACGCCGTCGACCTGGAGCTGGCCGCCGCCGAACCGCTGCGGGACAACGCCTACAAGGTGCCGCTGGCCCGGCGGCTCGCCCTCGACGTCCTCGGCCGGCTGGCGCCGGCCGCCCAGCTCTGAACCGGCGTCCACGAGGAGGACTTCCATGACCGGCACCGAGACCGTCCTGGGCGCCGCCACCGAGCGCCGGGAGGGACGGGAGAAGGTCACCGGCACCGCCCGGTACGCCGCCGAGTACACCGGACCCGGCCGCGCCCACGCCCGGCCCGTCCCGGCCGCCGTCGCGCGCGGCCGGGTGACCGGCGTCGACGCCGCGCCCGCCCTCGCCCTGCCGGGGGTGCTGGCGGTGCTCACCCACGAGAACGCGCCCCGCCTCGCGCAGCCGGACGACCCCGTGCTGGCGGTGCTCCAGGGGCCGGAGGTGCCGCACCGGGGCTGGCCCGTCGCCCTGGTGGTCGCCGAGACCCCGGAGGCCGCCCGGGCGGGCGCCGCCGCGGTCCGCGTCACGTGCGCCGCCGAGCCGCACGACGTCACGCTCACCGCCGGACACCCCGGGTCGTACGTCCCCGAGGAGGCCAACGGCGGCCATCCGGCGGTCCGCGAGCGAGGCGACCAGGACGCCGCCTTCGCCGCCTCCGAGGTGCGGATCGACACCGAGTACCGGGTGCCGCCGCTGCACAACCACCCGATGGAACCCCACGCGAGCACCGCCCGCTGGGAGGGCGACCGGCTCACCGTGCGCACCTCCAGCCAGGGCACCAACGCGGTACGCGCCACCCTGGCCCAGCTGTTCGAGGTCCCGGAGGAGGGGATCTCGGTCACCGCCGAGCACGTCGGGGGCGGCTTCGGCTCCAAGGGCACGCCCCGGCCGGACGTGGTGCTCGCCGCGCTCGCGGCCCGGCACACCGGCCGGACGGTCACGGTGGCGTTCCCGCGCCGGCTGCTGCCGTCCCTGGTCGGGCACCGCGCGCCCACCCTGCACCGGCTGCGTCTCGGCGCCGGGCGGGACGGCCGGCTCACCTGTCTCGGGCACGAGGTGGCCACGCACACCTCCCGGATCAAGGAGTTCGTGGAGCAGGCCGCGGTGCCCGCCCGCGTCATGTACGCCGCGCCGCACAGCCGCACCGCGCACCGGGTGGTCCGCCTCGACGTGCCCACGCCGTCCTGGATGCGGGCACCGGGTGAGGCGCCCGGCATGTACGCCCTGGAGTCGGCGATGGACGAACTCGCCACCGAGCTGGGCCTGGACCCGGTGGAGCTGCGGGTCCGCAACGAGCCGGCGGAGGAACCCGACAGCGGCAGGCCGTTCAGCAGCCGGCACCTGGTGGAGTGCCTGCGCGAGGGCGCCCGCCGGTTCGGCTGGGCGGACCGCGACCCCCGGCCCCGCTCCCGGGCCGAGGGGCCGCTGCTGGTCGGCACCGGGGTCGCCGCCGCCACCTACCCGGTCCTGGTGGCGCCGTCCACCGCGTCGGCGTGGGCGCTGCCCGACGGCGGCTTCGTGGTGCGGATCAACGCCACCGACATCGGCACCGGCGCGCGGACGGTGCTCGCGCAGGTCGCCGCCGACGCCCTCGGGGTGCCGACGGAACGGGTCCGCACCGAGGTGGGCAGCAGCGCGCTGCCGGCGGCCTCGCTGGCCGGCGGGTCCTCCGGTACGGCGTCCTGGGGCTGGGCCGTGCACGAGGCGTGCGGCCGGCTCGCGGAGCGGCTGGCCACGCTGCCGGGCCCGGTGCCGGAGGACGGGATCGGCGCGCACGCCGACACCACCGGAGAGGCGGACGCCGGGAGCGCGTACGCCCGGCACGCCTTCGGGGCGCACTTCGCCGAGGTCACCGTCGACACGGTCACCGGCGAGGTGCGGGCTCGGCGGCTGCTGGGCGTCTACGCGGCCGGGCGGATCCTCAACGCCCGTACGGCGCGCTCCCAGTTCGTCGGCGGGATGACGATGGGCCTGGGCATGGCGCTCACCGAGGACAGCCATGTCGACCCGGCCTTCGGTGACTTCGCCGAGTCCGACCTGGCCTCGTACCACGTACCCGCGCACGCCGACGCCGTCGGCATCGAGGCGCACTGGGTGGCGGAGGAGGACGCCCACCTGAACCCCATGGGCAGCAAGGGGATCGGTGAGATCGGCATCGTCGGCACGGCGGCGGCGATCGGCAACGCCGTCCACCACGCCACGGGCGTCCGCTTCCGGGAGCTTCCGCTGACCCCGGACCGGGTGCTGACCGGACTGCTCGCGCACGAGACCCCGGCGGGCACGTTCGGCGGCTGAGGCGGACCGCGACGGACGGGACCCGGGCCGCGTCGGCGGCCCGGGTCCCGTCCGTCACCGGGTGGTCAGTCCGCGCTGCCGCCCGGCCCGGCCGCCGGGCGGGCGGCCCAGCGGCTGCCGGGCACGAGGGCGGCGACCCGGACGCACAGGGCGGCCAGCGCCGCCAGCGAGGCGAGCACGGCGACCACCACGGCCGCCCAGCCCGGAGCGAGGGAGAGGTCCATCAGCCGGTGCAGCCGGGACTCCGCCGCCGTCAGGGCGTACAGCCGGGCGGCGGCCAGCGCCGCCGGTGCCACCACCGCCGCCGCGAGCACCGCCACGAAGGGCCGCACGCTCAGCACCAGGGCCAGCAGCAGGCAGAGCGCGGACAGGCCGAGCGCGGCGCCGTAGACCCGTCCGGAGGCGCCGTCGGCGTGCAGCGGGAAGTACGCCACCCCGCAGCCGGCGAGCACCGCGACGGCGAGCCAGCGGGTCAGGGCCGCGGTCCGGGAGACCGGTGGGCGCGGCGCCTGCCCGGCCGTGCGGCGCGGCGGGTCCTGCGGGCTCTCCCGCCGGGCGCCGGCGGCGGGGAGGTGGCGCCGGGTCCGCGCGTGCTCGCGGCCCTTGCGCCCGGCCCCGGCGAGCGCGGCGCCCAGGCCGCCGGTCCGGGCGGTCTCCCCGGGGGCGGGGGCCGGCGCCGTGTTCCCGGCGGCGGGGGTGTGCGGGGCGCGGTCCTCGGGTCCGCCGAGGGGGTCCGGGCGCTCCTCGGCGAGCCGGCCGATCAGGTGCACCAGTTCCTCGACGGGCCGGCCGGTGGCCGCGGCCCGGACCGCTTCCTTGCCGCAGTGCGGCTCCAGCGGGGTGCGGTGCAGCAGGGCCATCAGCCGGGTGACGTCCTCCACCGGGCGGTTCTCGGCGGCGGCGCGGATCGCCTCGTCGGCGCTGTCGGCGTGGCGCGGCGGCCGGGTCAGCAGGCCGACCAGCCGGGTCACGTCCTCCACCGACCGGTTGACGCCGACCGCGCGCAGGGCGTCCAGGGTGGCCTGCGCGTACTGCGGCGACTGCTCCAGCATCGTGATGAGCGAGACGACCTCCTCCAGCGGCCGGTCGGCCACGGCCGCCCGCACCAGGTCGCCGACCGGGTCTCCGTAGGCCGCCGGGTCCCGGTCCGGCCGCCGCGCGGCCCGCGCGCCCTGCCCCGGGTGGTGGGGGCCGGCGGGCGGCTCCGGCTCCTCGAACGGCGGCTCCTCGTCGGCGTAGGGGTCGCCGGCGAGCGGGTCGTCCCCGTACGGGTCGTCCCCGTAGGGGCCGTCGGTGTGCGGGGCGGCGGGCGGCTGGGGATCGGGCGCGGCGTCCGGCGGGCGCACCGGGTGGGTGCCGGTGGTGCTGGTGGTCTCCGCGGACGGCAGGTCCACGGAGGTGGCTATGGCGTACTCGTTCGGGCGGGGTGTTGAAGAGCCGGTGGTCATGGTCTTCTCCGTCTGAAGGAATGCGGCCGCTTCCTGCGTCCCCGACTGCGACGCGCGACTTGTGTGGTGACCATTACTAAGCTCCCCCGCCCCGCGCCGCCACCCGGGTGAGCCACCGGGATGAGCCGGTGCCCGCGGACACCCGTCCGGGTGTCATATCCGCGCCCGGCGGGGGAATCCGGTCCAGGACGCGTGCGTCACGGCGCACCGGGAGGAAGAGGGGCGGGATGGATACGACCACGGTGCTGCTCGTCGTGGCGGCGGTGCTCGCGGTGGCCGTCCTGGCCCTCGCCGTGACCGTCCTGGTACGGCTGGTGCGGACCCGGCGGGAACTGCGCCGGGCCGGGCTGCCGACCGGACCCCGCTGGGTCTTCTGGGGTGCCGTCCTCTATCTCGTGCTGCCCGCCGACCTCGTACCCGACCCGGTGTACCTGGACGACATCGGCGTGCTCCTCCTCGCTCTGCGGTCCGCGCGCGGCTCTCTCCGGGGACCGCGCGGTGATCACACAGGGTAAGGAAACCATTCACCCGTTCGAGTCGTATAAGTCTCTGGAAGCCGATGGAAGTCGGCGGACCAGGCGACGGCACAGGCGGCCCATCGCTTGATCGGCACAGCACCGACCAGGGAGAGACGATGCAACCGTTCGCGCTCGAATACGCACGTCCCGTAGGGGATTTGGAAGTCGCCACTCCGTACGTGTACGACTCCGGACGGCAGGTGAACGTGCTCCTCGACGGGCGGGTGGCGGCCGGCGACCACGCGCTGCTGCGGGAGCTGGGGACGACGACGTCCACCGCGGGTTCGAAGACCCACTTCGACGACTGACCACGGAACGCGTTCATGACGGTGCTGATCCTGACCACCGAAGAGGACGTCACCGCGGACATGGTGGTGGTGTGCCTGAACGAGTCGGAAGTGCCGGTGGTGCGCCTCGATCCGGCCGACCTGACCGGTTCCGTGGCCCTGTCGGGCGAGTTCGCGCACGGCTCGTTCCGGGGGCACCTGTCCTCGGGGGGACGGCTGGTGGGCATCGACGGGCTGCGTTCCGTCTGGGTGCGCAGACCGGGCGCCCCCGCCGCCCGGGCCGCCACGCCGTCGGCCTGGCTGACGGAGGAGTCCGCGCAGGCGCTCTACGGCATGCTGCTGGGCAGCGGCGCCCGCTGGATGAACCATCCGGACGCGGCCCGCCGGGCCCGGTACAAGCCCTGGCAGCTGCGGCTGGCCCAGCGGTGCGGGCTGCCGGTACCGGCCACGCTGATCACGACGTTCCCGCGCGCGGCCCGGGAGTTCGCCGGGCGCCACCCGGACCTGGTGGTCAAGCCCGTCTCGGGCGCGCATCCCCAGGACCCGCCGCGGGCGGTGCCGACCAGCCGGGTCTCGCCGGAGACCGACTTCGCGGCCGTCGCCTTCGGTCCGACGCTGCTGCAGCAGCGGGTGGCCAAGCGGGCCGACCTGCGGCTGACGGTGGTCGGCGACCGGCTGCTGGCCGCCCGCAAGGCGGTCGTGGCCGGGGCGGACCCGGACGAGGTGGACGTCCGCTTCGCCGCGTCCGCCGAGCCGTGGCGCCCGGCCGGGGTGCCGCCCGTGGTCGCGGCGGGGGTGCGCGCCTACGTCCGGGCAGCGGGGCTGGCGTACGGGGCGTTCGACTTCGCCGAGGACGGCGACGGCACGTGGTGGTTCCTGGAGTGCAACCAGTCCGGGCAGTTCGGGTTCATCGAGGTGGACACGGGCCAGCCCATCGCCCGGACCATCGCCGAGTGGCTGGCCCGGCCGGACGCCGGGGGCCCGGAGCCGGCCGCGGACCCGGACGGCACGGACGCGGCGACGCGCTGAGGGACCGTCCGGGGGCGTCGTGCGGACGCGGCGGCGTGCCGAGGAGGTCCGGGGACGGTCGCCGGAAGCGGCGGCGTGCCGAGGAGCCGCCCGGGGCGTCGCACGGTCCGGCGGGGGCGCGGCGGGTGTCGGCCGTGCCGTCACCGCCGCCGGTCGGTCAGCTGGGGCGCGGGCCGGGCAGGAGGGCGGTGCGCTGCCAGCCGTTGCCGGGGGCCGGCGGGCGCTCCCGGCCGGGCAGGCGCATCGGACGCATGACGGCCTCCAGCTCCCTGTTCACCCGCTCCGCCTCCCGGCGCACCAGCGTGGGGACGTCGCCGCATTCGGCGACCAGTCGGTCGTAGATGGGGGAATCCTGGAACACCCGTCAACGTGCCTTTCCTGTCGTCCGCCCCTGCGGGTCAGGCGCGACTGAGCAGTCTAGGCGTCCCTCTTCCCCGGCGTGCGCATTACCCCGGGTACCCGGCCCGGAGGTCAGGCTCCGGTCGTGGAGCCCGGCCGGACGATCATCAGGACGGTGACGGTGGCCCACAGCAGGTTGAACAGGCCGGTGAGCACGGCGAGGCGGACGGTGCCGGAGCGCTCCACGGCGCCCCGCCCCTCCAGCCGTTCCACGAGGCCCTCCTGGCCGGGCAGGACGAGGACGAGGAGGACACCGGCCGCGGCCGCGGTCAGCACGATGGAGACGATGAGCCAGGTGTCGCCGAGCACGCCCATCACCTGCGCGGTGACGAGACCGAGGAGGGGCACGGCGATGCCGACGCCCGCGTAGACCCGGCAGATGCGGTGCAGGAGCCGGACGGTGCCCAGCTCCGCCGCCGCACCGCCGTCCCCCTCGGGGAGCGCCGCCCGGCGCACCGCCGGCGGGAACATGCTGGCGGCCACCGTGACGGGGCCGACGGCCACGATCGCGGCGAGGACGTGCAGGGACAGCAGCAGCTTGGTCATCGGCGGGGCTCCGGTGCGGGACGGGCGGGATGGTCCGGAACCACGCTAGAAAGCCGCCGGCCGGCCGCACAGGGGCGGTAATGACAGCTTGCGACGGATTTTCGCCAGCCGGGGCCGGCCCGCCGGACCTGACGCCCCCGGCGGGCCGCGCCGGGGTCACACGGCCAGCGACAGCCCGCTCTCCTCGTCCGGGTCGGGCGTCCCGTCGGTGTCCCGGGTGCCGGTCCCGGCGAGCAGCAGGGCGTCGGCCGCCGCCACCGCGTCGTGGATGCCGGTCTTTCCCATCATCACGCACAAGGTGTAGCTGACGTCCGCCAGCTCGCGCGCCGTCGTCAGGCTCTCCCGTTCCGCCTGCGCGATCCGCAGTGACGCGTAGCGCGTCAGCAACTCCCTGACGACCTTCGGGTCCGGTACCAGCACGTGGCGCCCCTCTCTCGATTTTCACTGCGCCTGCCCGGACCCGGTCGAATCATTCGCATCATGCACGCCATGGCTCTCCAATTGACCGATTTCCTACGCTTACCGGTCTCCTGCCTCGTCAGAGCGGGCGGCGACATGGCCGAAAAGGCGCGGAACGTCCCCGCTTCCCCGCGCCGCCGCCGGGCGTTGAGCAGCCCGTACGGCATCCCCCGACGAACGGTGTTCCCCCGATGACGCGCTCCAGCCGCCTGCTCTGTGCCCTCTACCTCGCCACCAGCACCGGACTCGCCTGGACGGCGGTGTCGGAATGGCGCTACGGCCCCCCGTGGGCCGCCGCCGTGTTCGCCGGCGCCAGTGTGGTGCCGCTGATCGCGGTGGTACGGGAGGCGGACCTCGCCGAGCCGCGCCGCGCGCCGGTACGGCCGCCCCGCGCGCCGGACGCGGCCTCGGGGGCGGCCGACGCCCTGGTCCGCGCCGAGCTGGACGGCGCCTGCTGCGAACGCTGGTGGACGAGCCTGGGCACCGACCACGACGCGGGGTGCGGCCGGCGGGTGCCGCGGAGCAGCGCCGCCTGAGCGCCGCCCGGCCGGCGCTCAGGCCGCCTGGCCGCTGTGCAGCGCGGTGTAGGCCCCGCCCCGGTCGAGGAGTTCCTCGTGGGTGCCGATCTCCTGGATGCGCCCCTCCCCCATCACCACGATCCGGTCGGCGCCCCGCACGGTGGAGAGCCGGTGCGCCACGACGAACGTGGTGCGCCCGCGCAGCAGCCGGGCCAGGGCCTGCTGGACCAGCGCCTCCGACCGGGTGTCCAGCGCCGAGGTCGCCTCGTCCAGGATGAGCACCCGCGGGTCGCGGATCAGGGCGCGGGCGATGGCCAGGCGCTGGCGCTGCCCGCCGGAGAGCCGGGCGCCGTGTTCCCCGACCAGGGTGTCCAGGCCCTGGGGCAGCCGGTCGACGAACTCCAGCGCGTTGGCGTCGCGCAGCGCCGCGCGCACCGTCTCCTCGTCGGCGTCGTCCATGCCGTAGGCGACGTTCTCCCGGACGGTGCCGTCGAAGAGGATGGACTCCTGCGGCACCACCGACACGAACCGCCGGTAGGTGCGCAGGTCCAGGGTGTTCATGTCGGTGCCGTCCAGGAGCAGCCGGCCGGAGGTGGGACGCAGGAAGCCGATGACGAGGTTGAGCACGGTGGACTTGCCCGCGCCGGAGGCGCCGACCAGCGCGACGGTCTCGCCGGGCGCGACGTCGAGGCTGAAGTCCCGTACGGCGGCCCGGCCGTCGCCCTCGTAGACGTGACCGACGCGCTCGAAGGTGACGGCGCCGCGCAGGGCGGTCACCTCGGCCTTGCCCTCGTTGTCCTCCAGCTCGGGCGCCTGGAGCACTTCGCCGACCGAACGGACGGACTCCAGGCCCTTGGTGATGACCGGGGCGAGGCTCGCCAGGGTGGTGGTGGAGTTGGTGAGGGTGGTCAGGAAGGCACTGAGCATGACGACGTCGCCGGCGGTGACGCCCCACACGTCGTAGTACGAGATCAGCGCGGCGCCGGCCAGGACGAGGACGCCGATCACGTTGAGGAGGACCCACGCGGCCGAGGCGAAGCGGCCGTTGACGAGGTCGAGGCGGAGGGCGGAGGTCAGCAGGCGGTCCAGGGTGCCGTCCATGCGGCGCAGCGCCTTGCGCTCCAGGCCGTGGGCGCGGGTGACCGGTATCAGCCGGGTCATCTCCGTGACGCGGGAGGAGAGGGTCTCCACCTCGTGGCGGTAGTGCTCGTTGTGGCGGCGCAGGCGGGACCGCAGCCGGGTGATCAGGAGCGAGGCGGCGGGCACGACGACCAGGAAGACGGGCAGGAACTCGGGGGTGCGCACGGCGATGATGACGAGACCGCCGACGAGCACGGTGAGCGCGCCGAGCCCGTTCTCCGCGGTCTGCTGCACGGCCGTCTCCACGGTCTCCACGTCCCGGACCACCTTGGCCTGGAGCACGCCCGCGCTGACCCGGGAGTGGTAGCCGATGGAGAGCTGCTGCATGCGGGTGCAGAGCGCGGAGCGCAGCGCGGTGCCCATCCTGCGGATGCTGCCGTACAGGAGGCGGACGTAGAGCAGGTGCAGGGGGTAGTTGACGACCAGGATGAACATGATGATCCCGGTGCTGGTCCACAGTTCGGCGATCGGCCGGTGCTGGACGACCGTGTCGATGATGGACGCGGTGATCAGCGGCAGCAGCCAGACCGGGCTGTGCTTGACCGTGAAGACGGCGACCGCGCCGGACAGCCGGTGACGGTCGGCGCGGAACAGATAGACGAGGGTGCGTATCGGGTGCTCGCCGCGGTAGCGGTGGTCGAGCGGTTTCTCCTGCGACGACGCCATCGGCGTGGTCCTCCCGTGCGGCCGAGTGGGGCAAGCGCTTTCTTACCCGTTCGGCACCGGAGTGCGCCACACCGTCCTCTGTACCGGGTAGACCCGCGCCCCCACCCCCGTGGAGGGCGCGGGCCTAGTCTGCGAGGGTGCGGGCCAGTTCGGACGTCACGCGCGTGATCTCGGTGTCGTCCTCGGCCATCAGACGCTCGATGGCCGCCCGGCGCGCGCGGACGGCCTTGCGGGCCGCCCGCTCCCACACCACGTGGTTCTCCCGGTGGTTGAGCAGCTTGGGGTAGACGGCGGCGGTGCTCTCCCACTGCCGGGCGTCCGCGATGTTCTTCAGCAGCCGGATGATCTGCGCCCGGCAGGCCACCTCGGGGCGCTGGGCCAGCTCCCAGAGGAAGGGAACGGTGGCGGCGGTCGCCTGCTCCACGACGAAGCCGTACTGGCAGATCCGGGCGCGCAGTTCGGCGAGGGCGGCGCGGGCGGTCTCGGCGTCCCCGGTGGCCACCCGGTCGAGCAGTCCGGGGACGGCGGCGGCGGAGCCGCTGGAGTCCTGGATGCGGCCCCAGTCCACCTCGTCGAGTCCCGGCAGGGACGCGGACCGGACGGGGCCGGCCGGTGAGGTCCGGCGGTCGGTGCGCCGGCTGCTCGGCTGCGGTGTCGGAGCGGTGCGCATGGCGTGGGGGCCTTTCCGCGGCGGTCGGATCGGATCAGGTCAGGGGGCGGGCCGGCGACGCGGCCCGGACGGTCTTGCCCGTGGGGGGCCGGGACTGCCGTCCCCAGGTGCCGGCGAGGGTGGCGGCGATGCGCAGGCCGCACCCGTCCTCCCGCGGGGAGCGGTCCGCGGGCGGGGTCGTCACGGGCGCGTCCTCGCCCGGGCCGGAGACGGTCACCAGCGGCGCGCCGGGTTCCAGCGCGAGGCCCGGTACGGCCTGGACCGTGCCGTCCCCCGAGGGGGCGGCGTGCGCGGCGGCGCTGGCGGCCGGTTCGGCGACGACGAGGACGGCGTCGTCGGCACGGTGCTCCAGCGACCAGTCGCGCGGGGTGTCACGGGTGAAGCGCCGGGCCCGCGCGAAGCCCGCCCGGTCGCCCACCGGGGGCAGGGTGACCGGCTCCGGCCCGGCGGACCGCTCCCGGCCCGCGGGCACCGCCCGCCCCGGCACGGGGCCGGCCTCCGGCGCCCCGGCGGGCGGCCGGCCGGCCCGGACGGGTGCTGCCGCCGCCGTCGCGAGAGCGCTCAGCGGGCGGAGCACGGGGTACGCGGGTAAGGGCACGGCACCTCCCTGATACGGAGTCAGCTCCGGGCGTCGACGCGGGAGTTGCGTCCCGGCTATTATCCATCCTGACAGCGCTCGCGTGCAATTGCACGAGAAATTGCGCGAAAAATCGGCTGGGAGCGTGCGAGGCCGAGGAGCCGCTGTCCGCTCCCCCGAACGGCAAGGAGACCGCGGTGCCACCGATACACAACGGAGTACAGGCGAGTTCGTTGGACGCCAGCTGGACCAAGAGCCGGCACAGCAACGCCGAGGGCAACTGCGTCGAGGTCGCCCGGGTGGACGGCGGCATCGCGCTGCGCAACTCCCGTGACCCCGACGGGCCGGCGCTCGTCTACACCCCCGCCGAGGTGGCTGCCTTCCTGGCCGGCGCGAAGGACGGCGAGTTCGACCACCTGGTGTGAGACCCCGTCCGCAGGCGGGCCGGCCCGGGCCAACTGCCCCTTGTCCAGGGGCTCGTACGGGCGTGGACCGGCAGGATGGGATAGTCTGTTCCCCAAGTCTGCCGGTCCGCTGGGAGTCAGGTATGTCCGCCGTATCGTCGCATCGCCTCTCCCGTCTCGAACCCTATCTGGACCGTCCGGAGCCGGCTCCGACGCTGCTGAAGATGCTCGTCGGTGTCCAGTTGGCGGGCTTCCGTGAGGACGCCGGCTACTCCCAGGACCAGGCGGCGCGCGAGGCGGGGTTCAGCGCGGCGAAGCTGTCGCGCATCGAGTCCGGCAAGAGCCGCAGGCCCCCTACGGAGAAGGACGTCCGGACCCTTCTCACCCTCTACGGCACCGACGCCTACGAGGCGGCCACGCTGCTGAAGCTGCTGCACCGCGCCGGTGAGCCGGGCTGGTGGCAGCGGTACGACAAGCGGCTGATGCCGGAGTGGTTCGACCGGCTGGTCGGGCTCCAGGAGGCCGCCGAGACCATCCGGACCTTCGAGATCCAGTACGTCCCCGGCCTGCTCCAGACGGGGGCCTACGCCCGCGCCGTCGTGGAGCGCGGACTGCCCAACGCGTCGGCGAGCGAGGTGCAGCGCCGGGTCGAGCTGCGGGAGCGGCGGACCCGGCTGGTCTACCGCTCGGCGGCGCC
Source organism: Streptomyces daghestanicus (assembly GCF_020521275.1). Classification (NCBI taxonomy): domain Bacteria; kingdom Bacillati; phylum Actinomycetota; class Actinomycetes; order Kitasatosporales; family Streptomycetaceae; genus Streptomyces; species Streptomyces daghestanicus. Next base: position 474,889 of record NZ_BNDX01000018.1, on the reverse strand, counting down.
GCAGGTGTGGGCGATCATCGACGAGTCCGTGCTGCTGCGCGTCCTCGGCAGCTCCGAGGTGATGCGCGAGCAGCTGGAGCACCTGGTCAGGATCTCCGAGCGCCCCAACGTGACGCTTCAGATCGTGCCGTTGAACGTGACCAACGCCTCCGCGCCCGCGATACCCGTCACCTATCTGCGGTTCAGCGGCGCCGATCTGCCCGACGTGGTGTACCTGGAGCACATCAAGAGCGCCAACTTCCTGGAGGACCGGGACGAGACCGAGGAGTACCGGGTCGCCCTGGACCGGCTGGCCGACGAGGCGCTCACCCCGCGCGAGTCGGTGGAGCTGCTGCGCATGACGATCGAGCAGCGGTACTCCGCCCGGTGAGCGGAGTACCGCCGGCGACCGCTAGCGGACTATGCGGCCGACGCCGCCGAACTCGATCCATTCCCGGGTGAGCTGGCGGGGCACCACCTCGGTGTCCGGGCGCCAGGTGGACACCTCCACCAGGCCGGGCTCCAGGACCTCCATGCCCTCGAACCACTCGGCCACGTCCTTCTCCTCACGGACGCGGCCCCAGTGTCCCTGGGTGGCCTGGTCCATGAAGGCGGTGACGGACTCGCGGACGTCCGCGTGCTCGCTGACGAGCTGGCACATCACCGCGTAACTGCCGGGCGCGAGGCGGTCGGCGACCCGCCGGGCGACGGCGGCGGGGCCGTCGGTGTCGCTGTCCGGGATGCAGTGGAAGACCGAGTTGAAGAGCACCGCCACCGGCTTCGAGAAGTCGATCAGACGCCGGGTGTCGGGGTGGTCGAAGATCTCGTCGGTGGCGCGCATGTCGGCGTGGATGACGGCCGTCCGCTCGTTCTGGTCCAGCAGCGCCCGGCCGTGCACCAGCACCATCGGGTCGTTGTCGACGTAGACCACCCGGGCCTCGGGGTTGATGCGCTGGGCGACCTGGTGGACGTTGTCCTGGGTGGGCAGGCCGGAGCCGTGGTCCAGGAACTGGTGGACGCCGTACTCCTCGGCGAGGACCCGGACCACGCGCTGGAGGAAACGCCGGTTGTTCAGCGCGAGCCGGCGGGTGCTGGGGACGACCTTGTCCAGTTCCTCGACCGCCGCGCGGTCCGCCGCGTAGTTGTCCTTGCCGCCGAGGTAGTAGTCGTACATCCGGGCGGCTGTCGGGACGGTTGCGTTGATCTCCTTGGACAGTCGCTTCTCGGCCTGCATCTTTCCCCCAGCTCGTACGGCGCCAACTGCGTTGACCTGACTGACAGTACATCCTAGGGAATCGGTGTCCGCCGAAACCAGGGCGATGGCCGTACCGGTCCGCCGCGGGACCGGTACGGCCGGGGCCGGATCAGCCCCTGGCGGCCAGGTACTCCTCGATTCCGGGCGCCTCGTGGGCCTCCTCCAGGGTGATGACGCCGCCGACGGCCTTCGCGTCGGGCTTGAGGACGTAGGTGGAGCGGCTGGCGGGCTGGGAGACGTCGGTGAAGTTCTGCGGGGTGCCGAGTCCGGTGTCGGCGTTCTCCTGCGAGCGGTGGGCCTTGACGACGGCCTCACGGGTGAGGCTGCCGCCCTCGCACGCCTTCTTCAGGTCGGCGCCGAGCAGTTGGGCCGCGTTGTACCCGGAGAGCACACCGGAGTCGACCGGGGAGCCGGGGTACTTCTTGCCGTAGGCGGCGACCATCTTCCGCACCCCCGGCAGGTCGGAACTGACCGCGGGGGCGGCGCTGACCACGTGCACCATGGCCTCCAGCGCCTTCGCCGCCGGGGTCTTCATCAGCTGCGGGGCGTAGCCGGGGGCGCTGGAGACGATCGGCACCGTCAGGCCGCGGGAGGCGGCGACGCCGGCGAGGGAGGCCGTCTGGGCGGGCCCGGCGCTGATCAGGACGGCTTTCACGCCGGCCTTGCGCAGTGCCGAGACCTGCGCGGACAGGTCGGTGTCGGTGGCCTTGATCTTCTGTCCGGCGACCTTCAGGCCGGCCTTCTGCGCGGCCCACTCGGAGCCCTCCAGCGCGTTGGCGCCGTAGTCGCCCTCGAAGTAGACGTGGCCGATGGTGTCGCCCTTCGCCACCTTCTCGGTGCGGGTGAGGAAGTCGACGGCGGCGATCATGTCCAGGTCGTAGGTGGTGCCGAGGACCTGGACGGCGTCCTTGCCGAGCAGGGAGGCGGCCCAGGCCTGCGGGAAGGTCAGCAGGTCGTCGCGCTGGATGTCGTCGAGCAGGGCGGAGACCACCGGGGAGCCGATGACCTGCGGCAGGGCGACGACGTCGGAGGAGATGTCGGCGTAGGCGGTGACCGCCTTCTGGACGTCGTAACCGTGGTCCTTGACGACGATCTCGACCTCGCGGTCGCAGATGCCGCCGGCGGCGTTGGTCTCGTCCGCCCACATCTGCTGGGCCTGCACGATGGACTTGCCGAGGGTGGCATAGGGGCCGGTCAGGTCGGTGAGGGCGCCCAGCCTGATGGTCTCCGCGCTGACGCCGGGGCCGGCCTCGACGCCGTCGGCGCCGCCGCCGCCCTTGTCCTCCTCGGCCTTGGAACTGCACGCCGTGCCCGTGAGCAGCACGGCGGCGACGGCCGCGGCCAGGGCGACGCGGGTGGTGCGGGTCCTGTGGTGCGTGACGTTCACGGGGTGTGCTCCTTGGCTCGTACGGCGGTGGCGGGCGGCCGGGGCGCGGCCCCGGGGTCGGAAGGGGCGGGGCCGGGCGGCCTCGGGCGGGCGATGCGGGCGCGGGCGCGGCGGGCCAGGCCGGTCAGGCCGTCGGGCGCGAAGACCAGGATGACCACGATCGCGGCGCCGTAGAGGTAGCGGGCGGCCTCGGTCGGGCCGATCGAGCCGTCGCCCGAGCCGGGCGCGGCGACCAGCGGCAACTGGTCGGCGTAGCGGGTCATCAGCAGGGGCAGCGCGGTGACGAAGACGGCGCCCGCGGTGGCTCCGGCGACGGAGCCGAGCCCGCCGATGACGATCATGGCGAGGTAGTCGACGGAGAGGGCGAGGGAGAAGTAGTCGGGGACCACCCGGCGGAAGGACAGGGCGAGCAGGACGCCCGCGAGTCCGGCGTACATCGAGGAGACGACGAACGCGGCCGAGCGGTAGCGGGCGACGTGCACGCCCATCACGGCGGCGGCGGTCTCGCTGTCGCGCAGGGCGACCAGGGCGCGGCCGGGGCGCCCGCGGAGCAGGCCGCGGGCGGTGAACCAGGTCAGCGCGAACAGGGCGAGGCCCAGGTACCAGAGGCGTTCCTCGGCGCCGAACGGCACGCCCAGGACGGTGAGGTCGTCGCCCTGGTCGAAGGCGAAGGAGCCGATCTCCAGCGGGGGTACGGAGCTGCCGTTGAAGCCGCCGGTGACGGAGTCGGCGGTGAGCAGGACGTGGTGCCCGAGGAAGACCAGGGCGAGGGTGGCCACGCCCAGGTAGACGCCCTTGACCCGGCCGGCGACGGGGCTGAACAGGCCCCCTGCGGCGCCGGCCAGGAGGACGGCGAGGACCAGGGCGACGGCCGGGGGCAGGCCCGGGCCGCTGTCGCCGGCCAGCCAGACGTAGCCGTAGGCGCCGACGGCGAGGAAGAAGGCGTGGCCGAGGGAGAGCTGTCCGGCGGTGCCGCTGAGCAGGCCGAGGCCGACCGCGCCGATGGCGGCGGCCATCGAGAACAGGCCGATGCGCAGCCAGAACGCGTCCAGGTAGAAGGGGAGGGCGGCGAGCAGCACGGCGGGCAGCAGGAACCGGCCGCGCTCGAGCAGGTCAGACACGGGCCGCTCCCCTCGCCGCGAACAGTCCGGCGGGGCGGACCAGGAGGACGAGGACCATCACCGCGTACGGCGCGACGTCGCCGAAGCCCTCGCCGAGGACGTGCAGATCGGACTGGTAGCCGGCGACGAACGCCTCGGTGAGGCCGATCAGCAGGGAGCCGACCAGGGCGCCGACGGGCGAGGCCATGCCGCCGAGGATCGCGGCGGGGAACGCCTTCAAGGCGATCTGCCCGGTGGTGCGTTCGAGGCCGGGCGCCGGGAACGCGGCGAGGAAGACCGCGGCCAGCGCGGCGAGCGCGCCCGCCAGGCACCAGGCGAGCATGCGCACCCTGGTCAGCCGTACGCCCATCAGCGCGGCGGCCTCGGAGTCCTCCGCGGCGGCGCGCAGCGACAGGCCCCAGGGGGTGAAGCGGAAGAGGGCGAAGGCGCCGGCGATGGCCACGGCGGAGACGATGATCGCGGCGATCCGGCTGTCGGCCACGGTCGCCGGTCCCATGTCGGTGACCGCGTCGCCCCACGGGTCGCCGAGGCCGAGCAGGTCGCCGCCGATCCGGCGGGACAGGTCGGTGACGAGGACGATGTCGACGCCGATGGTGGCGATGGTGGCCACGTGCGCGGCGTGCGGGTCGGTGCCGATGCGCTGGAGGACGTACCGGTCGAGGAGCCCGGCGACGGCGGCCGTGGCGAGGACGGCGAGGGCGAGCGCCCCGGCGAAGCCGAGGTCGTCGTGGAGGATCGCGGTGAGGTAGCCGCCGAGCAGCAGCAGCGAGCCGTGGGTGAAGCTGAGGACGCCGGACGCCTTGAAGATGGTGACGAAGCCGAGGGCGATGAGGGCGTAGACGGCGCCGAGGGCGAGGCCGTTGAAGAGGTTGTCGACGAGGGTGGTCATGCCGCGTCCTCCCCGTCCGCGCGTTCCGTGCCGAGGTAGGCGCGGAGCACCTCGGGGTCGCGGCGGACCTCGTCGGGGGTGCCGTGGGCGATGCGGCGGCCGAAGTCGAGGACGGTGACCTCGTCGGCGAGCCGCATGACCAGGCCCATGTCGTGTTCCACGAGGACGACGGAGAGACCGAGTTCGGCGCGGATCTCCCGCACCACCTCGGCCATGCGGACCCGTTCGCCGGCGTTCATGCCGGCCACGGGTTCGTCGAGCAGCAGCACGCGGGGCTCCAGGCAGAGGGCGCGGGCGAGTTCCACGCGTTTGCGGTCGCCGTAGGAGAGCAGGGCGACGGGGGTGTCGAAGAGGGCGCCGAGGCCGGTGAGTTCGGCGATCTCGCGGGCGCGGGCGAGGTGGTCGCGCTGTTCGCGCACGGCCCGGGGCAGGCGCAGGGCGCTGGCCGCGAATCCGGCGCGGGTGAGGGCGTGCCGGCCGAGCATCAGGTTGTCGGCGACCGTGCCCTGGGTGGTGACGATGTTCTGGAAGGTGCGGGCGACGCCGAGCGCGGCGATCCGGTGCGGGGCGAGCCGGGTCAGCTCGGTGCCGCCGAGCCGGACCGAGCCGGACGCGGGGCGGTACAGGCCGGACAGGACGTTGAAGCAGGTGGACTTGCCCGCGCCGTTGGGTCCGATCACGGCGTGCGCGGAGCCCGGGGCGACGGTGAAGGAGACCTGGTCGAGCGCGGTGAGGCCGGCGAAGCGGACGGTCACGTCGCGGACCTGGAGGGGGGGCGGCGCGTCGGTGCGGGGCGTCACGCGGCCCCCTGACCGTCGGTGGTCTCGCCGAGGTAGAGGCGGCGGACCGCGTCCGTGCGGGCGAGTTCGGCGGCCGGGCCGGAGAGGCGGACCTCGCCGACCTCCAGGACGTGGGCGTGGTCGGCGAGGGACAGAGCCATGCCGGCGTTCTGCTCGACGAGGAGTACGGCGGTGCCCTGGGCGTTGATCTCGCGGACCACCTGGGCGATGCGGTCCACCATCAGCGGCGCGAGCCCGAGGGAGGGTTCGTCCAGGAGGAGCAGCCGGGGGGAGGCCATCAGGGCGCGGCCGATGGCGAGCATCTGCTGTTCGCCGCCGCTGAGCAGGCCGGCGGCCTGGTGGGGGCGTTCGGCGAGCCGTGGGAAGAGGGTGAGGACGCGGTCGCGGGCCCGGCGGGTCTGGGCGGGGGCGCGGCGGGTGAGGCCGAGTCCGCCGGCCCGCAGGTTCTCGTCGACGCTGAGCCCGGCGAACACCCGGCGGCCCTCGGGCACCTGGACGACCCCGGCGCGGACGGCCGCGACCGGGTCCCGGCCGTCGAGGACGGTGTCGCCGTAGCGGATACGGCCCGCTGTGACGGCGCCGCGGTGCAGGCGCAGCGTGCCGGAGACGGCCCGCAGCAGCGTCGTCTTGCCGGCGCCGTTGGCACCGAGCAGGGCGACGACGCCGCCGTGCGGGACGGTCAGCGACACGGAACGGAGGGCGGACAGGGCGCGGCCGTAGGTCACGTCGATCTCCTCGACGTGCAGCGCGGGCGCCTCGTCCGGTGGTGCTTCGGGCATCACGGCTCCTTGGCGCCGTGCCGGTGGCGACCGGCACGGTCTCGGGGGCGTTCCGACGCGCTCGGTGCGGGTGCACGGGCGGGCGCGTCCTCAGGTCTTCGGACGCGGGGCGTCCGGGTTCTCGGGTTCTCGGGCTCTCGGGTGTGCGGGTGCTCGGGTGTTCGCTGCCTGGCCGTTCGGGGGTTCAGCGCAAGGGGTTCCGGCGTGCGGTGCTCGGGTGGTGCGGCGTGCGGTGCCCGGGGGCGGGCGTCGGGTGCTCGGGCGTCCGGGGAGGAACACGCGGCGCTCACGACAGCACGCCGGGCCGTGGCCGGTACAGCGCCCGGGCCGGGGTCGCTGCGGCGTCCCAGTCCCGGGGCGGTGACGCTGTGCGGACGCCCAGCGGGGCGGGCGGTGCCCGGTCACCGGGGCCCGAGCGGGCTTCCGGTCCGCCGGGCACGGGAGATGACGGGCCGTCGGACTGTCGTAGGCGTGTGCGAGAGTGCTGCGCACCCGCCGGGCCGGGCGAACACCGCGGCCGGGCGAGTGGACAGCGACCGTCACACGACTCACTGGAGTCCTCATGCATGACCAGAGCGTGCCGCCGCCGGACGACGGGTCCGGTGGAGCCCCGCCCCTCGTCTACGACACCGAGGTGCGCGCGGACGAGGGCGGGTGGCGCCCGGCGCCGCGCCTGGTGCTGGGGCTGGACCGGGGCGGGCCGGCCGAGGTGGTGGAACTGGCCTGGCGGTCCGGGAGCGGCGCCGAGGCGGTGCTGGTCCTGGACGACGGCATGCGGGCCTTCCGCGGCCACCGGCGCTCCGCGGACGGCGTACGCGAGGAGTACCGGGGCGTGCGGCGCGGGCCCGCCGGCTCCCCCGGGGAGGACGGCGCGGAGTGGCGGTCCCAGGTCTTCGCCACCGAGGAGGAGCGCCCGGACGGCAGGGGGACGGACGCGGGCCGGCTGCGGCTGGTCCTGGACGACGGGCACGGACCCGTCGAGCGGGTCACCTGGCGGGACGCGCACGGCACATTCGTCTCCCTGGCACTGCGCACCGGGCAGCGGGCCCCCGGCACGGTGCCGGTGCCGGTCGCACGGGTGGTGGCGAGCGCGGAGCACGCGGCGGCCGGTGAGGTGGCCCGGAACCTGCTCCGCCCGGGGCGGGGCAAGTGGCTGGCGTTAGACAGCGCCGCCACCCTGGACTTCGTCCTGCCCGCGCCGGCCGTCGTCACCGGCTACCGGCTGACCTCCGCCGACGACTGCCGGGACCGCGACCCCCGGGACTGGCGGCTGCGCGGATCGGTCGACGGCACCACCTGGTACACCCTCGACCTGCGCGACGGGCAGACCTTCCCCGAGCGGCACCAGAGCCGCGTGTACGCGGTGGCCAACTCCACGGCGTACCCCCGCTACCGCCTGGACATCGACCGGAACTGGGGGCGGCAGGCCGAGACGCAGCTGGGCCGGGTGGAGCTGTTCACCACGGAGGAGGACGGGCTCCTGGGCACGCCCCTGCCGCTCCCCCGGCTGGAGGCCGGCAGCGAGTACCGGGCGGCCGGCGAGGTCGCGGCCAACGTGCGCGCCTCCGGCGCGGGCAAGTGGCTGTCCTTCGGCCGTACGGCCCGGCTGGACTTCACCCTGGACGCGCCGGCCCTCGTCACGGGCTACACCCTGGCCTCCGCCGACGACCACTGCTCGCGCGACCCGAGGGACTGGGTGCTGCTCGGCTCAGAGGACGGCGAGGCGTGGACGGTTCTGGACCGGCGGGCCGGGGAGCTGTTCCCCGAGCGGTTCCAGGTGCGCGAGTTCGCGGCCGGTGCCTCCGTGCCGTACTCCCGCTACCGGCTGCACATCACCGCCAACGCGGAGGGTGTCGGCGAGGTCCAGCTCAACCGGGTGCAGCTGCTCGCGGCGGGCGCCGCCGGGCCGCGGCCCGAGCGCGCGGAGTTCTCGGGCCTCGTGCGGCACGGGACGGGGCCGGCCGTGGCGTACCGGGGCACGGGCCTCGACCCGGCCGGCCGGCGGACGCCGCCGGTGGTGCCGGACGCGGCGGAGGCGACGGAGGGGACCGACGGGACGGGGGCAGCGGAGGGGACGGCCGCGAAGGAGCAGTGGGGGCGGCCCGCGGCCGCCGTCCCCGCGCATCCCGGTCCGCCCGAGGGGGAGCAGCGGGCCTGCCGGACGCGTGGACTCCCCGGATGCGGGAGGACGTGATCCGCTTCCGCGCGGAGGCGCTCGGGCGCGGCGTCCCCGCCGGGGAGGTGGAGCGGTGGCCGGCGCCGGCCCGGCGGTGCTGGTGCTGTCACGGCGATCGACGGGCCGGTCGTGGGGCGGCTGGGCGCCCCGGTGAGGCTCCCGCCCCGGCGTGCCCGTTCCGGGGGACTCCGAGACCGGGCGGACGACCTGCCGCGAACACCTGATCGCCGCGCTCGACCTCGCGGCCGTCCCCCGGGACGCGACGGACCTGCCGCTGCCGTCCGACGGCCGTCTGCTGCTGTTCGCCCGGCCCCGCCCGGACCTGTCGACGGGCGACACCTGCTCGGGCGGCAGCGCGGTCCACGTCCCGGCGGGCTTCCCGGCCGGGAAGCGCGAGGTGATCCGCGCCCACGAGCCGGACGACTTCCTGGGGGCGTCGGCTTCGGCGGACTCCGCGGCACGCTGCGGATGGCGTACGACCTGTCGCTGCCGCCCGCGAGTTCGAGGACGACCCCATGGGCGCGGCGCACCCGTACGCCGGGGAACCGCGCGAGGCGTGGGCGCACGTGCGCCGGGACCGCGGCTCCGAGGGGACCCACCTGTGGCTCGGCGGGTACGCCTGGGACGGCGAGGGCTGGGGCGACCCGGTCACGCGCTGCGCGTACGGACCCCGGTGGGAGGAGACGTGCGGGGTGCGGCCCCCGTCCGGTGAGGAGCCGCGCCCCGGGGAGTGGGTGCTGCTGACCGCGCGGCACCCGGCGCCGCGCGGCCTGGAGACCGCCACCTTGTACTGGGCGCTGCGCGAACAGGACCTGGCGGCGGGCGACTCCGGGCCGGTACGGGTCACGATGTGGGCCGACCCCTGAGGCCGGTGCCGGCCTAGGTGTGTTGTCCCGGCAGCAGCCGGTGCGCGGTCAGGGCCAGGCTGACCTCGACCACGTCGGCCGGCCGGGTCAGCGAGCGGCCGGTGAGCTGCTCGCAGCGGCGCAGCCGGTTCAGGACGGTGTTGCGGTGGCAGTAGAGCCGCTCCCCGGCCCGTTGCGCGGAACCGTCGCAGGCCAGCCAGGTCGTCAGGGTGTCCAGCAGGACGTCCCGGTCGGCGGGCTCCAGCCGCAGCAGCGGGCCGAGCACCCGTTCGGCGAGGGCGCGGCCGAGTTCCGGTCCGGAGACGACCAGCGCGGCGGGCAGGTGCTCGGCCAGCCGTACCGTGCCGCCGGCGGCCGGGCAGATGCGCAGCGCGGTGTCGGCCAGGCGGCGGGCGTCACCGACGGCGGCCAGACCGGCCACGGGGCTGCCGACGCCGATCCGCACCCCGGGGGGCGGTTCGGACAGGCCGGGGGCGGACGCCGGCAGGTCCGCGTCGCCGACGAGGACGATGGCGTGGTCGACGTCGACGCCGGGGTGCCAGTGGACGCGCAGCCCCTCCGGTACGGCCGCGGCGCGGACCGCGTCGCAGCGCGCGGGGTGCCCGCCGGCGACCGCGACGACCACGTAACGGCCGTGTTCCGGCAGGTCGAGGGCCTGGGCGGTCTCGGGCAGGTCGGCGATGCGGCTGCTGCCGTCCAGCAGGGCGGCGGCCAGCAGCCGGGCGCGGTTCTCCCGGCGCCGGTTGAGCTGCCACTCGACCTGCCGGTAGGCGTCCGCGACGAGGGTGCAGTGGTCGTCGACGAAGTTCCACACGTCGGCGGCCACGTGCACCAGCAGCCGCACGTCCTCGGGGGCCGCGCGCGAGGTCTCCTCGACGAGGCGCTGCCACACCAGGGAACCGCCCAGCCGGAACGCGTGCAGCAGGGCGTCCAGCGGCAGCCCCTGCTCGGCGCGGGCGGCGCCGATCCGCCAGGAACAGCGGCGGGCCGCCTCCCGGTTGCTGCGCGGGTCGATCAGTGAGGTGACGCTGTGCCGCAGCGAGCGGTGCGCCTCCTGCCAGGTCCCGGTGGGATCGCCGGCCATCGCCGTGCGGTAGGCGGGCTCCTGCTCCTGGAGGACGGCGACGAGCTGGTCGGTGAGGCCGGGCAGGTCGTCGAGGAGGACCCGGGCGGCCCGGTGCAGGACGCGCAGCGCGTCCGCGTCGATCAGTGACGTCACGCGCGGGGTCCGCGGGCGCGGAACGGGCGTGGGTGCGCTGCGGATCGCTGCGCGTGACCGTACGGCGTGTTGCATGGCGGCCCTCCCCAAGGCTCGGGCTGGCAGCGGCGGCCCGCGCCGGGCCGTACGCCCGCGCGCTCACCGTCCCCTGACTCGTCCTTGCCCGAAGGATGGCATACCGTCCGGTCGGTCCCTAGGGCCCGGGCGGCAACAATCCGGCTCCGGTCGCACGTCGGCCGTACTCTGTGGCGACCGTCGGAGATCGTCGGCGGGGAGGGGACGCCCACGGGGCGCGGGAGCGGAGGCGTGCGGGCGGCGGCGGTGGCGGTCGTGGCCGCGGGGATGCGGAACGGCTGCTCGGACCCCGGTCACGAACAGGCCGGGAACTGGCGGAGACCTGCTGTTCGCGGCTCGGCGCCTGGCAGGACGCGCGGGACGCCGCGGAGGGCTGCGCGGTGAGCGCGGGCCTCGCCGCCGTCGCCGCGTCCCGGGTGCCCGGCGAGCGGGGCCTCGGCGTCGACGGCGGCCATGTCCTGGTGGACACCGGCCTCGCGGTCGAGGGCGACCCGGGCGCCGCGTCCTGCCGCGACGCCGTGGGCCTGGAGACGACGGTCGGCTGAGCCCGGCCAGAGCGATGGCTCCGGCCGGGACGGGCCGCCCCGCTCAGGGATGTGCCGTCGCCCGCTCCGACTGCTCGATCATGCGGGCCAGTTCCACCCGGGACCGCACGCCGAGCGCCGCGAAGACCTTGCGCAGGTGGTAGTCGACGGTGCGGGTGCTGACCGCGAGGGTCAGCGCGACCTCGCGGTTGGTGGCGCCCTCGGCGACGTGCCGGGCGATCCGCAGCTGCTGCGGGGTCAGCCGGGTGAGCGCACCCGCGCCCCCGGTGCGGGAGGCGCCGCCGATGGCGCGCAGTTCGCCGCGGGTCTGCTCGGCCCACACCCCGGCGCCGCAGCGTTCGAAGCCCGCCAGGGCGGCGCCGAGCCGGTCGCGGGCCTCCTTCGGACGGCGCCGGCGCCGCAGCCACTTGCCGTGGAGCAGGGCCGTACGGGCGCGTTCGAAGTCGCTGCCGCCGGTCTCGTCGTGCCGGGCCAGTGCCCGGCGGTAGAGGTCGTCGGCGTCCTCCGGCGCGGCCAGCAGGGCGCGGCAGCGTGCGAGTTGGCCGGCGGACTGCCGGTCGGCGCCGAACTCCGCCCAGTCGGCGAAGTCCGCGAGGACGGTCCGGGCCTCCTCGTGCCGTCCGGCGGGCACCGCGGCCTCCACGAAGCAGGGCACGGCGAGCCGCCACACCGCGAAGTGCCCGCGCCGGGGGCCGGGCAGGACCAGGAGGCCGAGCCGGTCGGCGGCGTCGAGCGGCCGGCCGCGGCCCAGGTCCGCGCGGGCCGCCGCCCATTCGGCGAGGGTGGCGGCCTGGGCGAGGCCGTGCCGCCGGGCGGTGGTCTGCGCGGCCGTCACGTGCCGGGCGACGACCTCGGGGGCCTCCTCGATGGAGGCGGCCAGGGCCAGCACGGCGTGGTGCAGGGCCGCCGTGTTGCGCTGCCCGGCCCGCAGCGCGGTGCGCAGCCCCTCCTCGGCGTGGGCGCGGGCCTGGGCGTGCCGGCCGGCGCGGAGTTCGGCGTAGGCGAGGTACTCCAGGGCCTGCGGCACGAGCGCGTCGGAGCCGAGGTGCCGGGCTGCGGCCAGGGCGCGGGCCCCGGCGCGGCGGGCGGCGTCCACCTCGCCGAGCAGCAGGGCGGCGGCGGCCGAGCGCAGCAGGGACTCGGGCCGGTCCTCGGTGCCGGCGCGGCGCAGCACGTGGCCGAGCGGCCCGGCCGCCCGGTCGAAGCGTCCTTCGAGCAGGGCGCGCATGCCCGAGCGGTGGTCGCCCACCGCGTCCCGTGGTCCTTCGCCGGTGCCGAGTGTGGCCAGGCACGCGGCCAGGTCTCCCGCGGCCCAGGCGGCGTCGGCGGCGGCGAGGGCAGCGGCGGCGGCCTGGCCGGGGGCGTCGGCGGCGAGCAGGGAGGCGGCCAGCAGCAGGGACTGGTGGGCGTCCTCGACCGGGCCGTCGCGCAGTTCGGTCAGCCCGCCGACCAGTTCGGCCCGCCCCCGGACCAGGGGCGGCGCGGCGCACTCGCGGGCGGCGGCGAGCAGGGTGCGGGCCCGGTCGGGGCGTCCGGCGAGCAGTTCCTGTTCGGCCGCGGCGGTGTACCGCTCGGCGCGGACGGGGCCGTCCGCGGCCAGTTCGGCGGCGCGGACGTACGCCGTGGCGCGCAGCCGGTGGGAGGCGGGTTCCGTGCCGTCGCCGGCGTGGGCCGCGAGCCGGTCGCCCAGGCCGGGCGGGGGCGCGGCGGCGGACCAGGAGCGGTGCAGCAGCGCGGGCAGCCGCCCGCCGTCCGCCCGGAGGACGCCGGCGAGCGCCCGGTGCGCGGCCCGTCGCCGGGCGGGGTCCGCGGTGGCGTGCACGGCGCGGCGCAGCAGCGGGCTGCGGAACCGGGGTCCGCCCGCGGCGGGTTCGAGTTCCCCGGGGAGTTCCGGGCGCGGGGCCGCCGCGCCGGACCGCAGCCGTCGTACGGCTTCCAGGAGCACGTCGGTCCCGGCGTCCGGTGCGCCCGGCACACCGGCGGCCACGGCGACCGTCAGCAGCAGGTCCCGGGCGTCCGGTGCGAGGCCGGTCAGGGCCCGTCCGGCCACGCCGGCGAGGGTGCCGGCGTCGGCCAGCGGCCGGGGCAGCGGCCGGTGGCCGCGCAGTTCGGCGGCGGTCAGGCGGCGGACCAGGGCGAGCAGCAGTCCCGGGTTGCCCTCGGCCTCGGCGAGCAGCTCGGCGCGGACGGCGGGGTCGACGGTGCCGTCGGTCACCTCGTCGAGGAGGGCGGCGGCCTGCGGCGCGGTCAGCGGGTCCAGGGGGACGACGGGCAGCGCGGCGAACTCCGGGTCGACGGGGCGGTGCCCGGCGACGGAGAGCAGCAGCCCCACGCGGCCCGCGCCGGCCGCCGCCGCGGCCGCCTCGGCCAGGGCGGCGCGGCCGGCGGCGTCCCACAGGTGGGCGTCGTCCGCGCAGACCAGCAGGGGGCCGTCGGGCGCGGCGGCGCGGAAGGCGGCGAGCAGCGTCCGCGCGGACACCCCCGGCCCGGGGGCCAGGACGCGGCTGCCGCAGGGCGGCGCCGCGCGGTGCTGGCGGTCGTCCTCGGGGCCGGGGAGCCAGGCCGGGGTGACGGGGCCGGGCGGCTGCGCGGGGGCGGCGTCCGAGCCTGCCCGCAGGTGCAGGACGGGGCCGGCGGTGAAGGCGTGGGCGGCCCGGTGCAGGAGGGCGGTACGGCCGAGACCGGGCTCTCCGGTCACCACGAGCCCGGCGCCGTGCGTCCGCAGCCGGTCGAGCAGGGCGGCCACCGCCCGTCGTTGTGGGCTCCGCCCGTGCAGTCGCACCGCCGGACGTACGATCGTGTCTCCGGTCATTCCCGGGAGGTTACGCGCGCGTAACCAGAGGCGGAAGGGAGTGGTCCGCACGGTCCGGCGGGCCCCCGGGCCGCCCGACCTGCGCTTCCGAACGTCATGTACATGACTGACCGTGTGCGGCTGCCCAGCGCGCCGGCGCCCCGTCCGTGCGCCGGCACAACACCGGCGGCGGCCGCCGGGTGGGCGACCGCCGCCGGGTCGGGTGCGGAACGTCAGCCGTTGTGCGGGCAGTTGCCCCGGTACTCCTCGATGGTCAGGCTCGCCCGCGGCAGCGGGCAGAGGAACTGCTCGTAGCGGGTGTCGTTGTCGATGAACCGCTTGAGCCAGGAGACGCTGTACTTCGCGATCGTCGTGTTGGACGAGTTGGGCGAGAAGTGGGTGGCGCTGTTCAGCTCCAGGTAGGCGCGGTCGGTGCTGGACGGCAGGGTGGAGTAGAACGGTTCGGCGTGCGAGGCGACGGGCGCGACGGTGTCGCCGTCCGCGCCGACGATCAGGGTGGGGGTGGTGACCTCCGGCCAGGACTTGTCGAGGTTCCAGGGGGTGAGCGGGATCGCGGCCTGGAGGGACGGACGGGACTTGGCGGCCTCCAGCGTGCCGCCGCCGCCCATGGAGTGGCCCATGACGCCGAGCCGGCTGCTGTCGATGCGGCTGCGCACCGAGCTGCGCTGGGTCAGGTAGTCCAGGGCCGCGAGGAGCTGCTCGCCCCGGGAGTCGGGCTGGTCCAGGGTGGTGTTGGTGTCGATGGTGAAGACGACGAAGCCCTGCGAGGCGAGCCGCGGTCCGAGCCAGGCCATGGAGGACTGGTAGGCGGTGAAGCCGGGGGCCACGGCCACGGCGCCGAACGTGCCGTCGGCGGTGCTGGTCGGGTAGTAGACGGTGCCGCCGCCGAAGCCGGTGACGCCGAGCGAGGAGACGGAGGTCTCCGACACGGCGTACGGGCCGCGCAGCGCCTCGATGCTGCTGGTGGTGGGGGCCGGGCCGCGCTCGTAGGGGTTGTCGGCGGCGTGCGCGCCGGGGCCGGTGAGGGTGGTGAGCCCGACGACCGCGGTGACCGCCGCCGCCGCTCCGGCCAGCCGCCGCCGGGTGGCGCGGGGCGTGCGGGGAGCGGTGTGGGGGTGGGGGTGTGAGTACACGACGAGTCGTCCTCTCTGTCGTGGCGACGGGCCCGGCCCGGGGGGACGTTCGGGCACCGGACCGCGCCCGCGGCAGGGCACCGGTGCCGTCGGCCGGGCATCGCCGGTGGACTGGCCGTGCCACTGTCGGCCGGCGGCGTTCTCCCCGGGATCGGCAATATCACCGGCGGCGCGCGGCGCGCCGGGCCGCCGGACCCGGCACGCGCGGCCCCGGGGAGGTCCGGGAGGGGTGCGAAGATCGGGCAGGAGGGGTACGCGGAGCCCCGGCGGGGCGGACTCCCGGCGGTCCGGGCAGGATGGCCGACGGACCCCGCGCCGGCGGTGGACGACGAGAGAGGCGGCGGTATGCGGATCGGACTGCTCGGCACCGGCCCCTGGGCGGAGCGGACCCACGCGCCCGCCCTGCGGCGCCACGAGGAGCTGGACTTCGTGGGCGTGTGGGGGCGCCGCCCGGACGCGGCGCGGGACCTCGCCGAGCGGCACGGCACCCGCGCCTACGAGGACGTCGACGCCCTGCTGGCCGATGTGGACGCGGTGGCCCTCGCGGTGCCGCCGGCCGTCCAGGCCCGGCTGGCGGTGCGCGCGGCCCGCGCCGGACGGCATCTGCTCCTGGACAAGCCGCTGGCGACGGACGTGGCGGAGGGCCGGGCCGTGGCCGAGGCGGTGCGCGCGGCGGGGGTGGCCTCGGTGGTCTTCTTCACCGTCCGGTTCCGTCCGGAGACGCGGGCGTGGATCGGCGAACAGGCGGCCCGTGGCGGCTGGTTCACCGCGCGGGCGCAGTGGCTCGGCGCGGTGTTCACCGGCGACAGCCCGTACGCCGCGTCGCCGTGGCGACGGGAGAAGGGGGCGCTGTGGGACGTGGGTCCGCACGCCCTGTCCGTGCTGCTGCCGGTCCTCGGCGACGTCCGCCGGGTGGCGGCGGCCACCCGCGGCCCCGGTGACACGGTGCACGCCGTACTGGACCACGCCGGGGGCGCGTCGAGCGTGCTGACGCTCAGTCTGACCGCGCCGCCCGCCGCGGCCGGCGCGGCGGTGGAACTGCGCGGTGCCGCCGGGGTGTCGGTGCTCCCGGAGAGCGCGGACGAGGGGGCCGTGCCCGCGCTGCTGCGGGCCGGGGACGCCCTGCTCGCCGCCGCCCGCACCGGCCGGCCGCACCCGTGCGACGCCGCGTTCGCCCTGCGGGTGACGGAGGTGCTGGCCGAGGCGGAGGCCCTGCTGGGCGGCGCGGCTCCGGGAGGGTCACCGGCCGGCCGCTGACGCCGGGAGGCCGCCCGGCCGGTGTCCGTCCCGTCAGTTCTCGTCCGAGCGGGTCAGCGCCTCGGTGATCAGCCGGGTGGCGAAGTCGGGGTCCTCGGTGATGCGGTTGATGTGCTCGGCGAGCAGGAAGGCGGTGGCCTCCAGGGGGGTCATCTCCGCCTCGGTCCAGTACCCGTACTGCTTGCGCCACAGGCTGGGGCTGAGGTCGGTGCCGGCGGCGATGACCAGACCCGCCATGGTGGGGATGGTCTCCGGCGGGACACTCCTGGGCATCATGCGCATCGTGGCCACCAGGTTGGGCACCACGTACTCGATGACGTCCTTGCCGTGGTCCTCGTGGGCCATCCGCAGCCACTTCATGAACATGAAGATGAGGGTGCAGGCACCGTCCAGCACGTCGTCGACCCCGCCGGGCCCCAGCGACGCGGCGAACTGGTCGACCAGCTCCTGCTGTTCGGGGTCGGTGCGGGACCTGCCGTCCTGGATGCTCTTGAGCCGGGAGTCGATCATCATGAGCGCCGCGCCCACGTCACCGGCGGGAGCGTGCTGGGGGTCGCAGGGCGATGGCACAGGGTTCCTCCTCGGGCGACCGCGATCCGTGACAGTGCGCATCCGTACAGTAGACATCCGACCGGACCGGCGTCCGGCGGTTCGGGGGAAGGCACCTGTTCGGGGAGGCCGGACGCGGCAGGGGGTTAAGCGGCCCTTAAACGCCGGTTAAGGCGCTCCCGCGCCGCTGCCGGTATCCCCGGCTCCGGGCAGGAACACCCGATTTGGCGCTCCGCCGGGCCATTGGCCGCACCGGACGCGCCGCATACCATCGGGCCCGTTCTGAGAGCGCTCTCCGGCGTTCCGGGACGACGTGACACGCACGAAGCACGCACCGCACGTTCTCTGGAGGCCCCCCACATGACTCCTCGTCACCAGCGCCCGCTCGGCCGCCGCAAGCTGCTCGTCGCCCTCGGCGGAGCGGCGGTGGCCGCGCCCGCCGTCGCCGCCCTCGCCCCGCACGCCCTCGCCGGCAACGCCACGGACGGGGCCCTGACCGGGGCCGGGGCGGCGGCGGGCGCGCTGCCGTTGACGGTCGTCAACGAGACCGGCTCCTTCGGCGACGGCGACGTGCACCTCTACGTCGTGGGCAACGCGGACGGCAGGCAGGTGCGGCTCACCCCGGACGGGACCCTCGCGCCCATCGCGCTGTCCGACAACGGGGCCGACGGCTGCACCGACTACGCGATCAGCCTGTCCGGCGGCGGCGAGACCCGGCTCACCCTGCCGTACATGTCGGGCCGGATCTACGTGGCGCTCGGGGAGAAGCTGAAGTTCAAGGCGGTCACGGACGGCGCCGGCAACGCCGCGCTCCAGTACCCGGCGGGCTGGGTGGCCTCCGACCCCAACTACGGAGTGCTGCACGACTGCGCGGAGTTCACGTACAACGCCTCCGGGATGTTCTGCAACACCACGATGGTGGACATGTTCAGCGTGCCGATGGCCATCCGGCTGACCGGGGCCAAGGACCAGACGGCGGGCACGGTCAGGCCCGGCGGCCGGGCCGCGGCGTTCGAGGCGGTCCGGCGCGTGGCGGAGTTCGCGCCGCTGGTCGTCGACGACACCCGGATCATCGCCCCCGGGCACGGGCTGGACGCGGGGCTGTTCCCCAAGGACTACTTCGCCCCGTACATCGACGAGGTGTGGAGCACCTACACCGGCAGGGACCTCACCGTCACCACCGACGCGGGCACCTTCACCGGCCGGGTGCGCGGCGACCGGTTCACGTTCGGCGGACCGGCCGAGGTCTCCTTCGCCAAGCCGTCCACCCGGGACGTGCTGTTCTGCGACGGCGCCCTGGCCGCGCCGAACGACGGCACCACCGGCCCGGTCGCGGCGATCCTCGGCGCCGGTTTCAACCGGTCCACGCTGCTGTCCTCGGCCGTCCAGCCGACGGCCGACCCCGCCGCCTTCTACCGGGCCGCGCTCACCAACCACTACGCCGCGGCCATGCACGCGGCCACCGAGGACGGCAAGGCGTACGGCTTCGCCTTCGACGACGTCGCCGACTTCGCCTCGTACATCCAGGACACGGCGCCCACCGGCGTACGGCTCACCCTCACCGCCTTCTGAGCGGCCCACGGACGGCGCCGGGGCGGGGCGGCCGATCCCCGGGGACGTTACGGTGATATCGGGAGATCCGGGACCGGCGCCGTCGGGACCGGACCAGTGATCCCGACCCGAGGAGCGTGCAGATCATGTCGACACCACAGCCCGACGCCTCCCGGCCGTCCGGGGCCGGCGCGGACGAGAACCGCGTCACCCCGGACGGTCTGCTCCACGCCCGAACCGGCACCGACGTGTCGCCCGAGGACCTGGTCCTGGCGGCCGGCCGGGACGTCACCGAGGCCAACCTGGAATGGGCCCGGCGCAAGCTGGCCGACGAGGGCCCCGCTGCCCTCGACAAGCTGCTGCCCTGACCGGACACGGCCTAGGGGCCTGTCGTTCGGATCACGCCGCGGACGCGGGGCGAGGAAGACGCAGCCGATTCCCCGCGACCTGATCCGAACGACAGGCCCTGGCTAGGGGAGGTCCGTGTCGTCCTCGACGACGTGGACGGCGGCCTCCTCGGCGCCGGCCGCGCCGCCGTCGATGCCGACGTCCTCGGCGACGGTCTCCTTGGTGGTGTCGGCGCGGACGCCCTCGTCGGGGGCGACCAGGCGGCCCGCCCGGTCGGTGCCGGCCTCCGGGTCCACCGGCTCGCCCTCGCCGTCGACGCGGTCGCCGACGCCGTCCCCGGCGGGCGGGGTGACGTCGGGGACCTCCTGGGCGAGCCGTTCGTCCAGGGTCTCGCCCTCGTGCTGTTCGGCGGCCGTGGTGCCGGTCCTGTCGACCCCGAGGGGCTTCTCCGGCGGGGAGTAGCCCTCGTCGAGGGTGTCGTCGTAGGTGCGCTCGTCGAGGGCGTCCTCCATGTCCAGCGGGGCGGCGTCCTCCTGCTCCTCGTTGCTGCCGGTGGGCTGGTAGACGTCGTCGGCCATCGGGTCGGTCCCCATCGCCGCCTCCTTCTCGCGCTCGGTCGCCTCGGTGATCCGGTCTCGGTCTGCTTTCGCGTTTCCCGTCCCGCGATCTTTAACCTCGCCGGTCCCGCCGGCCGCACCCCTCCCCGAAGGCGCGCGGCTCAGGCGGGGGCGACCGGCCCGTCCGGGCGGTTCCGGCGCCGCTCCGCCATCGTCCGGCTCAGCTCTGCGGTATCGGCCTCGGTGTGCCGCTCGAAACCCGCCTCGGTGACGACGGTCACCACGGGCTGGATGCCCCGGCCGGGGCCGGGTCCGCCGGTCGCGGAGTCGTCGGCGGCGGCGTCCCACAGGGCTCGCAGCGCGGCGAGGACGGCCCCCCGCCGGGACAGGCCGGGACGGTGGAGTTCCTTCAGCGCGCCCCGGGCGTAGGAGGAGCCGGGGCCCTCGGTGTGGAAGCCGGTCTTCTCGTACAGGCCGCCGGCGGCGTCGTAGGGGAAGATCCGGCCGCGTCCGCCGTCGGCGCGGTGGGGTCGTGGCCGGCCGGCAGCGGGGCGACGGCGAGGCCCCGCACGGCCTGGCCCAGGTGCTGCCGGATCATGGCGGCCAGCCGGGCGGCCCTGGCGCTGAGGGTCATCGGGATGCCCTCCATCTTCTCGGAGTGCGCGAGTTCGCCCTGGTACAGCTTGGTCATGTCCAGGGCGAGTCCGACGGTGCCGGCGAAGGCGACGGCGGTGCGGCCGTCGGCGGGGTGCACCTTCTCCAAGGTCGCGCCGGGCGATGAGGTGGCCCGTGGCGGCGCGGCGACCGCCGGCCATCAGGACGCCGTCCCGGTAGACGAGGGCGAGCACGGTGGTGCCGTGGGGCACGGCGCCGGAGGCCCGTACGCCGTCCGGCAGGAGGCGCCAGGGGGGATCAGCATGCCGGGGCGGCGGCCCGCCAGGAACTCGGTGAAGGACGGCGTCCCCGCCCGCCCCTCTCGTCGCCTCGCAGGCCGCCCCCCCCTTCGCCCGGTACCGGCCACCGGGTTCCTACCTGGCGCCGTCGCCGGGGAAGCCCCCGGCCCGGTCCGGGCCGGCCGCCGGCGGCCGTGGCGCGACGAGGACGCGCAGGTCACCGATGCGGTGCGGGGTCCAGTCACGGGCGTAACCGGGCGTGGCGGCGCCGGGGAGCGTGACGGCGGCGACGGGGACGCGGCGGGCGGTGCGCCCGACCTCGGCTGGGGTGGTGTTCTCGTTGTGGCCGGTCGTGTTGCCGGAGGAGCAGCCCGTGTAGTAACCGAGCGGGATGGCCTCATGGCCGGTGAGCAGGCAGGGCGGGCGCACGCCGAGGCGGTGCAGCGCGTCCGCCGTCCGCGCCCAGTCCCGGCGGTCGCGGGTGGTGCGGTCGACGGTGCGGTCCAGTACCGCGTACTGGACCGCCAGATGGCCGGTGAGTCCCAGCGCGATCAGCGTGGCCGCCACCGGCCGCCACCGCCCGGCGGGGGTGCGCACCAGGTGCCGCAGGGCGTCCGCGACCGGGATCGCCAGCAGGGCGTAGGCGGGCTGGAGGAAGCGGGGCGCGGCGTAGCCGATCATGAACAGGTAGGGCAGCGCGGCGGTCGCGGCGCAGGCCAGCGGCACCAGGGTGCGCGCGGTGCGCCCGGCGCGTACGGCGACGGCGAGGCCCAGGGCGGCGAGCGGCGGCAGCGCGAACCACCACAGGGTCACGGCGGGGTGCGGGAACGCCCCGGTGCACGGCCGGCACAGGGCGCGTCCGCCGAGGCTGCGCAGCTGGTCGTCGACGGCGATCTGCCACCCGAGGCCGCCCTGGATGCGGGACGCCTCGTGCAGCCGCTCCCCCAGGCCGCCGTACCAGGCGTACGCCTCGACCACCCACTCCGCTCCCCCGGCGGCGAGCCCGCCCACGAGGGCGAGCAGCAGCCGGCCGTGGCGCCGCCACAGGGCCACGGCGAACAGCGGCAGGGTGGCGTAGACGGCGTCGGCGGGCCGCATCCACGCCATCAGCGCGGCGCCCGCCACCACGCCCCAGAGCGCGGAGCGGGCGGACGGCTCTGCGCGGGCCCGCAGGAAGGAACCCGCGCAGATCAGCGCGCCGACGGCGACCCAGTAGTTGGGCATGGCCTGGGGGCCGTAGAAGAGGGTCACCCACAGGGTGGCGAACAGGGCGCCGGCGGTGGCGAGGACGCCGGCCGGGAACAGGCCGCGCCAGGCGCGCAGGGCGAGGTACAGGCCGAGGCCGGAGAGGAGGGCGAGGTAGACGCGGAGCAGCTCCGTGGAGGACGACCAGGAGGCGACGGGCGCGGCCAGCAGGGAGGGGCCGCGGGAGCGCGGGGCGCTGAAGAACGCGGCCGGGGTGTGGGCGGTGACCTGGCTGACGTAGACGATCTCGTCCCAGCCGAGGCCCATTCCGGGGCGGACCAGCAGGAGCTGGAGCGCGGTGAAAGCGGCGGCCACGGCGGCGGCCGGGCGCGCGTCGAGGGCGCGCCCGCCCGCCGCCGTGACCGTGCCGCCGCGCCGCCGGCCGGCCGGGACGGTGCGCGTGCCGTCGGCCATGTCCACCCTCCACCGGACCTGGGGAGAACCCCGGGCGAACTCCCGGGGAACAAGCCGAAACTAACCCAGGAGCCGGCGCCGCGCAGTCGGGATCGCGGCCGTTCGCCCCACGGCTCAGTGGGCGTTCGGGCGGCGGTGCGGCGGCTGTTCGGGTTCTTGGCGGGGAGTGAGCGCCGGGATGGCGCGGACCACGGGGCCGTCCCCGTTCACGGTGAACACCGTCCCGTGGTGACCGACCCGCATGGGCTCCCCGGACAGCAGGGTGTACGTCGCCTCGCCGCCGTCGATCTCCACGCGCAGGCACCGGCCGCGGAACTGGAGGCGGAAGGCCAGCCGGCTGAACTTCTCGGGCAGGCGCGGGGCGAAGCGGAGCATGTCGCGGTCCCGGCGGGTGCCGCCGAACCCGGCGACCAGGGCCATCCAGGTCCCGGCGAGGGAGGCGATGTGCAGTCCGTCGCGGGTGTTGTGCTCCAGGTCGGCCAGGTCCATCAGCGCGGCCTCCGCCGCGTAGTCGTAGGCGAGGCGCAGATGGCCGGTCTGGGCGGCGACGACGGCCTGGCAGCAGGCGGACAGGGAGGAGTCGCGGACGGTGAGCGGCTCGTAGTAGGCGAAGTTGCGGGCGATCTGCTCCTCGTCGCAGTGGGCGTCGAACCAGCTGCCGCACGTGTACATGGCCAGCACCAGGTCGGCCTGTTTGACCACCTGCTTGCGGTAGAGGTCGAAGTACGGGAAGTGCAGCATCAGCGGATACTGGCCGGCGCCGGTGCGGGTGAAGTCCCAGCGCTGGTGGCGGGTGAAGCCGGCGTGCTGCTCGTGGACGCCGAGTTCCTCGTTGTACGGGATGTGCACGGACTCGGCGGCGTCCCGCCAGGCGGCGCTCTCCTCGTCGTCGACGCCGTGCCGCGCCGCCTCGTCGGGGTAGCGCTCGCAGACCTCGGCGGCGGCCAGCAGGTTGGAGCGGGCCATGAGGTTGGTGTACGTGTTGTCGTCCGCGACGGCGCTGTACTCGTCGGGGCCGGTGACGCCGTCGATGTGGAAGACGCCGTGGTGGTCGTGGTGGCCGAGGGAGCGCCACAGCCGGGCCGTCTCCACCAGCAGTTCCAGGCCGGTGTCCCGTTCGAAGCCGGTGTCGCCGGTGGCGGCGGCGTAGCGTACGGCGGCGTGCGCGATGTCGGCGCCGACGTGGAAGGCGGCGGTGCCGGCCGGCCAGTACGCCGACCCTTCCGAGCCGTCGATGGTCCGCCAGGGGAAGGCGGCGCCGCGCAGGCCGAGCTGGGCGGCGCGGTCGCGGGCGGCGGGCAGGGTGTCCTGGCGCCAGCGCAGCGCCTCGGCGACGGCCCTCGGCTCGGTGAAGGTCAGCACCGGGAGCACGAACATCTCCGTGTCCCAGAAGGCGTGGCCGTCGTAGCCGGAGCCGGTCAGGCCCTTGGAGGGGATGGCCCGCCGCTCGGCGCGGGCGCCGGCCTGGAGCACGTGGAAGAGGCCGAAGCGGACGGCCTGCTGGATCTCCTCGTCGCCGTGCACCTCGACGTCGGCGCGGGCCCAGAAGTCGTCCAGGTAGGACTTCTGCTCCGCGACCAGGCCGTCCCAGCCGCCGTGTCCGGCGGCGGCGAGCGCGGCCTCGACCTGGTCGCTCATCGCGGGCCGGGACCGGGCGCCGGACCAGCCGTGGGCGACGGTCTTGCAGACCCGCAGCCGCTGTCCGGGGTCGAGCACGGAAGTGACGGTCAGCCGGGCGACGTCGTCGCCGGACTCGCTGCCGGTGGTGGTGCCCTCGGGGCCGTCCACGACGTGGTCGGCGGCGACGGCGACCCGGAGGCCGCTGCGCCGGGTGCGGTGGACCAGGCGCAGCCGGGCGCCGGCGGCGCGGTGCTCCTCCGGTTCCAGCGGGGACTTGAGGGCCTTGCTGGCGCGCGGGTCGCCGTTGGGGTCGGGCAGGCTCTCGTTGGCGACCAGCTCGGACTGGATCACCACCCGGATGCGGCTGTCGACGGCCTCGACCTGGTAGTCGACGGCGGCGATGGCCCGCTGGGTGAGGGAGACCAGCCGGGTGGAGCGCACCCGTACGGTGGAGCCGGCCGGGGAGGTCCATTCGCAGACCCGTTCCAGGACGCCGCGGCGCAGGTCCAGGCAGCGTTCGTGGGTGACGAGGCGTCCGTAGCGCAGGTCGAAGGGCTCGTCGTCGACGAGGAGCCGGAGCAGTTTGCCGTTGGTGACGTCGATGACGGTCTGGCCGGACTCGGGGTAGCCGTAGCCGGCCTCGGCGTAGGGCAGCGGGTGCAGTTCGTGGACGCCGTTGAGGTAGGTGCCGGGCAGGCCGTGCGGTTCGCCCTCGTCCAGGTTGCCGCGCCAGCCGACGTGGCCGTTGGAGAGGGCGAAGACGGACTCGCTCTGGGCCAGCAGGTCGAGGTTCAGTTCCGTCTCCCGTACCGACCAGGGCTCGACGGCGTACGTCCGGTTGGTGATCACTCGCCGCCTCCGAGGAGCTCGGCGAGGTCCTTCACCACGCGGTCGGCGCCGTGCGCGTACAGGGCGTCGGTCTGTCCGACCCGGTCGACGCCGACGACGTGGCCGAAGTGCCCGGCGCGGCCCGCGTCCATGCCGGCCAGGGCGTCCTCGAAGACGGCGGCCCGGGAGGGTTCGACGCCGAGGTCGCGGGCGGCGGCGAGGAAGGTGTCGGGGCGCGGCTTGCCCGGCAGGCCGCGTTCGCGGGCGACCACTCCGTCGATCCGGGCGTCGAACAGGCGCTCGGCGTCGAGGGAGCGGAGCACGTCGAGGGTGTTGGCGCTGGAGGAGACGATCGCAGTCCTCAGTCCGGCCGCGCGCACCGCCTCGATGTACCGCAGGGTGCCGTCGTAGGCCTCGACGCCGTCGGTGCGGATCTTCTCCAGCAGCAGCTCGTTCTTGCGGTTGCCGACGCCGTTGACGGTCCGCCGGTCCGGCGGGTCGTCGGGGTCGCCCTCGGGCAGCTCGATGGAGCGGGAGGCGAGGAAGGTGCGCACGCCGTCGGCGCGGGGCCGGCCGTCGACGTACTCGTCGTAGTCGGAGTCGGTGAAGGGCCGGAAGCCGGCGCCGTCCCGCTCCCGCAGGAACGAGTCGAACGTCTCCTTCCAGGCGGCCGCGTGCACCACCGCCGTCTTCGTCACGACCCCGTCGAGGTCGAAGAGGCACGCCTGGATGTCCGCGGGAAGGCCGAGCTGCGTCGTCATACGGTCACAGTTCCCCGTCGGCGCGCGTCCCATCGGGTGGTCCCTGCCACAAGGGCCGGGCCGGGCGGGTGGCACACTCGGGATGTGCCGCTGACCTTCGACGACCTCCTGGCCCGTGCCCGTGCGCTGCCCCGCGGCGGCGGCCGGGCCCTCCTCGGCATCACCGGCAGCCCCGGCGCGGGCAAGACGACCCTCGCCGAGCGGCTGGTGCGGGAGCTGAACGCGGGCGCGGGGCCCGGCTGGGCGGCGCACGTGCCGATGGACGGCTTCCACCTCGCCGACGCCGAACTGGAGCGGCTGGGCCGCCGGGACCGCAAGGGCGCGCCGGACACCTTCGACGCGGCCGGGTACGCGGCGCTGCTGGCGCGGCTGCGGGCGGACGACCCCGGCGAGGTCGTCTACGCGCCCGGCTTCGAACGGGTGCTGGAGCAGCCGCTCGCCGGGGCCGTCCCGGTGGGGCCGGCCGCCCGGCTGGTGGTGACGGAGGGCAACTACCTGCTGCTGGCGGACGCCGCCTGGGAGCGGGTGCGGGCGCGGCTGGACGAGGTCTGGTTCTGCGCGCCGGACGACGCGGCGGAGCGGGTGCGGCGGCTGGTCGCCCGGCATGTGGAGTTCGGCAAGTCGCCCGCGGAGGCGGCGGCCTGGGTCCGCCGGACCGACGAGCCCAACGCCCGTCTGGTCGAGGCGACCCGGGAGCGGGCCGACCTGGTGGTGCCGGGGGCGGCGCTGTCGCGGGCGGCGGGCGGGGCCGGCTGACCGGACGGCCGGTGCCGGGCGCGTGCCGGGCCCCGGGGCGGTCGGGTCACCCCGCGTGCGGGAACTCCGCCGCGTTCACGTGCGGCATGACCCGGCTCGCCACGTGGTAGCGGCCGTTGGGCACGTCACTGACCCGGGCGATGTGCACCGCCAGCGGGCCCGCCCACTCGTAGCCGTGCCGTTCGGCGTGCCGGACCAGGCTGTCGGTGATGACCTGGCCCACCCGGCCGCCGCGGCGCGTCAGTTCGTCGTGGATCTCGTCGGCGAGGGCGACGTCGTAGGCGTTGGGCACGAGGACGCGGCCCTCGGCGCAGACCACGGCGTTGCTGTCGCACTCGGTGCGCAGCGCGTCCAGGAGTTCCACGGGGTCCCTGCCGAGGACCCGTGCCCAGATGGCCTCCCAGCGGCTCGCGAGGGCTTCTTCCAGAGCGCTCAGTGCGCCCATACGGTCTCACCTGCCGGAGTGGTGCGTAGGTCGGAGATCGGTCACTGCTCGTCGTACGCGGCGGGGCCGGGGCCACCGCCGGTACGCGGTTGTCGTGTACACCGCTGCGGCGGAGTCAAACCCCGGCCGGGCGGACGGGGCTCGCGGGGCGGCGGTCCTGCCGGGGGCGGCGGCCTCAGGGGCGTGCCGAGCCGGCCCCTGACACGAGCACATCCAGTACGAGGGTCAGGGCCGGCAGGCCGCGTTCGGGGCGCCGCACGACGGCGACGCCCCGGCTCTCGCCGACGCCGGTGTCGTGCGCGCCCGCCGCCCGGCCGGGCGGGAGCGCGGGGCCGGGGTGGCGGGCCCGGTGGCCTACTCGTCGTAGTCGTCCGGACGGACCTGGGCCTCCTCCAGCGCCTCGCGCATCGTGCGGCCGGTCGCACCGGCCTGGCGGGAGGCGTCGCCCTCGCGGTCCTCCCGGTGCTCGAGGACCTCGTCGGTGGTGTCGGTCTTCGGCCGGTTCTCTTCCGGGACGGTCATGGCACGGCTCCTCGTGGCGTCGTACGGGTCTTGGTCGTGCGGCGGGTTCCCGGACCGCGCGGGGCTATCCCCGACGGCCGCTGGGCTATGTTGAACCTCCTCGGGAGAGACTCCTCGGGAGACAAAGGAGAGCACCGGTGCCATCGCCGCAGCAGGCCCGCGCGCAGGCGTCGGCGATCACCTCGGCCCCGGCCGCCCCGGAACCGGAGCCCTCCCCCGCCTCCCAGCTCAGGGCGTTGTTCGACCGCCCCCGCCTCTCCCCCGGCCAGCGGCGCATCGCCCAGTACCTGATCGAGAACCTCACCGAGGCGGCGTTCCTGTCGATCACGGACCTCGCCGACCGGGTCGGGGTGAGCCAGCCCTCGGTCACCCGGTTCGCCGCGGCGGTCGGCTTCAGCGGTTACCCGGCGCTGCGCGAGCGGCTCCAGTCGATGACGCTGGGCACGCGCGGCGGCGCCGAGGAGCACCGCGGCAACGAACTCCAGGCGGCGGTGGACGCCGAGATCGAGAACCTGGAGAACCTGCGGCGCGACTTCGCCGACCCGAAGGCGGTGATCGACACCGGCCGCGCCCTGTCCCGGTCGATGCCGCTGACCGTGCTCGGGCTGCGCATCTCCGTCTCGCACGCCGAGTACTTCGCCTACGCCGCCCGCCGCATCCACCCCGACGTCCGGCTGGTGACGCGGGGCGGCAGCGTCGCCCACGACGCCCTGCTGCAGTCCCGGGAGGCCGGCGGCACCTGGGTGCTGGCGTTCTCCATGCCGCGGCACGCGACGGAGACGCTGGTGGCGGTGCGGGTGGCGCGGCGTGCCGGACTGCGGGTCGCCCTCGTCACCGACCTCGCGCTCGGCCCGGTGGCGGCCGAGGCGGACGTCACCTTCGCCACCGGCACCGGCTCCCGGCTGGTCTTCGACTCCTACGCGGCCACCGGCGTGCTGTGCGCGGCGCTGCTGCAGGCCATGACCGACGCCGACCCGGAGCGGACCCAGGTCCGCCTGGAGGCGTACGAGCAGCTCGCCGAGGAGCACCGGTTCTTCCTGCGGGACTGAGCCTCCCGTCCCGGGCGCACAACAAAGCGCGCATGAATGTTTTCATGCGCCTTGAAAACCCAACCGCATATATAAATACTGCTCACGGAACGCGACCTGGCCGTACCGGACGGCATCCGCGACCCCGCACACCCGGAAGCGATGATCATGCCCCTGACGTCCACGCGCCCCGGCCCCGACTGGCCGTGCCAGGTCAAGCCCCCCGGCAGCTACGACTGGGAGCGCTCGGCCGTCAGATGGCTGCGCGAGCTGGTGCCGGCCCGCTACGCCGGCTACCCGGCGCTGATCCGGCACCCCGTGCTGCTCGCCCGTCACGCGGACCTCCAGGTCCAGCAGGAGATCCGGGTCGCCCGCACCGCCCTGCGCAGCGCCCGCGCCGATCTGCCGCGGCTCGGCCTGCCCGAGTCGGTCATCGAGCACTCCATCAAGCTGTACGCGGCGGAGATCCGGCAGTTGCAGCACATCGCCCGCAGCGTCCGCGCGGTCACCGCGGCCCTCACCGACCGGGTCGGCGCGCGCTGAGGAATCTTGTGCCCGCGCGTGCGACCGCCCACGCGGACGGGCCGCTCGCGCCGGGGCGCGGGGGCGCGTCGCGGGACCGGTGGACGGCGGCGACGAGCGGGTCTGCGAGGACGGGCCGATGTGCGATGCTCATGACGTGACGAGCGAGCACGCCACGCCCGCGGGTGCCGACACCGCACCCGACGATCTGACCACCCTCGCCGAGGTCGTCGCCCGGCAGCGCGTCGAGCTGGACCGGCTGCGCGACCTGGCCGCGACGACGGCCGTCGTGGAGCGGGCCAAGGGCGCGGAGATGGCGCTGCGCGGGTGCTCCGCGGAGGAGGCCCGCGAGGCACTGGTGCAGCGTGCCAGGGAGCGGCGGCGGACGCTGCTGGAGGAGTGCTGGGTCACCCTCGGGACGCTGGGCGCGCCCGCCCCCCGCGGCCCCGGCCGTTCCCCGGAACCCGCCGTGGCCGCCGGCGGCGGCCCGGTGCCCTGCTCCCCGGCCCCCGGGGTCCCCTCGGCCTCGCCGGCGCCGGACGACGTGCCGGCGGCCCCCGCCCGCCTCGCCCGCGCGCTCCTCCGGGTCGGCTCCCCGCGGGAACTGGCGCGGTGTCTGCTGGAGCACCTCGCCCCGGAGTACGGCGCCGACGCCGTGCTGCTCTACGTCCGGCTGCCGTCCGGCGCGCTGGAACTGGCGGGGCACTGCGGGATCGACGACGCGCTGGCCGCCCAGTGGCGGCAGGTGCCCCCGCTCGGCGGGCTGGCCGCCCCGGACGCGCTGGCGACCGGGGAGGCGCGCTGGCTGGAGGAATTCGACCGGGACCGGGAGCGGTACCTGCTGATCGGCGACCCGCCCGAGCGCCGGCGGTCGCGGGCCTGGCTGCCGGTGCCCGCCGGGAAGGGGGCCCGGTACTGCCTCGGTGTGCTGCGCCGCGACGGCGGGGCCTTCTCGCCCGCCGACCGGGAGCGGCTGCGCGCGGTCGCCGAGCTGTGCGCCGGGCGGCTGCGGGCGTTCGGCACCCGGCAGGAGCCCGCCGCGGACGCCGCCGCCGTCCAGCGGGTCTTCGACGCGCTGCCGGTCGAGGCGCTGCTGCTGACGCCGCTGCGGTCGCCCTCGGGCGAGGTACGGGACTGCCGCATCGACGCCGCGACCGACCGGGCCGGGCGGGTCACCGGCCGCACCGGCGCGGAACTGGTCGGCCGCCGGTTCCTGGAGTGCTTCCCCGCCCTGGCGGGCGAGCCGCTGTGGCCGGCCTGCCTGACGACGCTGGCCACGGGCACGCCGTACGAGGGCGAGCCGTTCGCCCACCAGGACGTGGTGGGCGGCACCGCCGAGCTGTCCACCTACTCGGTGCGGGTGACGCCGCTGGACGGCGGGCTGGTGCTGACCTGGCTGCGGCACAGCGCCTCCGACCGGCAGGAGCAGCGGCTGGCGGACCTCCAGCGGCTGGGTGACCTCGGCTGGGTCAACTGGAACCTGGTCACCGGTGAGGCCGGCTGGTCCGCCCAGGTGTTCGCCATCTTCGGCCGGGACCACGTGCTCGGGCCGGTCCGCCTCGCCGATGTGCCCGCGCTGGCCCTGCCGGAGGACCGGCCCGCGCTGCACCGCGCCCTGCGCGGCCTGCGGGACGACGGGCGGCCGTGCGACGTCCCGTTCCGGTCCCGGGTGCGGGCGCCGGCCGGCGTGCGGCATCTGCGGCTGGTCGCCGAGGCGGCCACGGACGCCGACGGCACCCCCGTCGAGGTGCACGGGTTCGTGCAGGACATGACCGCCCGGCGGCAGGCGGAGCTGGCCCTGGTGGCGAGCGAGCGGGCGATGCTGACCCAGCACGACGTCCTGCGGGCCGAGCGCACCCTGGCCGCGCAGCTCCAGCACGCGCTGCTGCCGCTGCCCGAGGGCCGGCTGCGACTGGCCGGGCTGCGCGTCGAGGTCTCCTACGCGCCCGCCCAGTCGGGGGTGCACGTCGGCGGCGACTGGTTCAGCGCGATCGAGCTACCCGACGGCGACGCCCTGCTGGTGGTCGGCGACGTCGCCGGGCACGGGCTGGACGCGGTCGCCACGATGGCCCAGCTCCGGTTCACCGCCAAGGGCATGGTCATCACCGGGTCGTCGCTGACCGGCGCCCTCACCCGGCTCAACGCGCTGCTGCTGCACTCCCGGGACGCGCACGCCACGGCGAGCATGGTCCTGGCCCGGTACGAGCGGGCGCGGCACCGGCTGGTGTGGGCGCAGGCGGGTCATCTGCCGCCGCTGCTGGTGCGCGACGGCGCGGCCCGCTTCCTCGACCGGCCGCGCGGCATGCTGCTGGGGGCGACCGCGGCCACCCGGTACGGGGAGGCCGCGTGCGTCCTGCGGCCGGGCGACCGGCTGCTGCTGTACACGGACGGCCTGATCGAGCGGCCCCCGGAGAACATCGACCGGGGCCTGGAGCGGCTGGCGCGGGCCGCCGCCGCTCCCGGCACGGACCGGCCGGACGCGGACTCCCTGCGGCCCCTGCTCGACGCCCTGCTGGAGGGGGAGGACCGGCGGGACGACGTCTGCGTCCTGGACGTCCGGGTCCCGGACGAGGCCGCCTGACCGGCCGGGCCGCGCGGACGCGGGGGGGCTGCCGCTGCCTGAGGCCGGGTCAGTCCACCGGGTGGCCGGGACGGATCGTGATGGCGTCGCTCTGCCGCATCAGGGGCCGCTCCGGCGCCCCGCGGCGACCGCTGTCGACCGGGTCGAGGACGAAGCCGGTGTGGTCGCCGCCGTCGACGCGGGCCACGACCCGTCCGACGAACCACTCCTCCACGTCCGCGAGGACCACGGCACCGCCGTACCCCTCGCGCCACCGCACGTCGCGGAACTTGTCCTCCCGGTGTCCGGTCCGGCCGCCGAAGCGCTCCGCCAGGGCGCGCTGGTCCCGGGCGAGCAGATGGACCGCGAGGAACTCCGCCGAGCCGGCCACCTCGTGGGTCCGGTTCAGCTCGGACAGCCACACCGCGAACCGCACGGGCCGCAGCGAGCACTGTGCGGCGAAGCCGACCAGGCAGCCGGCCCGCTCCCCGCCGGACGCGGCCGTCACCACGCACACCTCGGGGTCGAGCCGCCCGGCGAATCCGTCGATGCCCACGCTGTCCGCGCCGTCCACGCTGTCCTGCCTCTCCCTGAAGCCGTCCGTGGCGGTACGTCTGCCTCGTCAGACGGCGAGGAAACGTCGCAGGGACGCCGTGAACGCCGTGACGAAGGCCTCCCGGGTGCCGTCGTCGAGGGCGTCGAGGGACAGGTAGGGGTTGAGGTCCTCCAGCTCGACCAGGAGGAGTCCGCCGTCGGGCGTCCGGCAGGCGTCGACGCGCTGGACGCCGTACGGGAGGGCGTTCCAGTCGATGAACCGCCGGGCGAAGGCCAGGTCGGCCGGGGTGGGCCGGTACGGCGCCAGTTCCCAGCGCCGGTCGGGGCGGGGCGCGTACAGGGCGTACTGGAAGGCGTCGTCGACGAAGCAGAAGGAGATCTCGTGGACGAAGTCGACGTGCGGCTGGGCGAGCAGGTCCGCCCCGGTGGCCGCGCCCTCCGCCAGCACCGCGCCCAGCGCGTCCGGCGTGACGGTCCGCAGGCCAGCGGAGTCGGCGCCGAGGCGGGGTTTGACGACGTAGCGGCCGGTCTCGGGGAGGCGGTGCAGGTCGGCGGCCCGGTCCACGGTCGGGATGACCGGGTACCCGGCCGCGGTCAGGTCCGTCAGATACCCCTTGCCGGCCATGTCACCGCGGCCGGTGAGCGGGTTGAAGACGGGGGTTCCGCGTTCGGCCCCGCGCTCACGGAAGGCGGCGTACGCCTCGGGGTACGTCAGCACGGGTCCGCTGTTGCGGACCACGACGGCGTCGAAGGCGTCCATCAGCGACACGGCGTCCCCGGGGTGGCACAGGGCCAGGTCGAACTCCGCGCGCAGCCGCGAGGTGAGGAAGACGTCCTCGTCGCCGTAGCGGCGCCCGCGGGCGGGGTAGGCCAGGTCGGTGACGTACAGCAGACGGGGGCGGGCGGTCGGCACGGGGAACTCCTCGGGAACGGCTGGGCCGATCGTAAGGGACCACCGCGACCTGACTGCACTCAGTTCCTTCCGGGGCTGCACCGCGTGCCATCAGGGCCGGTCAGGTGCTACGTTCGGCGTCCATGAACCCCAGCAGTGCGCCGCCGCGCCGCGACGGCCGGCCGCCGATGCGCGAGGCCCTGGTCGCGGCGGCCTTCCGGCTGTTCCTGGAGCGGGGCTACGAAGAGACCACCGTGGACGACATCGTGGCGCTGGCCGGGGTCGGACGGCGGTCGTTCTTCCGCTACTTCCCGTCCAAGGAGGACGTGGTCTTCCCCGACCACGAGCGGTGCCTGGCCGACATGACCGCCTTCCTGGCGGCCTCCCCCGCGGACGTGGAACCGGTGCGCCGGGTCTGCGACGCGGCCCGGCTGGTGCTGCGCATGTACGCGGAGAACCCCTCCTTCTCGGTGCAGCGCTACCGGCTGACCAAGCGGGTGCCGGGCCTGCGGGCGTACGAGCTGTCGGTGGTGTGGCGGTACGAGCGGGCCCTCGCCGCCTATCTGCGCGACCGGTTCGCCGGCCGCCCGGACGGGACGCTGCGGGCCGACGTGGTCGCCGCCGCGGTGGTCGCGGCGCACAACAACGCCCTGCGCGCCTGGCTGCGTTCGGACGGGGTGGACGACGCGGGCGCCGCAGTCGACCACGCCCTGGGCTACGTGCAGTCGGCCTTCGGCGCCGGCCTGCCCGCCCCGCCGCCGGCGCCCGCCGTGCCGGACGCAGAGGACGTGGTGGTCGTCGTCACCCGGCGGGACGCCCCCCTGTGGCGGGTCGTCCAGGAACTGGAGTCGGCGCTCGGCCGGGCCTGACCCCCGCGGCCCCCTCTGCCCTCCCCTGTCACCCCCCTGAAAACGGTACGCAGTGCCTTTACGCCTGACACTCAGTGCCATACTCTGCTGTCGTGCACGGTGGCACAACGCGCCGCGCATCCGCGTGCCCGGGGGACCGCGCACGCCGTATTCCGGCCGAGCGCAGGGAGTTGACCAGCGTGTACCACCACTCAGGAAGCGTCGCCCAGCAGGCAGCCGGCTCCACGACCGGGGTGCTGGAACCGACGGCCCCGGTCACGGACGCCCTCGTCTTCCAGCGCTGCACCTGGTGCGGGACCGCCATGTACCACCGGGTGCTCTGCCCGGTGTGCCGGGGCAGTGACCTGCGCACCGAGCGCAGCGAGGGCACCGGGACGGTGCGCCACTCCACGGTGGTGCACCGCAACACCCCGGCGACGCGCAATGTGTCGCTGATCGAGATGGCGGAGGGGTTCGTGCTGCGCGGCCGGGTCATGGGTCCGCCGCTGGGCATCCACAGCGGCGACCGGGTGCGGCTGTCCACGGCCAAGGACCCGGTGCGCGGCGAGCCGGTCTTCCAGCTCGTCGACGAGCCGTACCGGGCCTGGACCTGAGCGGGCGCCGGCCGGCGGGCCGTCAGGTACCGGTGGCCGGAGTGAGGGTGACGCGGATGCCCACCGTGCCGTCCGTGCCGCGCCGCAGCCGGCTGCCGAGCAGGACGAGCCGGCCCGCGACGCCGTACTTGCGGGCGATCAGCTTCCGGTAGCGGGCGGTGGTGGCCGCGTCGCAGATCTCCGCGGTCGCGGGGGTCAGGTCGCCGGTCGGGTTGCCGCGAACGTCGCAGGGGCCCACGAGAACGTCGGCGCGGTGGCGCACCCGCTTCACCTTCCAGGAGGCGGCGACCGTCCAGACGCCGAGCGCGTCCCCGTCGCGCACCACCCACACCGGGGTGGCGACCGGGGTGCCGTTCTTCCGGAAGCTGGTGAACAGCAGGTATTTTCCCGCGCCGAGCCGGGCCAGTGCCTCGTCCATGTCCGCGAGTCTAGGCGCCGGTCGCGCCGGCCACGAGAGTGCGCTTCGGGACACGGCCCACCGGGTCAGGACAGAACGGCCGCCATCCGGCGCACGGCCTCCTCGATCACCTCGGGTGCCGTGCCGAAGTTGAGCCGTACGTGCCCGGCGCCGCCGGTGCCGAACGGGAGCCCGGAGTTGACCGCCACCCGGCCGCGTCCCAGGAAGGTCTCCGCCGGGTCGTCGCCGAGGCCGAGGGCGCGGCAGTCCAGCCAGGCGAGGAAGGTGGCCTCCCCGGCGCGGTGGACGACGCCGGGCAGACGCTCGGCCAGCAGGGCGGTCAGCAGCCGCCGGTTGTCGTCGAGCCCGGCGAGCAGCGCGTCCAGCCACGCGGTGCCGTCGCGCAGAGCGGCGGTGTGGGCGAGGACCCCGACATGGCTCGGGCCGTGCCCGACCTCCTCCGGCATCCGCGCCAGGTCGGCGGCGGCTCCCGGCCCGGCGACGGCCAGGGCGGCCTTGAGCCCGGCGAGGTTCCAGCCCTTCGACGCCGACATCAGGGACAGGCCGCGCTCGGCGCCGGGGACGCTCAGGTACGGCACGAACCGGACCCCGGGCGTGACCAGCGGGGCGTGGATCTCGTCGGCGACGACCCGGACGCCGTACCGCTCGGCGAGGGCCGCCACGGCGGTCAGCTCGCCGGCGGTGTGCACGGTGCCGGTCGGGTTGTGCGGGCTGCACAGCAGGTACGCGGCCCGCCCGCCGCCCCTGGCGCACCGCCGGAAGACGTCCTCCAGCGCGGCGAGGTCCAGCCGCAGGTCCGGGCCGAGCGGGGCCTCGGTCACCCGGCGGTCCAGATGGGTCACGAACGCGTAGAACGGCGGGTACACGGGCGGGTTGACGATCACCGGGTCGCCGGGGCCGGTGACCAGCTTCAGCATCTCGACGACGCCGAGCATCACGTCGGGCACGATCGCGGTCCGCTCCACGGCGAGCCCGTCCCACCGCCACCGCTCGCCCGCGAACCCGGCCAGCGCCTCGGCGTAGGCGGTGCCGGACGGGTAACCGGTGTCACCGCGTTCCATCGCCTCGGTGACGGCGCGCACCACCGGCCCGGCGAGCGGCACGTCCATCTCGGCCACCCACAGCGGCAGGACGTCCTCGGGGTAGGTGCGCCACTTCATGCTGGTGCGCCGCCGCAGCTGAGCGAGGGTCAGCGCGCGCAGGGGGTTGTCGGTGTCACCGGTCATGGCCACACCATAAGAGCTGAACACGGCCGCGCCCGCGGACTTGTTCCAGGGGTGTACGAAGGACTTCGGCACCGTTGCGGTCTGGGCAGAGCGCGTACGAGGCACGTACGCCGGCGCGTCGTCCGGCGCGCGGTGCGGCAGGCCGCCGCCGGCGGGCTGCTGCTCGGGTCCGCGACGGTGACACGGCCGTCGCCGGCGAACCGGCCGGCCCGGGGGCCGCGACCCCCGGGCCGGAGGGGCACCTCCCGTACGGCGGGCACTGGATCGGCGCCGGCGGGCGGCCGGTGGTCGC
Source organism: Streptomyces daghestanicus (assembly GCF_020521275.1). Taxonomy (NCBI): domain Bacteria; kingdom Bacillati; phylum Actinomycetota; class Actinomycetes; order Kitasatosporales; family Streptomycetaceae; genus Streptomyces; species Streptomyces daghestanicus. The sequence goes on along the minus strand of NZ_BNDX01000018.1, from coordinate 439,152 downwards.
GGTCACCGACGCGGCGACGGCCGCCGAGGTCCGCCGCGCGGACGCCACGGCCAGGCTCGTGCCGCACGGTCGGCGCGAGCTGCCGGCGGCGACGGCGGCCCCGCGGTCGCCGCCCCGGGTGGCCGGGACCGCGTGGACGGTGGACCATCGGTCGAACGAGGTGGTGGTCCGGGGCGACCGCACCGTCCCGCCGGGCGACCGGGCGGTGCTGACGGACGCGGCACGGGAACTGGGCGGCCTCGTCCGCGCCGAACGCACCGAGGGTGCTTCGCCCCGCGGTCGGGCGGGGCGCGGCCCCTCCTTTCGCCGGCGGGGCGCTGTTCGGCCGGGTTCGACGTGACGGACGGGGCCGCCGACCACGTGCTGACGGTCGGGCACTGCGGGCCGGCCGGCCCGGAGTGGCTCGCCGGCGGCCGCCCGGTCGGGGCGACGGCGGCCGGCGGCTTCGGGCGGCGGCCAGCATCAGCTGGCTGCCGGCGACGCCCAGCAGGCTGCCGGGACCGAGGTGCTGCCGGCCGGCGACCCGGGCCGGCGGGAACGACGTCTCCGCGTCCGGCCCGGCGTCGCGGGTGCGCCGGACGAGGTCTGCCCGGACCCGTCTTGGACACGCGGCGAGCACGACCGCGAGGCGTGCCGCCGGGGCTGCTCGGCGACCTGGGGCCGAGGCCGCCTCGGCGTGGGCGGGCAGCCGCGTGCCGCCCGCCGGATCGACGAGGCCGTACGGAGACGGCCGGGGCCGGTGGGAGGAGGGCTCCCGTCCGACGACGGGAGCGACCCGGACGAAAGCCGCGATGCGCTGCCGAGGGGAGGCCGGGGCGGTCAGGCCGCCTTCACCGGATGCGGGGCCGCGGCGGCCCACTCCAGGACGAGGCGCTGGTACTCCTCGCGCTGCTCGCCGCTCAGCGTTCCGCCCGACCGGTGCCACAGGGCCCGGATCTCCTCGTTGACCTCGGCAGCCGATCGCTCGGAAGAAGGATCAACAGTGGTGGACATGGTGTGAAGCATACGGCTCGCGACGTGAAGGCACCGTGAGTAATCGCGAGCTAAAGGGACATACCGGACCGTGTCTCTGGTCACGTCATCTACCGTGACCTGTGCGGGAGTTCACATTCCGGCCCGACGTGCCTGGTCAGAGCGGTGCGCGACCGCTCCTCGCCCGCCCCTCGCCCAGCCCTCAGCGGTACCCGGTGACGTCCGCCGGCTTGCCCGGGTCCTGGACCTCCACCAGGTAGCGCCAGGCGTCGGGGCGGCTGCCGTCGAGGTCGGTGAAGCCGTACTCCCGGGCGAGGCCGCCGCTGGAGAGGGAGCGGCCGTTGTGCCGGGCCACGCCGGGGTCGGCGGCGAGCGCGGCGACGGCCCGGCCGGGATAGCGGGGGGTCTCGGAGATGGCGAAGTGCGGGGTGTCGGCCAGGGCGTCGCGCCAGTTCTCCTCCCGTACGCCGAAGTGGTCGAGCATGATCTCCGACCGGAGCCAGCCCGGGGTGAGGGCGACGGCGGTGGCGCCGCGCGGCCCTAGCTCACGGCCGAGGGCGAAGGCCATGCGCAGTACGGACGTCTTGGCCAGGTCGTAGAAGAAGGAGACCCGGTAGTGGTCGCGGTTGTAGTCGGCGGTGCCGTCGGTGACCTCGACGACCAGGCCGCCGGGGTGGCGCAGCAGCAGCGGCAGGGCGTGGTGGCTGGTGATGGCGTGGGTGTCGACGGCGAGGCGGAGCAGGCGCAGGCCCCGGTCGAGGTCGTGCTCCCAGACCGGCACGTCCCACTGGAAGAGGTGCTCGGCGCCCCAGATGTCGTTGACCAGGACGTCCAGGCGGCCCTGTTCCCGGTCGATCCGGTCGACGAGCGCGGCGACCTGGGCCCGGTCGAGGTGGTCGACGGGTACGGCGATGCCGGTGCCGCCGGCCTCGGTGACCAGGTCGGCGGTGTCCTCGATGGTCTCGGGGCGGTCGTACTCGGAGCGCCGGGCGCGGGTGCTGCGCCCGGTGACGTAGACGGTGGCGCCGGCGGCGCCGAGCTCGACCGCGATCCCCCGGCCCGCTCCCCTGGTGGCCCCGGCGACCAGGGCGACCTTGCCCGTGAGTGAGGGTGTCATGTCCGGCTTCTCCTGTCCTGATGTGCGCCGCTGGTGCGCCGCGCGCTGACACCGACCAGGATTCCCGGGAAGCCGGACATCTTCTGTCGCCTTTTGGAGCAGTCGCCTTTTGGAGCAGTCGTCTTCGGGAGCAGTCGTCTTCGGGAGCAGTCGTCTTCGGGAGCAGTCCCTTCGGAAGCTGTCTCCTCCGGGAGCTGTCGCCGTTGCGAGCGTGGCCGCTCAGTGGCCGCGGGCGATCCACTCGTCCAGGTGCGGGGCCTCCGCGCCGACGGTGGTGGTGTCGCCGTGCCCGGTGAGCACCTTCGTGCCGGCCGGCAGGGTCAGCAGCCGGTCCCGGATGGAGTCGATGATCGTCGGGAAGTGCGAGAAGGAACGGCCGGTGGCGCCGGGCCCGCCCTGGAAGAGGGTGTCGCCGGTGAAGACCGCGCCGAGCCCGGGGTCGTACAGGCAGACCGCGCCGGGCGCGTGCCCCGGGGTGTGCAGGACCGTGAGGTCGGCGCCGGCCGCCTCGATCACCTGGCCGTCGGCCAGCCAGGCGTCGGGGTCCCGGTCGGGGTGGGTCTGCCGCCACAGCGGGAGGTCGTCGCGGTGCAGCCAGATCACGGCCCCGGTGCGCTCGGCGAGGGCGGGGGCGGCGCCGATGTGGTCGTTGTGGGCGTGGGTGCAGACGATGCCGGCGAGCCGGCGGTCCCCCACGGCCTCGGCGATGGCGTCGGCGTCGTGCGCGGCGTCGATGACGATCACCTCGTGGTCGTCGCCGACGAGCCAGACGTTGTTGTCGACGTCCCAGGTGCAGCCGTCCAGGCTGAACTGCCCGGAGGTGACGATGCGTTCGATGCGGGCGGCCATCAGAGGACCACCACCGAGCGCAGGACGTCACCGGAGTGCATCCGCTCGAAGGCCTGCTCCACCTCGTCCAGGCGGATGGTCTCGGTGACGAACTTGTCCAGCGGCAGGCGGCCCTGGAGGTGCAGGTCGATCAGCATCGGGAAGTCCCGGGAGGGCAGGCAGTCGCCGTACCAGGACGACTTCAGGGCGCCGCCGCGGCCGAAGACGTCCAGCAGCGGCAGTTCGAGCTTCATCTCGGGGGTGGGGACGCCGACGAGGACGACCGTGCCGGCCAGGTCACGCGCGTAGAACGCCTGCCGGTACGTCTCCGGGCGGCCGACCGCCTCGATGACGACGTCGGCGCCGAAGCCGCCGGTCAGCTCGCGGATCGCCTCGACCGGGTCGGTGTCGCGGGAGTTGACGGTGTGGGTGGCGCCCATGGTGCGGGCGGTCTCCAGCTTGCGGTCGTCGATGTCGACGGCGATCACCTTGGCCGCGCCCGCCAGGTACGACCCGGCGACGGCCGCGTCCCCGACGCCGCCGCAGCCGATGACGGCGACCGTGTCACCGCGGCCGACGTTGCCGGTGTTGATCGCGGCGCCGATGCCCGCCATCACACCGCAGCCGAGCAGCCCGGCGACCTCCGGGGCGACGGCCGGGTCGACCTTGGTGCACTGCCCGGCGGCGACCAGCGTCTTCTCGGCGAACGCGCCGATGCCGAGCGCCGGGGAGAGTTCCTGCCCGGTCGAGGCGAGGGTCATCTTCTGCTCGGCGTTGTGGGTGTCGAAGCAGTACCAGGGCCGCCCGCGCAGACACGCCCGGCACGTCCCGCACACCGCGCGCCAGTTGAGGACGACGAAGTCACCGGGGGCGACGTCGGTGACGCCGGCGCCCACCGACTCCACCACGCCGGCCGCCTCGTGGCCGAGCAGGAACGGGTAGTCGTCGCTGATGCCGCCCTGCTTGTAGTGCAGGTCGGTGTGGCACACGCCGCAGGCCTGGATCTGGACCACGGCCTCGCCGGGACCGGGGTCGGGCACGACGATCGTCTCGATGCGCACCGGCTCGTCCTTGCCCGGTGCGATCACGCCGCGTACTTCCTGCGCCATGGTGCGGAACTCCTTGTTCGGCCACTGTGGGTGTCTCTCCGCCGACCCTACGCGCAACCGATCGCCGTCGGACACCGACGTAGCCTGAGTCGTCGCGCCGACCCGCCGAAGGAGCACCCGCCGATGACCGAGACCGCCCCGCCGCCCGCCTGGCGGCTGCTCCTGGGTTATGTACGGCCGCACCGCTGGACCCTGCTGGGCGGCGCCGTGCTGTCGCTGCTCACCGGGGCGACGGGGCTGCTGCTGCCGCTGGTGGCCCGCGGCCTGATCGACGACCTGGCGCACGAACGGGCCGTCACCGGCGCGCTGCTGGCGATGTCGGCGCTGGTGGTCGTCAACGCGGTGGTGGGCGCGCTCGGCGCCTACGTGCTGCGGCGGACCGCCGAGTCGGTGGTGCTCGGCGCGCGGCGCGCCCTCTCCTCGTATCTGCTGCGGCTGCGGATAGCGGCCGTGGACCGCAGCGAGCCGGGCGATCTGATGGCCCGGATCACCTCGGACACCACGCTGCTGCGCACGGTCACCTCCGAGTCGCTGGTCGGGCTCGCCACGGGCGGGCTCACACTGGCGGCGACCGTCGTGATGATGGGGCTGGTCGACGCGGTGCTGCTCGGTGTCACGGTGGCGGTGATCGCGGGCGCGGGCGTGGTGATCGGGCTGATCGCGCCGCGGATCAACCGGGCCACCAAGGAGGCCCAGCGCGCCGTGGGTCTGATGGGCGCGGCGCTGGAACGGGTGCTGGGCGCGCTGCGCACGGTGAAGGCGTCGGGCGCGGAGGCCCGTGAGGAGCGGGCGCTGCACGGCGCGGCCGAGGAGTCCTGGCGGCAGAGCGTGCGCGCCGCCAAGTGGTCGGCGGCGGCGGGCAACACGGCCGGGCTGGCCATCCAGGTCGCCTTCCTGACGGTGCTCGCGGTGGGCGGGGCGCGGGTGGCCACGGGCGCGGTCGACGTCGGCACGCTGGTGGCGTTCCTGCTGTACGTCTTCTTCCTGATATCGCCGCTCCAGCAGGTCATCGGCGCGGTCACGCAGTACCAGACCGGCGCGGCGGCCCTGGTCCGCGTCCAGGAGGCGCTGCGGCTGCCGGCCGAGCCGCCGGTGCGTGCCGTGCCGCTGCCCGCGCCGGGCGCACGGCCGGCCGCCGTCTCCTTCCGCGACGTCCGCTTCCGCTACGCCGACGACCTGCCGTACGTCCACCACGGCGTGACGTTCACCGTGCCCGCCCGCGGCATGACGGCGTTCGTCGGTCCGTCCGGCGCGGGCAAGACGACCGTCTTCTCCCTCATCGAGCGGTTCTACGACCCCGAGTCGGGCGTGATCGCGGTGGACGGCCGGGACGTGGCCGACTGGGAGCTGCCGGAGCTGCGGGCGGCGATCGGGTACGTGGAGCAGGACGCCCCGGTGCTGTCGGGTTCGCTGCGGGACAACCTGCTGCTGGGCAGCCCGGAGGCGGACGCGGACGAGGTGGCCCGGGTGGTGCGGACGACCCGGCTGGACGGGCTGGTGGCCCGGCTGCCCGACGGCCTGGAGACCCTGGTCGGGCACCGCGGCACCAAGCTGTCCGGCGGCGAACGCCAGCGCGTCGCGATCGCCCGTGCGCTGCTGCGCCGCCCCCGGCTGCTGCTGCTCGACGAGGCGACCTCGCAGCTGGACGCGGTGAACGAGGCGGCGCTGCGGGACACCGTCGCGGACGTGGCCCGTACGACGACGGTGCTGGTGGTCGCGCACCGGCTCTCCACGGTGACGACGGCGGACCGGATCGTGGTGATGGACGCGGGCCGGGTCCGGGCGGTCGGCACCCACCGGGAGCTGGTGGCCGGGGACCCGCTGTACGCGGAGCTGGCGGCGACCCAGTTCCTGGCGGCCGGCGGCTGAGCAGCGCGCGGGAGGGCCGCCCGGACGTCCGGGCGGCCCTCCTGGGGTGCGGGCGGGAAGCGGGGTCAGCCGAAGGCCGGCACCACGCCGAAGACCGGTGAGACCAGGCCGACGACCTGCTGGAGCTGGTTGAGGTCGCTGAGCCTGCGGATCTGGTCGGAGGGGCGCAGCATCTCGTCCCGGTGCTCGGCGGGGAGGTCGCCGGTGGCCAGGGAGTCGAGGGTGCGCAGCACGCTGAGACCACCGGTCTCCCGGGCGCCCGTGTCGGCCGCGCTCGCCGGTACGGCGGCGAGGCCGGTGACGGTGGCGGCGAGTCCGGCGGCGGCGACGAATCGTCGTGTGGAGGTCATGCCGTGCGCAACGCGGCCGGGCGCCGGGCGGACACGGCCGCTCCGCCCGCCTCACCCGTCAGGCGCAGTGCCGGGCCGCTTCCCCGCGCGGTGACGCCCGTCCCGCCCGGAGCCCGGCACGGCCTGTCAGGAGCTGGTCGGTGCCGACGGTCCAGGCGGACGGCCGCGTGGGGGCAGCCGGTGCAGTTCGACCGCGTCGAGCCGGCCGTCGGTGACGGTCGCGGTGAGGTACGTGCAGTACGGCTGGCGCCGGCGGTCGGTGGGCGACCCGGGGTTGAGCAGCCGCAGCCCCGTGCCGGCGGTGGTGTCCCACGGGATGTGGCTGTGCCCGAACACCAGGACGTCCAGGTCGGGGAAACGGGCCGCGCAGCGCGCTTCGCGGCCCTTGGCCGGGCCGGTCTCGTGGACGACGCCGAAGCGCAGGCCGCCGAGGTCGGCGCGGGCCACCTCCGGCAGCCGGGCGCGCAGCGCGGGCCCGTCGTTGTTGCCGTACACGGCGAGGAGCCGGCGCGCGCGGCCCTGGAGGAGGTCGAGGGTGGCCGTGTCGACCCAGTCCCCCGCGTGGATCACGACGTCGGCCTCCGGCACCTCGGCCAGCAGCGGCGCGGGCAGTTCCCGCGCCCGCTTGGGCAGATGGGTGTCGGACATCATCAGCAGGCGCACCCGGCCAGCCTAGGCGCCCGACGCCGCACCGGCCCTCCGGCCCCGGCAGGGGAAGGGGCACGGGCCGGGGCATGGACAGGTAAAACTGTGCAGCCTCGGCTGGACAGTTCCGACTGTCGTTCCTAGGGTCGGTCCATGAGCACCGAAGCCGCCGATCCCCCCGAGGGCATCCCCGACTCCGCCAGCCGCGCCGCGCGGGACCTGTCCGTGGTGTTCAGCCGGCTGCGCCGCCGGATCAGGGAGGTGGCCCGCGACGAGGACCTCACGCCGTCGCAGGTGTCGGCCCTCACCCTGGTCGGCAAGCACGGCGCCGCCACGGCCAGCGCGCTCGCCTCCGCCGAGGGGGTCCGGCCGCAGTCCATGGCGGCGACCCTGGCCGCCCTCGCCCAGCACGGGCTGATCCGCCGTACGCCCGACCCGGACGACGGCCGGCGGCACCTGGTCGCCCTCACCGACGCGGGCCGCGCCCGCGTGGCCGGCGACCGGGAGGCGCGGGGCGAATGGCTGGCCCGCGCCTTCCAGGAGCGGTACAGCGAGGAGGAGCGGCGGACCGTCCTCGACGCGCTCGCCCTCCTGGAGCGGCTGACCCGGCCCTGAGCCCCTCCCCGGACCACGGACACACGCACCCCGCACCACCGAAAGGCCCGCCCCCATGACCCTCACCACCCTCGACCCCCGCACCGCCCTGGTCGTGATCGACCTCCAGGCCGGGATCGTGGCCGCGCCCGTCGCCCCGCACACCGGCGCCGAGGTCGTCGCCCGCAGCGCCGAACTGGCCGACGCCTTCCGAGCCCGGAAGCTGCCCGTCGTGCTGGTCCGGGTCTCCTTCGGCGCGGACGGCGCGGACGTGCCCCCCGGCCGCACCGAGACCGCCGGCTCCGGTGCTCCCCGCCCCGAGGGCTGGGACGTCATCGTGGACGAACTGGCCGGGCACCCCGGCGACATCACCGTCACCAAGCACAACTGGGGCGCCTTCCACGGCACCGACCTCGATGTGCAGCTGCGCCGCCGCGGCGTCACCCAGATCGTGCTGACCGGCATCGCCACCGGCGTCGGCGTGGAGTCCACCGCCCGCGCCGCCCACGAGCACGGCTACCACGTCACCCTCGTCACCGACGCGATGAGCGACCTGGACGAGCGGCGCCACCGGGGCAGCGTGGAGCGGGTCTTCCCGCAGCTCGGCGAGACCGGCACGACGGACGAGGTCCTGGAACTGCTCGGCAGGACGCACGGCTGAGCGCCGGGCGGGAAAGCCCGAGGGGGGGCAGAGCGGTGACCGGTCCGCCCCCCGGCGGGCGCGCGGCAGTCAGCGGCTGACGCCGACCTGCTCCACCGCGCGGCGCAGCGGCTCCCAGCCGCGGGAGCGGCCGAGGCCGAGGTTGCGGGCCTTGACCATCCGGTTCCAGAAACCCGCCCGCAGCAGGGCCTCGGGCGGCACCGCCGCGGACCGTTCGAGGATCGCCTCGGGCACCTTCTGCGGGTCGTCCACCAGGTACTCGGCCATGATCTCGTCGTACTTGTCGGTGAGCACGGTGTTGTCCGGGTCCGCGCCGAACACCAGGAGCTGGCCGGTCGGCTGGGTGTCCACCAGGACGGTCACCAGGTCGGGCCGGTACCGGGTGAGCACCTCGGTGATCTTGTAGACGTCGCCGGTCCAGGCGTCGGTGTGCCGGTCGCGGGCGGCCTCGTCCACGTTGCGGGGCAGCATGTCGTCCAGGACGATCACGCTGGACCAGTCCGAGTGCTTCTCCACGTTGATGAAGTCGCGCAGCGCGTACTCGAAGAGGTGCATGCCGTCGATGAACGACAGGTCGAGCGTGGTCCGGCGCCAGTAGCCGGTCAGGGAACGGCCCCGGCGCATGTTGCGCAGCGGGTGGCGTCCGCTCCTGAGGTGCGCGAGGGGGTTCTTCCGGGCGAAGAAGTCGTCACTGGTGGCCTTGACCAGGTGGACGTCGCACTTCAGCTCCGAGACGACCTTGAAGGCGGGGTCGATCGCGATGCTGGGGACCCGGGACAGGTGCAGGCTGCGGCCGTCGTTGACACCGATCTCCAGGTAGTTGCGGTTGGCGCTGACCTTGTGCAGTTCCCGCAGGAACTCGTGGCGTTTCAACTGGACTCCTTGCGGACGAGAGGAAGAGCCTCGTGCCGTGGCGGACGCGGCGGGAGCGGGCGCCGAGATCCCCAACTCCCCCCGCCGGGACGGCCGGACGGCACCGGAGTCGGCAGCCGGTTCACCCTGCTGTCGATCCGGGTGAACGGAACGTTAGTTCATCGACGCGGGCATGAAGAAGGCGCGGCGAGGAAGTCGCCGCGCCGGTGCGCTCGCCGTCGTCGCCGTCGGGTCAGTCCTCGCCCCGGACGATGTTCGCCTCCGGGCCCGTCCGCGCCGTGCGCGGGGCGCCGGTCTCCTCGACGGCGGGCACCCAGGTGCGCACCGGGACCGTGCCGCGCCGGCGGCGGGCCTCGGCCCAGCCGGTCTCGGGACGCCGGTCGACGGTCTTCTCGCTGGTGTCCGTGGTCACTTGAGGATCCACTTCCTTCTGCTCGTCGAACCGGGGCCGGGTGCCCCCCACGCCACCGGTCAAACATCCCCGGGAGGCACCGGCCCGACCTGGATCTCGCTCCACACCTGCTTGCCGCCGCTGACCGGCAGCGTCCCCCAGGCGGCGGACGTCGCCTCGACGAGCAGGATGCCCCGCCCGCCCGTGGCCTCCCAGCCGATGCTGGTGGGCCGGGCGGGGGTGCGCGGCGAGGAGTCGGCGACCGCGACCCGCAGCCGTCCCCCGAGGAGGGTGAGGTCGAGACGGACCGGGCCGTCGGTGTGTACCAGGGCGTTGGTGACCAGCTCGGAGACGACCAGCAGCACCGTGTCGACGCCGCCGTCCTGCACCCGCCAGGCGCGCAGGGCGCGCCGGGTGAAGCGACGGGCGTGCCGGACCGCCTCGGGGACACGCCACACCGTCCAGCTCTCGCGCAGCGGGCGCAGCGCCATCCCGTCGTAGCGCACCAGCAGCAGGGCGACGTCGTCGCTGCGGCCGGCGCCGTCGAGCAGGGCGTCGGCGACCAGGTCGAGGTGGGCGGGGTCGGCGGCGGAGAGCGCGCGGGCCAGCCGGTCCAGGCCCGCGTCGAGGTCGGTGCCGGCCGATTCGACGAGGCCGTCGGTGGTCAGGGCGAGCAGCGCGCCGGGGCCGAGCCCGAGGGGGCTCATCGGGAACTCTGCCTGGGCGACCACGCCGAGCGGCGGACCGCCCTCCACCTCCACCCGCTCCGTCCGGCCGTCCGGATGGCGCAGTACCCACGGTGGGTGCCCGGCCCGGACGCACCAGGCGGTGCCCTCCTCCATGTCGAGGTCGACGTATCCGCAGGTGGCGAAGAGGTCGGTCTCCATGTCGACCAGCAGCCGGTTGGCGCGGGCGACGACCACGTCCGGCGGGTGTCCCTCGACGGCGTAGGCGCGCAGGGCGGTGCGCATCTGGCCCATGAGGGTGGCGGCGCCGGCGCTGTGACCCTGGACGTCCCCGATGACGAGGGCGACGTGGTGGTCGGGCAGCGGGACGACGTCGTACCAGTCGCCGCCCAGTTCGAGTCCGGCGGTGCTCGGCAGGTAGCGGGCGACGGCGCTCGCGCCGGGCAGGTCGGGCAGGCGGCGCGGCAGCAGCTGGCGCTGGAGCATGCCGACGAGTTCGTGCTCGGCGTCGAAGGCGTGGGCGCGGGTCAGGGCCTGTCCGGCGAGCCCGGCGGAGGCGGTGAGCAGGGCGCGTTCGTCCGCGCCGAAGTCGTGCGGGCCGTCCCAGCCGATCAGGCAGATGCCCCAGGCGCGGTCGCCGGCGGGCAGCGGCAGCACGGCGAGGCCGCCGGGGCCGACATCGGCGAGGGCGGGTTCCAGGGCGTCGGCGCCGGCCGGCCAGATCCGGGGGCGGCCGTCACGCAGCGCCGCGGCGAGGGTCGGCATGTGCCGGACCGGGGCGTCGGGCCACTCGGTGCGCCATTCGGTCCGCCACACCTCGGGCCACGCCTCGGGGTCGGGCGGGTCGAGGACGGTGACCACGAGCCGGTCGTTCTCCAGGCCGGCCAGGGCGATGCGGTCGGCGCGCAGCGGGCCGCGCAGGGCGGTGACCACCGCCTGGCCGGCCTCGCGGACGGTGCCCGCGGTGGCCAGCGCGGCGGCCAGCCGCTGGACCCGGGCGACGTCGGTGACGTCGGAGCGGACGGAGGCGGCGTCCGCGACGGTGCCGACGAGCCGGGCGGGCCGGCCCTCGCCGCCGGGCAGCATCCGGCCGCGCAGCCGCAGCCAGCGGGGCGCCCGGCCGGGGCGCTGGACCCGGAACTCCAGCTCCCGTTCGCCCAGGGACATGTGGTCGGCCTCGACCACCGACATCAGCGCGGGCAGGTCCTCCGGCACGGTCAGCCGCAGCAGCGTCTCGATCCGGCCGTCGAACTCCCGGGGCGCCAGGCCGAACAGGCCGAGGATGTCGTCGCCGGCCTCGACCCGGCCGGTGTCCATGGCGAGGGCGAACAGGTCGGGCGGCAGTTCGCCGCCCTCGGCCGCGGTGGCCGGCGCGGGACGGACGACGGCCTCGGCGACCAGCTCCAGGACGGCGCGTCCGCCGGTGCCGAAACCGTCCGGCCGTTCGGTGACCGCCAGCAGGCTGCCGCCGTCCTCCGGCAGCGGCAGTGCCGCGAGCGAGAAGCCGCCGGCCGGCACCCGCCGGGCGGCGGCGTACCCGGCCAGTTCGGCCGGACTGAGCCAGACCGGGCGCCCGTCGCGGTGGGCACCGGCGACGGGGGTGTCGCCGTCGGCCGGATAGGTGTCGCGCAGCCCGTACAGGGTGCGGGGTACGCCGGCCGACTCCGCCAGACACAGCAGGCCGGGGTCCTCACCGGGGGTGTAGAGGGCGGCGAAGGAGGCGCCGGCGAAGACGAGGGCCTGTTCCAGGGTGCGGCGCAGCCGGTCGCCCGGATCGGTGCCGGACAGGACCGCCTCGAGGGCGCTCGCGGCCCGTTCCGTCCCCGCCGCGCGGCCCACGGCTCCCGCTCCGGGGTCCACGGCACCCTCACTGGTCACGCCGCCATTACAGCGCTTGTACGGACCCCGCGCAGCCCCTGTGCGCGTACGGCCGCGACGGCCCCGGCCGCCGGGCGCTCCCTCACCGTGCGCGACCCGCCGTCGAGGAGGAGATTGGGTAGCGGGGAGGCCGGGTCCGGGGGGAAGCGGTCGGTGCTCCCGGCGCCCCGCGCGCGGTCGGTGAGGAGGTGGTGGGCGTGGTCGACGGGCCCGCGTCCGTACCGGTGTCGGCGGGCGGGCCGGTGCTCTCCCTCGCGCTGACCTCGATGATGGAGGCGACCCAGGCGCAGTCCGGCGCGCTGTACCTGCTGGCCGCCGACCCGCCGGTGCTGGAGATGGCGGTGATGGCCGGGCTGCCCCGGGCGTTCGCGGCGCCCTGGGAGCGGGTGACCCTGCACGCCCGGGTCCCGGTGGCGGACGCGCTGCGCGAGCGGCGGCTGGTGTGGATCGGCGGTGAGGAGGAGATGGCCCGCCGCTACCCCCGGGTCGCGGTGGTGCTCCCCTACCCCTTCGCGATGGCGGCGCTGCCGGTCGCGACGGCCACCGCCGCGTACGGCGCGGTCTTCCTGACCTGGCCCTCCCGCTCCTCGGAGCTGTCCGAGGACGAGCGGCGGCGGTTGGCGGCGGCCTGCGACGGGCTCGCCGTCCGGCTGGAGCGGGCCGCCCGGTCGAACCTGCCGGTCCACCCCGAACCCGACCTGCTCGCCGCCCCGGCCGTGGGCGGTCTGCCCGGCACCCTGGGCGCGCTGGAGGCCGTGCGGATGGTGGCGCGGCTGCCGTACGGGCTGTGCTCGCTGGACCTGGACGGGCGGGTCGGCTTCGCCAACGCGGCGGCCGCCGGGCTGCTCGGCGTCCCCGTGAGCCGGCTGACCGGTGACCGGCTGTGGTCCGCGGTGCCGTGGCTGGCGGACCCGGCGTACGAGGACCGCTACCGGGCCGCGCTGCTCGGCCAGCACCCCACGTCGTTCGTGGCGGCCCGGCCGTCCGGCGACCGGCTGTCCTTCCGGCTGTATCCGAGCCGGACCGGGCTCAGTGTCCGCGTCGACCGGACCCGCCCGCCGTCCCGGGACGAGGACGGCGAGGCCGCCGCCCGGACCGTGCCGCCGGCCGTCGACACGCCCTCCCGGCTCGTCTCCCTCTCCCAGGTGGTGAGCCTGACCGGGGCGCTCGCCGAGGCGGTGGGGGTGCGGGACGTGGTGCAGCTGGTCGCCGACGAGATAGCGCCGACCGTGGGGGCCCAGGCCCTCGCCGTCCTCGGCTCGGGGGCGGGACGGATGCGCGTCCTGGGGCACCGGGGTTACGCCGAACCGCGGGCCGTCGAGCGGTTCGACGGCATGCCGCTCACCGAGCCGACGCCGGGCACGGAGGTCCTGCGGACGGGGATGCCGGTGTTCCTGGAGTCGTTCGAGGAGCTGCGGCGGCGGTACCCGCTGCGGGAGGAGACCCCGGACGGCTTCGCGGCCTGGGCGTTCCTCCCGCTGATCGCGTCGGGGCGGCCGGTGGGCACGTGCGTCCTCGCCTACGACGCGCCGCACTCCTTCACCACCGACGAGCGGGCGGTGCTCACCAGCCTGGCGGGGCTGGTCGCGCAGGCCCTGGACCGCGCCCTGCTGTACGACGCCAAGCACCGGCTCGCGCACGGGCTCCAGGCGGCGCTGCTGCCGCACACCCTGCCGTCGCTGCCCGGCCTGGAGGCGGCGGCCCGCTATCTGCCGGCGACGCGCGGCATGGACATCGGCGGCGACTTCTACGACCTGGTGCCGACCGGCGGCGGCGCGGCGGCGGTCATCGGGGACGTGCAGGGCCACAACGTGACGGCGGCCGGGCTGATGGGGCAGGTCCGCACCGCCGTCCGCGCCTACACGGCGGCCGGGCAGGCCCCCGAGGAGGTCATGCGCCGCACCAACCGGCTCCTGATCGACCTGGGCACCGAGCTGTTCGCCAGCTGTCTGTACCTGCGTCTCACGCCGGGCAGCGGGCGGGCCGTGCTGGCCCGCGCAGGGCACCCGCCGCCGCTGCTGCGCCGGCCCGACGGGGAGGTGCGGGTGCTGCGGTCCGCCGGGGGCCCGCTGCTGGGCATCGACCCCTCGGCGGGGTACCCGGCCACGGAGATCGACCTCGCCCCCGGCTCGCTGCTCGTCCTCTACACCGACGGTCTGGTGGAGACCCCTGGCGTCGATCCGGACGACGCCCTGGCCGCCCTGGGACGGCGGCTGGCCACGGCCGGCGACCTGCCGCTGGACGAGCTGGCCGACCGGCTGGTCGGGCACGCGGCGGACGGGGAGGAACGCGCGGACGACATCGCCGTACTGCTGCTGCGGGCGCGGGAGCGCAACGGCCGGGTCTCAAGCTCAGGTCCAGGGTGAGGGTCAGGGCATCGACGCGGTGGCGTGGCCGCCGGGGCCGTACGGGGCCGCCGGGCCTTCCTGGGCCCGGGGGGCGCCGGGCCGGCAGCGAGGTACGGGGAAGCGCGCATGGCGTTCATCGCCACCCACCGGCACCACCGGCACCACCGGCACCACCGGCACCACCGGCACCACCGGCATCGCCGACACGGAAAGCGATCGACCGGTGACGTTCCGTTCCGGCCCTGAAGCGGAACCAGCGCTTCAGGGAATCTGCACATCGAATGCCCATCACGGTCACCCCCGTTGGAGGTTCTGCACAAACGCGCGCCCCCGCGCACGTCTTTGGCGAGGTGTGCCGGATTCTCCGGGGCGGGGGCAAGGGAGAGGCCCGGGGGATGCTGCGCGAGGTGTGAAGAAGTGTGCGCGAAGCCGTGCGCGGGCCTGCACGGTTGGACCGGCCTTCGGGGCAAGTTGCCTGGTCGTAGGGGGTGGTTGAGTGGAACCCCGGTCGGGCGGCGTGCTTTGATCCCTCACACCGCGGGGGCCGCGCACGCTCCGGACCGGGGCGCCCGGCACCCGCGGTCGCGGCCGTCGTCTGTCCCCAGAGGGGGCCGCTCCCCCCTTGTGAAATGGCTATACGAAGGGAAGTTCCCCCATGAACTCCACCCCCCAGGTCGAGACCACCGAGATCTCCGACGCCGAGCTGGACAACGTCTCCGGCGGCCTCAGCGTGCACGCCGTGGGCGCCGTCACCGGCCTCGTGGACGGCATCGCCCCGGTGTCCGGTCTGGTCAACACCGCCGTCAACACGGTCGAGGGTGTCACCGGCCTGAACACCGCGCCGGTCACCGGCCTGGTCGCCGGTCTCTGACCGCGCCCCGGTACCCCTGAGTCCCGGGGCCGCTTTCCCCGGCGGCCCCGGGACTTCCCGGTTCCGCTCCCCCGGCTCTCCCTCAGCCTCTTTCCCTCCCCTGGACACCTCCCCGTGCAGTTCCGCCGACAGGCCCTCGCCAAGCTCCAGTCGCCCGAGGAGCTGGACCTCCCCGTGCGTTTCGCCCGTCCCCAGGGCCGGCTGGCACTGTCCGTCACCGTGCTCGTGATGGCGGCCGCCTCCGTGTGGGCGGTGACCGGGTCGGTGACGGCCACCGTCGACGCGCCGGCCGTCCTCACCCACGGCCAGGGCAGTTACCTGCTCCAGAGCCCCGTCGCCGGGCAGGTCACCGCCGTCGTCGCCCGGCAGGGCGAGCGGCTCGCCGCCGACGCCCCCGTACTGAAGGTCCGTACCGCCGAGGGCGAGAGCGTGGTCCGCGCCCTCGCCGCGGGCCGGGTCAGCGCGCTCGCCGCGAGCGTCGGGCAGATCCTGACGACCGGCGCGGACGTCGCCGCCGTGGAGAAGGTCGCCCACGCCGGCGACCCGCTCTGCGCCACCGTGTACGTCCCCGCCGAGAACGCCGCCGCGATCCCCGACCGCGCGGCCGTCGACCTGACGCTCCCGTCGGTGCCGGCCCAGGAGTACGGCGTACTGCGCGGCCATGTGACCGCCGTGGACCGCACCGCGCAGTCCGCGCAGCAGATCGCCGCCTTCCTCGGTGACGGCCGGCTCGGCGAGCAGTTCACGAAGGACGGCAGACCGGTCGCCGTGACCGTGCGCCTCGACCGGTCCGCCGGCACGAGGAGCGGGTACGCCTGGTCGTCCGCGTCCGGGCCGCCGTTCGCCCTCACCTCGATGACCACGGCCACCGCGTCGATCCGGCTGGCCGACCAGCACCCCGTCGACTGGCTGCTGCCGTGAGCGCCGCGACCGGGAGCCGGGGCCGCCGCCGCGCCGCCCCGCCGCGCCGCGCCGTGCCGAGGGCCCGGACGCGGACGGTCCGCACCCCCACCGTCCTCCAGATGGAGGCCGTCGAGTGCGGCGCCGCCTGCCTCGCGATGGTGCTCGGGCACCACGGCCGGCACGTCCCGCTGGAGGAACTGCGCATCGCCTGCGGGGTCTCCCGCGACGGCTCGCGCGCCAGCAACGTGCTGAAGGCGGCCCGGAGTCACGGCCTGACCGCCAAGGGCATGCAGATGGACCTGGCCGCCCTCGCCGGGGTCACGGCCCCGGCCGTGCTGTTCTGGGAGTTCAACCACTATGTCGTCTACGACGGCATGGGCCGCCGCCTCGGCCGCCGGGGCGTCTTCGTCAACGACCCCGCCGAGGGGCGCCGGTTCGTCCCGCTGGAGGAGTTCGACGGCTCGTTCACGGGCGTGGTCCTGACCATGGAACCCGGCCCGGACTTCCGCCCCGGTGGCCGCCGGTCCGGCGTGCTGGGCGCCCTGCCGGCCCGGTTGCGCGGCACCGCCGGCACCCTGTCCGCCGCGGTGCTGGCCAGTCTGCTGCTGGTGCTGGTCGGCGCGGCGGTGCCCGCGCTGTCCCGTACCTATGTCGACATGTTCCTGATCGGCGGGCAGACCTCGCTGCTCGGCGTGCTGTTCGCGGCCATGGCGGCGTGCGTGCTGCTCACCCTGGTGCTGACCTGGCTGCAACAGGGCAATCTGCTGCGCGGGCGCCTGATCTCCTCCACGCTCTCCAGCGCCCGCTTCCTGCGGCACCTGCTGCGCCTGCCGGTGACGTTCTTCGCCCAGCGCAGCCCGGCCGACCTGGTGCAGCGCCTCCAGTCCAACGACGCCGTCGCCGAGACCCTCGCCCGGGACCTGGCCGCGGCGGGCGTGGACGCGGTGGTCGTCGTCCTCTACGCGCTGCTGCTGTACACCTACGACCCGCAGCTCACCTTCGTCGGCATCGGGGTGGCGCTGCTGAACATCGTGGCCATGCGGGTCGTGATCAGGCTGCGGGCGACGCGTACGGCGAAGCTGCGCGCGGACACCGCCCGGCTGACCACCACCGCGTACACCGGGCTCCAGCTGATCGAGACGGTGAAGGCCACCGGCGGCGAGGACGGCTACTTCCGCAAGTGGGCCGGGCAGCACGCCACCACCCTGGAGGAGCAGCAGCGACTCGGGGTGCCCGGTGCCTGGCTGGGGGTGGTGGCGCCGGCCCTGGCCACCGTCAACAGCGCGCTGATCCTGTGGATCGGCGGTCTGCGCGCGGTCGAGGGCCATCTCTCGGTCGGGCTGCTGGTCGCCTTCCAGGCGCTGGTCACCCGGTTCACCGCGCCGCTGACCCGGCTCAACGGCGTCGCGGGCCGCATCCAGGACTTCGCCGCCGACGTGACCCGGCTGAAGGACGTGGAGGACTTCGGCGCCGACTCGCTGCACGGCCGTCCCGGCGCGGGCGGTTCGACCCGCCGGCTGCGCGGCCACATCGAGCTGGAGAACGTTTCCTTCGGCTACAACCCCCTCGACAAGCCGCTGCTGACCGGCTTCGACCTCACCGTCGGACCGGGACAGCAGGTGGCGCTGGTCGGCGGCTCCGGCAGCGGGAAGTCCACGGTGTCCCGGCTGATCTCGGGCCTGTACGCCCCGTGGGACGGGGTGATCCGGATCGACGGGCAGCGCCTCGCGGACATTCCGCGCGGGGCGCTGGCGGCCTCCGTCTCCTTCGTCGACCAGGACGTCTTCCTCTTCGAGGGAACCGTGCGGGACAACGTGGCGCTGTGGGACCCGTCCGTGCCCGACGAGGCGGTGGTGGAGGCGCTGCGGGACGCGGCGCTGTACGACGTGGTGATGCGCCGGCCGGGCGGCATCCGCGGCCGGGTCGAGCAGGACGGCCGGAACTTCTCCGGCGGGCAGCGCCAGCGCCTGGAGATCGCCCGTGCCCTGGTGCGCCGCCCCAGCGTCCTGGTGTTGGACGAGGTGACCAGCGCGCTCGACGCGGAGACCGAGCAGACCGTGATGGACAACCTGCGCCGCCGGGGCTGCGCCTGCGTGGTGATCGCACACCGGCTGAGCACCGTCCGGGACAGCGACGAGATCGTCGTCCTCACCGGGGGCACGGTCGTCGAACGCGGCCGGCACGAGGAGCTGGTGGCGCGCGGCGGCGCGTACGCGGCGCTGGTCAGGGAGCGGTGAGATGACCGACGTACACGAGGGCGACGTCGTCCTCGGCGCGCTCGGCGCGCTCGGCACGCCGGTGGACTGCGCGGGCCTGACCCGGCTGGACCTGGAGGGGCCGCAGGTGCTGTGGGTGGTCGCGGCGGGTGCCGTGGACCTGTTCGCGGTGGACGCCGCCGAGCGGGGCACCTGGCACCACCTCGGCCGGCTGGCGGCGGGCACGCTGCTGCTCGGCCCGGTCGCCGGACCCCGGCACACCCTGCTCGCCCGCCCGCTGCGCGACTGCGTGGTGCGCCGCGTCGAACTGCGCGAGCTGTACGAGCCGGCGGCCACCGGGACCTGGTCCTACGACGAGTGGGGCACCCCGCACCACGTGCCGCCTGCGGCCGGCCCGCTGGAGTACGCCCTGGCGCTCGGTGTCGGCCGGGGTCTGGCCGTGCTTTTCCAGGCGCCGACGGCGGCCGGGGGCGCGGCGGCCCCCGCCGACGACGACGTGTTCTGGATGCGGGTGCCGCCGGGCAGTGTCCGGTACGGCACGGAGTACGGCGGCCCGGCGGCGGACGGCCTGCTGATGGACCCGGCGCTGTGGCAGTCCCTGGTCGACCAGCAGTACCGGCTGCTGACCACGCTGGACCGCTGGATCGAGGAGCTGGAGCGCACCCACGAGTCCCGGACCGCGGCCGGTGTCCAGGCCGGTGAGGCGGCCGGCGCGCGGGCCGACCGGACGCTGCTCGCCTCCCTCGGCGGGCGGGCCGGGCGGCGCCCGACGGCCGCCGACGTGGACGCCACGTACGCGGCCTGCGACCTGGTCGCCCGCGCCGCCGGGATCACCCTCGCCGAGCCCGCCCGCGGCGGCGCGGAGGGCGACCGCCTCGACGAGGTGGAACGCGTCGCGCTGGCCTCACGGGTACGGACCCGGACGGTGCGGCTGGAGGGCCGCTGGTGGCGGGAGGACACCGGGCCGCTGGTCGGTCACCGGGCGCTGTCCGGCGCGCCGGTGGCCCTGCTGTGGCAGCGCGGCGGCTATGTCGCGGTGCATCCGGCGACCGGCCGCCGGACGCCGGTGGGCAAGGCGAACGCCGGGGAGTTCGAGCCGCGCGCGGTGATGTTCTACCGGCCGCTGCCGGACCGGCGGCCCGGCCCGCTGGGGCTGCTGCGCTTCTGTCTGCGCGGCACCCGTGCCGACCTGGGCCGGCTGCTGCTCGCCGGGCTGGTCACGGTGGCGGTCGGGGCGCTGGTGCCGGTCGCCACCGGCAAGGTGCTCGGCGAGTACGTGCCCAGGGCGCAGACCGGGCTGATCGGGCAGGTGTGTCTGGCGGTGCTGCTCGGCGGTGTCGTGGCGGCGGCCTTCACGCTGCTCCAGAACCTGACCGTGCTGCGCCTGGAGGGCCGGATCGAGGCCGCCTTGCAGCCGGCCGTGTGGGACCGGCTGCTGCGGCTGCCGACGGCGTTCTTCACCGGGCGGTCCACCGGTGAGCTGGCCAGTGCCGCCATGGGCATCAGCCAGATCCGCCGGCTGCTCGCCGGGGTCGGCCCGACGGTCGCGCAGTCGGTGACCGTCGGCGCGGTGAACCTGGCGCTGCTGCTGTGGTACAGCGTGCCGATGGCCCTGGCGGCGCTCGGCATGCTGGGGGTGGTCGCCGCGGTCTTCCTCGTCCTCGGGCTGTGGCAGGTGCGCCGGCAGCGGCGGCTGGTGGCGCTGACCAACAAGCTGAACGACATGGCGTACCAGACCCTGCGCGGCCTGCCCAAGCTGCGGGTGGCGGCGGCCGAGAACCACGCGTACGCCGCCTGGGCCGGGGAGTTCGCGCGCAGCCGGGAACTCCAGCGCGAGGCCGGGCGGGTCAAGAACCTCACCGCGGTGCTCGGCGCGGTCCACCTGCCGCTGTGCACGCTGCTGATGTTCATGCTGCTGGCGGGCCCGGCGCGCGGTGCGATGTCGGCGGCCCAGTTCCTGACCTTCAACACCTCGGTGACCCTGCTGCTGACCTCGGTCACCCAGCTGACCGGCGCGTTCGTCTCGGCGGTGGCCGCGCTGCCGCTGTTCGAGGAGATCGAGCCGGTGCTGGAGGCGGCACCGGAGGTACGCGCGGGCAGCACCCGGCCGGGGCCGCTGTCGGGGGCGGTGGAGGCACGGCGGCTGTCGTTCCGGTACGCCGACGACGGCCCGCTGGTCCTGGACGACGTCTCCCTCGACGTGCGCCCGGGCGAGTTCGTCGCGATCGTCGGCCCCAGCGGTTGCGGCAAGTCGACCCTGCTGCGGCTCCTGATCGGTTTCGACCGCCCGCTCTCCGGCAGCGTCCTCTACGACGGCCAGGACCTCGCGGCGCTCGACCCGTCGGCGGTGCGGCGGCAGTGCGGGGTGGTGCTCCAGCACGCCCAGCCGTTCACCGGCTCGCTCATGGACGTCATCCGGGGCAGCGAACCGTACTCGCCCGAGGAGGTGATGGCGGCGGCGGAGCTGGCCGGGCTCGGTGACGACATCCGGCGGATGCCGATGGGCCTGCACACCGTCGTCTCCGGCGGCGGATCGGTCTCCGGCGGGCAGCGCCAGCGGCTGATGATCGCGCAGGCGCTGATCCGCCGGCCGCGGCTCCTCTTCCTCGACGAGGCGACCAGCGCCCTGGACAACGCCGCCCAGCGCACGGTGATCGAGTCCACCAAGGCGCTCGACGCCACCCGGATCGTCATCGCGCACCGGCTCTCCACCGTGCTGGACGCCGACCGGGTGGTCGTCATGGAGAACGGCCGCGTCGTCGAGCAGGGTCCGCCCGCCGCGCTGCTCGCCGACACCGGCGGCCGGCTGCGCGAACTGGTCCGGCGCCAGCTCGCCTGACCGGTCACGGGAAGGTTGCCGGCAGGCCAACCCTGGGTGACGGACGTTGATCGCGGCCGTAACTGGGTACCTGCGGCAGCATGCGTATCAGCGTGGTGGACGTGGGGTCGAACACGGTCCGACTGGTGGTGGCGGACGCCGACGGCGGGGTGCCGCTGCCGGTGCACACCGCCAAATGGCGGCTGAGACTCTCCCAGGACGTCAGACCGGGCGGCCCGGTCCCCCAGGATGCGGTGGAGCGGCTGGTGGAGGCGGTCGCCGCGGCGGGCCGGACCGCGGCCCGCTGGGGCGCCGCCGAACCCCTGGCGTTCGCGACCGCCGTGGTCCGGGCCGCGCCCAACCGGCAGGAGGTGCTGCGCGCCGTCCGGGAGCGTACGGGCGTCGCCCTGTGCACGCTGCCGGGCGAGGTGGAGGGCGAGCTGACCTTCCTCGGCGCGCGGCGCTGGATGGGCTGGCGGTCCGGTCCGCTGGCCCTGCTCGACATCGGCGGCGGCTCCCTGGAGGTGGCGTTCGGCCGCGGCCGGCTGCCGGACTTCGTGGCCTCGCTGCCGCTGGGCGCGAACCGGCTGACCCACGAGTTCCTCGCCGACCAGGACCCGCCGGCCCCGGAGGCGATACGGGCGCTGCGCCGCCGGGTGCGGCACCAGTTGCGGGACGCGGCGGCCCGCATCCGCTGGGAGGGCCCGCGCACCGCGGTGGCCACCTCGCGGACGTTTCAGCAGCTGGGCCGGTTGTGCGGTGCCGCGCCCGGGCGTCAGGGCCCGTTCGTGGAGCGGGAGCTGCGCTGCGCGGACCTGCGCGGGGCGATCGGCCGGCTGGCGGCGCTGCCCGCCGCCGAACGGGCCCGCCTGCCCGGTATCTCCGCGCCGCGCGCCGGGCAGAGCCTGGCCGGCGCGGTCATCGCCCACACGGCGATGAAGCTGACCGGCCTGAACGCGGTGACCGTCTGCCCGTGGGCGATCCGCGAGGGGGTGCTGCTGCGGCACATCGAGGACGGCCCCGGCTGGTGGGCGGAGGTCGTCCGGCAGAACGAGGAGCCGGCGCCACCGGGTCCGGTGCCCCTGCGTCTCGCCGCGGCCACCCACTGATCACCGAGCACCGAACGAGGAAGGAACCCTTCATGTCCCAGAGCGGCGAGAACGGCGGCAAGCAGCCCGAGACGGCCCTGGAGGAGGTCATGCGCGAGATCGAGGAGGCGGAGACGCGCGATCCGGAGTCGGACCGGGAGCGGCGGCACCGGGGCGAGGCGGGCGACGCGACCTCCCCCAACACGGGGGCGCAGGAGCAGTCCGGACACGAGTGAGGGGCCCGAGCGCCGCGGGACGGCGACGGGCGCCGTGGGGGCTGGTCGCGCACCAGCCGCCCACCTCGGCCCCGCCCCCTGGGGGATGCGCGAAACCTTCCGGGGTACCCGGCACCCCATGCACACCGACCGCGAAGAACCATCACTGCCGTCCCCCCGGGGCCCCCTCTCCGCGGCCGTCCGGGACCACCTGCGGGGCACCGGCCCGCTCCCCCGCCCCGAGGCCACCGCGTCCGTCCCGGCCTGGGGCGACGACCTCCAGCTCGCCCTGTACCAGTGCTACGAACTGCACTACCGGGGCTTCGCCGGGGTCGACCCGGAGCTGGAGTGGGACCCGGGCCTGCTGCGCTTCCGCGCGGCCCTGGAGGAGCGCTTCCTGGCCGCCCTGCGGGCCGGCACCCGCGTCCACGACACGGTCGAGGACGCCGTCGCCGACCTGCTGGTGGAGCCCGTCGACGGCACCGGCGTCAGTCACTTCCTGCGCGACAAGGGCGAGCTGTGGCACCTGCGCGAGTACGCCGCCCAGCGCTCCCTGTACCACCTGAAGGAGGCCGACCCGCACGCCTGGGTGCTGCCCCGGCTGTGGGGGCGGGCCAAGGCGGGCATGGCGGCGGTGGAGTTCGACGAGTACGGCGGCGGACGCGCCGACCGGGTGCACGCCCGGCTGTTCGCCGACCTCATGACCGACCTGGGCCTGGACACCACGTACGGCCGCTACCTGGACGCGGCGTCCGCGGAGACGCTCGCCACGGTGAACATGATGTCCCTCTTCGGACTGCACCGGTCCCTGCGCGGCGCCCTGGTGGGCCACTTCGCGGCCGTCGAGATCACTTCCTCCCCCGGTTCCCGGCGGCTCGCCGAGGCGATGCGCCGCACCGGCGCCGGACCGGCCGCCGAGCACTTCTACGACGAGCACGTCGAGGCCGACGCCGTCCACGAGCAGGTCGTCCGGCACGAGGTGATCGGCGGCCTGCTGGAGGAGGAGCCGCACCTCGCCCCGGACGTGGTCTTCGGTATCGACGCCACGGGACACGTGGAGGACCTGCTGGCCGCGCGGCTGCTCACCGAGTGGCGGGCGGGCCGCTCCTCGCTGCGCGCCCCGCTGGAGGAGGACGCGGTCCGGGAGAGCGCGGCTCATACTTCCTGACCAGAGGGGTACTAGGGGCGCGTGAGTCCTCTGGTGCTGCCGGGTGTGTACGCCCCGCAAGAAGACACGGCGCTGCTCGCCGACGCCCTCGACGACGAACCGCTGGCGCCCGCCGCGGCGGTCCTGGACGTGTGCACCGGCAGCGGGGCACTGGCCCTGGCCGCCGCGCGCCGCGGCGCCCGGGTGACCGCGGTGGACGTGTCGTGGCGGGCGGTGGCCACGACCCGGCTGAACGCCGCGCGGGCCGGGCTGCCGCTGCGCGTACGGCACGGGAACCTGTTCACCCCGGTGCTCGGCGAGACCTTCGACCTGGTCCTCGCCAACCCGCCGTACGTCCCGGCGCCCGGCGGGCCCCACCTGCCCCGGGGCGCGGCGCGGGCCTGGGACGCCGGTCACGACGGCCGCCTGCTGCTGGACCGGATCTGCCGGCAGACCCCGCCCCGGCTGCGGCCCGGCGGGGTGCTGCTGCTGGTGCAGTCGGCGCTCAGCGATCCCGACCGCACCGTCGGGACCCTGCGCGCGGCCGGCCTGAAGGCCGCGGTGACCCGGCGCCGCCGGATCGCCTTCGGTCCCGTCCTGCGCGGCCGGGAGGCCTGGCTGCGCCGCCGGGGCCTGCTGTCCGCGACCGACAACGAGGAAGAACTGGTGGTCGTCCGTGCCGAACTCCCCGTCTGACACCCCCCGCCGGATCACCGTCCAGCGCCAGGGGCCGCTGCTCGTCGAAGGCCCGGTGGAGATCGAGCTGGAGGACGGCTCCACGGTTGCCTCCGACCGGTTCCGGGTCGCCCTGTGCACCTGCCGCCGCAGCCGCCGCTTCCCCTGGTGCGACACCAGCCACCGCGCCCGCCGGTAGCGGCCCCCTTCCCCGCAGGCTCTCTCCCACCGCTCCCCTCCCGCCGCCTCCTTTACCGGCGGGTATCGTCGGGCGCCGCAGCTCCCCGGCGGTGACCACGAGAGGCGGACGCGCGGATGGCGAAGCACTGGGCCGACTTCCAGTACGAGATCTACCTGAACGGCATGACGGGTGCCGTGCCCCGGCTGCCCACCGACCTGACCCGGCTGGAGGCGCTCACCGAGCAGCGCCTGGGCCCCGGCCCGGTCGGGTACGTGGCGGGCAACGCGGGTGACGGCAGCACCGCCCGCGCCAACCGGGCGGCGCTGCGCCGGCGCCGGATCGTGCCGCGGATGCTGCGGGACGTGCGCGAACGGGACCTGTCGGTGGAGGTGCTGGGCCGGACCCTGCCCGCGCCGCTGGCCCTCGCCCCGGTCGGGGTGCTGTCGATCATGCATCCGGACGCCGAGCCGGCCGCCGCGCGCGCCGCCGCCGCGCAGGGCGTGCCGTTCGTGCTGTCCTCGGCGTCGAGCACGCCGATGGAACAGGTGGCCGAGGCGATGGGCGACGCCGAGCGCTGGTTCCAGCTGTACTGGCCCAAGGACCGCGAGGTGGCCCGCAGCTTCCTGGGCCGGGCGCGGGCGGCCGGGTTCACGGCGCTGTTCGTCACCCTGGACACCCCGCTGCTGTCCTGGCGCCCGCGCGACCTGGACCAGGCGTACCTGCCGTTCCTGCACGGTGTGGGCACCGCCAACTACTTCTCCGACCCGGCGTTCACCGCGGGCCTGGCCAAGCCGGTGCACGAGGACCCGCAGGCCGCCGTGCTGCACTTCGTCGGCATGTTCTCCGACCCCGCGAAGACCTGGCCGGACCTGGCGTTCCTGCGGGAGAACTGGGACGGTCCGATCGTGCTGAAGGGCGTCCTGCACCCGGACGACGCCCGGCGTGCCGCGGACGCCGGGATGGACGGCGTGGTGGTGTCGAACCACGGGGGCCGGCAGGTGGCCGGGTCGGTCGCGGCGGCCGACGCGCTGCCGGGCGTGGCGGCGGCGGCCGGCGACCGGCTGACCGTCCTGTTCGACAGCGGGGTGCGCAGCGGCGACGACGTGTTCAAGGCGCTGGCGCTGGGCGCGCGGGCGGTGCTGCTGGGCCGGCCGTACGTCTACGGGCTGGGCCTGGACGGGCAGGCGGGGGTCGAGCACGTCATCCGCTGCCTGCTCGCCGAGCTCGATCTCACCCTCGCCCTGTCCGGGCACGCCGGCCCGGCCACCCCCGGTCCCGCCGACCTGGTCGAGCAGCGGGACTGATCAGCGTACCGATCAGCGTCCGGCCGGCCCGGCCGCCCGGGCCGCCGGGTCGTCGGCGCCGGTTCCCGGGGTCCCGGGGTCCCGGCGTCCGGCGGGTCGGTGCGCCGGCGCTGGACGGTGGAACTGTCCCGCAGGACGACCACGAGGTCGGCGCCGGGGTCGGCGCCGAGCGGGGCGAGGGCGAGCTGCGGATCCCGGCGCGGCACCAGCTCGTCCCGTCCGGTACGGGCGCAGCGCACGTCGCCGCCCCGGGCGCCGCCCTCGTCGGCACAGGTGCCGAGGACGACGACCCCGGCGTCGGCGCGGGAGTCCAGGCAGAGTCCCGCGCCGGCCACCGGGCGCAGCAGGCCGTCGTCCTCGTGGGTCCAGCGCTGGGTCCACCGGGAGGAACAGGGGGCCGGCCGGGCGCCCGCGCCGGCCCGGGGGCCGTCGGGGACGTCCAGGCAGAGCCCGGCGGCCTCGTTGCGCAGCCGGGTGCCGGCGGGCTGCCCGGCCGGCCCCGCGGCCGAGACCGGCGCCGGGGCGGCGGTGGCGCGGCCGGCGGAGGAGGCCGGGCCGGTGTCCTTGCCGTCGTAGGAGGGACACGAAGGCCCGCCCGGCCGGCGTCCGGTTCTCCGGGGTGAGCGAGGCCGCCGCGCGCATGCCGCGGCCACCCGCCGGCTCTGCGCAGCTCCGGCAGGGCCGCGCAGAGCCGCTCGTCGGCGGCCCACTGGCGGACCGTGTCGCGCACGGCCACCAGCAGCCGGGGGCGCAGGGCGGCCGGCCGGGTCGCCCTGCGCGAGCCCGTTCAGGACCCGGCGGAAGGCGGCGCCGGTGACCATGCCGGCGGCCCCCCGCCGGGGTGGCCAGGCAGATGGCGGCGTAGTCGTGGGCGGGCCGCCGGTGCCGCGCGGCGGCGGCGCAGGCCGCCGTGGTCTCCGGACGCTCCCGCAGCAGTGCTCCGAGGTCGTCGTCGGATAGGAGGTTCCTTCCCCCACGGGAGCCTCACTCTGGCACGAACCCCGTTGCCCACAAGGACTTGGGAAACGCGCGGCCCTTGAAGGAAAGTCAGGTCAGGCGGCCGGACGGGCCCGGCCGAGTGACCGTCAGATCTGCCAGGAGCGCAGCCGGTCGGCGGCGGCGTAGACGTCCGCCTTGCCGGACATCAGGTCGCGCGCGAGGTCGACCAGGGCGCCGTAGGGCGGGTCGATCCCGGCGCCGCTGACGAACATGTACGCCACGGCGGTCGCGCAGGCGAACCGGGCGTTGGCCGAGGGCAGCGGCCTGAGCACGGCGAGGGTGTGCAGCAGGGCGGCGGCCCGCCAGGCCGGGTCGGAGTCCACGCCGAGGCGGGGCGGGTCGACCCGGTGCCGGGCCACGGCGGCGACCAGCGCCGAGAAGTCGTTGACGGTGGGCTGGTCCGGCAGCACTTCCTCGTGGCGCTGGAGCAGCCAGGGCACATCGATGTGGATGACCGGTACGGGTGCCATGGGTCAGGCGGCCCGCCCCTCGCCGGCGGTGGACCGCTCGTCGTCCGGGAAGGCGGCGGCGAACTCCTCGGCGTGCCCCTGGAAGAACCGGCGGAACGCCTCCGCGCCTTCCTGGAGCGCCCGGTGGCGCGCGATGTCGGCGGCGGCGGCCTCCCGGACCAGGGCCTTCATCGACGTACCGCGCTCCTTGGCGATCTGACGCAGGTCCTCGAGTTCGCGGTCGCTGAACTCCACGTTCAAGGCTGGCATGCCTCCACGGTACCGCTCCGGTACTGACCCGTAAATAGCGGCTGGTCAGGACAGTTCCGGGCGGTACCGTGGGGGTGCCGCGTCAGCGCTGGTCGGCCACGAAGGCGGCCATGCGGGCGAGCGCGGCGTTCCAGTTGACGGTGGTCTCGTTGGTCGACCAGGACTGGATGTCGTCGAGGTAGCAGAACTGTCCGACGCAGCCCTGGAGCTTCGCCTGCGCCACGGGGTCCTGGATGCTGGAGTTGGGTCCGCCGGAGAGCGTGCCGGCCGGCGGGTCGGGCAGCGCCGGGTCGAGCTGGCGGGCGTACCAGCGGCTGTGCTGGCGGTGGGCGTTGACCTCGCCGTAGCCGGTGACGTACGAGATGTTCAGGGCGTTGCGGCCGAGGATGTAGTCCATGCTCTGCACCGCCCCGTCGCGGTACTTCCGGGCGCCGGTGAGGTCGTACGCGGTGGCCAGCACGACCGCGTTGTTGAGGACCTGGTGGCTGGAGCCCCAGTCGTAGACGTTGTTCTCCGGGGCGTACGGCAGGCCGTACGGGTGGGCGGTCAGCGTGGCCAGGTAGCGGTCGGCGCCCCGGACGACGGAGCGGCGGACGGCGTCCCGGCCGGGCAGCCGACTGGGCACGGTGGCGAGGTCGAGGCGGGCCGCGGCGCCGGTGCGCGCCCAGTCGAAGCCGAGCGGGCCGAAGAGGTCGGCGGTGTGCACCGGGGAGGCGAGCACGTGGTCGCGGTAGGTCTTCTCACCGGTGGTGAGGTACAGCTCGGCCGCCGCCCAGTAGAACTCGTCCTGGATCTCGCGGTCGGGGTAGGCGCCGCCGCCGATGCCGTCGTTCTCGTCGGCGTACACGTCGGGGTGGGCGAGCGCCGCCGCCCAGGCGGCGCGGGCGGCCGTCAGCGCCCGTGCGGCGAAGGCCCGGTCGTAGGGGGCGTAGAGGCGGGCGGCCTGGGCGGCGGCCGCGGCGAGGTTGAGGGTGGCGGCGGTGGTCGGCGGGTGCAGTTCGCGCTTCTGCGGGTCGGCGCTGGGCAGCAGCGGCAGCCCCGTCCAGTTCTCGTCGTGGATCTTGTGGTGGGCCATCCCGGCCAGCGGCTGCCCGGCCGGCACCTGCATCCGCAGCAGGAACTCCAGCTCCCAGCGGACCTCGTCGAGCAGGTCGGGCACCTTGTTCCCGCTCTCGGGTATCTCCAGTGTGCCGTCCCCGAAGGCGGCGGGCGTGCCGCCCCGCGCCCGCAGGGACCGCTCGTAGGTGCTCAGCAGCTCCCAGACCGAGATGCCGCCGTTGACGACGTACTTGCCGTGGTCGCCGGCGTCGTACCAGCCGCCGGAGACGTCGAGCCGGTAGTCGCAGACGCCCGGCCGGCAGGGCACGTCGGTGTCACCCTGGTTGGGCGCCACGCCCACGTGCCCGGCGGGGCGGGCGTAGCCGGGGCGCAGGTCGTCGCGGATCGCGATGCCGCTGCGCTGGGTGTAGTAGTACTTCACGGCGTCGGTGCGCAGCCGCCGGTAGGCGTCCGTGCCGATGTCGAAGGGGCGGCTGGTCTCGCCGTCGGCGACCAGGGTGAGTCCGGTGGCGCGCCTGTCGTACCGCCCGAAGTCGATGGAGTGGACGTTCTGCCCGGAGGAGGCGTCCACGCCACGCGGCACGCTGGTCCCGCGGGCGACCACGGTGCCGCCGGCGTCCTTGAGCTGCCAGGGCAGCGCGGTGGTCGCGTCGGTGACGAGGGTGGCGTTCTTCGGCCCGGACGGCAGGTAGGCGACCTGGTTGACGCGGACCCGCGGCCCGGTGTCGGGCTCGTACGGCTCCGGCTGCGCCCCGCCCAGCAGGGAGACGTCGTCCAGGCAGATCCGCCAGGGCTCGGCGCTCCCGCCGACCTGGAAGGCGACCTGGCCCTGGGCGGTGCCGGTGGGCGCGGTGAAGGTGTAGGAGTAGCGGTCGCCGGAGACGCTCGGCTGCGGACTGACCTCGTAGTAGGCGTCGTACGGCTCCACCGCCAGCCCGACCAGGGCCCGGACCGGGTGCCCGGCGGGCGTGCCGCTCGCGCTGAAGGAGAACCGGTACGTCTCCCCCGCCACCAGCGGGATGTCGTTCTGGCCGATGATCGCGTCCCAGCGGTTCGCGGTGCCGCCGGGGACGTCGGCGCAGAGCCTGCCGTCGTCCACGGCGGCGGTGAGGTTGCCGGTCGTCCACCAGGGTGCGGTGCCGTCGTCGAAGGTGCCGTTCCTGACCTGCTCGGTCTCCTCGGCGCCGGCCGGGGCCGCGGGCAGCGCGGTGAGGCCCGCGGCCAGCAGCGCGGTCAGGGCGGCCAGCGCGGTTCTGCGTCGTTTCACGTCTGGGCTCCTCGGCGGAGATGCGGGCGGCGCTTCCGGCACGCAGGGCGTGGGAGCGCTCCCAAGTACGGACGCAGGCCATGCTTGTTGCAGACATGACAGTCCGTCAACGGTCCGGACGGGACGTGTTGGCCGTCCCGTCCGGCACGCGCCGGGTCAGGCGGCCGGTGCCTCCAGCCGGCTGATCCGGACCGCGCCCCTGGCCTCGCCCGGGTGGGCGCTGGTCAGGGTGAGGCGGAGGCGGGAGCCGCGCACCGCGTCGAAGGTGAGGACGGTGGGCCGGTCGGAGGCGGTGGCCCAGTCGGTGCGGGCGCCCTCCACCGGCCGCCAGGCCCGGCCGTTCCACACCTCGGCGCGGACGGCGGCGGGCAGGGTGTGGGCGGCGTCGGTGGTGAAGGAGACCTCGACGCGGTCGAAGCGGCGGGTGCGCCCGTAGTCGACCGAGATCCAGTCCTCGGCGCGGGCGCCGCCGAAGGCGGGCAGCAGCGCGGTGGCCGCCTTTTCGAAGCCGTTGGACCAGCCGGTCGCGGGATCGTCGTCGAGGACGGCGGCCGGCAGGGTGTCCGGACGGCCGGAGTAGCTGGCGTCCGCGTGCGGGGCGGGCACCGGCGCCGGCTGCTCGGGGCCGAACCCGGGCGCGGGCGTGGTGGCCCGGTCGGCGGCCCGATCGGCGCGCACCACGGCGGTACCGGCGCGCAGTCCCCGCGCCCGCGCGGTCACCTCCAGCGTCCCGGCGCGGGTGCCGGCCCGGACGATGGCGAGGGCCTTGCCGTGGAAGGCGGTACGGGTGCTCGCCCGGTAGGGCTCGGCGCTCTCCTGGCGGCCGTTGTCCAGGCCGGCTATGGAGCCGCCGCGCACGTCGAAGGTGATCAGGTGCTCGGCGCCGGGCACCACCGTGCCGCGCGCGTCGACGACGTCGGCGGTGACGAAGACCAGGGCACGGCCGTCCGCGGCGACGGACTTCCGGTCGGGCGTCAGCCGGATCGCGTACGGCTCCCCGGCGGTGCGCAGCACGTCGGTGGCGACCGTCTTGCCGTCCCGCCGGGCCACGGCCCTCAGCTCGCCCGGCGCGTACGGCACCCGCCAGGTCAGGTGGAGCTTGCCCGCGCTGCCGTTGGGGCTGGTGTAACTGCCGGGGTACGGGCCGCCGGCGACGGTCTTGTCGTCGCCGGTGGCCTCGGTGGTCTCCAGGTAGGTCCGGCCGTCGACGGTGGTCTTGGTGTCGAACCGCCGGGTGCCCAGCGAGGTGCCGTTGAGGAACAGTTCGACGGTGTCGACGTTCGCGTACGCCCACACCTCGACCGTGTCGCCCGCCGCGTGGTTCCAGGTCATCGGCAGCAGGTGGACCATCGGCTCGTCCGTCCACTGGCTGCGGAACAGGTGGTACATGTCCTTGGGGAAGCCCGCGGTGTCGACGGCGCCGAAGAAGGACGCCTTCACCGGGAAGACGTCGTACGGCGTCGGCTCGCCGATGTAGTCGATGCCCGACCACAGGAACTGCCCCGCGAACCACTTGCGGTCCCGGTCCTTCTTGTGGCCGTACTCGCCGCTCATGGTCCAGGAGGCGAGGTTGTTGTCGTAGGAGGAGGTCGCCCGCCGGCCGGGGGTGTGGTTCTCGCCGGTGTTGAGGTGCTCGGGCTCCTGGTACGTGCCGCGGGTGGAGGTCTCCGAGGACGACTCCGACTCGAAGAGGAAGAGGTGGGGGTAGGCGGCGTGCAGCGCGTCCACCGACTTCGCGGTGTTGTAGTTGAGCCCGAGCCCGTCGAGCCTGGCCAGCATCAGGTCGGCGGCCGAGCCCTTCGCGGGCAGGGAGCGGTACTTGTCGGAGCCGATCACCAGCGGGCGGGTGGCGTCGGCGGCCTTGACGGCGCCGATGATCCGGTCGGCCATGGCGAGGCCGGCGGTGGAGGTGGAGTCGGGGACCTCGTTGCCGATCGACCACATCACCACGGCGGGCGAGTTGCGGGCGGCGAGCACCATCTCGGTGGCGTCCCGCTCGCACCACTCGTCGAAGAACCGGCCGTAGTCGTACCGGTTCTTGCCGGTCCGCCAGCAGTCGAACGCCTCGACCAGCGTGACGATGCCTAGTTCCTCGCAGACGGCGAGCACCGCGGGGTCGGGCGGATTGTGCGAGGTGCGCAGGGCGTTGACGCCCATCGACTTCATGATCTCCAGCTGGCGGCGGACCGCGTCGGCGCTGACGGCGGCGCCGAGCGCGCCGAGGTCGTGGTGGAGGTCGACGCCCTTGAGCTTGGCGTGGACGCCGTTGAGGTGGAAGCCCTCCGCCGGGTCGATCCGTACGGTGCGGATGCCGAAGACGGTGTCGTAGGTGTCCACCGTCCGGCCGCCGACGCGCAGTTCGGTGCGGAGCGTGTGGCGGTCGGGGGTGGCGAAGTCCCAGCGGCGGGGGCGGGCGACGGTCAGTTCCTGGGTCTCGGTGCGGTCGTCGGCGCCCACGGTGACCGTCGTCGAGGCGCGGGCCACGGTGCGGCCGTCGGGGTCCCGGACGGCCGTGCGGATCTCGACCTCGGCCGGGGCGCCGGAGGCGTTGACGACCGTGGTCGCCGCCCGGACGACGGCCCGCTCGTCGGAGACCTCCGGGGTGGTGACGTACGTGCCCCAGCGCCGGACGTGCACCGGCTCGGTGACGACCAGGCGGGCCTCGCGGTAGATGCCGCTGCCGGAGTACCAGCGGCTGCTGGGCAGCCGGTTGCGGACCCGGACCGCGAGGACGTTCTCCGTCCGGCCGTCGGTGTGCACCAGGCCGGTCAGGTCGAGGGCGAAGCCCGTGTACCCGTACGGGTGGCGGCCGATCCGCGTGCCGTTGCACCAGAGGTGGGCGTCCATGTAGACGCCGTCGAACTCCACCGAGATCCGCTTGCCCGCGAGCGCGGCCGGCAGCGTGAAGGCGAGGCGGTACCAGCCGAGGCCGCCCGGCAGGAAGCCGGTACCGCTGGTGGTGCCGTGCTCGGTGGTGGGCGCCTGTTCGATGCTCCAGTCGTGCGGCACCGCGACCTCGCGCCAGGCGGAGTCGTCGTAGCCCGGGGCCGCGGGGACCTCGTCCGGCTCGGCGGCGCCCACGGGGTCGGCCAGGGTGAAGCGCCAGCCGTCCCGCAGGGCGACGGTCCGGCGGCCGGAGAAACCTTCCTTCTCTTCCGCCGCCCATGCCGCCGGGGCGCCCAGCAGGGTCCCGGCCGCCGGCGTGGCCGCGGAGGCGATCAGGACCGCTCTGCGTGTGACTGTCATGGCTCTCCCTCATCAGGGCCCAGAACTACTCACAAGTGATCGTGAACAAACAGATTCTGTTAACGCGTCACACCGGCCCGTCAAGGGGGCGGAGGCGCACTTCTGCCGCACGCGCCGCACCCGGTGCGCCCGTCGAACGCCTCGTGCGCCCACCGGCTCCGGTGGCGACGGAGTTCCGGTCCGCTGAACCCCCCGGACGCACTACGCTGTGCCCCAAGTGACACACCGTTCACTGTGAGTGTGCGCGATGGAGTGGCGACGATGAGCCCGGTCAACCCGTACGACGATGCCGCCACGGCGCGGGCAGTCATCGACGACACCGGCGTGGTTCTGCACTGGAACGAGGGGGCGCGCCGACTGCTCGGCCACCCGGCGGCCCAGGTGGTGGGCCGGCCCGCGGCCGGGCTGCTGGCCGCCGGCGGCCACGGCCCGCCGCCCCCGGGGCCCGGCCGGAGCCGTTGGCTCGGCACCCTCGACCTGCGGCACCGCGACGGTCACACCGTGACCGCCCGGGTGCTCGCCCACCGCCGCCGGACGGACGGCGGACCGGGCGAGTGGCTGGCCGCCGCGGCGCTGGCGGACCGCCCGGACGCGGCGGACGACCCGCTGGTCAACATGGCGCTGCTCCAGTCACCCTGCGCGATGCTGATCTTCGACGACCAGCTGCGGCTCTACGGCGTCAACGACGCCATGGCCCGGCTGATGCTGCTGCCGCCCGAGGACCTGCTCGGCCTGCGGCTCACCGACATCGACAGCCACCCGGAGTACGCCAAGTACGAGAGGAACCTGCGGCGGGTGCTGGTCACCGGGGAGCAGCAGGAGGTGGAGACCTTCCAGCGGGTCGCCGGTGAGAACCACGACCACGCCTGGCTGGCCCGCGTCGCCCGGCTGACCGGCCCCGACGGCCGGGTCCGCGGAGCCTGCGTGAGCGTCCACGACTTCACCGAGCAGCACCTCGCCCGGGAACGGCTGCAACTCGTCAACGAGGCCAGCGTGCGCATCGGCACCACCCTCGACGTCACGCGCACCGCCCAGGAACTGGCCCGGGTCTGC
The DNA here is from genome assembly GCF_020521275.1 of Streptomyces daghestanicus. Classification (NCBI taxonomy): domain Bacteria; kingdom Bacillati; phylum Actinomycetota; class Actinomycetes; order Kitasatosporales; family Streptomycetaceae; genus Streptomyces; species Streptomyces daghestanicus. The sequence continues at coordinate 405,070 of NZ_BNDX01000018.1, read as the reverse complement.
GTCCCGGCCCTCGCCGACTTCGTCAGCGTCGACCTGCGCGACCCGTGGGACCACGGGACCGAGCAGCCCGGCCCGCCCGGCCCGCCGGTCACCCTGCGCCGGGCCGCCCATGTGTCGATCACCCCGGGCTGTCCGGAGGCGGTGGGCGAACCGGGCCGGCTGGAGGACTACCCGGCCGGTTCCCCGCAGGCCGAGTCCCTGCTCACCGGACGGGCGATCGTGACCGCGGTGCCCTCCGGGCACACCGAGGCGTGGCAGTACTGGGACGCCGACCGCGTCCAGCGGCTGAAGGAGTACGGCATCCACTCCACGCTGTCCGTCCCCCTCCAGGCCCGGGGCACCACCCTCGGGGTGGCGGTCTTCGCCCGCTACCGGCGCCCCGAGCCGTTCACCCACGACGACGTGCTGCTGGCCGAGGAGGTCACCGCGCGGGCCGCCGTCTGCATCGACAACGCCCGCCGCTACTCCCGGGAGCGGGAGACCACGCTGACCCTCCAGCGCAGCCTGCTCCCCCGCCATCTGCCGCCCACCGCCGCGGTGGAGGCCGCCTCCCGGTATCTGCCGGCGGCCCGCGCCGGGGTCGGCGGCGACTGGTTCGACGTCATCCCGCTGTCCGGGATGCGGGTCGCCATGGTCGTCGGCGACGTGGTCGGCCACGGCATCCAGGCGTCCGCCACCATGGGCCGGCTGCGCACCGCCGTACGCACCCTGGCCGACATCGACCTGGCCCCCGACGAACTCCTGACCCACCTGGACGACCTGGTCGTCAGGCTGTCCGACGAAGCCGGCGGCGACGGCACCGGCGAGGTCGGCGCCACCTGTCTGTACGCGGTGTACGACCCGGTCTCCCGGCGCTGCACGCTGGCCCGCGCCGGACATCCGCCGCCCGTCCTGGTCCCGCCGGAGGGACGGCCCTACCAGGTGTCGCTGCCCTCGGGACCGCCGCTGGGCGTGGGCGGGCTGCCGTTCGAGTCGGCCGAGCTGGAGCTGCGCGAGGGCACGGTGCTGGCCTTCTACACCGACGGGCTCATCGAGAGCCGGGAGCGCGACGGCGACGCGGGCCGCGCCCTGCTCTGCGAGACCCTCGCGCACCCGGCCGGCCGCTCCGCTTCCGCCTCGCTGGACAAGACCTGCGACCGGGTGCTGCGCAGCCTGCTCCCGGCGGGCGGCGCCGCCGACGACGTGGCGCTGCTGCTGGCCCGCGCCCGGGGGCTGCCGCCGTCCCGGGTGGCGACCTGGGACGTCCCCCCCGACCCGGCGCTGGTCGCCCGGGTCCGCAAGCAGGTCCTGGAGCAGCTCGCCGCCTGGTCCCTGACGGAGGCGTCGTTCACGGCCGAGCTCGTGGTGAGCGAGCTGGTCACCAACGCCATCCGCTACGGCGCCCCGCCGATCCGGCTGCGGCTGATCCATGACGCGACCACGCTGATCTGCGAGGTCTCCGACACCAGCCACACCGCGCCGCACCTGCGCCGGGCCAAGACCTGGGACGAGGGCGGGCGCGGACTGCTGCTGGTCGCCCAGCTCACCCAGCGCTGGGGCAGCCGGCACACCGCCGAGGGCAAGACGATCTGGGCGGAGCTGGCGCTGCTGGACGGGGAGTGACCGCCTGGTTTCCGCGGCCTCGCGACGGGACATCCGGACAGAGGGGACGTACCCCACGAACCCGGGTCCGGTCGTGACGAACCCCCAGGAGATGAGGCGGCCATGGCGAACACCCACCGGACGGCACTGCTCGGCTGCGCGGTCGCGCTGCTCGGCGCCCTGACCGCCTGCGGCGCAGGCGGCGGCGGTACGGCGGCCCCGGTCTCCTCCCCGACGGCGACGGCGACGGCGCGGGAGACGGCTCCGCCCGGCTCCGCCACCGCCTCGGCGACCGGCGCCGCACCGGGCGACCGGCAGCCGAGCCGGTCGCCCTCCGGCGCCGTGCCCGGTGACACGGCCGGGTCCGCGTCGGCGTCCGGGCGCACCGACGGCCGCTGCCGGACCGCCGACCTGCGGGCGTCCGTGGGCCGCGTCGACGCGGGGGCCGGCCAGCGGAACGTGCCGGTGGTGCTGACCAACACCTCCGCCCGCACCTGCACCCTGTACGGCTATCCGGGCGCCGCCTTCGTGGACGGCGCCGGCCGGCAGCTCGGCCCGGACCCGGTGCGCGAGACCGCCTCGCCGCGGACCGTGTCGCTGGCCCCGGGCCGCAGCGCCTGGGCGGCGCTGTCCTTCGCCGCTCCGCAGGTCAGCGGGGCGCGCGCGGCCGAGCCGGCGGCGCTGCTGGTCACCCCGCCGGACGAGCGGGCCGCCCTGGAGGTGCCGTGGCAGGGCGGCGAGGTGCCGGTGGGCGGCAACGAGTCGGCGGTCTCGCTGACCGTCCTCTCCCCCGGCACCGGCCCCTGAGCCGCGGGTTCAGTGACCGGAGACCGGGTGCGGGGTGTAGGGCCGCTCCAGTTCCTCGGTCTCCTTGTCGGTCAGCTCCAGGGCGACCGCCGCCACCGCGTCCTCGATGTGCCCGGGCCGGCCCGCCCCGACGATCGGCGCGGTCACCGTGGAGCGGCCGAGGAGCCAGGCCAGCGCCACCTGGGCGCGGGGCACGCCGCGTTCGGCGGCGATCCGGGTGACGGCCTCGACGACGGCGCGGTCGCCCTCCTGGTAGAGGGTGCCGCCGAACCGGTCGGTCTCGCTGCGGGCGGTGCTGGTCCCCCAGTCCCGGGTGAGCCGGCCACGGGCCAGCGGGCTCCAGGGGAGGACGCCGACGCCCTGGTCCGCGCAGAGCGGCAGCATCTCCCGCTCCTCCTCGCGGTAGATGAGGTTGTAGTGGTTCTGCATGGAGACGAACCGGGTCCAGCCGTGCCGCTCGGCGGTGTACTGCGCCTTGGCGAACTGCCAGGCGTACATGGAACTCGCCCCGATATAGCGCACCTTGCCCGCCTTGACCAGGTCGTGCAGGGCCTCCATGGTCTCCTCGATCGGCGTGTGCGGGTCCCAGCGGTGGATCTGGTAGAGGTCCACGTGGTCGGTGCCCAGCCGCCGCAGGCTGTGGTCGATCTCGGTCATGATCGCCTTGCGGGACAGGCCGCCGCCGTTGGGGCCGGGCCGCATCCGGCCCTGCACCTTGGTGGCGAGGACGATCTCGTCGCGGCGGGCGTAGTCGGCCAGGGCCCGGCCGACGATCTCCTCGCTGGTGCCGTCGGAGTAGACGTTGGCCGTGTCGAAGAAGGTGATGCCCGCTTCGAGGGCCTGCCGGATCAGGGGGCGGGAGGCGTCCTCGTCGAGGGTCCACTGGTGCGGGCCCCGGCCGGGCACGCCGTAGGTCATGCACCCCAGACAGATCCGTGAGACGTCCAGGCCCGTCGAACCGAGCTTCACGTACTGCATCGTTGCTGCTCCCGCCTTCAGGACGAGTGATCTTCCGCGACGAGCCTACGGCCTTGAGGTGACGGCACGGCGTGGGAGCGGTCCGGGGGCGGGTGGGGGCGCGCATCCTCGGCGCAGGCGACCGGCGTCCGGCCGGTCGGCCCCCCACCCCGGAGGAAGATGTGCCGACCCGTTCCCGAAGTCTCTCCGTCCTGGCCGGTGCCGCCGTGCTGAGCCTGTCCCTCGTCCCGTCCGCCCGGGGCGGGCCCGCCCCCGCGCCCCGCCCCGCCGCCGAGTCCGCGGGGACGCTGTGCGCCCCGGCCGGTGTCCTGCGCGGCGGGCACGGTCAACGGGCCGCGGTCAGCCTGTGCGCGGCCGGCGGCCCTCGCGGCCTGTCCGTGTCGGCGCCCGCCACCTGTACGGCCTCCCGCGCGAAGGCGCGGGACGCCTGTCTGACGTCGGGGACCTGGACCGCGCGGCGGCACGGCGCCGCCGTCGCCTCCGGGGTGCTGCCCGGTGCCGACGCCGCCTACCCCGGTCCGGGGACGTACGAGTTCACGGCGCGGGTGCGCGCCCGGTCGGTGCCCGACGGGGTGGAGCTGCGCGGCACGGTGCGGGCCGCGCTCACCCTCACCGCGCCGAAGCCCGCCGCCACGCACCGCGTCGAGGTCGACCGGACAGCTCTGCGGCCCGGCACCACGACCACGCTGACGTACACCGTCCACCAGGACAGCGCGGCGGGCGACGGCAGCGCCCGTTTCGGGCTCATCGGGGCGGAGGGCTCGGGGGCGGAGCTGGCGACGGACGACGACCGCTGCGTCCACCCGGTGACCGGCGGCCCCGGGCCGGCCGAGCGGCGGCGGTACACGCTGGACTGCGCGCTCACCGGCCTCCGGCCGGGGCGGCCGGCCACCGTGCGGGTGCGCGTCACCCTGGGGCCTGCCTGTTCGACGGTGGTGTCGAAGCTGGGGTACTGGCTGCCGCGCGGTCAGGAGGTGTTCACCGGCGGCATGCTGGTGGGGCCCACGGTGGGCTGCGACCGGCCCTGACCCGGCTGCCCGACCAGGTCCAGGGCCCGCTCCCAGGGGAACTCCCCGGTGTGCGGCGGGCCGAGGCGGACGCCCATCCCGCGCAGCCGGGTGAGGGTCTCCCGGTAGGCCGGGTGGGCGGCGAGCGCCTCGCCGACGCAGGGCAGGACGCCGATGGGCACGCCGAGGCCGTACGCCTCGCACAGGGTGCCGAGGGCCAGGGTGTCGGCGATGCCGGCAACCCATTTGTTGAGGGTGTTGAAGGTGGCGGGCGCGACGAGCACGGCGTCCGGCGCGGGGAACGGGCGGGGCTCACCGGGGCGCCGGGAGCGGGCGCGCACCGGGCGCCCGGTCAGCGCCTCGGCGGCGGCGACGTCGAGGAAGCCGTCGGCCGCGGCGGTCGGGGTGGCGATCACCCCGACGGCCCAGCCGCGCCGCAGCGCCGCGGTGATCAGCCGGTCGGCGTCGACCGCGACGCCGGCGGCGCAGACGACCACGTAGAGGAAGGGTTTGCCGTCTTGTTCGGTCACCCGGGAAGCCTACTGAAGGGGTGGGGTCAGGCGGTGGGCTCCGTCACGGTGACGGCGGAGACCGGGCAGGCCCGGGCCGCCTCACGGACCAGGGGGCTGCCCGCGCCGTCCTCGCGGCCGGGCAGGACGGTGCCGTAGCCGTCGTCGTCCTGGGTGAACACGTCCGGGGCGGTCAGGGCGCACTGGCCCGCGCCGATGCAGACGTCCTTGTCGATGTCGATGCGCATGGTCCGTCAGCCTGCTCCCGCGCCGGGGGGAGTTCCAGCATCGTCCGCGTCGTGTCGCCCGGCGCGCACCGCGTGGCGGGGATGATTCCGGTACGGAGTCCTGTTGGACTTTGTACGACGCGGTATCAACTCGACGATGGGACGGATGCCATGCCTCTTGAGGGCGAGTACGAACCCAGCCCGGAGCGGTGGGTGCGGGAGCAGGTGGAGCTGTACGAGAAGTCCGGCGGGACCGAGGGCACGACCCTGATGGACACCGGTCTGCCGGTGATCCTGCTGACGACCCGGGGCGCGAAGAGCGGCAAGCTGCGCAAGACGCCGCTGATGCGGGTCGAGCACGAGGGGCGGTACGCGGTGGTCGCCTCGCTCGGCGGGGCGCCCAAGCACCCGGTGTGGTACTTCAATATCAAGGCCGACCCGCACGTGGAGCTCCAGGACGGGCCGGTGAAGCGGGACTACACGGCCCGTGAGATCACGGGAGACGAGAAGGCGCAGTGGTGGGAGCGTGCCGTCGCGGCCTTCCCCAACTACGCCGAGTACCAGGAGAAGACGGACCGGGAGATCCCGGTGTTCGTGCTGGAGCCGGCCGACGGGTCCTGAGGACCCCGCGGGGGGGACTTCCGGGAGGGCCCGGGGGATCTCCCGGAAGTTTTCCTCCCCGCCCGCGCATGAGCCGGCCGATGCCGGGCAATCGAGGGTCAGGCCCCGCCGCGTTCCCCCGTCGCGGCGGGGCTTTCGTGTGCCTCCCGTGCGGGCCGGTCGGTGATGTCCAGGAAGATCTGCCCCGCTTCGGGGACGGTGTTGGCGAGGGACCGCTTGATGCGTACGGCGACCTCCTCGACCCGTTCGCTGTCCAGGCCGGGCACCAGGTCGACGCGGGCGGCCACCAGGGTGGAGTCGAGGCCGGTCTTCATGGTGAACAGGGCCTCGACGCTGTCGATCTCGGGCTGGGCGTCCAGCAGGGCTCGGATACGGCCCGCGGCCTCCGGGTCGGCGGCCTCGCCGATCAGCTGGTCGCGGGCGTCCCGGCCGAGCCGGTAGGCGACGTAGACGAGCAGGGCCCCGATGGCGAGCGACGCGGACGCCTCCCACACCACCTGTCCGGTGACCATGTGCAGGGCCATGCCGATCATCGCGAGGGTGACGCCGAGCACCGCGGTGCCGTCCTCGGCGACGACCGTGCGCAGGGCGGGGTCGCGCAGCCCGCCGCCCTGCCCGCGCACCTGGTGCAGGGCCCGCAGCAGCGAGCCGCCCTCGGCGAGGAGGGCGACGCCGAGCACGATCAGGCCGGCGATGTAGCCGCTCAGCTCCTCCTCCGCGCCCTCACGGAGGGCCTGGACGCCCTGGTAGAAGGAGAAGCAGCCGCCCATGACGAAGATGCCGACGGCCGCGAGCAGGGACCAGAAGTACCGCTCCTTGCCGTAGCCGAAGGGGTGCTTGCGGTCGGCGGGGCGGCGGCTGCGGCGCAGCGCGGCGAGGAGGAAGACCTCGTTGAGGCTGTCGGCCACGGAGTGCGCCGCCTCCGACAGCAGCGCCGGGGAGGCCGCGATGACGCCGCCGACCGCTTTGGCGGCCGCGATCACCAGGTTGGCGGCCAGCGCCACCAGCACGGTGACGCGGGTGCGCCGGTCCGCCTTGCTCTCGTCGGGCCCGCCCGCCCGGCCCGCTGCCGGGTCCGCCGCGCTGTCCGTCGCAGGGGCTGCCGTACTGTCTGTCGTCTGCTGCGTAGGTGTCCCGCTCACCTTTCGGCGACTGCCCCCGGCCGGCGCGGATCACACCCCCTTGTGGGTGGACCACCCGTGCCGAGCGGCCGAAACGGGGAACGCGTCCCCCAGGGTGTCCGCGACCGGACCCCTGTGACCGGGAGGAGTGGGCCATGAGCGAGGGTGCCGGCGGGTCCGGCAACAGCGCGTACGGCCGGAAGGCGTTCAAACGGTCCCGGAGCCATTTCGCGGACCGGATCACGGCCGACGGACGGGACGGCTGGCCGGTGGAGAGCGGCCGGTACCGGCTGGTGGTCAGCCGGGCCTGCCCGTGGGCGAGCCGGGCGCTGGTCTCCCGGCGGCTGCTCGGCCTGGAGGAGGCCCTGTCGCTGGCGGTCGCCGATCCGATCCAGGACGACCGCAGCTGGCGGTTCACCCTCGATCCGGACGGCCGCGACCCGGTGCTCGGCATTCGCTTCCTCAGCGAGGCGTACGACCGGCGGGAGACGGGGTATCCGGGCGGGGTGAGCGTGCCGGCGATCGTGGACGTGCCCAGCGGACGGCTGGTCACCAACGACTTCCAGCAGATCACCCTCGACCTCGCCACGGAGTGGACCGCGCTGCACCGGCCGGGCGCGCCCGACCTGTACCCGGAGGCGCTGCGGGACGAGATCGACGAGGTGATGGCGGGCGTCTACCACGACGTCAACAACGGGGTGTACCGGGCCGGGTTCGCGACCGGGCAGGAGGAGTACGAGGCCGCCTGCGCGGGGGTGTTCCGGCGGCTGGAGCTGCTGGTGCCCCGGCTGGAGCGGCAGCGGTACCTGGTCGGGGACACGATCACGGAGGCGGACATCCGGCTGTTCACCACGCTGGTGCGTTTCGACGCCGTCTACCACGGTCACTTCAAGTGCAACCGCTGGAAGCTGACGGAGAGTCCGGTGCTGTGGGCGTACGCCCGCGACCTGTTCCGGACGCCGGGGTTCGGCGACACCGTCGACTTCGACCACATCAAGCGGCACTACTACCAGGTGCACACGGGCGTCAATCCGACCGGCGTCGTGCCGCTGGGGCCCGATCTGTCCGGCTGGCTCACCCCGCACCACCGCGAGGAGCTGGGCGGCCGGCCGTTCGGCGACGGCACCCCGCCCGGCCCGGTCCGCGCCGGTGAGGAGGTGCCGGCGCGGGGCCGGCCCCGATCCCCCGCACCGGCGCACTGACGTACTGACGTACTGACGACGACTCAGGAGGAACCGTGGGAAAGAAGAAGAAGCAGAAGATGCCCCTCGCCTACAAGCCGGTCGGCTTCGTCATGGGCTGGGCCGGTGGTGCGCTGGCGGGGATGGCGTTCCAGAAGACGTGGAAGCTGATCCGGCACGAGGACGACGCGCCCGACGCCCTGGACCGGGACCGCGGCTGGGGCGAGATCCTGCTGGCCGCCGCGATCCAGGGGGCGATCTTCGCGGTGGTGCGCAGCGCGGTGGACCGCTCCGGCGCCAAGGCCGTCGAGCGCTCCACCGGGGTCTGGCCGACCGCAGGGACGGGCGGCCGGGACTGACCCGCACCCCTGCCGAGCCCCGCCGGCGGTCCGTCCGCGGCGGGGCTCGGTGCTGTCGGCGGGCCGGGGCCCTGTCCGGGCGCGGGTCAGCCTTGCTTGGGCGCGGTCGACGGGTTGCGGCGCAGGGTGAAGGAGTGTCCGGCCGGGTCGGAGAAGCCGCGCTCCTCGTAGGGGCCGGGCGCGTCCTTCGCCTCCACCGGGCGCCCGCCGAGTCCGACGATGCCCCGTTCGGCCGCGTCGAGGTCGTCCACCACGAAGTCGAGATGGACCTGGAGGGAGTTCTCGGGCCGGGGCCAGCTCGGCGGGGTGGCGTTGACGTCCCGGCGGAACGCCATGCGGAAGCCGTCGGCTCCCCTGATCTCTATCCGGTTGGCGGACACGTCGGTCTCCTCGCCGCCCAGCAGTTCCTTGTAGAACTCCGCGAGCATCTCGGGCTCGGCACAGTCGAGCACCACGACGCCCGCATTCACCAGTGCCATCTTCTCCTCCGAAGGGTCCGGGGCACGGGACCGTCGTGCCCCGCCGCCCTGTACCTAGCTGATATCCGCGCCCGCCCGATTCAGTCGGCGGGCCGGGGGCACGGGGCGGCCGGCCGGCGGGGGTCAGCGGGCCGCCGCGCGGAACGTGCGCCGGTAGGCCTGGGGCGAGACGCCGATCGCCGCGTGCAGGTGCCGGCGCAGGGAGGCGCCCGTGGCGAAGCCGACCCGGCCGGCGATCTGGTCGACCGGCAGGTCGCTGGACTCCAGCAGGTGCCGGGCCCGGGTCACGCGCTGCTGGATGAGCCAGCGGCCGGGGCTGAGGCCGACCTCGTCGTCGAAGCGGCGGGCGAAGGTGCGCAGGCTCATCCCGGCGTGGGCCGCGAGGTCGGCCAGGGTGAGCTGTTCGTCGAGGCGCTCCAGGGCCCAGGCGCGGGTGGCGGCCGTGCTCGCGGCGCCGGTCCGGGGCACCGGCTGTTCGATGTACTGCGCCTGTCCGCCGTCGCGGAACGGCGGGACGACGCAGCGCCGGGCGACGGCGTTGGCCAGTTCGCTGCCGTGGTCCTCGCGGATCAGGTGGAGGCAGACGTCGACGCCGGAGGCCGCGCCGGCCGAGGTGAGGATGCGGCCGTCGTGGACGAAGAGGACGTCCGGGTCGAGGGTGACGCGCGGGAACATCTGGCGGAAGACGTCGGTGAGCTGCCAGTGGGTGGTCGCGCGGCGGCCGTCGAGCAGTCCGGCCGCCGCCAGCACGAAGGCGCCGGTGCAGATGGAGAGCAGGCGCGCGGTGGGCGGGACCAGGGCGAGGGCGGCGGTGACCTCGGCGGGCAGGCCGGCGGTGATCCGGGAGGGGGTGACGGCGGCGACGACGACGGTGCCGGCGGTGGCGAGGATCTCCGGGCCGTGGTCGACGGCGACGGTGAAGTCCGCCTCGGTGCGCACCGGGCGGCCGTCGGCGGTGCAGGTCAGCACCTCGTACCGGCCGTCGGCGGCGCCGAGGATGCGGCTGGGCATGCCCAGCTCGAAGGGGTAGACGCCGTCGAGGGCGAGGACCACGACCCGTTCGGGGCGCTGGGGGCGAGGCATGGCACGATCCTATCGGAGAGTGACCATCATGCCATTTCCCGGACGGGCGGACGGCGGCAGGCTGGGTGACCATGAGCGATGTGAACACGATGCGAGCCATCCGCCAGGACACCCTCGGCGGCCCCGAGGTCCTGAAGGAAGTACGGGTGGAGCGTCCCGCGCCCCGCCCCAACGAGGTGCTGGTGCGGGTGCGCGCCGCCGGCGTCAACCCCACCGACTGGAAGCACCGCGCGAACGGCGGTTTCCTCGGCGCACCGCCCTTCGTGCTGGGCTGGGACGTCTCCGGCACCGTCGAGGAGGCCGGGATCGGCGTCGCGGAGTTCCGGCCGGGCGACGAGGTCTTCGGCATGCTGTCGTACCCGTTCGGCCACGGCTCCCACGCCGAGTACGTCGCCGCCCCGGCGCGGGGCTTCTGGCACAAGCCGGCCGGGATCGACCATGTGCGGGCCGGCGCGCTGCCCCTGGTGTCGCTGACCGCCTGGCAGGCGCTGGTGGAACGGGCGGACGTCCGCCCCGGGCAGCGGGTGCTGGTGCACGCGGCGGCCGGCGGGGTGGGCCATGTGGCGGTGCAGATCGCCAAGGCGCGGGGCGCCCATGTCATCGGCACCGCGAGCGCGGGCAAGCACGAGTTCCTGCGGTCCATCGGCGTGGACGAGCCGCTGGACTACCGGGAGACGGACTTCGCCGAGGCCGTCCAGGACGTCGACGTCGTCCTGGACACCATCGGCGGGGACACGCTGACCCGTTCGCTGCGGGTGCTGCGGCCGGGCGGGATCGTGGTCTCGATCCTGCCGGTCGGCCCGGACGGGCTGTACCGCGAGGCGGAGCGGCTCGGGGTGCGGGCGGCGCGGATGCTCGTCGACGCCGACCGGGGCGGGATGCGGGAGATCGCCGCACTGGCGGAGTCGGGCGCCCTGCGGGCCTCCGTGGAGCGGACCTTCCCGCTGGCGGACGCGGCCGGGGCGCACGCGCTGGGCGAGACGGGCCGCACCACCGGCAAGCTGGTCCTGCTCGTGGACTGAACCCGGCCCCGGCCGCCCCGGACCGCTCCCGGCCACTCATGTCTGCGGCATGAGAAACCGATGACATATGTCAATCGAACATGCTCACATTCCTCCGAATGAGGGAAGCTGGTGGGGGCGTGGGAGCGGACGAGGGGCTGGAGGCGAGGTGACCGTGCGGCAGGACCCAGCACCGCTCACCCGGCATCTGCGCGTGCGCGACGACCGGGGCCGTACGGTGCTCCGGTTCCACGGCGAGATCGATCTCGCCGCGGCCGACGAGATCGCCCCGCTCCTGGACCGGGCCACCGCCCGCCCCGGCGCCCGGGTCGTGCTCGACCTCAGCGGGATCACGTTCCTCGACGCCTCGGGGCTGCGGCTGCTGACCCGGGCCAGGAACCGGGTGCTCGACGAGGGCGGCGAACTGCACCTGGTCTGTTCCCACCCCCTGACCCTGCGCGTCCTGCGCATCACCGGCCTGGCCCGGCTGCTGCCGCCGCGGGCGACGCTGGACGAGGTGATGGGCGGGCCGGGGCCGGCGTAGCTCCGGTCGCGGCCGGCACGCGACGGCGTCCGTCGCGCGCTCCGGCGCGAGCGGACGCCGGATCGAGCAACCCCCCTGCTCTACCGGGGGATTGACGCACAGTCAGGGCATTGCGCCCGCCTCCCTCAGCGTGACGCGCCGGCGGCCCGACGCCTGGCGTCCTGCTCGCGAAGCCTCCTCAACTCGCCTGTCTAGCGCGAGAAGTGGGGGGCATCAGGTCAGCAGGAAGGAGGGCCGTCGCCATGACGACTCCGATCAGGCGCCCACGGCGCGTCCCCGGCTGGGCCAAGGCGGTCGCGGCCGTCGCGCTGGTGCTCGTCGTGCTGTTCGCCGGCCTCAGGCTGAGCGTGATCCCGGGACTGAAGGGCCTGTTCGGCTCCGAGACCCACGACCGCTCCGGCCCGGCGCTGCTGGAATCCGTGCAGGACCTCAGCCGGTACGAGGCCGCGAGCGGCAACTTCCAGGTCGTCGTGGACCTGGAGAAGGACACCAGGTTCCTGCCGGACGCGGTGCGCGGCTCGCGCACCCTGTACGTCGGCGCGGGCACCGTCGACGCCTACGTCGACCTCGGCAAGGTCGGCCGGGACGACGTGACGGTCGACGAGGACCGCACCTCGGCCACGCTGCGGCTGCCGCACGCCGCGCTCGGCGCACCGGCGCTCGACCCCGAGCGCTCCTACGCCGTGTCCAAGCAGCGCGGCCTGCTCGACCGGCTCGGCGACCTGTTCTCCGACAACCCGAACGGGGAGCAGGCCGTCCAGAAGCTCGCGGTGCGGCACATCGCCGAGGCCGCGAAGGAGAGCGGGCTGACCGAACGCGCCGAGAGCAACACCAAGGAGATGCTGCAGAACCTGCTGCGCTCGCTCGGTTTCAAAGAGGTCCGGGTCACCTTCCCGGAGTGAGCGACCGCCCCTCCCCTCCCCCGTAAGAGAACCGCTCCCGCACAGAACCGGAGGACCGAATGGCTCGCGCCGCCGCCCCACGGACGCGTTCCCCGCTGCGCTCCCGCGCCGGCCGGACCGAGGACGACCCCGCACCGCGCGAACGGCATGTGCTCCCCTGGCCGTTGCGCCTGCTGGCGACGGCGTGCGCCTTCGTCTTCATGGTGGCCTTCGCCGTCGTCCTGGCCAAGCTCACCCTGAATCCCTCCCCCGCCTCGGAGGCGCTGACCCACACCAATCTGCACCCCGGCAGTTCCCTGCGGCAGTACCTGGGCCAGCCCGGACTGCGCGACGCGGTGAAGCAGGTCGGCGGGAACGTCCTGCTCGGCGTGCCGTTCGGGATGCTGGTGCCGGTGGTCGCGCCGCGCACCCGCGGCGTGCTGCGGGTACTGCTGCTGACGGCCGTGGTGATGCTGCTGGTCGAACTCGCGCAGGGCTCCATGGTCACCGGCCGGGCCTTCGACATCGACGACGTCATCCTGAACACCACGGGGGCCCTGCTGGGGTACCTGCTGCTGGGGCGGCGGATGAGCCGCGCGGTGCACGCCCGGCGGACCCGGTCTAGTGGAGCGTCCAGGTGAACTTGTCCCCGCCGACCCAGCGGACCACGTCCGGGTCGTCCAGGTCGTGGACCGTGATGCCGTACGCGGCCGCGGCCTCCAGGACGTCGACGACGGTCCGCGCCTCGCCGACGACCTGGCCGTCGATCTCCACGATCCGGAACGGCGGAGCGGCCGGCTGGACCCCCAGGACCAGGATGCGCGGCCGGGCGATGTGCGGGCTCACGATTTCGGTCATGTATCGAGCGTAGAACGAACGGGCGGCCGGGGCTCTCCCCGGCCGCCCGTTCCCGCTCGCTGCCTGCTCACGGCCTGCTCATGACCGTCCGTCGCCGGTTTCCCGCCCGGTCAGGGGCGCCGCCAGTCGTCGCCCGTCAGATGCGACCCGGCCATCGGGCCCATCCGGAGCATGCCGCCGTCCACGCTCCAGGAGGCGCCGGTGACGTACGAGGCGTCCGGCCCGGCGAGGAAGGCGATCACGGCGGCGACCTCGCGGGCGTCGCCCGGCCGGCCGAGCGGGACACCGGGCCGCCGCTCGGTGTGCGGGTCGGTGTCCTCCTGCCCGGTCATGGGCGTGGCGATCTCGCCCGGGGCGACGGCGTTGACGGTGATGCCGTGCTCGGCCAGTTCCAGCGCCATGACCTGCGTGAGCAGTCCGAGGCCGCCCTTGGCGGCGCAGTACGGCGCCGCGCCCACCCGCGGCTGGTGCTCGTGCACGGACGTCACGTTGACGATCCGGCCGCCGTCGCCCTGCCGGATCATGCGCCGCGCCGCCCGCTGTCCGCACAGGAAGGGGCCGGCGAGGTCGACGTCGAGGACGTGGCGCAGATCGTCCAGGCCCAGGTCGAGGAAGGGCGTGGCCGTGCCCGTACCGGCGTTGTTGACCAGCACGTCCACCCGGCCGAGGCGTGCGCACAGCTCGTCCACCGTGTCCGCGGCCTCGGGCAGCCGGGTCAGGTCCACCCGCGCGGTCTCGGCCCGGCGGCCCAGGGCCCGTACCTCCTCGGCGGTGCGCTCGGCGCCCTCGGCGTCGGTGTGCCAGGTGACGCCGATGTCCAGACCCGCCTCGGCGAGGCGTACGGCGGTGGCCCGGCCGATGCCGGAGTCGGCACCGGTGATCACGGCGACGCGGTCGGGACGGGACATGGCGGCCTCCTCGGCGGCGGGACGGATCGGGCCGTCGCAGTACCCGGGCGGGGGCGGGACAAACCGCCCGCTCCGCCGTGCGGCCCGCGCGCCGCTGGGGAACCCTGGGGTGGACGAGGAGGTGGTGCGGCGGATGGACCCCGTGGCGGCGCTGGAGCGGATCGCGTTCCTGCTGGAGCGGTCCCAGGCACCGGCGTACCGGGTCCGCGCCTTCCGCACGGCGGCCCGGGTGCTGTCCGCGCTGCCCGGGGACGAGGTGCGGCGGCGGGCGGACGCCGGTTCGCTGGAGTCGCTCAAGGGCGTCGGGCCGAAGACGGCGCAGGTGGCGCGGGAGGCGCTGGCCGGGCAGGTGCCGGGATACCTGGAGAAGCTGGAGGGCGAGGCGGCGTCCCCGCTCGCCGGGGGCGGCGCGGCGCTGCGGGCGCGCCTGCGCGGCGACTGCCACCTGCACTCGGACTGGTCGGACGGCGGCAGCCCGATCGAGGAGATGGGGCGGACCGCGGCGGCCCTCGGGCACGAGTGGGCGGTGCTCACCGACCACTCCCCCCGGCTGACGGTGGCCCGCGGTCTGTCCCCGGACCGGCTGCGGGAGCAACTGGACGTGGTGGCCCGGCTGAACGAGACCTGGGCGCCGTTCCGGCTGCTGACCGGCATCGAGTGCGACATCCTCGACGACGGCTCCCTCGACCAGGAACCGGAGCTGCTGGAGCGGCTCGACGTGGTGGTCGTCTCGGTCCACTCCAAGCTGCGGATGGACGCCCGGTCGATGACCCGCCGCATGGTCGCCGCCGTGACGAACCCGCACGCCGACATCCTCGGCCACTGCACCGGGCGGCTGGTGAGCGGGCGGGGGCGGCCGGAGTCGGAGTTCGACGCGGACGAGGTGTTCGCGGCCTGCGCCGAGCACGGGACCGCGGTGGAGATCAACAGCCGGCCCGAGCGGCTCGACCCGCCCCGGCGGCTGCTGCGCCGGGCGATGGCGGCCGGGGCGCTGTTCTCCGTCGACACCGACGCGCACGCGCCCGGCCAGCTCGACTGGCAGGGCCACGGGTGCGCGCGGGCCGAGGAGTGCGGGGTGCCGCCGGAGCGGGTGGTGACCACCTGGTCCCGCGAGGAACTGCTGGCCTGGACCCGCCAGGGCCGTACACCGTCCGGCGTGGCCGGCGGCTGACGTGGTACCCGGCCGGCCGAACCCAGATCCGAGGAAGGGACCGGTGCATGGAACGCGCGGCCGTGTTCGACGTGGACGGCACTCTCGCCGACACCAATCATCTGCATGTCGTCACCTGGTGGGAGGCCTTCCGGCAGGCGGGCCACCGGGTGCCCATGCACGCCGTGCACCGGGCCGTGGGCCTGCCCTCCACCGATCTGATCGCTCATCTGCTGGGCGAGGACCGCGACCCGGAGCAGGACGACGCGCTGAGCGCCGCGCACAAGGCGCTGTACGGGCAGTACTTCGACCGGCTGCCCGCGCTGCCCGGCGCCGGGGACCTGCTGCGGCGGCTGGCCGGGGACGGCTGGAAGGTGGTGCTGGCCACCTCGGCGGGCGACGCGGAACTGGGCGCGCTGCGCCGGGCCATCGACGCCGACGACGCGATCACCGCGACCGCCGGCGCCGACGACGTGGAGTCGGGCAAGCCCGCGCCCGAACCGGTCCAGCGGGCGCTGGAGCTGGCCGGGGTCCCCGCCGAGCGGGCCGTCTTCGTCGGTGACACCGTCTGGGACATGACCGCGGCCCGCCGGGCCGGGGTGCGCTGCGTGGGCGTGCTGTCCGGCGGCATCCCGCGCGCCGACCTGGTAGAGGCCGGCGCGGACGCGGTCTACGACGACCCGGCCGCCCTGCTGGAGGGGCTGGCCGGCAGCCCGCTGGGGTGAGCGGCGATCTTGCGGATACCCGGTGGATCATGACCGGTGTGAGCGATGCGGCCGTACGGCTGCGGGACGTGGTGCGGCGTGAGGCGTCCGCGGCCGGCGAGGCCGTCCGCGGCGCGGTGCGCGGACCGGGACGCGAACGCGACCTGGTCAAGCAGTCGCTGAAGGCGGCCGGCGCGGGGCTGCTGGCCTGGCTGGTGGCGGGCGTCTGGATGGACGACCCGATGGCGCTGATGGCGCCCTGGGTGGCGGTGGTGCTGGTGCAGGCCACCGTGTACAGCTCGGTACGGCAGGCCGCCCAGCAGTTCGCGGCGATCTGCGTCGGCACGCTGCTGGCGTCCGGGGCGCAGGAGCTGACCGACAACACCACGGTGGCGCTCGCGGTGTCGCTGCCGCCGCTGATGCTGCTCGCCAACTGGCCGCGGTTCGGGGCGCAGGGCATCTACACGGCCACCACGGCCGTGTTCATCCTGGCCTCGGGGACCGTCTCGGAGTACGCGGTCGCGCACCGGCTGGGTCAGGCGGCGCTCGGCGCGGTCATCGGCGTCGCCGTCAACGCGCTGGTCTTCCCCCCGGTCCACCTGCGGGACGTGCGCGAGAACCTCGCCGCGCTCGCCGAGGAGACCGGTGACGTGCTGCACACCGTCGCCGAGGGGCTGCGGGAGGAGTGGGACGAGCAGAGCGCCGCCGACTGGACGGGTGCCGCCGCGCGGCTGCGGTACCGCGTCGAGGCGCTGCGCTCGGCCCGTGCCTGGAGCCGGGAGAGCCTGCGGCTGACGTACGCGCCGCTGCGCGCCCTGCACCGGGTGCCGCCGGCGTCGGCGGTGCCGCCCGAGGAGGAGGACCGGCGGTGGGGCCACATCGCCGACAACGTCACGGCGCTGACCCGGACCCTCGCGGTGACGGCCGACGAGCGCCGCACACCCGCCCCGCCCGAGCGGCCGGTGCTGCGGCGGTACGCGCGGCTGCTGGAGCTGATCGGCGACGCCTGCCGGGTGGAGGCCGGCCGGCTCGGCGGCGGGAACGGGGAGACCGGGCGGGGGCGTCCGACCCGGGAGGCGTTGGAGGACCTGCACCGGCGGCTCCAGGAGGGGCTGCGCGAGCACGCCCAGCGGGGTTCGGAGACGGCGGCGGTCCTCGGCACGCTGCTGCTCCAGGCGGAGAACCTGTGGGCGGAGACGATGCCGGACGAGGACTCCCCGGCGGAGGACGGCTCCCCCGCGGGCGACGGTTCCCCCGTGGGCGAGGGTGACGCGGATCACCCCGAAGCGGCGCGGAGTGCGGAACACCGGCGGGCCTGAGGCCGTTGAGGAGGGCGTGGGTACGGATGGGACAGTGTCCCCGGGCCTCACCTATTGCCCACAGGGACGATCGTTCGGCTGAAGCCCTGTGGAGCCCCTCGCCGAGAGGCGACCGCCATCCGTGCCCGCACCTGATCGGCCCCGACCGCGATTCCCCCGTCCGGTCGGGGCTTTCCGCTGCCGCCGCCGGTTCGTCCCGGCGCCGCTTGACTTCGAGAGCACTCGAATTCGTACCGTTCCGGGCATGAGCACTCCTCAAGCCAAGATCGGCTCGGGCTTCGGAGCCCGCAGCACCGCCGCCGACGTCCTCGCCGGCCTCGACCTGACCGGACGGCTCGCGCTCGTCACCGGCGGCTACTCGGGCCTCGGCCTGGAGACCACCCGGGCCCTCGCCGGGGCCGGGGCGCGGGTCGTCGTCCCCGCCCGGCGTCCCGACGCGGCGCGCGAGGCCCTGGCCGGGCTGGCCGGGGTCGAGGTGGACGAGCTGGACCTCGGGGACCTTCGAAGCGTGCGCGCCTTCGCCGAGCGGTTCCTCGCCTCCGGGCGGACCCTGGACATCGTCATCGGCGGCGCCGGGATCATGGCCTGCCCCGAGACCCGGGTCGGACCCGGCTGGGAGGCGCAGTTCGCCACCAACCACCTCGGTCACTACGCGCTGGTCAACCGGTTGTGGCCGGCCATCGAGCCGGGCGGCGCCCGGGTCGTCTCGGTCTCCTCCCGGGGCCACCACGCCTCGGGCATCCGCTGGGACGACGTGCACTGGCGCGCCGGCTATGACAAGTGGCGGGCCTACGGGCAGGCGAAGACCGCCAACGTGCTGTTCGCCGTGCACCTGGACCGGCTCGCCCGGGACCGGGGCGTGCGCGCCTTCGCGCTCCACCCCGGCGGCATCCTCACCCCGCTCCAGCGCCATCTGTCCACGGCGGAGATGGTGGAGCGCGGCTGGATCGACGAGGACGGCCGGCTGCGCGACCCGGACGCCTTCAAGACGCCGGAGCAGGGCGCCGCGACGCAGGTGTGGGCGGCGACGTCCCCGCGGCTCGACGGGCTCGGCGGCGTCTACCTGGAGGACTGCGACATCGCCGAGCCGGCCACGGACGGCGACGCGCGCGTCGGCGTCAAGGACTGGGCCGTCGACCCGGAGCAGGCCGCCCGGCTGTGGCGGCTCTCGGCGGAGCTGACCGGCGTGGACGCGTTCGCCGCCTGAGCCGCCGGCCGGGCCGGTACCGCCCCGGCCGCGTGCTTCCGGAGCGCGCGGGTACCCGGTGGCCTCCGTACGGGCGAGCGGCCGGTCGAGGGCCCCGCCCGGGTCAGGCGGCCGAGAGGAGTACGAGGTGAGCGGCGCGGCGGGCAGCAGGATCGTGGTCACGGGGGCCACCGGCAACGTGGGCACCAGTGTGGTGCGGCTCCTTGCCGAGGACCCGGGGACGGAATCGGTGCTGGGCCTGGCCCGGCGCGTCCCCGACTGGTCCCCGGCGAGGACGGAGTGGGCCGCCGTCGACCTCGCCGCCGAGCGGACGGATCTGACCGGTCTGTTCGCCGGGGCCGACGCGGTGGTGCATCTGGCCTGGGCGTTCCAGCCGACGCACGATCCGGCGACGACCTGGGCGACGAACGTGCTCGGTTCGCTGCGGGTGTTCGAGGCGGTGGCGGCGGCCGGGGTGCCGGCGCTGGTGCACGCCTCGTCGGTCGGCGCGTACTCGCCGGGTCCCAAGGACCGGGCGGTGGACGAGTCCTGGCCCACCCACGGCTGGCCGGACGCGGCGTACTGCCGGGAGAAGGCGTATCTGGAGCGGGCCCTGGACGTGTTCGAACGGGACCACCCCGGCATCCGGGTGGTGCGGATGCGGCCCGCGTTCCTCTTCAAGCGGGAGTCGGCGAGCGAGCAGCGGCGGATCTTCGGCGGGAAGTACCTCCCCGGTCCGCTGGCCCGCCCCGACCTGCTGCCGTTCCTGCCGGACATCCCCGGTCTGAAGGTGCAGGCGCTGCACACCGACGACGCGGCGAACGCCTACCGGCTCGCGGTGCGCTCCGAGGACGCCCGGGGAGCGTTCAACCTGGCGGCCGACCCGCCGGTCGACGCCGAGTTGCTGGGCGAGCTGGTCGGTACGCCGCGGCGGGTGCGGCTGCCCCGGTCGGCGGCGCGCTCGGCGATCGCCGCCGCGTGGGGGCTGCGGCTGCTGCCCGCCTCGCCGCACCTGTTCGACGCGGTGCTGCGGCTGCCGCTGCTGGACTGCACGCGGGCGCGGGCCGTGCTGGGCTGGCGGCCGGAGCACACGGCGACCGAGGTGCTGGCGGAGTTCCTCCAGGGGGTCCGGCAGGGCGCGGGCGCCGCGACGGAGCCGCTGCGGGGGCGCAAGGCCGGCTGAGGCGAACCGCGGTCGGCCGGCATGGGGTTCCCGGGTTCCGCCCGGGCCGCCGCCACGGCGGCGCCTCGTCCGGTCGGCGCAGCGCCGGGCGGCAGGGCGTCCACGGCGGCCGTCGAGGCCCGTGCCGCCTCCGGGCGCCGGCCCCGTCCGCCGGCACCGGCGTCGCCCGGTCCCCCGAGCGGCGCCCGTGCCCAGGCGTCACCCGGGCACTCATCCCCGCCGAACGGCACGCCTGCCCCGCCGGCCCGGACCCGCGGGGCAGCTCCGGATGCCCGCGCGGGGGCGCCCGGCCCCCGCGCGGGAGTGCCTCAGCCGGAGGACTCGTCCGGCACGGGGTGTTCCGGGTGGACGGTGCCCGAGTGCGGCGCGCCCTGCCGGCCCGTGCCCGCCTCGTCGGTGTCGGGGACGTCGGCGGCGCCGTCCGGGCCGGTGGCCCCGTCGTCGGCGGCGTCGGAATCGGCGTCCGTGCCGCTCTCGCGGGCCGCGAGGCCGGGGGCGACCTCCCAGGGGTCCTCCCCGGCGTCGGCCTGCTGGTCCGGCATGTCGCGGGGCACGGGGGTGCCGTTCTCTCCGGGTCCCTCGGCGCGGTGGTCGGTCACGGCGCTGTCTCCCTCCGGTCGTGGTGCGAGCGCTGCCGGGTACCGTCCCGCGGGGCCGGCGAAACCTCAGCGCGGCGCGCGCTCCCTGAGCGCCGTGTGCCAGGCCGGGACGGGGTCGGCGGGTTCCGGTTCGGGGCGCCGGCCGCCGCGGGCGAAGAACCCGGCGAGCGGCAGGATCGCGGCTCCGACGGTCACCGCGTCGGGTCCGAGGCTGCCGAGGTCGATGGTGACCTTCTCCGCCGGGTGGCGCAGCGCGTAGGACCGGGCGTGGCGGCGTACGGCGGGCAGGAAGCGGGTGCCGAGCTGGAGGCCGGCCCAGCCGCCGACGATGATGCGCTCCGGCTGGAAGAGGTTGATCAGGTCGGAAAGACCGGCGCCCAGGTACTCGGCGGTCTCCTCCAGGACGGCGAGCGCCACCGGGTCGGCGGCCCGGTCGCCCTCGGGGCGGGCGGCGGCGAGCATCGCGGTGAGCGCCGTCTCCTCGTCGTCGGCGGCGGTCCCCGGGACCCGGCCGCCCTCCTCGCGCCAGCGGGCGAGCAGCGATTCGGCGCCCGCGTACGCCTCCAGGCAGCCGAGGGCGCCGCAGCGGCAGCGGCGCCCCCGGACCCGTACGGTCAGGTGACCCCATTCGACCGCCCTGCCCTGGTCCACGTCGGGGGTGACCAGGCTGGCGCCGACGCCGGAGCCGAAGAGGACGACGACGGCGGTGCGGGCGCCGCGTCCGGCGCCGAACCACATCTCGGCCTGGCCGAGCGTCTTGGCTCCGTTGTCGATGAGGTAGGGCACGGCGTCGGGCAGCGGGGAGCCGGCGCGCAGCAGCGCCTCCAGCGGGACGGCGTCCCAGCCGATGGTCTGCCCGTGCACGACGGCGCCGCGGTCGGGGGTGTGCTCGACGATGCCGGGGACGCCGATCCCGGCGCCCAGCAGCCGCCCGGGCGGCAGGCCGGTGGCGGCGAGCACCTCGGCGATGCCGTCGCGGATGTGGCCGACGACGACGTCGACGTCGTGGCGCTGGGGGGTGAGGGGGCGTTCGGCGCGGGCGAGTTCGGTGAGGGTCAGGTCGAACAGCTCGACGCGGATGCGGGTCTCGCCGACGTCCACGCCGATCAGGTGGCCGCTGCCGGGGGCGACGCGCAGCAGGGTGCGGGGCCGGCCGCCGTCGGAGTCGACGCTGCCGGCCTCCTCGACCAGGCCGTCGGCGGCCAGGTCCGCGACGACGTTGCTGACCGAGCCGGAGCTGAGACCGGTGGCGGGGCCCAGTTCGAAGCGGCTGAGGGGGCCGTCGAAGTAGAGCCGCTGGAGCACGGCCGTGCGGTTGGCCCTTCTCAGGTCGCGTACCGTCCGCCCGTTCCGCCCCGCCATGTGGCTCCCTCCGCCCCCCGTGCCCGGCCTGCACGATACCTCCGGGAAGCGACGCGCCGCGACTTTCCCCCTCACTTAATTCACGAGCTGAACTAAGAGGAGCGCCGGTGGCCGGCACCGGAGGTCCCGCCCCGTCGAAAACCGGTGGCCCCGGATCAGCCCGCCTGTCTACCTTAGGCAGGTTCCTAGGGCCCCTAGGTTCCAGTCCGTGCGAGTTCCGGAGACCACCATGAGACCACTCGACGAGCGGGACATCCGCGCCTCCTTCGTCAACTGCTCGAAGGGCGAGGCGAAGCGGCTGCCCCTCCCCCGCGACCTGGCCGAGCGCTCCTGGGACGACCTGGACTTCCTGGGGTGGCGGGACCCCGGCGCGCCCGACCGCGCCTATCTGGTCACCGAGGGCGCGGAGCGTCCGGTGGGCGTGGCGCTGCGGTTCCAGCCGGGCCGGGCCGCCCTGCTCCAGCGCAGCCTGTGTTCCCTGTGCCTGACCACCCATCCGCGCGGCGGGGTCTCGCTGATGACGGCGCGCAAGGCGGGCCCGGCCGGCCGCGAGGGCGACTCGGTCGGGCTGTACATGTGCACCGACCTGGCCTGTTCCCTGTACATCCGGGGCAGGAAGATCCCCGAGAACGGAACGCGTTTCCAGGAGAGCCTCGGCCCGGCGGAGCAGATCGCCCGGACGCTGGCCCGTCTGGAGGCGTTCCTCGGCAAGGTGACGGCCTGACGGTCCCCGTGCCGGGCGTGCGCCACACGTCCGGCCCCGCGCGGCGCGTGGGAACGGGTCGGGCCCTCACCCGCCGGTTACGGTCCGTTCTGTCCGGAACCATGTGTCGCGCCCGGGGAAGGGGAGCACGCCCGAGGATGCTGGATCTACGTGAGAGGTCGGTGGCCCTGGCACGGTCGCTGAAGACGGCGCACCGTGACCCGGTGGTGGTGCAGGCGTTCCGCTCGGCGGCCGCGGCGTCGATCGCCTATGTGATCGCCGTACGGCTGAGTCCCGAGCCCGCGCCGCTGACCGCGCCCCTCACCGCGCTGCTGGTCGTGCAGGTCACCCTGTACGCCACGCTGAAGATGAGCATCCGACGGGTCAACGCCGTGGTGGCGGGGGTCCTGGTCGCGATCGTCTTCAGCTCGGTGGTGGGGCTGAGCTGGTGGAGCCTGGCGCTGATCATCGTGGCGGCGCTGGGCGTCGGACACCTGGTGCGCGCCCACGAGTTCACCGCCGAGGTGGCGATCAGCGCGATGCTGGTGCTCGGCGTCACCGCGCACGGGGCGCTGGCCTGGGCCCGGGTGGTGGAGACCCTGATCGGCGCGATCGTCGGGCTGGCCTTCAACCTGGTCCTCGCTCCCCCGGTCTGGGTGGACCAGGCCGGCGCGTCGATCGCGGAGCTGTCGCGGCGGCTGCGGCAGCTCATGCTGCGGGTGGGCGAGGAGGCGGCCGGCGAGACGCCGTTCCTGGAGGCCGCGGCGCGGCTGCACGAGGCCCGGCGGCTCGACCACGAGATCGCCGAGGTGGACGAGGACCTGCGGCAGGCCGAGGACAGCCTGCGCTTCAACCCGCGGGTGCGGGAGGGCCTGCTGCACCGGGTGGTGCTCCGCACCGGCCTGGACACGCTGGAGATCTGCACCGTCGTCCTGCGGGTGCTGGCGCGCACCCTGACCGACCTGGCCAAGGAGCGCGAGCCCGAGCCGCTGTTCCCGGGCGAGACGGGCGCCGCCCTGGAGCAGTTGCTGTCCGAGATCGGGGACGCCGTGGTCAGCTTCGCGGTCCTGGTCACCACCAGCGTCAGCGAGAACGCCGAGTCGGCGGAGGAGCGGCTGACCACCGAGCTGCGGCAGGCCGCGGTGACCCGGGACCGGCTGGCCGAGCTGCTGCTCGCGGAGGTCCGGCGCGACACCCGGCACTGGCAGTTGCACGGGGCGGTGCTGACCGAGGTCAACCGCATCATCGACGAGATGGACACCGAGCACCGGTCGCGCCGGCTGCTGGAGGAACTGGACCGCCACACCCGGGAGCAGCGCGAGCGGCTGCCCCGGCTGACCCGGCTGCGGGACCGGCTGCGCGGTCCCCTGCGCGCCCTGCGGCCGGCCCGCCGGGGCCGGCGCGGCGGCCGGCGTTCCGGCTGACCGGGCGGGCCGGGGGCGGGCCGTCCGGCTCAGCCCTCGCCGTCCGTGCGGTGCCGGTGCAGCGCCCGGGGGCAGGCGGCGGCGCTCGCCCGGGCGAGCAGGACGTGCATCCGCTCGGTGAGCTGCGAGACGTCGTCGGCGGGGGCGTGGAACGGCAGGCGTACGTCGCCGTGGCCGCCGGTCCGCTCGATGCGCAGGGTCAGTCCGTGCCGGTCGACGGCGAGCGGCCGGACCCGGACGACCCCGTGCAGGCTGCCGGCGTCGACGAGCCGGGTGAGCCGCTCCACCGCGTCGCCGTGGCAGTCGGCGAGGTGGGTCAGCAGCCGGGCCTCGGCCGTGGCCAGCGGGTCGGGCGCGGCGGCGGCGAACTCCGCCGGGTCGATCACCACGGAGCCGGACGGACCCCGCAGCACCAGCCGCGTGGGGTGGAACGCGAGGTACCCGTCCTCGACGGCGAGCCGGCCGGCCATCCACAGCCGGGCCCGGATACGGCCGCGGACCGGGACGGGTGC
Source organism: Streptomyces daghestanicus (assembly GCF_020521275.1). NCBI lineage: Bacteria > Bacillati > Actinomycetota > Actinomycetes > Kitasatosporales > Streptomycetaceae > Streptomyces > Streptomyces daghestanicus. The sequence continues at coordinate 380,783 of NZ_BNDX01000018.1, read as the reverse complement.
CACGTCGGCGAACTCCAGGACCGCCGACGGCTCACCCCGGGGCGCGCAGATCGCCGCTCCGAGCAGGGCGCTGTCCTCGGGCACCTGGAGCAGCACCCGGCCGTCGTCGGCCACGGTGTGCGCGCCGACGAACTCCTCGCGCCCGCCCTCCGCGGTCACCGCGCAGGACCACGCGGTGGCGAGCATCGACCGGGCACGCTCGGGCGCGGCGGGCGCGGCCGTCCAGGTCTGGCTCTCTGCCATCCCATCCTCCTTAGGTAAGCCTTGCCTAACCTACCGAAGATCGGGGCGCGCGCAAACCATCGGACCTCATCTTCACCGGACCTTCAGGGCGCCAGGGCGCCGAACAGCGCGCGGGCGCACAGGTCGCGCACCTCCGCGCGGGACGGCTCCCCCTCGCGCAGCCACTCCAGGCAGATGGCGGTGGTGAACGCCAGCCAGCCCCGTACCGCGAGCCGTACGTCGGGCCGCTCGGCGACCGCCGGGCCGAACCCCGGGTCGGCGGCGAGCGCGGCCAGGATCTGCCGCTCCTCGGCGGCCATCACCTGCCCGTGCACGCGGCGCACCACGGGGTCCCCGGCGGCCTCGGCCCGGTGGAAGGCCCGGTAGCCGTGGGCGTGGGCGTGGGCATGGCCGAGGTAGGCGTCGAGACCGGCGGCGAGCTGCTCGCGCACCGGGGCGCCGGGCACGGCCGCGGTCATCCGCAGCATGCGCTCGCCCTCGCGCTCCACGACCGCCGCGAAGAAGTCCCGCTTGGTCGGGAAATAGTGGTAGAGCAGCCCCCGGGAGACACCCGCGATCTCGGCGACGCGTTCGATCCACACGTCGTCGTAGGGGCTCTCCGAGAACAACCGCGCCCCCACCGAGAGCAGTTGCTCCCGGCGCTCGCCGGTGCTGAGCCGGCGGCGGGTGCGCTCCCCCTGGTTGGCGGCCATGGCGGCACTTTACTTGACGCCGATTCGGCAACGGGACGACACTGAGGCGCGCTATTGAACCCACGTACAACACGCTCGCGCGCCCCAGGGGCCGCGTACGGCACATCCCGCGCGACAGGCCCGCACAACACGCCCACGTACAACGGAGATCGCGTCATGGCGGAGAGCAGGAACGGACTGCCGAAAGGGTTCCGCAGTGCCGAGACGGGCTGGCCCGAGCTGAGGCGAATACCGCGTCCGCCGGGCCGGCTCCCGCTCCTCGGGGACGTGCTCGGCAGCAGCCCGCGCACCCCCCTCCAGGACACCATGCGGCAGGCTGAGCGGCTGGGGCCGGTCTTCCGGCGGCGGGCCTTCGGCAAGGAGTTCGTCTTCGTGTGGGGCGGGGCCTTCGCCGCGGACCTGGCGGACGAGGAGCGGTTCGCCAAGCACGTCGGCCTGGGGATCGCCAATCTGCGCCCGGTCGCCGGGGACGGGCTGTTCACGGCGTACAACCACGAACCGAACTGGCAGCTCGCGCACGACGTGCTCGCCCCCGGGTTCAGCCGCGAGGCCATGGCGGGCTACCACCCGATGATGCTGGACGTGGCGGAGCGGCTGATCGCCCACTGGGACCGGGCGGAGGCGGCGGGGCGGACGGTCGACGTGCCCGGCGACATGACCAAGCTGACGCTGGAGACGATCGCGCGCACCGGCTTCGGCCATGACTTCGGGTCCTTCGAACGGGCCCGGCCGCATCCCTTCGTGACCGCGATGGTCGGCACCCTCACCTTCGCACAGCGCCGCAACACCGTGCCCGCCGCGCTCACCCCGTGGCTGCTGCGCCGCGCGAACCGACGCAACACCGCGGACATCGCCTACCTCGACCGCACCGTCGACGACCTGGTGAGCGCCCGCCGCCGGTCCGGACCGGGCGAGGGGGACCTGCTCGACCGGATGCTGGAGACCGCGCACCCCGTCACCGGGGAACGGCTCTCGGCGGAGAACGTGCGCCGCCAGGTCATCACCTTCCTGGTCGCCGGGCACGAGACGACCTCGGGGGCGCTCTCGTTCGCCCTGCACTACCTCTCCCGGCACCCCGAGGCCGCCGCCCGCGCCCGCGCCGAGGTGGACCGGGTCTGGGGCGACGCGGCGACGCCGGGCTACGAGCAGGTGGCCAGGCTGCGGTACGTCCGCCGGGTCCTGGACGAGTCGCTGCGGCTGTGGCCGACCGCACCCGCCTTCGCCCGGGAGGCCCGCGCCGACACGGTCCTCGGCGGGGTCCATCCGATGCGGCGGGGTGCCTGGGCACTGGTCCTCACGCCGATGCTGCACCGCGATCCGGAGGTCTGGGGTCCGGACGCCGGGCGGTTCGACCCGGACCGCTTCGAGGCGGCGGCGGTACGGTCCCGGGCACCGCACACCTTCAAACCGTTCGGGACGGGCGCGCGGGCCTGCATCGGGCGGCAGTTCGCGCTGCACGAGGCGACGCTGGTCCTCGGGCTGCTGCTGCGCCGCTACGACCTGCGGCCGGACCCCCGTTACCGGCTGCGGGTGACCGAGCGGCTGACGCTGATGCCGGAGGGGCTGCGGCTGCTCCCGGAGCGGCGGCGGACCGGCGCGGACCGGGGGCCGGCGGTGCCCGCGCCGGCCCGGGAGCCCGAGGTGTCAGAGGCCCGCTGTCCAGTGCGCCGGGCGGCTGACTGACCCCGGCAGCCGGGTGCCGGCGCTCCCCCGTGCCGCCGTCACCTGAGGCTGGGTCAGGAAGAACGCGCCGGTGAGGTCCGCGTCGGTCAGGTCGGTGTCCCTGAGGTCCGCGCCGATCAGGTCCGCGCCGCGCAGATCGGCGCCGGTGAGGTCGGCGGCGATGAGGCAGGCACCGCGCAGGTCAGCGCCCCGCAGGTCGGCGCCGCGCAGCCGGGCGCCGAGCAGGTCGGCGCGGCGGCGGTCCTGCCGCGGGCCGCGCACCGCGGCCCGGGCCAGCCTGCTGGCCCGGGTCAGCAGGCCGTCGGCCTCCCGGCGGTGTGCCGCCAGGTCGAGCGCCGCCAGCTCCCCGGGGGTGCCGGCCGCCAGTTCCTCCGTCCGCTCGCGCATCCGGCGCAGGCCGGCGTGGACCGGGCGGGCGGCCGGCAGGGTGAGGGCCTCGGTCAGGTACCAGAGCAGTTCGTGCAGGTGCCGGACGAGCGGGAAGACCTCGGTCATGGCGTCCGTGCGCCGGTCCGCGGCGCCGAAGGTGACCCGGGAGACCCGCTGCCCGGCGCCGAAGCAGTCGTAGACCGTGCAGCCGGTGAAGCCGCTCGGCCGGAGCCGGGCGTGGATGGTGCAGCGGTCGTCACCGCCGAGGTGGGGGCAGGGCCGGCCCGCCTCCTTGTCGAGGGCGAAGTCCGCCGAGGCGGCGAACGGCAGGGCGACGCAGCACAGGCCGAAGCACCGGGCGCAGTCGCCGCGCAGTTCGCCGAGGGACGGCACGCCGGCCGGGTCGTTCCGCATGCGACCAGCATACGGAACGCCCGTTCGACCCCGGTCAGGCGGCGGGCAGTGCCAGGCGGGAGAGGCGGTCGGGGTCGGCCAGGATGTACAGCTCGGTGATCCGGCCGTCGGCGACGGTGGCGGTCAGCACCGACAACGGGCGTCCGCCGCGCCGGGCCACCACCCCGGCCGTGCCGTTGACCAGCACCGGCTGCACCCGCACGGCGTCCTGACGGAACAGCATGGCCTGCTCGCCCACCGTCCGGGCGCCGCGCACCAGCCGGGACAGCGGGCCGCCGGCGTCCGCCCGCAGCACCACGTCCGGGTGGAGGACCGCCACCAGGGCCTCGAAGTCACCGGCGCGGCTCGCGGCCAGGAAGGCGTCGAGCGCCGCGCGCTGCCGGCCGAGGTCGGGGTCGGCGACGGGGGTCGCCGCCCGGACCCGGCGCCGGGCGCGGCTGGCGAGCTGCCGGGTGGCGGCGGGGGTGCGCTCCACGACCGGGGCGATGGCGTCGAACGGCACGGCGAACATGTCGTGCAGGACGAACGCCAGCCGCTCGGCGGGCTCAAGGGTCCGCAGGACCACCAGCAGGGCCAGGCCCACCGAGTCGGCGTGCAGCGCCTCCCGCTCCGGGTCACCGGACGGCAGCGGGGCGAGCAGCGGGTCCGGGACGAAGGCGCCCGGGTCCTCGCTCATCGGCTCCTCGCGGCGGGCGGCGCGGGAGCGCAGCAGGTCGAGGCAGATCCGGCCGGTGACGGTGGTCAGCCAGCCGCCGAGGTTGTCGATGCCGTCGGCGCCGGTGCGGTGCAGGCGCAGCCACGCCTCCTGGACCGCGTCCTCCGCCTCGGGCAGCGAGCCGAGCATGCGGTAGGCGACCGCCCGGAGCCGGCCGCGGTGCTCCTCGAACCGGTCGGCCAGGCGCTCCGGGCCGTCCGCGGCGCTCACCGGTCGAACACCTCGGCGGCGGTGGCCGGCAGCAGGGAGCCGCGCGCGTACTCCTCGGGGTCCTGGTCGGTCAGGGTCTCCGGGCAGACGCGGTGTTGGAGCAGGGAGCGGGCCGCGTGTTCCAGCCGGTCCCTGGTGTCCGCGGCGTGGGCGGGACGGCCGGAACCGGCGGCGGTGCCCCGGCGCCCGCCGTTCCACGGTTCCCGTCCCCGGTCGGCCCGCTCCGGGAAGATCCCGCGGGCGACCTCGCGGCCCTCACCGGTCCGGACGGCGATCGCCGCCGAGCAGCCGTACTCCAGGTCGTCCGGGCGGGCCGCGGCGGCGAGGGCGCGCCACCGGCCGCCGGGCACCGGCTTCAGCGGGGTGGTGATCGGCTCGGTCATGCACCGCACCTTAGGCCCTGTCGTCGCGCTGCCGCCCGCCGGGCGGACGACGGGAGTTCGGCGGCGGCACCCTGTCCGGCGCACCGGCCGCGCGCCCCGGGATCAGACCTCGTCGCGGGCGAGGGCGAGGAGGCGGTCGAGGACGCGGGGGCCGCCGGCCCGGACGCCGTCGTGCTCGAACTCGTCGGTGACCCAGGTGCGCAGGCCGCGGATGGCGCGGGCGGTGGTCAGGGCGTGGCCGGTGTCGACGTACATGTCGTCGTGGTAGACGGCGGCGGCGGCCGGGACCTCGTTGGCGGCGAGGCGGGCGGGGTCGTACAGGGGGGTCCAGTCGGTGCGGGCGGCGAGCAGGGCGGCGGTCTCGCGCAGCGGGCGCAGGGCCGGGTCGCAGTCGAACATCCAGGGGTGGATGGTCTCGCCGGTGAACAGCAGCGGTCCGTCGCCCGCGAGGGTCTCGGCGGCGTCGAAACGCGGGAACTCGGCGCGGACGCGTTCGGCGGACCAGTCGGTGGGGCGGGCGTCCTGACCGTAGATCGCCTCGTGGATCACCGCGTACAGCGGGGCGGCCGCGAACGAGAGGAGGCCCTGGACCTCTTCCTGGAAGGCGTCGGACAGTGCGGGGCCGCCGGGGGTGCGGACGAAGGCGTCCTCCAGCAGGAAGTGCAGGCGGTGGCTGCCCTCGCCGCCGCCGAGCAGGATGCCGAGGGACTGGAACGCCTCGACGGTGAACCGGTAGCCGCCCGGCAGGACCACGTCGTGGGTGAGGAGGTGGTCGGCGATGCGGCGGGCGCGTTCGACGTCCTGCGGGTAGCGGGCGTAGTGGGCGAGGACCTTGCGTTCGACGCGGGGGTAGGCGGCCCGGTAGACGTCGTCGGCGTGGGCGTCCAGGGAGGGCAGGCCGCCGGTGATCAGGGCGGTGGCGAGGCCCTCGGGGGCGAGGGAGAGATAGGCGACGGTGCAGAAGCCGCCGAAGCTCTGGCCGAGGACGGTCCAGGGGGCGCCGCCGGTGACCTGGGGGCGGATCGCCTCGCAGTCCCGGACGATGGAGTCGGCGCGGAACCGGGTGAGGTAGTCGGCCTGCTCGGCGGGGCCGCCGCGCAGCGGGAGGGTCTGCCGGTTGGCGGGGGTGGAGGCGCCGGTGCCGCGCTGGTCGAGCAGGAGGACGCGGAACTCCTTCAGGGCGCGGCCGAGCCAGGCCGGCTTGCCGATGAAACGGTTCGCCCCGAAACCGGGGCCGCCCTGGAGGTAGAGCAGCCACGGCAGGTCGCGGTCCGCCTTGTCGCTCGCGACGACCTCGCGGGCGTACAGCTCGATCGTCTCGCCGCCGGGGTCGGCGTGGTCGAGGGGGACGGTGAAGCGGCGGTCGGTGAGGACGACGCCGGGCTGGCGGTAGCGGACGCTCAACGAGGACTCCCGGTCTCCTGGGCGGACGGACGGCTTTCCGGCCGTGCCCCAGTTCAGCACAGGGTCGTCCGGCCGCCGCGCCCGGGACCGGGAGGTCCTGCGGGGCGGACGGTCAGCGGGCGGCGAGGCTGGAGCGCCGCACCACCAGTTCGGGCTGGAGGACGACCTTGCGGTGCTCGTGCGCGGCGCCCGTCGCCTCGGCCTCGGTCTCCTCCAGGAGGAGGTCGGCGGCGAGGGCGCCCATGGTCTGGGCGGGCTGCCGTACGGAGGTGAGGGGGACGGCCGCGGCGGCGGCGAACTCGATGTCGTCGTAGCCGACGATGGCGAGGTCGTCGGGGACCTGGACGCCGGCCGCGTACATCGCCTGGAGGACGCCGAGGGCGAGCAGGTCGTTGGCGCAGAAGACGGCGGTGGGCCGGTCGGCGAGGCCGAGCAGGCGGGCGCCCGCGTCCCGGCCGGCGGCGACGTCGAGCCGCTCGGTGGGCAGTTCGCGCAGCGCGTCGGGGCCGAGGCCGGCCTCGGTGAGGGCGCGCAGGGCGCCGGTGCGGCGGTCGCGGACCTGGTTGAGGCCGGGCGGCCCGCTGACGTACGCGAGGGAGCGGTGTCCGGCGTCGACGAGGTGGCGCACGGCCAGCGCGCCGCCCGCGATGTCGTCGACGGAGACGGAGCACTCGGTGGTGCCCTCGGCGACCCGGTCGACCAGGACGAAGGGGATGTTGTGCCGCCGGAAGGCCTCGATGTTGCGGCCGGTGGCCTCGGCGGGGGTGAGCAGGACGCCGCGGACCCGCTGCTCGGCGAAGAGGGAGAGGTACTCGGCCTCCTCGCCGGGATTCTGGGCGCTGTTGCAGACCATCACGCCGAGTCCGGCGTCGCGGGCGGCGCGCTCGGCGCCGCGGGCGAGGTCGACGAAGAAGGGGTTGCCCATGTCGAGGACGAGCAGGCCCATGATGCGGCTGCGTCCGGCGCGCAGCTGGCGCGCGGACTCGCTGCGGACGTAGCCGAGCCGGTCGATCGCGGACAGCACGCGCGCCCGGGTCTCGGTGGCGACGGTGTCCGGGCGGTTGATGACGTTCGACACCGTGCCCACGGAGACTCCGGCGGCACGGGCGACGTCCTTGATACCCACCGACTGGGCCATCGGGGAGGGACCTCCAGGGTCGAGCTAGGGAACGCTTGGGGACGCGGGGCGGTGGCCGGAAGACCTTCACACTACCGTCACCGCCCCGGCGGCGCGGGGCCGCGTGCGGGGCGCGTCAGGCGAGGTGGAACACCTCGGTGAGCGGCTTCATCGCCTCGTCGGGGCGTTCCCCGTCGAGGGACTCGAAGAAGGGCGCCATCTCCGCCTGCCACCGGGCGTTGACGTCGGTCGCCGCCATGCCGGCCTGGGCGGCCTCGAAATCGTCGGTCTCCAGATAGCCGACGAGCAGGCCGTCGTCTCTCAGGAAGAGGGAGTAGTTGTGCCAGCCGGTGGCCGAGAGAGCCTGCCGCATCTCCGGCCACACGGCGGCGTGGCGTTCGCGGTACTCGGCGATCCGGTCCTCGCGGACCTTGAGCAGGAAACAGACGCGCTGCATGAAGTACCGCTCCTCCATCGGTTACTGACGAGCCGTCAGAAGTTGTACTGGTCGATGTTCCCGGCGTTGAACACGGTGGGCTTGCCGAGGCTGATGACGCCGTCCGCGCCGATGGTGTACTCGCCCATGTCACCGGCCTTGAAGGTCTCGCCTTCCTTGCCGGTGATCTGGCCGGACGCCAGGGCGACGGCGGTGCGGGCGGCCAGCTCGCCGAGCTTCGCCGGGTCCCACAGCTCGAACTCGTCGACGGTGCCGTTCTTGACGTACTTGCGCATGTCGTTGGGGGTGCCGAGGCCGGTCAGCTTGACCTTGCCCTTGTACTTGGAACCCGACAGGTACTGGGCGGCGGCCTTGATGCCGACGGTGGTCGGGGAGATGATCCCCTTGATGCCGGGGTGCTCCTGGAGCAGGCCCTGGGTCTGCTGGAACGACTTCTGGGCGTCGTCGTCGCCGTAGGCGACCTTGACCAGCTTGATGTCCTTGTACTTGGGGTCCTTCAGCTCGTCCTTCATGATCTCGATCCAGGCGTTCTGGTTCGTCGCGGTCTGCGCGGCGGACAGGATCGCGATCTCGCCCTTGTTGCCGATCTGCTCGGCGAGGAGCTGGACCTGGGTGCGGCCGAGGTCGTCGGCGGAGGCCTGGGAGATGAAGGCGTTGCGGCACTCGGGGTTGGCGTCCGAGTCGTAGGTGACGACCTTGATGTCGTTCTGCATGGCCTGCTTCAGGGCCGTGCACAGCGCGCCGGGGTCCTGCGCGGAGACGGCCATCGCGTCCACCTGCTGCTGGGTGAGCGTGTTGACGTAGGAGACCTGGCCGGCGGTGTCGGTGCCGCTGGAGGTGCCGACCTCCTTGTAGGTGGAGCCCAGTTCCTTCAGGGCCTTCTCGCCGCCCTTGTCGGCGACGGTGAAGTACGGGTTGTTGACCTGCTTCGGCAGGAAGCCGACGGTCAGGCCCTTCTTGGTGGCGGCGTTCGGGTCGGCCTTCCCCGCCGCGGCGGCGGAACCGCCTTCCTTCTCGACGTCCTTCTTGGTGGTGCCGCCGCAGGCGGTGACCGCGAGGGCGAGGGAGGTGACGGCGGCGAGGGCCGCACAGGTACGGCGGATCGACGACTTGCGCATGGCGGGGTCCTTAGTACTTGGAGGAGGTGTTCACGACGTGGGGGCTGGCGTCTTCGGCAGGGGTGGTGGCGCCGCGGCCCGGCGCCCCGCCCGCGCGACGGCGATCTGGCGTGCGACCCGGGGGCCGAGCACGGAGAGGACGAGCAGGACGCCGGTGACGACGATCTGCGACTGGGCGGAGACGTCCTGGAGGCTCATCACGTTCTGGAGCGCGCCGAGCAGGAACACACCGGCGACGGCGCCGCCGAGGGTGCCCTTGCCGCCGTCGAAGTCGATGCCGCCGAGCAGCACGGCGGCGACGACGGAGAGCTCCAGGCCGGTGGCGTTGTCGTAGCGGGCGCTGGCGTAGTGCAGGGCCCAGAAGATGCCGGTGAGGGAGGAGAGCAGGCCGGTGAGGACGAACAGCAGCAGCTTCTGCCGCTTGACCCGGATGCCGGCGAAGCGGGCGGCCTCCTCGCTGGCGCCGATCGCGAACAGCGCCCGGCCGAACGGGGTGGCGTGCAGCGCGACCACGGCGATGGCCAGCAGCACCAGGAAGGGCAGCAGGGCGTACGGGACGAAGGTGTCGCCGATCCGGCCGGCCGCGAAGTCCAGGTACTGCGAGGGGAAGTCGGTGACCGCGTCGGAGCCGAGCACGATCTGCGCGATGCCCCGGTAGGCGGCCATGGTGCCGATGGTGACGGCGAGCGAGGGCAGCCCGAGCCTGGTCACCAGCAGGCCGTTGACCAGGCCGCAGAGCACGCCGAGGACGAGGCAGATCGGGATGATCGTCTCGATGGTCATGCCCTGGTTCCACAGGGCGCCCATCACCGCGCCGGACAGGCCGGCCGTGGAGGCGACGGAGAGGTCGATCTCCCCGGCGACCACGAGCAGCGTCATGGGCAGCGCGATGAGCGCGATCGGCAGGGTGTTGCCGATCAGGAAGGACAGGTTCAGGGAGTTGCCGAAGCCGTCGACGAAGCCGAAGGACAGCAGCAGGACCACGACGAGGAGGGCGCCGACGACGGTGTCCCACCGGACGGCGCGGGAGAGGGACGAGTCAGCCATGGCGGGCGTTCCTCTTCTTCAGGGCGGTCGCCAGGCGCAGGGCGACGATCCGGTCGACCGCGATGGCGAGGATGAGCAGGATGCCGTTGATCGCCATGACCCAGACCGAGCTGACGCCGAGGGCGGGCAGCACGCTGTTGATGCTGGTCAGCAGCATGGCGCCGAGGGCCGCGCCGTAGACGCTGCCGGAGCCGCCGGTGAAGACGACACCGCCGACCACGACCGCGCTGACGACGGTGAGTTCGTAACCGTTGCCGGTGCTGGAGTCGACGTTGCCGAACCGGGCCAGGTACAGGGCGCCCGCGAGGCCGGCCAGCGCGCCGCAGAAGGTGTAGGCGGCCAGGATGCGCTTGCGGACCGGGATGCCGGCGAGCCGGGCGGCCTCGGGGTTGGAGCCGAGCGCGTACAGCTCGCGCCCGCCGCCGAACTGCTTGAGGTAGTACGCCGTCGCCACCACGACCGCCAGCGCGATCAGCGCGAGCCAGGGCACCGCGGAGACGCCGCCGGAGCCGAAGTCGACGAAGCCGCCGGGCAGGTCGGCCGCGGTGATCTGGCGGGAGCCGACCCAGATGGAGTCGATGCCGCGGATGATGTACAGCGTGCCGAGGGTGACCACCAGGGCCGGCACCTGGCCGAGGCTGACCAGCAGGCCGTTGAGCAGGCCGAAGCCGATGCCCATGAGGACGGCGAGGGCGACGGCGACGACCGGGTTGCCGCCGCCCTGGAGGTAGGTGCCGGCGGCGAAGGCGCTGATGCCGAGGGTGGAGCCGACCGACAGGTCGACGTTGCGGGTGATGACCACCAGGGACTGGCCGGTGGCGACCAGCACCAGGATGGTCGCGTTGAGCAGCAGGTCCTTGATGCCCTGTTCGGACAGGAACTCGCTGTTGCCCGCCTGGGTGACGGCGATCATCACCAGGAAGACGACCAGGATGGCCAGTTCGCGCATCTTGAAGACGCGGTCGACCAGCCGGGTGGCGCCGGCCTTGGGCGGCGCGGCGACGGGGGCCTTGTCGGGAGCGGTGACCGTCATGCGGCGGCCCTCCCGGTGGAGCGCGGGGACACGGGGGCGGCGGCCCTTCCGATCGGGGTCGTACGGCGGGCGCGGCCCGCGGTGCGCGCGGACCGGGGGGCGGCGGCCCGCCCGGCGCCGCGCGGGGACGGCGGCGCGGCCCTGCCGCCCGTACGCGGGGTCACCGGGGCGGCGGCCCTTGCGGTGGTGGTCATGCTGCGGCCCTCCCGGTGGCTGCGGCCATCACGGTCTCCTCGGTGGCTTCGGCGCGGGGGATCTCGGCGGTCAGCCGGCCCTCGTGCATCACGAGCACCCGGTCGGCCATGCCGAGCACCTCCGGCAGGTCGGAGGAGATCATCAGGACGGCGACGCCGTCGGCGGCCAACTGGCTGAGCAGCCGGTGCACCTCGGCCTTGGTACCGACGTCGATGCCGCGGGTGGGCTCGTCGACGATCAGCACCTTGGGGCCGGTGGCGAGCCACTTGGCGAGGACGACCTTCTGCTGGTTGCCGCCGGACAGGGTGCCCACGGCGTCCGCGATCCTGGCGTACTTGACCTGGAGCCTGACCGCCCAGTCGAGGCTGCGGCTGCGTTCGGCGCCGCGGTCCACCAGACCGGCCTTCACGGTGGTGCGGAGTCCGGTGAGGCCGATGTTCCGCTCGATGGACATGTCCATCACCAGGCCCTGGGCGCGCCGGTCCTCGGGAACCAGGGCGAGCCCCGCGGCCATCGCGGTGGACGGGGCGCCGTTGACCAGCGCTTGGCCGTCGACCTCGACCTCCCCGGCGTCCCAGCGGTCCACGCCGAACACCGCGCGGGCGACCTCGGTGCGGCCGGCGCCGACCAGTCCGGCCAGGCCCACGATCTCGCCGCGCCGCACCTCGAAGGAGACGTCGGTGAAGACGCCCTCGCGGGTCAGCCGGCGGACGCTGAGCGCCACCTCGCCGGGGGTGACCTCCTGCTTGGGGTACAGCTCGTCCAGATCGCGGCCGACCATCCGGCGGACCAGGTCGTCCTCGGTCATGCCGTCGAGGAGTTCGCTGGAGATCCAGGCGCCGTCGCGCAGGGTGGTCACCCGCCGGCAGATCTGGAAGATCTCCTCCAGGCGGTGGGAGATGAACAGCACCGCGGCGCCCTCTTCGCGCAGGGCGCGGACGACGCCGAAGAGGCGGGCCACCTCGCTGCCGGTGAGGGCGGCGGTCGGCTCGTCCATGATCAGGACCCGGGCGTCGAAGGAGAGCGCCTTGGCGATCTCCACGATCTGCTGGTCGGCGATGGACAGGCCGCGCGCCGGACGGTCGGGGTCGAGGTCGACGCCGAGGCGGCGCATCAGGTCGGCCGTGACGGAGTGGGTGGCCTTGTGGTCGATCCGGCCGAGGGCGCGCCGCGGCTGGCGGCCCATGAAGATGTTCTCGGCGATCGACAGGTCGGGGAAAAGGGTCGGCTCCTGGTAGATGACGGCGATGCCGGCATCGCGGGCGTCGCCGGGGCCGTGGAAGACGACGGGTTCACCGTCGAGCAGCACCTGGCCGGCGTCGGGACGGTGCACTCCGGCGAGCGTCTTGATGAGGGTCGACTTGCCCGCGCCGTTCTCACCGGCGAGGGCATGCACCTCCCCGGGGAACAGCTCCAGGGAGACGTCCCGCAGGGCGCGGACCGCGCCGAAGGACTTGGACACGTCCCTCAGGGCGAGAACCGGGGCCGGACCCGTATCGGACGGGTGGGTCATGGGGGCTCCTCGACGACGCCGGCGGGACGGCCCTCACGGCGTCGTGAAAGGTTTCAACTGGGTTGCCGGGACGTTAGGCAGGTGGGGCATGTCACGTCAATGGGTCCGGGTCGAAAAACTTTCGATACTCAAAGGTCACGACAGGATCACGGCGAGTCCGGTCGCCCAGAAGGCTTGACACCCCTTCGGCGGCCTCATAGCTTCGCGTTCTGAATCGTTTCACCCATGGTCGTACGCAGGGACGGTGCGACCCGACATCAGGAGCCGACGTGACCGAGCTCGCCGCGGTGAAGGCCGCGCTGAAGACGCAGGCAGTCGAGACGCCGTCGTGGGCGTACGGGAACTCGGGCACCCGGTTCAAGGTGTTCGCGCAGGCCGGTGTGCCCCGCTCCCCGTTCGAGAAGCTCGACGACGCCGCGAAGGTGCACGAGTTCACCGGGGTGGCGCCGACCGTCGCGCTGCACATCCCGTGGGACCGGGTCGACGACTACGCCGCGCTGGCCGAGTACGCCGAGAAGCGGGGCGTGCGGGTCGGGGCGATCAACTCCAACACCTTCCAGGACGACGACTACAAGCTGGGCAGTGTCTGCCACCCGGACCCGGCGGTGCGCCGCAAGGCGGTGGGCCATCTGCTGGAGTGCGTGGACATCATGGACGCGACGGGTTCCAAGGACCTGAAGCTGTGGTTCGCCGACGGCACCAACTATCCCGGCCAGGATGATCTGCGGGGGCGGCAGGACCGGCTGGCCGAGGCGCTGGCGCAGGTGTACGAGCGGCTCGGCGACGACCAGCGGATGCTGCTGGAGTACAAGTTCTTCGAGCCGGCGTTCTACGCAACGGACGTCCCGGACTGGGGCACGGCGTACGCGCACTGCCTCAAGCTCGGCGACAAGGCGCAGGTCGTGGTCGACACCGGGCACCACGCGCCGGGCACCAACATCGAGTTCATCGTCGCGACGCTGCTGCGGGAGGGGAAGCTCGGCGGGTTCGACTTCAACTCGCGGTTCTACGCGGACGACGACCTGATGGTCGGGGCGGCCGACCCGTTCCAGCTGTTCCGGATCATGTACGAGGTGGTGCGGGGCGGGGGGTTCTCGGCGGATGTGGCGTTCATGCTGGACCAGTGCCACAACATCGAGGCGAAGATCCCGGCGATCATCCGGTCGGTGATGAACGTCCAGGAGGCGACGGCGAAGGCGCTGCTGGTGGACCGGGACGCGCTCGCCGCGGCGCAGGCCTCGGGGGATGTGCTGGAGGCCAACGCGGTGGTGATGGACGCGTACAACACGGATGTGCGGCCGTTGCTGCGTGAGGTGCGTGAGGAGATGGGGCTGGACCCCGAGCCGTTGAAGGCGTACCGGGCCTCCGGATGGGCCGAGAAGGTCGTCGCCGAGCGGGTCGGCGGGGAGCAGGCGGGGTGGGGCGCGTAGGCGATCGCCGGATTCTGTCGTTCCGCGGGCTGCGGGCCGGTCGTGGCTGGCCGCGCAGGTCCCCGCGCCCCTGATTCACTCATCCCTCGTTTCGAAAAGGACTGGACAGCATGGCATCCCACCCCGAAGCCGCCGCACTGATCGCTCGTTCCCACCGGCTCGGTTCCGATCCCCGCAACACCAACTACGCGGGAGGCAACGCCTCCGCCAAAGGCACCGAGACCGATCCCGTCACCGGGGGTGACGTGGAGCTGATGTGGGTCAAGGGGTCGGGGGGCGACCTCGGGACGCTGACCGAGGCGGGGCTCGCGGTGCTGCGGCTGGACCGGATGCGGGCGCTCAAGGACGTCTACCCGGGGGTCGAGCGCGAGGACGAGATGGTCGCCGCGTTCGACTACTGCCTGCACGGCAAGGGCGGGGCCGCCCCGTCCATCGACACCGCCATGCACGGGCTGGTCGAGGCCGCGCACGTGGACCACCTGCACCCCGACTCCGGTATCGCGCTGGCCTGTGCGGCGGACGGCGAGAAGCTGACCGCCGAGTGCTTCGGCGACACCGTGGTGTGGGTGCCGTGGCGCCGGCCCGGCTTCCAGCTCGGGCTGGACATCGCGGCGGTGAAGGAGGCCAACCCGCAGGCCATCGGCTGTGTGCTGGGCGGGCATGGCATCACCGCCTGGGGCGACACCAGCGAGGAGTGCGAGCGCAACTCGCTGCACATCATCCGCACCGCCGAGACGTTCCTGGCGGAGCGGGGCAAGGCGGAGCCGTTCGGGCCGGTGGTCGAGGAGTACGCGCCGCTGCCCGAGGCCGAGCGGCGCCGGCGGGCCGCGGCCCTCGCGCCGTACGTCCGGGCCGTCGCCTCCCAGGACCGGCCGCAGGTCGGGCACTTCACCGACGCCGACGTGGTGCTGGACTTCCTCTCCCGCGCCGAGCACCCGCGGCTGGCGGCGCTGGGCACCTCCTGCCCGGACCACTTCCTGCGCACCAAGGTCCGCCCGCTCGTCCTCGACGTGGCGCCGGACGCGCCGCTGGAGGAGGCGATCGCGCGGCTGAAGGAGCTGCACGGCCGGTACCGCGAGGAGTACGCCGCCTACTACCGGCGGCACGCCTCGCCGGACTCCCCCGCGATGCGCGGCGCCGACCCGGCGATCGTGCTGGTGCCGGGCGTGGGCATGTTCTCCTTCGGCAAGGACAAGCAGACCGCGCGCGTGGCGGGCGAGTTCTACGTCAACGCGATCAATGTGATGCGGGGCGCGGAGGCGGTCTCGGCGTACGCGCCGATCGAGGAGTCGGAGAAGTTCCGCATCGAGTACTGGGCGCTGGAGGAGGCCAAGCTCCAGCGGATGCCGAAGCCCAAGCCGCTGGCGACCCGGGTGGCGCTGGTGACCGGCGCGGGCAGCGGCATCGGCAGGGCGATCGCACAGCGGCTGGTGGCCGAGGGCGCCTGTGTCGTCGTGGCCGACCTGAACGGGGACAACGCCGCCCAGGTGGCCAGGGAACTGGGCGGGCCGGACCAGGCCGTCGCGGTGACCGTCGACGTGACCGACGAGGAGCAGATCGCCGCCTCGTTCCGGGAGGCGGTGCTGGCGTTCGGCGGGGTCGACCTGGTGGTGAACAACGCCGGTATCTCCATCTCCAAGCCGCTCCTGGAGACCTCGGCCAGGGACTGGGACCTCCAGCACGACATCATGGCCCGCGGGTCGTTCCTGGTGTCGCGGGAGGCGGCCCGGGTGATGATCGCGCAGGAACTGGGCGGTGACATCGTCTACATCGCCTCGAAGAACGCCGTCTTCGCCGGTCCGAACAACATCGCCTACTCCGCCACCAAGGCCGACCAGGCCCACCAGGTGCGCCTGCTCGCCGCCGAGCTGGGCGAGCACGGCATCCGGGTCAACGGGGTCAACCCCGACGGCGTGGTGCGCGGTTCGGGCATCTTCGCGGGCGGCTGGGGCGCCAAGCGGGCCGCCGTCTACGGGGTGCCGGAGGAGAAGCTGGGCGAGTTCTACGCCCAGCGGACGCTGCTGAAGCGCGAGGTGCTCCCGGAGCACGTGGCGAACGCCGTGTTCGCGCTGACCGGCGGTGACCTGACCCACACCACCGGTCTGCACGTCCCGGTCGACGCCGGCGTCGCCGCCGCCTTCCTGCGATGAGCACGTCCGTGACCTCGTACGCCGCGGTCGACCTCGGCGCGTCCAGCGGGCGCGTCATGGTCGGCCGCGTCGGCCCCGACACCCTGGAGCTGACCGAGGCGCACCGCTTCCCCAACCGGCCGGTCCGGGTACCGGAGGGGCTGCGCTGGGACATCCTCGGGCTGTACGCCGGGGTGCTGGACGGGCTGCGGGCGGCCGGGCAGGTCGCGTCCGTCGGCGTGGACAGCTGGGCGGTGGACTACGGCCTGCTGGACGCGGACGGGGCGCTGCTGGGCAACCCGGTGCACTACCGCGACGCCCGCACCGAGGGCGTCGCCCAGAAGGTGTGGGCGACCGTGCCGGCCGCCGAGCTGTACGCGGCGACCGGGTTGCAGTACGCGCCGTTCAACACCCTGTACCAGCTCATCGCCGCCCGGTCGGCAGCCCAGCTGGGGCAGGCCGCGCGGGCGTTGCTCGTCCCGGACCTGCTCACGTACTGGCTGACCGGCGAGCAGGGCACGGAGCTGACCAACGCCTCCACCACACAGCTCGTCGACCCGCGCACCCGCGACTGGGCGTACGGGGTGGCCGAGCGGCTCGGCATCGACCTGAAGCTGTTCCCGCCGCTGCGGCTGCCCGGCGATCCGGCGGGGGTGCTGCGCCCTGAGGTGCTGGAGGAGACCGGACTGACCGGGCCGGTGCCGGTGACGGCGGTCGGCTCGCACGACACCGCCTCCGCGGTGGCCGCCGTACCGGCGTCCGGCGAGCGGTTCGCGTACATCTGCACCGGCACCTGGTCGCTGGCCGGGCTGGAGCTGACCGCGCCGGTGCTGACGGAGGAGAGCCGGGCCGCCAACTTCACCAATGAGCTGGGGCTCGACGGCACGGTCCGCTATCTGCGCAACATCATGGGGCTCTGGCTGCTCCAGGAGTGCCTGCGGGCCTGGGGCGAGACGGACCTCGGCGCGCTGCTGCGGGCGGCGGGCGAGGTGCCGGAGCTGCGGTCGGTGGTGGACGCGGGGGACGCGGCGTTCCTCGCGCCGGGCCGGATGCCGGAGCGGATCGCCGAGGCGTGCCGGGCGTCGGGACAGCCGGTGCCGGCCACGCCCGCCGAGATCACCCGGTGCATCCTGGACTCGCTCGCGCTGGCCCACCGACGGGCCGTCGAGGACGCGCAGCGGCTGGCCGGGCATCCGGTGGACGTGGTGCACGTGGTCGGCGGCGGGGCGCGCAACGCGCTGCTGTGCCAGCTGACCGCGGACGCCTGCGGGCTGCCGGTGGTGGCCGGTCCGGCGGAGGCCGCCGCGCTGGGCAACGTCCTCGTCCAGGCCCGCGCGGGCGGGCTCGTCGGTGACCTGGCAGGGATGCGCGGCCTGCTGGCGCGCACCCAGCGGCCGGTCCGCTACGAGCCGCGCGGGGGCGCCGCCCGGTGGCGGGCCGCCGCGGCCCGGCTCGCCGAGCGGTGAACGGGGTCTGTCCCGGGCCCGGCCGCCGCACTACCCTTTTTTCATCCGATGATCAACAGCAAGGAGCCGCGATGCGTGTCGCTTTGTTCCTGACCTGCGTCAACGACACGCTCTATCCCGATACCGGGCGCGCGGTGGTGAAACTGCTGACCAGGCTGGGCGTCGACGTGGACTTCCCGGCCGGCCAGACCTGCTGCGGGCAGGCGCACTACAACACCGGTTACCGGCACGAGGCGGAGCCGCTGGCCCGGCACTTCTCCGATGTCTTCGGGGAGTACGACGCGATCGTGACGCCGTCCGGTTCGTGCGGGGCGATGGTCCGGGAGCTGTACCCGCGGATGGGCGAGCGGGCCCGCGCGGAGGGCCGCGGGGACACCCTCGCGGCCACCCTGGCGCCGGTGGTGCCGAAGACGTACGAGCTGACGGAGTTCCTGGTGGACGTGCTCGGGGTGACGGACGTAGGGGCGTACTACCCGCACACGGTGACGTACCACCCCACCTGTCACGGGCTGCGCTCCCTCGGGCTCGGCGAGCGCCCGCTCACGCTGCTGCGGGCCGTGAAGGGACTCGAACTGGTGGAACTGCCGGGCGCGGAAGAGTGCTGCGGGTTCGGCGGCACGTTCGCCGTGAAGAACTCCGACGTGTCGCTGGCGATGGGCACCGACAAGGTGCGCAACGCGGAGTCGACCGGCGCGGAGGTGCTGTGCGCGGCCGACAACTCCTGCCTGATGCACATCGGCGGGACGATGACCCGGCTGCGCACCGGCATGCGGCCGGTGCACATCGCCGAGATCCTGGCGAGCACGGAGGAGGAACCGGCGGCATGAGCGGCACGTTCGTAGGAATGCCCGCGTTTCCGGAAGCCGCGCGCGAGGCGGTGCGGGACACGACCCTGCGCGGCAATCTGCGGCACGCCACGCACACCATCCGGGCCAAGCGGGCCAAGGCCGTCGCGGAGGTCGAGGACTGGGCCGAGCTGCGCGAGGCAGGGAAGCGGATCAAGGACCACACGCTGCGTCACCTGGACCGTTACCTGGAACAGGTGGAGGCGGCGGTGACGGCGGCGGGCGGCGTCGTCCACTGGGCCGCCGACGCCGAGGAGGCCAACCGGATCGTCACCGATCTGGTCAAGGCGACCGGTGAGTCGGAGGTCGTCAAGGTCAAGTCGATGGCCACCCAGGAGATCGGCCTGAACGAGGCCCTGGAGGCGGCGGGCGTCCGGGCCTACGAGACCGATCTGGCCGAGCTGATCGTGCAGTTGGGCAAGGACCGGCCCTCGCACATCCTGGTCCCGGCGATCCACCGCAACCGCGGCGAGATCCGGGAGATCTTCACCCGGGAGATGAGCGAGTGGGGCCGCCCGGCGCCCGAGGGCCTCACGGACACGCCCGCCGAGCTGGCGGAGGCGGCCCGGCTGCACCTGCGGGAGAAGTTCCTGCGCGCCAAGGTGGGCGTCTCCGGCGCCAACTTCATGGTCGCCGAGACCGGCACGCTGGTGGTCGTGGAGTCCGAGGGCAACGGACGGATGTGCCTCACCCTGCCCGAGACGCTGATCTCGGTCGTCGGGATCGAGAAGATCGTGCCGACCTGGCGGGACCTGGAGGTCTTCCTGCAGACCCTCCCCCGCTCCTCCACCGCCGAGCGGATGAACCCGTACACCTCGACCTGGACCGGCACCACGGACGGTGACGGCCCCCGCGTCTTCCACCTGGTCCTGCTCGACAACGGCCGCACCGACACCCTCGCCGACGAGGTCGGCCGCCAGGCGCTGCGCTGCATCCGCTGCTCGGCGTGCCTGAACGTCTGCCCGGTGTACGAGCGGGCGGGCGGCCACGCCTACGGGTCGGTGTACCCCGGCCCGATCGGGGCGATCCTGAGCCCGCAGCTGCGCGGCACGGACAGCGAGATCGACGCCTCCCTGCCGTACGCCTCCTCACTGTGCGGCGCCTGCTACGAGGTGTGCCCGGTGGCCATCGACATCCCCGAGGTGCTGGTGCACCTGCGGGAGCGGGTGGTGCAGGGCGGCCCGGCGACCCGCGCGGGCAACCGGGTGGTGCTCAGGCCCGCCAAGGGGCACGCGGCGGAGCGGGCGGCGATGCGGGCCGCGCAGTGGGCGTTCACCCGTCCCGGCGTGCTGCGCGCCGGGCAGCGGATGGCGTCGCGCACCCGCCGCTTCCACCCGCGCACCCTGCCCGGACCGGGCCGGGCGTGGAGCGCCGGGCGGGATCTGCCGCGGGTGCCGGCGGAACCGTTCCGGGACTGGTGGCAGCGGACGCGCGGCGGAAAGGACGGAGCGGCCGAATGAGCAGCAGAG
Organism: Streptomyces daghestanicus; assembly: GCF_020521275.1. NCBI lineage: Bacteria > Bacillati > Actinomycetota > Actinomycetes > Kitasatosporales > Streptomycetaceae > Streptomyces > Streptomyces daghestanicus. Next base: position 360,851 of record NZ_BNDX01000018.1, on the reverse strand, counting down.
AACGGAGCAGCAGGGAACGGATCCTGGGCCGGGTGCGGCGCGCCCTGGCCGACGTACCGCGCGAGGAGGCGCCGTACGAGCGGGCGGTGGAGCGGGACTATCTGCGCGAGCACGGCACACGGACCGTCGCCGAGACGGTGGAGCTGCTCGCGGAGAACCTGGCGGACTACCGGGCGGTCGTGCACCGGTGCGACGAGGACGGGCTCCCTTCGGTGATCGCGGGGTTGCTGCGGGAGCGGGGGGCGGCGTCGGTGGCCGTGCCGCCGGGGCTGGAGGAGGCGTGGCTCGCGGACACGGACGTCACCCGGGTCCCGGACCGCGCCGAGGACACCGCCGCCGCGCTCGACCGCGTGGACAGCGTGGTCACGGCGTGCGCGGTCGCCGTCGCCGAGACCGGCACCATCGTGCTGGACGGCTCGCCCGACCAGGGGCGCCGGCGCATCACGCTCGTGCCGGACCACCACATCTGTGTCGTCCGGGTGCCCGAGCAGGTCGTCGCGTCCGTGCCGCAGGCCCTGGAACGCCTCGATCCCCTCCGCCCGTCGACGTGGATCTCGGGGCCCTCCGCGACCAGCGACATCGAGCTGGACCGGGTCGAGGGCGTGCACGGGCCACGCACGCTGGAGGTGGTCCTGGTGGACGGGGCGGCGGCGTCCCGGTAGGGGCGGGGCGCCGCTCGCGGCAGCCCTCCCGGGGGCACCCGGCGCCGGGGGGGTGCGGGCGCCGGTGCACCGGCCTCCGGCGGGGGACCCGCCCGCGCTCTCAGTCGGCCTTCGCGTACTCCTGGGCCATGCCGCCGGCGAAGTCGTGCACGACGACCTGCTCGTCGCCGACGACCCAGGCGTCGTGCCCGGGGGAACAGACGAAGACGTCGCCCGGACCCACCTCGCTCTCGGCGCCGTCGTCCATGCGCAGATGCATCCGGCCCCGCACCACGTACCCGTTGTGGTGGATCATGCAGCTGTCGGTGCCCGCGAGCGGGGCCACCGACTCCGACCAGCGCCAGCCCGGCTCGAAGGTGGCGACGGCGAAGTCCAGTCCGCTCAGGTGGACGGCCTCGATGTGTCCCCGGGGGAAGTCCCGCCGCTCGTCGGCCTTGTCGAGCGTCTTGATCTCCAGCATGACGCTCCTCCTTCCGTCCGCGTCCTTCCCCTCCTCTCCCATCCTCCGTCTGTCGAGCCGGCGGCGCCAACCGGGTGACGCCCCCGGCCGTCACCGCTCCGGCAGCACGGTGACGACGGTGGCGGTGCCGAGGGAACCGCCGGTGGGGAACGTGCGCAGGGCGGTGCGCCGCCCGGCCGCCAGGGCCGCCGGGCCGGCCGGCTGGAGCCTGCCGTACGTGAAGCGGAGCAGGTGGACCGCGGTGCCCGGGGGCGGGGCCAGGCGCCGGTACCCGCGTAGGTGACCGCGTCGCAGCCGGAGTACCAGCCGGCCTCCGGTTCGTAGCCGGTGACCAGGAGGCAGGGCCGGTCGCCGGCGAGGCGCGCGGCGACCGGGACCGGCCCTGGCCTCCGTCGCCGCGCAGGGGCTGCGCCACTCCCTCCTGCTGGTCCCGCCGCGGACCTACGTCAGTCAGGGGCACCGCGCCCAAGCCGCCGATGGGCGAGAAGTGGTCGGCCGGGAAGTACGGCCTGATCACCCCCCGGCCGGCGCGGCCCGGTACTGAGCCGCCCCTGCCCCTCGGGCCGCGAACTGAAGGAGTGCATGGCCCAGCACGGCCACGCCGCCCGTTTCCACGAGGCCGATCCGGCCGGTGCCTACTGGACCTTCCAGTGGTACGACACCGCCCTGTTCGGCGCTCTCGCCGTCGCCCTCCTGCTCGTCACGGCGCTGCTGCTGCGCCGCCGCGTCTGACCGCCCGCACCCGGCGCCGTACCCGTTCGACGAAAGGCTCCGCTCCCGTGCCCAAGGACGCCAAGTCCCCGAAGAAACCGCGCAGCGACCGTGCCGCGCTCACCCACGAGGTCGGCTACGCCCTGCGCCACCCCGGCCGGGTCGGCCCGTACGTCCGCCGCGCCGGGCGCGACGCCTGGCTGCGGCTGAAACACCCCGACCACGTCGGCTGCTACCGGGCCGTGATGGCCTCCGACGCCCGCCGCGACCCCGAGGCGGCGGTCGGCAGCCGGTCCCACGACCGCTGGCTGGATCCACGTCAGCCGGACCCCGCGGCCCGCCTGACCCGCGCGAGACACCGGCCCGCCCCTACGGCCGCGGATTCGTCCGCCGCCAGCCGGGGCGGGCTCCCGCGTGCCGGGCCGCCGCCGCGGCGCAGCGCGGGCAGACCCGGCGGACGGCGTCGGCCGCGCCGCCCGACTCCGGCAGCGCCTCGGCCCACGGGACCGCCGCGAAACGGGACAGCCGCGACCGGTGCAGCGAGAGCCCGCACACCGTCTGGTTCGTGCCCTGCTCCCAGGCGTGCACCTCACCGGCCGGCAGCCAGCGGTTGTCCTCCTCGTCCCACCAGCGGCCCGAGGCCGCCACCTCGTACCTCCTGGCCCTCGGCACCGTGCCGCACCGCCTTCCGCACTCGCGCCCCCGGATGTCCCGCCTCCGGGTGCCCCCGGCCGGAACCGGCCACACGCGCGTACCGCCTCCTGTGTGATCGCCTCGCTGAACCCGAGCGCTTCTCCCGATTTGCGTTTTTCGTCTGCTTAGCATGCATGGTCGCCCCGCCCCGACGAGAGGACCCCAGATGGCGTTCCCGGGCCGTCCCCGAGCACTGGCCGAGCATGCCTTCTCCCCGCACGACGCCGTGCTGCGCGCCGCCGCCCGGCACCTCGGCCGCCGGCGCTTCTTCACCGTCACCGCGGCCGCCGCCGCGCTCGCCTTCTCCACCAACCTGCCGGCCCGCGGCGCCGCCGCCGCGCGCGAACTGGACGCCGCCCGCCTCGACAAGGACCCCTTCACGCTCGGCGTCGCCTCCGGCGACCCGCTGCCCGACTCGGTGCTGCTGTGGACCCGGCTGGCGCCCGAGCCGTTCGCGGAGGACGGCGGCCTCGGCCAGCAGCGCCTGACGGTGGAGTGGGAGCTCTCCGCGAGCGAGTTCTTCGCGGTGTCCGTCCGCAAGGGCACGGCCCTGGCCTATCCGGAGTACAGCCACAGCGTGCACGTCGACGTCAAGGGCCTGGACCCCGGCACCGAGTACTACTACCGGTTCCGCGCCGGATCGTTCATCAGCCCCGTCGGCCGCACCCGCACCGCGCCCGCCGCCGGCACCGACCCGTCCTCGCTGCGGCTGGCCGCCGTCGCCTGCCAGGCCTACCAGGACGGCTACTACACCGTGCACAGGCACCTCGCCGAGGAGGACGTCGACGTGGTGTTCCACCTCGGCGACTACCTCTACGAGTACGCGGTGAACGCGGCCGGCGGCGAGCGCGGTTACACCGGCACCACCCTGCCCGACGTCTTCAACCGGGAGACGATGACCCTCGCCGACTACCGGCTGCGCTACGCCCTGTACAAGAGCGACGCGGACCTCCAGGCGGCGCACGCCGCGCATCCGTTCGTCGTCACCTGGGACGATCACGAGACCGAGAACAACTACGCCGGCGCGGTCCCCGAGAACGACGTGCCCCAGGACCAGTTCCTGGCCCGCCGGGCCGCCGCCTACCGCGCCTACTGGGAGCACCAGCCGCTGCGCTCCGCCCAGCTCCCGCAGGGCCCCGACGCCCAGCTCTACCGCCGGCTGCACTGGGGCACACTCGCCCAGTTCGACATCCTCGACACCCGCCAGTACCGCTCCGACCAGGCCTACGACGACCGGCCGCACGCGCCCGGCGCCGAGTCCGACGATCCGGCGCGCACCATCACCGGCGCCGCGCAGGAGCAGTGGCTGCTCGACGGCTGGAAGTCCTCCGGGGCGCTGTGGAACGTGATGCCGCAGCAGGTCACCTTCTCCCAGCGCAAGTTCGGTCTGACCGCCGACGCCACGATGTCCATGGACGCCTGGGACGGCTACCGGGCCTCCCGCGACCGGGTCATGGCCGGCGCCAAGGCCGCCGGGGTGGAGAACTGGCTGGTCCTCACCGGGGACGTGCACGTCGCCTACGCCTTCGACATCAAGGAGAACTTCGACGACCCGGATTCGAAGACCGTGGGCACGGAACTGACCTGCACGTCCGTGGCGAGCGGCAAGGACGGCGCGGAGAAGCCCGACAACTGGGACACGTACATGCGCGCCAACCCGCACATGAAGTTCTACAACGGCAAGCGCGGGATGGCCGTGGTGGAGATCGGCCGGGACTCGGCCCGCCTCGACTTCAAGACCGTCGCCGCCATCTCCACACCCGGCGCGGCCCTGACCACCGCCGCCTCCTTCGTCACCGAGGCGGGCGCGCCGGGGCTGAAGCCCGCCTGAGCCGCCGGGCCGGGCGCGCGGGCCGGCGTACTGCACTTGGCACCCGCGGGGGTCCCCCATCGCGCGAACCGGAAGCCCGTCCGGCATCAACCCCGCCGGTACCGGCTAGGGCTGGCACCTCCTCCCCTTTCCCCTCTCCAGACCTCCAGGAGGCACATCGCATGGTCGGCAGACACGCCACGGGCCGCCGCCGCGCCGCGTTCACCGCGCTCGGCGCCCTCGCCCTGACCGCCGCCGTCCCCTCGGCCGCGTCGGCCGGGCCGCCGCCCGCCCCGGGGCCGCTGCCCACCGCCGCCCAGACGCTCGGCGCCGACCGCGCGCCGGCCGAACTGCTGCGCGCGCTCGGACGGGACCTCGGCCTGACGGCGGACCAGGCGTCGGCGCGGCTGGTCAACGAGGCCGAGGCGGGCACCCGCGCCGGCCGGCTCCGCACCACGCTGGGCAGCCACTTCGCCGGTGCCTGGGTGAGCGGCACGACCTCCGCGCAGCTCACCGTCGCCACCACCGACGCGGCCCAGGTCGCCGCCATCCGGGCGCAGGGCGCCGAGGCGACGGTCGTCAAGCGGACGCTGGCCGACCTGAACGCCGCCAAGGAGCGGCTGGACGCGGCCGCGCGGCGGGTGCGCACCCCCGACACGCCGGTCTGGTACGTGGACGTGCCCGCCAACCGGGTCGTCGTCCAGGCCACCGACCGGCAGGCCGCCGCCGCGTTCGTCCAGGCCGCCGGGTTGAAGGCCGGGGACGTGGGGGTGCGGGTCTCGGCGAACCGGCCGCGGGTGCTGGCCGACCTGGTCGGCGGCGAGGCGTACTACATCGACGACAAGGCCCGCTGCTCGATCGGCTTCTCCGTCACCAAGGGCCAGGAGCAGGGCTTCGCGTCGGCCGGGCACTGCGGGAAGCCGGGCGCCAAGACGGCCGGGGCGGACAAGAGCGCGCAGGGCGAGTTCAGGGCGTCGGTCTTCCCCGGCAAGGACATGTCCTGGGTGGCCGTCAACGACACCTGGACCGCCACGCCGGACGTGAAGGGCGAGGCCGAGCAGAAGGTGCAGGTGGCCGGCTCGGTGCAGGGGCTGGTGGGGACGTCGGTGTGCCGCTCGGGCTCCACCACCGGCTGGCACTGCGGCACCGTCGAGCAGCACGACGCGAGCGTCAGTTACGCGGAGGGCACCGTCGACGGCCTCACCCAGACCACGGTGTGCGCCGAACCCGGCGACTCCGGCGGCCCGTTCGTCTCCGGCACCCAGGCGCAGGGCATGACGTCGGGCGGCTCCGGTGACTGCACCAACGGCGGGACGACCTTCTTCCAGCCGGTCAACCCGGTGCTCCAGGAGTTCGGCCTGACCCTGAAGACGGCGGAGAACCGCTCCACCCTGCCCGCCCCGGCGGACGAGGGCGCGGCCGACGGATGGCGGTCCGGGCGGGTGTACGAGGCCGGGTCGACGGTCCGCTACGGCGGGACGCGGTACACGTGCCTGCAGAACCACCAGGCGCAGGTGGCGTGGTCGCCCGAGGGCACCCCGGCGCTGTGGCAGCGGACCGCCTGACGGGCCAGTGCCGCCGGCGGTGCCCGGCGCGGGGCGGACCCCGCGCCGGGCACCGCCGTCAGTCCTCCGCGAGCAGGGCGTAGGCGCCGGCGACGAAGGGGTCGCGGGGGCGGAACCGGCGGGTGCAGACCGCGGCCAGGGCGGTGCCGGTGTCGGGGCGGAAGCCGAGGAACGCCTGCTGGCCGAAGGTCGCGCCGCTGTGGAAGTACAGCGGCCCGCCGTCGGTGGGGTGCCGGAACCACGCCACCGTGTGCACGTGCCGGTGGTCCCAGCCGCGGCGCAGCACGGGCACCCGTACGGCGCGCAGCGCGTCGGCGGCCGGGGAGCCGGCCGGGTCGAGGTGGGCCTCCAGGAAGGTGAGCAGGTCCCCGGGGGTGGCGCGGACGGCGCCCGCCGCCGGGAAGCCGCCGGCGTCGAAAGGGGGAACGCGGGTGCGGCCGTCCTTGGTGTGTCCCGTGGCATCGATGCCGGGGCCCTCGGGGGTGAGGCCGGTGGCGGCCAGGCCGAAGGGCCGCAGGAGGTGCTCCCCGACCAGGTCGTCCCAGGCGGTGCCGGTGACCGCGGCGACGGCGTGGCCGAGCACGGCGACGCCGAAGTTGGAGTAGCGCCAGCGGGTGCCGGGGCGGTGGCGCGGGCGGTGGCGCAGGAAGGCGTCGACGACCAGGGGGGCCGGGTAGCACGCGTAGGGGTTGGTGTGCCAGGCGGGCCGGCCGCGGCGGCGGAAGCCGGGCGGCAGGGCGGGCAGTCCCCCGGTGTGGGTGATCAGGTGGGCGAGGGTCACCGGGTCCTCGTCCGGGCGGCGGCCGGGGTCGAGGCAGGCGGCGGCCGGTTCGCCGCCGGTGAGCGCGCCGCCCCGGATCAGCCGGGTCAGCAGCAGACCGGTGAACGTCTTGGTGGCCGAGCCCAGTTCGTAGCGCAGGTCCTCGCGGGGGACGGGGGGCGGCGGGGCGGTGCCGCCGGTGCGGACGGTGCGGCGGCCGTGGCGGGAGACGGCGAAGACGGCGTCGGGCGCGTCGGCGGCCTCGACGGCGGCGGCCAGCCGTCCGGCGAGGCCGGTGTCGTCGGGCGCGCCGACGTCCGGGGCGGCACGGGGGCCGCGCCCGTCCTCGTCCTCGTCCCGGCCCCCGGGGTGGGGCGCGGACGGCCAGAGTGCGGTGGGCGCGGTGGTCATCAGGCGCTCCGGGTGGCGAGGCGGGCCAGGGAGCGGGAGGTCGCCAGCGTGGAGGCGAAGGCGGCGACCAGCGTGGGGTGGTAGACGATGTCGAACACATCGTCCGGGTCGCCCTCGGGCAGGCCGCGCAGCGCGGGCATGGCACCGTCGGGGGCCTGGGCGGCGGCGAACGCCTCCCAGGCGCGTTCGTCGAGGGTGGGTTCGGGCAGACAGGCGTCGACCACCAGGAGTTCGCCGAGCAGGTCCCAGCGTTCCAGGTCCAGCCAGTCGTCGATCCAGACCGGCAGCCAGGCGGTGAGGTAGTCGGCGATGCGGGGCGGCAGCCCGGCCGGGTTCTCGCCCCAGTCGGTGACGTGGAACACGACGTGGGTGATGTCGTAGGCGATGTGCCCCTCCACCGTCCACGGCTCGGGGGTACGGGCCAGCCAGGTGGCGGTCAGGGCCTCGTCCTCGGGCAGCCGGGGGGTGAGGCCGAAGCGGCGCTGGAAGGCGGAGAGACCCAGCCTGCGGGTGGGCGGGACCTCGAAGGAACACCAGCCGTCCAGTCGGTGGTTGAGGACGGCGGCCCGTTCCACCTCGGGCTGGCTGTAGCCGAGTTCCTTGAAGGGCAGGTACACCTCGAAGGGGATGGGCGAGATCGGCTCGGTGCGCTGGCCGCGCACCAGCATGCGGCCGCCGTCGAGGGCGTCGCGCCAGGCGTGGTCGATGAGTTTGCGGGCCAGTTCGGCCTGGCGGGAGCCGGCCACGCCCTCGCGGAACAGCACCGCGCAGATGAGGGCCAGTTCGCCGATGGGTTTGAAGCGCTCCAGGAAGCCGATCTCGGGGTCCACGCCGGGGTCGAGGCGGAAGCCGTCGCGGTGGGCCCAGAGCCACTCCATCGCGCGGACCCCGACGGTGTGGGTCAGACGGGTGGACGTCATCCGGGCGCTCCTTGTCCGTGCCGGGCGTCGGTGAGGGCCGCCGCGAACGCGGCCAGCAGGGTGGAGTGGTAGCAGTGGCCGAAGCCGTCGGTGCCGTCCGGGTCGGTGTCGCCCGCGGGGCCGGTCTCGGGCAGGGCGCCCGAGGGCCGCTGGGCGGCCGCCAGCCGGGACCACGCCTCCTGGTGCGCGGGCGGGTCCAGCGAGCCGGGCACGCTCGCCGCGACGGCGAGGAGTTCGCAGCTCAGATCCCACATCCGGGCCTCCAGGCAGGTGTCGAGCCAGGGCGGCAGCCACTGCGTCAGATAGGCGGCGAGTCGGGGCGGCACCCCGGCCGGGCCGGCCCGGCCCCAGTCGGTGAGGTGGAAGACGACGTGGGTGAGGGCGTAGCCGGCGTGCGCCTCGAAGGTCCAGGGTTCGGGCAGGCCGCCGAGCCAGGTGCCGTCCCGTACGGCGGCGGCCGGTTCGGGCCGGGTGATGCCGGAGTACCGTTCGGCGGCGAGGACCCCGAGCCGGCGGGTGGGGCCCTGTTCGACCAGGCGCCAGCCCCGGGTGCGGGCCACCGTCGCGGCGGCCGTCTCGTAGCCGGGGTGGCGCAGGCCGGCCGCGGCGAAGGCGGCGTAGACCTCCAGCGGGTAGGTGGCGAAGGGCTCCTGGCGTTGCATGTCGAGGAAGAGCGCGCCCCGCTCCGTCTGGTCCCAGGCGTGGGCGAGCAGGTCGCGGGCGCGGGTGTGCAGCGGGTCGGCGGGCGGGGTGCGCCGGGTCACCGTGGCACAGACCTGGGCGAGTTCGCCGAGCGGTTTCCAGGTGCTGTCGACCTGGCCGTACGCGGCGAGCGCGTCCTCGCCGAGGGTGAACTCGGCGCGGTGCGCGGCCACCCAGCCCAGGGCGGCTTCGGCCACGTCCCGTACCCCGCGGGTCCCGGCGGCCCGCACGGTCACGGCGCTCACACGAGTGCTCCGGTGGCGAGGCGGCGGGCCGCCCGTACCTGGAGGCCGACCTGGGGGTCGCCGTCCGCCATCAGTTCGACGAAGTCCAGCCCGGCGGGCAGGCCGAGGGTGTCGGGGACGCCGTCGAGCAGGCTCAGCCAGCGTCCCGCGCCGGCCGCCTGGAGCCAGTCCCGGCGGCGGACCGCCCGGACGAAGCCGCGGGCGAGGTCGAGATTCCGCTTGCCCGCCACGCGTGCCACGGCGGAGTCGGCACCGGGCAGCGCCAGCGAGGCGAGGACGGACAGCTGGTGGGTGAGGGTGCGCCAGTCGGCCAGTTCCAGCCAGTCGGCGCGGGGTTCCGCCGTCGTGCCGTCGGCGGTGTCCGGCGCGAGGACGCGCAGGGTCCGGCGCATCGCCCAGTGGCTCCACAGCACGGTGGGCGCGGCGTCCGCGCGCGGCGGGTACGCCTCCACCGCTTGCCGGAACAGGGCGAGCTCGGCGGCATCGGGCCGGGTGCCGGCCAGCACGTGCGGCAGCAGGAAATCGGCGCCCAGGACCCGCACGGCCGCCGGCGCGAAGCCGTCCGCCCCGGCGGCGGCCGGTGACAGGTCCCCGGAGACCGGGCCGTGGCCCCCGCTGCTCAGAGCGGAGGCCACGCCGGTAGCCAGGTCCTGCACCGCGCCCTTCAGGAGGGACGGAGTGCCTGACTGTTCCATGGACTGCTCCCGTCGATCCGGTCAGCCCTTCTTCGGACGCGGGGTCGGCGGCGACAGCAGCACTTCTCCCTTGCCGCCCGCCACGGCCAGCGCGGCGCACTCGCGGCTGTCACGGAAGACCCCGTCCGCCTCGACCGGGTCGAGAGCAGCGTCGATGTCGATGTCCTGGGTGCGGATGACCTCGGTCACCTTCTCCGTGGAAGTCATGTCACCATCTCCCTTTGGTTGGGCAATGACCTTCACATCAACGGGTGTCCGGCGATTCACAAAACATGCCTATCGTCTCAAAAAACCCAGGAGATAACTTTTTCAACAAAACGGACATGCGCGGCGTGCGTCCAGGACTCACTCCTCAGGGGGCACCACCACCAGCAGGTCCTCGCGCCCGGACAGCGCCGCGAGCGACAGGGTGCGGTAGCCGGCCCGGTCGAACAGCACCGTGATGCGGTCGCCGTCCTCGCTCAGCACCGTGCCCTCCCCCCACTCGGCGTGCCGCACCCGGGTCCCGACCGGGCAGGCCGAGGCGGCGGGGCGGGCCGGCCGCGGGGCGGGGTCCTCGTCCGCGCGCGCCTCGCAGCGGTCGCAGGTGCCGCAGGGCGGCTCGTACGGCTCCCCGAAGTAGCCGAGCAGGAAGCGCCGGCGGCAGCCGGTGGTCTCGGCGTAGGCGCGGGCCATCTCGACGCGGGTGCGGTCGGTGCGGCGGTGGTCCTCGGCGGCCTGCCCGGCCCGGTCGGCCGCCGCGCCGGGCGGGGTCCCCGGCTCCGGGCGGACCTCGCCGCCGGAGCCGGTGGACACCGCCCCGGCCTCCTCCAGCAGGTTGACGGCCGTGGTGAGGCGCCGGTGCGACAGCCCGGTGTCGCGGCGCAGCCGGTCCAGGCCGGCGGGGTCGTCGGCGTGGTCCTGGACGGCGCCGGCCACCTCGGTGAGGGTGTCGTGGTCCGGGGCGCGGGTGACGAAGTACCGGCGCATGCCGGTGTCCTCGGCACGGTGGTGCAGCACCGCCAGGGCGGGGGCGCCGTCCCGGCCGCAGCGGCCGATCTCCTGGTAGTAGGCGTCCAGCGAGCCCGGCAGCGCGGCGTGCAGGACGAACCGGACGTCCTCCTTGTCGATGCCCATGCCGAAGGCCGTGGTCGCCACCACCACGTCGGTCTCCCCGGCGAGGAAGGCGTCGTGGACGCGGGCGCGTTCGGCGCCGCGCAGTCCGGCGTGGTAGGCGACGGCGGTCAGTCCGAGGGCGGCCAGTTCGGCGGCGTACTCCTCGGTGTCCTTGCGGGTGGCCGCGTAGACGATGCCCGGTTTGGGCTCGGCGGCGGCCCGTTCCACCACCGCGCGGCGCCGTTCGTCCTCGTCGAGGAAGCGGCGGGCCTCCAGCCTGATGTTGGGGCGGTCGAAGCTCGCGACGATCCGGCGCGGGCGGCGCATGCCGAGCCGGCCGGCGATCTCGTCGCGCACGGGCGGGGCGGCGGTCGCGGTCAGCGCGAGCAGCGGGGGCCGGCCGACGCGGCGGACGGCCTGTTCGAGCCGCAGGTAGTCGGGCCGGAAGTCGTGGCCCCAGGAGGAGACGCACTGGGCCTCGTCCACGACGAACAGGGCCGGGCGGGCCGCGGCGAGCCGTTCCACGGTCTCGTCCTTGGCCAGTTGCTCGGGCGACAGGTACAGGAAACGGGCCTCGCCGCGCTCGAACGCCGTCCAGGCGTCCTCCGCCCCGGCGGCGGTCAGGGCGGAGTTCACGGCGACGGCGCCGGGGGCGTGCGCGCCGTCGGGCAGGCCGGCGATCTGGTCCCGCTGGAGCGCGATCAGCGGGGAGACGATCACGACGGGGCCGTCCAGCAGGACGCCGGGGACCTGGTAGACGGCGGATTTGCCGGAGCCGGTGGGCATGACGACGAGGGTGTCGTGGCCGTCCAGCACCGCCGCCATGGCCTGCTCCTGCTCCGGTGTCAGCCGGTCCCAGCCGAACACCTCGGCCGCGGCCCGCCGCAGCCTCTGCGCCGTGGACGTCCGTCCCTCGTCGGTCATGGCCCGCTCCCCTCGCTCCTCCTGGTACGCCGGTGGGGGCCGGGTACCCGGGCGGGCGCCGCTCACGGGCGGGGCGGGCCACCCGGCTCAGCCGGCGGCCGGGTTCCGCACCAGCCGCCAGACGTGGTCCTCGCGGTGGCCTTCGACGCCCTCGGGGGACAGGCTCGGGCGGCGCACGGTCTCCCGGGTCGTGACGGTCCACTCCCCTTCCGGCAGGGCGAGTTCGGCCAGGATGCCGTCGAGGGCGGGAAACTCGGCGTCGAAGGGCGGACGGGTCTGCCAGGAGGGCCAGCCGGCGTGCAGGACGAGCAGCAGGGTGCCGCCGGGCGCGACGGCCCCGGCGGCGCGGCGCAGCACCGCCGGCCGGTCGAGCGCCACCGGGGACTGGAGGTAGTGGGCGCTCACCAGGTCGAAGGAGCCCTCGGGGAAGGTCTCGCCCAGCTCGTGCCGCTCCCACGCGGTGCGGTCCGCGACCCCGGCCTCGGCGGCGTGCCCGGCGGCCCGGTCGAGGGCGGTGGCGGAGATGTCGACGCCGGTCACCCGCCAGCCCCGGGCGGCCAGCCACACCGCGTCGCCGCCCTCCCCGCAGCCGAGGTCGAGGGCGGTGCCGGGGGTCAGGCCGGAGACCTCCCGGACGAGGAGGTCGTTCGGGCGCCCGCTCCAGACGCGGCCGCTGTCCCGGTAGCGGGCCTCCCAGAACTCGGCGGGCCGGGTCGGCTGCGGTGCGCTGCTCATGGATGCCTCCGGATCGGGCGGCGCGGGGTGTGCCGCTTCCGTCCGAGCCTGCACCGGGGACCGGCCCGGCGGCCAACGTCTTTGCGGTTACGGCAAAAGGCGGGCCCGGCGAAAGGCGGCCCGGTGCCGTCCGCCGCCTTGACGCATCCGGTGAAACAAGTCGATAGTTTTTGTAACATCGACATGCTCGGTACCGGGAAGGCCGTCCCCCAGGAGGCTTCAGCGCATGGGCCGTCACAGCAGGCTCCACCGGATCGAACAGCTCGACCCCCGCCAGGACCACGAACAGATCTTCTGGCTGCTCACCCAGTACGAGTTCCCCTGGGACTACCTCCAGGGCGTCTCGGTGGCCTTCCTGCGCGACTACGGCGTCCCGCGCATCTCCCGGCTCCTGGACCGCACCCAGGAGTTCGAGCGGGCGGGGCAGAAGCGCTACGACGACACCGTGCTGATCGCCTACGAGATGGTCCGCGAGGGCATGGACTCCCCGCACGGCAGGGCGACCGCCCGGCACCTCAACCGCATCCACGGCCGCTACCGGATACCGAACGAGGACTACCTCTACGTCCTGGCCACCACCGTGGTCGGGCCGAAACGGTGGATCGACCGGTACGGCTGGCGGCCGCTGTCCCCGCACGAGACGGAGAGCATCGCCCTGGTGGGCCGGCGCATGGGCGAACTCATGGGCATCACCGGGGTGCCCGGCGACTACGCGGGTTTCGAACGGCTCCACGACTCCTACGAGAAGGAGATGTTCGCCTACGACCCGGCCAACCGCAGGGTCGCCGCGGCCACCCTGCGGGTCATCACCGGCTGGTACCCCCGCCCGCTGCGCCCGCTCGTCGCCCGTCTCACCCTGGCCCTGCTGGACGAGCCGCTGCTCACCGCGCTGGGGCTGCCGGTCCAGCCCCGGTGGCTGCGGACGGCCGCCGACCGGGCCCTGCGCCTGCGCGCGGCGGCGGTGCGCCGGATGCCGGCCCGGCCGGACTGGTGGCGGCACCGGCACAGGCCGCGCAGCTACCCCTTCGGCTGGACCCTGGACGACCTCGGTCCGCACTGGGCGCACGGCAGGCCGCTGGAGCCGCTCGCCGAGGAGCGGCCGGCCGTGCCCCCGCCCCGGCGGGAACCGTGATGTGACACCCCCGACCCACCCACAGCAGGAGCAGCGATGACGCACACCACCCCGCGCCCGGCCACCTTCACCTCCCGGGACCCGGCCACCGGCGCCGCCCTCGCCGACCATCCGGTGCACGGGCCCGAGGAGATCGCGCGGGCGGTGCACCGGGGGCGTGCGGTCCAGGCCCGCTGGGCGGCGCTCCCGGCGTCCGGGCGACGGGCCGCCCTGCTGCGCTGGAAGCGGCGGCTCGCGGCGGAACTGGACGCGCTGGCCGGCACGGTGGCGGCGGAGACGGGCAAGCCGCGCCAGGACGCCGACCTCGAGGTGCTGCTGGCGCTCGGCCACCTGGACTGGGCGGCGCGGCACGCCGGGCGGGTGCTGCGCAGGCGGCGGGTGGGCACCGGGCTGGTCGCGGCGGACCAGGCGGCGACCGTGGAGTACCGGCCGCTGGGCGTGATCGGGGTCATCGGACCGTGGAACTACCCGGTGTACACGCCGATGGGTTCCCTCGGGTACGCGCTGGCGGCGGGGAACGCGGTGGTGTTCAAGCCGTCCGAGTACACACCGGGCACGGGGGTGCGGCTGGCCGCGCTGTTCGACGCGGCGGTGCCCGAGTTCGCGGGGCTGCTCTCGGTGGTCACGGGCGCCGGCAAGACGGGGGCGGCGCTGGCCCGCTCCGGGGTCGACAAGGTCGCCTTCACCGGGTCGCCGGGCACCGCCCGGAAGGTGATGGCGGTGTGCGCCGAGACGTTGACGCCGTTCCTCGCCGAGTGCGGCGGCAAGGACGCGGTGATCGTCACGGCCGACGCCGACCTGGACGCCGCCGCCGACGCGATCGTGTGGGGCGCGATGGGCAACGCGGGACAGACCTGCGCGGGCGTGGAGCGGGTCTACGCCGTGCGCGAGGTGCACGAGGAGCTGTGCCGCAAGGTGGCCGAGCGGGCCCGGGCGCTGCGCCCGGGAGCGGAGCCGGACGCCTCCTACGGGCCGATGACCATGCCCGCGCAGGCCGAGGTGGTGCGGCGGCACGTCCGGGCGGCGCTGGCGGACGGGGCACGGGCGGTGCTCGCCGGGCCCGGGGAGCCGGCGGGGCCGTTCCTGGCCCCCGTGGTGCTGGCCGACGTGCCGGAGGACTCTGCCGCCATGACCGAGGAGACCTTCGGGCCGGTGGTCGTGGTCAACGCGGTGGCGGACGTGGCCGAGGCCGTGCGCCGGGCCGACGCCTCCCGCTACGCCCTGGGGGCGGCGGTCTTCGCCGGCAGCGGCCGGGCCGGGGCGCGGATCGCCGCGCGGCTGCGGGCGGGCGCGGTGTCGGTCAACTCGGTGCTGGGCTTCGCCGCCGTACCGGCGCTGCCGTTCGGCGGCTCGGGCGACTCCGGTTTCGGCCGCGTCCACGGGGCGGAGGGGCTGCGGGCCTTCGCCGCGCCGCAGTCGGTGACCGTACGGCGGTTCCCGGCTCCGGTGGACCTGACCTCGTTCCGGACGCCGGCCGCGGTGAAGGCGCGCGCGGTGGGGCTGGTGCGCGGGCTCCACCGGCGGCGCTGAGCGGGCGGCGGCGCTCAGGCGTCCAGCAGCGGGGCGAGGTAGCGGCGGGCGAAGGCGCGGGCCTGGTCCTCGTCGTCCAGCTCGATGCAGCCGGCCGGGTTGAGCAGGAAGGAGACGGCGACGCGGACCATCAGCTCGGCCACCGGGCGCGGGTCGTGGTCCGGGCGGCCCTCGGCCTGCTGGGCCCGGCGCAGATGCGCCGTCAGATAGTCGGTGGTGGCGGTGAGCGAGGGGCCGCCCTGGACGGTGAAGTACGGCAGGACCAGCTCGGGTTCCAGCCGGAGCAGTCCGCCGAACAGGGGGTGCTCCCGGGTGTGGCGCAGGGCGACCACGAAGCCCTCGACGACCCGCTCCTCCATGGTGGGCAGCCCGGCGACGGCCTCGTCCAGGGTCTGGAAGAAGCGGCTGCCCTCGCGCAGCAGGCACGCCTCGACCAGGCCGTCCTTGCTCTGGAACCGGCGGTAGACGGTCACCCGGGAGACGCCGGCCCGCTTGGCGACGTCGTCCACCGAGGAGCGCCGCAGGCCGAAGGTGGTGAACTGTTCCAGCGCGGCGTCCAGGATGCGCCGCGCCACCTTTTCCTCCGTCTCGGGCCGCGCGATGGCCCGAGCCAGCAGGGAGTCGTTCGCAGAAGTCTTCATGGTGCCCCTCACGGTACCGGCACGCTCCCGAGGCGTTACATTGATACATACATCATTAAGATGTATCAGACGGGTCCGGAGCAGTCCACGAAGGAGTGTCATGGGAAGTCGTCTCACCGAGGACCAGGCCGATTTCGCCGCCGCCGTGCGGGACTTCGCCAAACGCGAGTGCGGGACCCGGGAGCAGCGGGACGCGCTGACCGACGGCGGGCGCGAACCGCACCACAAGGGGCTCTACGGCCGGCTCGCCGACCTGGGCTGGCTCGGGGTCTGCCTGCCGGAGGAGTACGGCGGCGCGGGCGGCGGCCTCGCCGACGCCTGCGTCTTCCTGGAGGAGACCGCCTACGGCCTGGTCCCCGCGGGCGGCTTCGTCACGACGGTCATCACCGCCAAGGCGTACGAGCGGTTCGGCACCGAGGAGCAGCGGCGGCGGGTGCTCGGCGGGGCCGTGCGCGGGGCGGTGCTGTCCATCGCCATGTCGGAACCGGCGGCCGGCTCGGACGTCGGCGCGCTGCGCTGCCGCGCCGCACGGCAGCCGGACGGAGGCTGGCTGGTCGAGGGCCAGAAGACGTGGATCTCCAACGCCCATCTGGCCGAGGCCATGCTGCTGGTGGCCCGTACCGGCCAGGACAAGCACCAGGGACTGACCATGTTCCACGTGCCCATGGACACGCCCGGCGTGGAGGTGCGGGGCATCGAGACGATGGGCGGCCGGGAGGTCAACGACGTCTTCCTCACCGGGGTGCGGCTGCCCGCGGACGCCGTGGTCGGGGAGGTCGGCGCCGGCTGGCGGCAGCTGATGGCGGGGCTGAACTACGAACGGCTGTTCCTCGCCGCCAACATGCTGGGCCTGGCCCGCCGTGCCCTGGACGACGCGGTGGCCTATGTCCGCGAGCGCGAGCAGTTCGGCCGGCCGGTCGGCTCCTTCCAGGCGCTGCGGCACCGGGTCGCCGACCTGGCGACCGAGATCGAGTGCGTACGGCTGCTGGTGCGGGAGGTGGCCTCGGACTGCGACGCCGCGCCGGACCGGCTCTTCCCGCGCGAGGCGTCGATGGCCAAGCTCAAGGCCACCGAGACCGCCAAGCGGGTCACGCTGGAGTGCATGCAGATGATGGGCGGCTACGGCTACGCCACCGAGTACGGCATGGAGCGGCATCTGCGGGCCGCGGTCGTCTCCACCGTCTACGGCGGGACCAGCGAGATCCAGCGGGACATCATCGGCAAGAGCTACGGGCTGTAGGCAGGGGGGTGCCCCGCGCGTCCGGGAACGCGCGGGGCACGGTCCGGCTCAGTCCTCGTACAGACCGGTGATCTCGTCGGCGTAGCGGTCGCGGATGACGCGGCGGCGCATCTTGAGGGACGGGGTGAGCTCACCGGTGGCGGGGCCCCACTCCTCGGCCAGCAGCCGGTAGCGCTTGACCTGTTCGGTGCGGTTGAGGCGGCTGTTGGCGGCGGCGACCGCCCGGTCCACCTCCCGGCGCACGACGGGGTGCGCGACGAGTGCGGCCGGGTCGGGCCCGGCGTCGACGCCGTGCGCGGCGGCCCAGGCCGGGGCGGCCTCGGCGTCCAGGACCAGCAGGGCGACGAGGTAGGAGCGGCCGTCGCCGTGGACCAGGGCCTGGCCGATCAGCGGGTGTTCCTTGAGGGCGTTCTCCACCAGGGCCGGGGAGACGTTCTTGCCGGTCGAGGTGATGATCATCTCCTTCTTGCGGTCGGTGACCCAGACATAGCCGTCCTCGTCGATCCGCCCGATGTCCCCCGTGCGCAGCCAGCCCTCGGCGTCCACGGCGCCCTCCACCGAGCCGTCCGGCCGGAGGTAGCCGGAGAAGACGGACTCGCCGCGCACCTCCAGTTCGCCGTCCCCGGCGGTGCGCACCTCCACCGACGCCACCGGCCGGCCGACCGAGCCCAGCCGGAACCCGGTGCGCGGGCTGTTGGTGGTGGCGACCCCGGTGGTCTCGGTCAGGCCCCAGGCGTCCATGACGACGATGCCGAAACCGGCCCAGAACCGGACCACGTCGAGCGGCATGGGCGCCGACGCGCTGGCGGCCCAGGTGACCCGGTCCAGGCCGCCCGCCCGCAGCAGCGGCAGCAGCACACCCTCACGGACGGCGGCGTAGCTCGCCTCCAGTTCGACCGGCGGCGTCTCGCCCCGCTCCCGGCAGGCGACGTGCGCGCGGGCCACCTCGGCGGCCTCCTCGACCGCCTTCTGCTGCTCGGCGGGGAGCAGGGACAGTCCGGCGCGGACCGCCGCGGCCAGCTTCTCCCAGATCCGGGGCACGCCGAAGAACTGCCGGGGCCGTATCTCGCGCACCACGCCGGCGACGGCGGCCGGGTCGGGGCAGAGGTGGACGTGGGAGGCGCGGTGGCAGGGCAGGTAGATGCCGAGCATCCGCTCCGCGATGTGCGCGAAGGGCAGGTAGCTGATGTGCTCGACGTGCGGGGGCAGGTCCACCACGGCGTCCAGGGCGCGGGCGTTGGCGAGTACCTGGCGGTGGCTGAGGACCACGCCCTTGGGTTCGCCGGTGGTGCCGGAGGTGTAGACGACGGTCAGCGGGTCGTCGGGCCGGGCGCCGTCCAGCGCCTTGCCGAACTCCTCGGGCACCTCCGCGCCGGTCAGCGCGGTGTACGGGAGGTGGTCGCCCTCCTCCCCCGGCTCCATGACGACGAGCCGCGCGAGCGGGGTGCCGGCGTCGCGCAGCAGCGGCTCCCACACCGCCGCCTGCGCGGCGCCCTCCACCACGGCGAGCGCCGCCCGGCAGTTGCGGGCGATGTGCGCGATCTGCGCCGGCGCGGAGGTGCCGTAGACGCTGACCGGGACGGCGCCGAGACGGGCCAGGGCGAGGTCGGAGAGCCAGTGCTCGGCCCGGTCGGACGCCATCAGCAGGACGTGGTCGCCGCGGCCGACGCCGTGCGCCGCGTACCCGGCCGCGAGCCGGGCGGTGTGCTCGCCCACCTCGGCCCAGGTCAGGGTGGTCCCGCCGCCGTCCGGCGTCCGCCAGGACAGGGCGGGCAGTTCCGGGTGCTCGGCGGCGTTGCGGACCACGAGCTGCGGCAGGGTCATGACGGCCTCCTGGCGGACGGGGAATCGAGAAGGGAGCGGCCGATGATCTCTTTCATGATCTCGGTGGTGCCGCCGTAGATGGTCTGGATGCGGCTGTCCAGGAACGCCCTGGCGACCGCGTACTCGGTCATGTAGCCGTAGCCGCCGTGCAGTTGGAGGCAGCGGTCGACGACGCGCTTCTGGAGTTCGGTCGCCCACCACTTGGCCATCGAGGCGTGTACGGCGTCCAGCCGGCCGGCGCTGTGCTCGGTGACGCAGCGGTCGACGAAGCTGCGGGTGACCGCGGTCTCGGTGGCCATCTCGGCGGCCTCGAAGCGGACGTGCTGGAGCCGGGCGAGCGGCCTGCCGAACGCCTCGCGCTCCCGGACGTACTCGACGGTCAGCTCCAGGACGTGTTCGGCGGCCGCCGCGGCGCCCACGGCGATGGCCAGCCGCTCCTGCGCGAGGTTGGCCATCAGATAGGAGAACGCCTTGTTCTCCTCCCCCAGCAGATTCGCCTTCGGGACCCGTACGCCGTCGAAGAACAGCTCGGCGGTGTCCTGGGCCTTCTGGCCGATCTTGTCGAGGTTGCGGCCCCGCTCGAACCCCGGCATGCCGCGCTCCACGACCAGCAGGCTCTGCCCGCCGCTGCCGCCCTCGGGGGTGGTGCGCGCGACGACGATCACCAGGTCGGCCAGGATGCCGTTGGAGATGAACGTCTTGGTGCCGTCGAGGCGGTAGTGGTCGCCCTCGTCGGTGGCGGTGGCGCGGATGCCCTGGAGGTCGGAGCCGGCGCCCGGCTCGGTCATGGCGATGGCGGTGACGAGCTCGCCGGAGGTGTGGCCGGGCAGCCAGCGCCGTTTCTGCTCCTCGGTGGCGAGCCGGGTGAGGTAGGGGCCCACGATGTCGTTGTGCAGGCTCAGCGCCAGGCCGGAGGCCCCGGCGCGGGCGAACTCCTCGATGAGCACCGCGCTGTAGCGGAAGTCGTCGGTGCCCCCGCCGCCGTACTCCTCGGGCACGGCCAGGCCCAGCAGGCCCTGGCGGCCGGCCGCGCGCCAGACGTCGCGGTCGACGACGCCCTCCCGCTCCCAGCGCGCGTGGTGCGGGAGCACCTCCTTGGCGAGGAAGGTGCGTACGGTGTCGCGGAACGCCTCGTGTTCCGCGGTGTAGATGTCCCGTTGCATGTCGCCTCCGCGTCGGGGTTCCGTGGTGGTCACAGCCAGTTCTTGACCCGCTCGACCAGCCGGGCCGGTTCGGGGTCGACGGGGGTGATGTTGAGCATGGTCACGCCGGCCTCGCGGAACGCCTCGACGCGGTCGCGGACGTACCCCTCGGGTCCCGCCAGGCACAGCAGCTCGCACAGTTCGGCGGGGACGGCGCGCTCCGCGTCCCGTTTGCGGCCCGCCAGGTAGTGCTCCTGGATCGCGGCGGCCTCGGCCTCGTAGCCGTAGGCGCAGACCAGGTCGTGGTAGAAGTTGCGGCCGGGCGGGCCCATGCCGCCGACGTACAGCGCGACCTGCGGGCGCACCAGGTCGCGGACGGCCTCCGCGCCCTCCCCGACCGCGAGCAGTCCGCCGGCCACGACCTGGAGCGGGCCGAGGGCGGGGTCGCGGCGGGCGGCGCCCTCGGCGAGGGGGCCGCCCCAGACCTTGCCGGCGTGCTCGGGGGCGTAGAGGAACGGCAGCCAGCCGTCGGCGAGTTCGGCGGTCATCCGGACGTTGGCGGGGCCGAGGGCCGCGACGTACACCGGGATGGTGTCGCGCACGGGGTGGTTGAGGAGCTTCAGGGGTTTGCCGAGGGTGCCGCCCTTCTCCGGCGGCAGCGGCAGGTCGGTGATGCCGTGGTGCTCGATGACCTCGCGGCGCCAGATGCGGCGGGCCAGTTCGATGGTCTCCCGGGTGCGGCCGAGCGGCTTGTCGTAGCGGCGGCCGTGCCAGCCCTCCACCACCTGGGGGCCGGAGGCGCCGATGCCGAGCAGTGCCCGGCCGCCGGTCAGCGCGTCGAGTCCGGCGGCGGTCTGGGCGATGAGGGCGGGGGTGCGGGAGTAGACGTTGAGGATCGCGGAGCCGACCCGCATCCGGCTGGTGCGGGCGGCGATGTAGCCCATGATGGTCGGGGAGTCGAAGCCGTACGCCTCGGCCACCCAGACCGCGTCGAGCCCGGCGGCCTCCAGGGCGGCGGCCTCGTCGGCGGCGGCGCGGGGGTCGGTGGCGTACTGGAGCGGGGTGGAGAGTTCCATCAGCGTCCGTTCTCGGTCGGATGGCCGGCTGCGGTCAGGGCGTCCACGTGCCAGTCCCGGGCCACCTCGGCCTGGTGGGCGCCGGGCACGGCGGGCGGTCGCCGCAGTGTGCCGGGGGTGGCGGAGAGGCGGGGGGCGACGGCGGGCTGGACGATGCCGTGGGTGTCGGTGAAGGTGCCGCGGTGGGCGAGGTGCGGGTGGCGGGCGGCCTCGCGCAGCGACAGCACCGGGGCGACGCAGGCGTCGGTGCCCTCGAAGACGGCCGTCCACTCGTCCCGTCCGGCCGTCTTGAACCGCTCCGCGAACCGGGCCCGCAGCTCCGGCCAGTGGCGGGGGTCGTGCCGGTCGGGCAGGTCCCCGGCGTCCAGGCCGAGCAGGGTGACGAACTCGGCGTAGAACCGCGGCTCCAGGGCGCCGACCGCCATCCAGCCGCCGTCGCCCGTCTCGTAGACGGCGTAGTAGGGGCAGCCGCCGTCGAGGAGGTTGCGGCCCCGCTCGTCCCGCCAGGTGCCCGCGGCGAGCATGCCCTGGATCACGGCGGTGAGGTGGGCGGTGCCGTCGACGATCGCGGCGTCCACCACCTGCCCCTCGCCGGTGAGGCGGGCGGTGAGCAGCGCGGCGAGCACCCCGACGACGAGGTAGAGGGAGCCGCCCGCGTAGTCGCCGAGCAGGTTGGCGGGGACGGCGGGCGGTCCGCCGGCCGGGCCGATCATGCCGAGGGCGCCCGCGGTCGCGATGTACCCGATGTCGTGTCCGGCGCGCGGCGCGAGGGGGCCGTCCTGGCCCCAGCCGGTCATCCGGCCGTACACCAGCGCGGCGTTGAGGGCGTGGCAGTCCCCGGGGCCGACGCCGAGCCGTTCGGCGACCCCGGGCCGGTAGCCCTCGATCAGGATGTCGGCGCGGGCGGCGAGCGCCCGGACGGCGGCCGGTCCGTCCGGTGACTTGAGGTCGACCAGGACCGAGCGCTTGTTGCGGTTGGTCACGTCGTGGGCGGGGTCGAGCCCGAGGTCCGGTGTTCCGGGCCGGTCGACGCGTACGACGTCGGCGCCCAGGTCGCCGAGGAGCATGGCGGCGAAGGGGCCGGGCCCGATCCCGGCCAGCTCCACCACCCGCACCCCGGCCAGCGGTCCCGGGGGTGGTTCTTCCGTGCGTGGTCTCATCGCGCGTAACGGCCCTTCTCCTCGCCTGACTTAGCGCTCGCTAAGAAGGTAGAGGGGGCGTCAGGCGCGGTCAATGACCGTGACAGGAGCCGTTTTTGGGCATGCTACTGAGCGGGCGATAAGTGACGTACGATGCCTGTCGTCGGCGTCGCACCGGAGGAGCACCGTTTGAGCACCCAGTCGAGCACCCAGCCGGACGAGGGGACCACCGCCGCCGCGCGGCACTGGCGGGTGTACGGGCCGCTCGGCCTGCATCCGATCCTGCTGCACGCCATGGAGGCCTTCGACGAGCACGGCTACCACGGCACGTCGGTGCGGGACATCGCGGGCCGGGTCGGGGTCACGGTCCCCGCGCTCTACTACCACTACGAGAACAAGCAGGCGTTGCTCGCCACCCTGCTGGAGACCTCCATCAAGGACGTCCTGGACCGCTGCCGGGCCGCCGCCGAGGAGGCCGGGGACGATCCGGCGGCCCGCTTCCGCGCGATGGTGGAGTCGATCGTGCTGTACATGGCCCACCGGCAGGGGCTGGCCTTCCTGGACACCGAGATCCGCAGCCTGGAACCCGGCAACCGCGCGCGGTACGTGGCACTGCGCGACTACCTGGAACACATGCTGCTGGACACCGTGGAGGCGGGTGCCGCCCAGGGGGTCTTCACCACCCCGTTCCCCGCCGACGCGGTCCGGGCGGTGCTGGTCATGTGCCAGGGGGTGGCCAACTGGTACCGCCCGGAGGGGCCGCTGACCGCCGAGGAGGTGGCCCGGCGCCATGTCCTGCTCGGCCTGGGCACGGTGGGGTACCGCGGGCCGGCCGGGAACGGGTGAGGGCCCCGGCCGGAGCCGGGGCCTTCGGCGGGACGCGTGCCGTCAGTGGTCGGTCGCCAGGTGGAGCCTGAGGAGGTCCACGCCGTAGTCGTTGCCGTTGGGGGTGCGGACGACGGTGTGGACGTGCTGCTGGGTGGGGTCGCCCATCGGGCCGGGGCCGCCGGCGCCGGGGCCCGTGGAGGCGGAGGCCGAGGGGGACGCCGAGGCCGAGGGGGACGCGGAGGCCGAGGGGGACGCCGAGGCGCCGTCCCCGTCCTCGTGGTAGGCGAGCGGGGACTCGGCGTCGTACTCGATGAGCACGACGGGGCTGTGGACGCGGTAGTAGAACGCGGAGTCGTCCTCGTACGGGCCGATCCAGTAGAAGTACGTGTCATCGAGGTGCTTCTCGATCTCCCGCATCCGCACCCGGGCGTGGCCCTCGTCCTGGTAGCCGATGTACACCTCGGCCAGGTCGAGCAGGAGCTGCCGCTGGCGGCGGTTCAGGTCGGAGCCCTTGACACCGGCGTACGGGAGCTTCGCGTTGTCCTGCCCGGCCCCGGCGACCAGGTCGGTGCCGGTCTTCTCGGCGGCGGAGAGCGCGGCGGCGCGCCGGGGGGCGTCCAGCGAGCGGAACAGGGCGAGGCCCGCGGCGGTCTCCTCGCGGAACAGGTGGTAGTCCACCCCGTCGTAGGTGATCTTCGTCGGTTCGGAGCCCATGAAGGTCGGGGTCATCACGACCTGGTCGCCCAGGACGAAGTAGTTGACGACGAGGTGGTGGCCCTCGAACTGGAAGCCCCAGGCGTCCTCGGCCGACGGGGTGCCCATCACGGTGAACCAGTAGGCGTCCTGGTTGAGCGCCTTGGAGGTGTCGCCGGAGTACTCGCCGAGGAAGTGGTTGAGCTTGCGGATGGCGGTGGCCTGCTTCAGGCCGCGGGCCGACAGCGCCGACTTCAGCAGCTTCATGGCGAGGGCGTACTGCTTCTCCGTCAGATCGCGCAGGGCGACGCCGTCGCGGTCGTCGGAGTCGACGTTCGTCCAGTCCAGCCACTGGTCGGCCTGGACGCCGAAGAGGGTGGCCGCCTTCTGGCCGGCGGTGAGCGCGTCGACGAAGGCGGCGGCGGCGCGGACCACGGGGGTGGTGGAGACGCCGGTGGAGTGGACGGCGTAGAGGTCCTCGACGACGGTGCCGTCCGTGGTGACGCCGACGAAGTCGTCGTAGGCGATCGTCCGGCCGAAGCCGCCGCCGGCCGGCGGCCCGGAGGGGCTCGCGGAGGCCGTCGCGTCGGCCGTGGCCGTCGTCTCGGCGCCGGCCCGGGTGGCCGCGTAGCCTCCCATGGCCGCGACGGCGGAGACGCCGCCCGCGAGCAGGGCCTTGTTCATGAACCATCGGCGGGAGCGGTGGGCCGCCTGCGTCCGGGGCTTGTGTCCGTGCGTTCCGTTGACCATGAACTGAACGATTTCGTCAACACCTGGGCGCGCGATGGCAGCAGGCTGTGCGCCGGGTAGGAACGCTTCCCCCAGCGGGTGTCAAGTGCCCCGTTATGCCCTTCGGTCGGACTCGGGGCCGCTCACGCCGCGCGGGCCCAGTGGCGGCGGGCGCGGGCGGCGGCCGAGCGGGGCGGGACGGGCGCGACCCGGTACGTCGTCTTGGCCGGGTCGACGATGGGGTCGCCGAGGGTGATGCGGCCGGCCGCGTGCAGCTCCTCGCAGACGGCGGTGGGCAGGGCCACGTAGCAGCCGCCCTGGGGGCCGCCGGCCTCCATCGGCCGCCAGTAGCCGTATCTGCGGCGGCCGCCCATGTACTCGGTGGCGAAGACGGGCGTGCGCGGATCGGACATGACGCGCAGGACCTCGGTGGTGCCCGGGCTGGACTGACCGGCGGTGGACGGCATCGACGAACGCCTTTCTGCTGGCGGGACCCGAGACCGCCTACCCGGTCCGGCCGGAGTTGATCTCGCTGACCGGCATTCTGCGGCAGGGCACTGACATCAGCCCCGGCCCCGCGGGGGCCGTGGCGATCGTCCGGGCACCCCGGGAAGGTCGTGGAATGTTCAACGACCTGGGGTGGTTGACGCCCCCGTGAACACGACGTACTACGACCACGGAAGCCCGGCCGAGCGCTGGGAGCGCGCCCGGATGTTCTTCGGGGCCAAGGACTACGCGGCGGCGGCCCGGGTGCTGGAGCCGCTGGTGGCCGAGGTGCCGGAGCAGACCGGACCGCGGCTGCTGCTGGCCCGCGCCTACTACCACTCGGCCCAGCTGCGGCGCGCGGAGGCCGAGCTGAGGATCATCGTCGAGCGCGACCCGGTCGAGCACTACGCCCGGCTGATGCTGGGCCGCACCCTGGAGCGGCAGGACCGGCAGGAGGAGGCCGACTCCCACCTGCGCGTCGCCGCGGCCCTCGCGGGTGACTTCGCGGAGGTCTGACCCGGCCGTCCGGACGGCCCGGCCCCGAGGCCCGGCGCCTCGCGGCCGGGCCGTTCGCGTGCACGGGCGTCCGACGGGGGCGGTGCCGTGTCATCCTGGCGCGATGGGAACTCGGGAAGATCACCGGCCGTTCGCCGACCACGTCGAGGAACTCCTGTCCGGCGGCGGTCCGTTGCCGATCATCGAGGCCGGCGACCCGGTGCTGCGGCGTGGCGCCGAGCCGTACGACGGACAGCTGGGACCGGCGCTGCTGGAGCGGTTCGTGGCGGCGCTGCGGCTGACCATGCGGGCGGCGCCCGGGGTGGGCCTGGCGGCCGTCCAGGTGGGGGTGGCGCTGCGGATCGCGGTGGTCGAGGACCCGGCGCCGGTCCCGCCGGAGGTGCGGGAGGCGCGCGGACGGGTGCCGTTGCCGTTCCGGGTCCTGGTCAACCCCGCGTACGCGCCGGTGGGCGAGGCGCGGGCGGCGTTCTTCGAGGGGTGTCTGAGCGTGCCGGGCTGGCAGGCGGTGGTGGCGCGGCCCGCGGCGGTCCGGCTGACCGGGGCGGACGAGCACGGCCGGCCGCTGGACGAGGTGGTCACCGGGTGGCCCGCCCGCATCGTGCAGCACGAGACGGACCACCTCGA
Organism: Streptomyces daghestanicus; assembly: GCF_020521275.1. Taxonomy (NCBI): domain Bacteria; kingdom Bacillati; phylum Actinomycetota; class Actinomycetes; order Kitasatosporales; family Streptomycetaceae; genus Streptomyces; species Streptomyces daghestanicus. The sequence continues at coordinate 334,863 of NZ_BNDX01000018.1, read as the reverse complement.
CGGGACGCTCTACCTGGACCGCGCCGAACCGCGCTCGCTGTCCTCCGCGCGGGCGATGGCTGAGCGCTGGACGCGGCCCGTGCCGCACGACGCGGCGGCGGAGCTGGGCTTCGACCTGCCCTGAGCGTCAGTTGTCCCGGTACGCCTCCAGCAGCCGCAGCCAGACCTCGCTGATCGTCGGGTAGGACGGCACCGCGTGCCACAGGCGGTGGACCGGGACCTGGCCGACGACGGCGATCGTCGCGGAGTGGATCATCTCGCCGACGCCGGGGCCGACGAAGGTCACCCCGCGCAGGATCTCGTCCTCCAGGTCGACCACCATCCGGGCGCGGCCGGTGTAGCCGTCGGCGTAGAGGCCGGCCCCGGCCACCGTGGCGAGGTCCACGTCGACGGCGCGGACGCGGTGCCCGGCCCGTTCGGCCTCGGCCAGGGTGAGGCCCACGGAGGCCGCCTCGGGGTCGGTGAAGACCACCTGGGGGACGGCCGCGTGGTCGGCGGTCGCGGCGTGCGCGCCCCAGGGGGCGGTGTCGAGGCCCCTCTCCCCCGTGGCGCGGGCGGCGATGGCGGCGCCCGCGATCCGCGCCTGGTACTTGCCCTGGTGGGTGAGGAGGGCGCGGTGGTTGACGTCGCCGACCGCGTACAGCCAGTCGTGGCCGGTGACGCGCAGGCTGTCGTCGGTCTCCAGCCAGGAGCCCGGTTCCAGGCCGACCGTCTCCAGGCCGAGGTCGTCGGTGCGCGGGGCGCGTCCGGTGGCGAAGAGGATCTCGTCGGCCTCGATCCGCTCGCCCGTGTCGGTGACGGCGACGACGGTGCCGTTCTCCCGGCTGACGGACTTCACGGAGGTGCCGGTCCGCAGGTCGGCGCCGGCCTCGGTCAGCGCGCGGGCGACCAGTTCCCCGGCGAACGGCTCCATGCGGTCCAGCAGGCCGCCGCCGCGGACCAGCACGGTGACCCGGGAGCCGAGGGCCTGCCAGGCGGTGGCCATCTCGACGGCCACGACACCGCCGCCGACCACGATCAGCCGGCCCGGCACCTCGTGGGCGCTGGTCGCCTCGCGGCTGGTCCACGGGCGGACGTCGGCGAGCCCCGGCAGGCCGGGCAGGGCGGCGCGGCTGCCGGTGCAGACGGCGACGGCGTGCCGGGCGGTCAGGACGCGCCGGGCGCCGTCCGGGCCGGTCACCTCCACCGTGCGGGGGCCGGCGAGGCGTCCCTGGCCGCGGTACAGGTCGGCGCCGATGCCCTCGACCCACTGGACCTGGCCGTCGTCCTTCCAGTCCGAGGTGTAGTAGTCGCGGTGGGCCAGGACCGCGGCGGCGTCGAGCGGGCCCCGCACGGCCTGGCTCAGGCCGGGGGTGCGGCGGGCGTCCGCCCGCGCGATGACCGGGCGCAGCAGGGCCTTGCTCGGCATGCAGGCCCAGTAGGAGCACTCGCCGCCGACCAGTTCGCTCTCTACGATCGCGGTGGTCAGTCCGGCCGCCCGGGTGCGGTCGGCGACGTTCTCGCCGACCGGGCCGGCGCCGATCACCACGACGTCGTACACGTTGGATTCCGTTTCCGTCATGGGCTCAGTCTGCGGGGTGGGGTGCGCGAGGGCCACACTGGAGGGTGGTGTGCCCGCAGGTGGCGCGGGTACGCGCGCGGAATACCCTCCCCACCGCCGCTGTTTGCGCCGGTGGCATCCGCCCCCGACCCAGGAAGAGGGAACAGCCATGAGCACCGTGGAGCTGACCAAGGAGAACTTCGACCAGATGGTCACGGACAACGAGTTCGTCCTGATCGACTTCTGGGCGGCCTGGTGCGGGCCCTGCCGGCAGTTCGCCCCGGTCTACGAGAAGGCGGCCGAGGACAACCCCGACCTGGTCTTCGGCAAGGTGGACACGGAGGCGCAGCCGGAGCTGGCCGCGGCCTTCGGCATCCAGTCCATCCCGACGCTGATGATCGTCCGGGACCAGGTCGCGGTGTTCGCGCAGCCGGGCGCGCTGCCCGAGGCGGCGCTGACCGATGTCATCGGGCAGGCCCGGAACCTGGACATGGACGAGGTCCGCAAGGCCGTCGCCGAGCAGCAGGCCCAGCAGGCACAGGATCAGCAGGGCCAGGGCGGGCCGGGCGGGCGGTGACCCGCGGGTTCAGCTCGACTCGCGGTGCACGACGGTCACGCCGCGGACCGTGTGCCGTTCGGGGGCGGCACCGGGGTCGCGGACGGCCCGGTCGACCAGCGCGGCGAGGTCCTGCCCGGCCGGGAGTTCGAGGCGCACGGTGCTCAGCCGGGGGCGCAGCAGCGGGCCGAGCATCAGGTCGTCGGCGCCGATCACGGCGGTCCGGCCGGGAAGGGTGACGCCGTGGTCCTGCAGGGCGCGGGAGAGCAGCATGGCGTACGCGTCGTCGTAGGCGAACACCGCGTCCAGGGCGAGCGCGTCCCAGCGGGCGGCGAGCCGGGCGGCGGCGTCCTCCGCGCAGGCGAGGGGCAGTTCGGTGAGGGTCGCGCCGGTGCCGCGCAGGGCGCTGCGGGCGCCCCGCAGGCGGGGTGAGGAGAAGATCCGCAGGCCGGGTTCCTCCGGCAGGACCACGCCGACGCGGCGGCGCCCGCGCTCGTACAGGTGGCGGGCCGCGGCGTGGCCGACGGCCGTCTGGTCCAGGACCAGGGCGTGGGCGCCCTCGACGGGTTCCGGACCGAGGGTCACCACCGCGCGGGCGCCCGAGCGTTTCAGCACCTCCACGCCGCCCGGCCCGAGGCCGGGGCCGGGCACCAGGACGGCGATCGGCCGCAGCTCGGCCCAGGCACGGGCGGCGTCGTCGCCGTAGGGGGCGGCGCCGCCGTACTGCACGACGGTGTAGTCGAGCCGGCCCAGCGCCGACTGGAGTTCGCCGAGGAACCGGGTGTAGAGCGGGCCGGCCGGGAACGCGGGCGCGGGCATGACCACCGTACGGCTGTGGCCGGCGCGCAGGCTGCGGGCCGCCGCGTGCGGGACGTAGCCGAGCTGCTCGGCGGCCTCGCGGACCCGGAGCCGGGTCGGTTCGCTGATCCGCACGGCCCGGGTGTTGTTCAGGACGTAGGAGACGGTCGCGCGCGAGACGCCTGCCAGACGGGCCACATCGGCACTCGTGGGCACGGGCGTTTTCGGTTTCTGCACCATGACGTACGGCATCTTGGCAGAGCCCCGGGGCGGCGCGCCGACCGGGTGGGGCCCCTGACCGGATCAAGTCCCTTGCCTGGCGGGCCAGTTGATCACAGTGCCGCCCTGCGGCCCCGGCCGGACGGGCCGCCCGGCCGGGCCGCTAGCGGTCCCGGTGCGCGCGCAGAAGGTGCTGGATCTGCTCCAGCGTCTCCTTGTCCAGCCCCCGGCCGCCGGTGGTCAGGGCGTCCAGCCGGGTGGCGGTGCGCAGATCGTAGGCGCGTTCCTCGTCCTCGCCGGGCACCGCCGAGTACTCCTCCTTCTCCGCGAACCCGACGACCTTGTCGACGGCCTTGGCGATGAGCCACGTCAGTACGAACGAGAAGGCGGCCACGGCCAGCACCGCGACGGCCTGCTTCCCCAGCAGGGAAAGGCCGCCGCCGTAGAAGAGCCCCTCCTTGCCGCTGACGTCACGAGCGGCGAAGAGGCCCACCATCAGCAGCCCGACGAGACCGCCCGCTCCGTGCACCCCGACGACGTCGAGCGTGTCGTCCACGTTCAGCCGGTACTTGAGCGTGACGGCCCAGGCGCAGAAGGCCCCGGCCACCAGGCCGGTGACCAGGGCGCCCGTGGGGTCGATCTCCCCGCAGGCCGGGGTGATGGCCACCATGCCCGCCACCGCGGCGGAACCGACGCCCATCATGGTGACCTTCCGGGTCCGCAGGTACTCCACCAGGGGCCAGGTGACCATCGCGCCCGCGGCCCCGAGCTGGGTGTTGACGAAGGCGGTGGCGGCGGTGCCGGTGTCGCGGACGGCCGAACCGGCGTTGAAGGCGAGCCAGCCGAACCACAGCAGTGCCACGCCGATCATGACCAGCGGGATGTTGTTGGGGCGCGGCTCCTTGCGCCGGAAGTCGGCGGGCCCCCTGATCACCAGGGCCACGGCGAGCCCCGCGATGCCGGAGTTCAGTTCCACGGGCAGACCGCCGGCGAAGTCCAGGGCGCCCAGGTGTTTCGTGATCCAGCCGTGTTCGAGGTCGAAGACCCAGTGCGCGACGGGTACGTACACGATCAGCAGCCAGAGCACGGAGAACACCAGCCAGCCGCGCATCGTGGCCCGGCCCGCGATCGATCCGCTGATGAGCGCCACCGTGACGATGGCGAAGCCCATCTGGAAGGTGGCGTAGATATACGTGGGGACGGAGCCCGTCAGGGTGTCCGGGCCGATGCCGCGCAGGAGGGCGTGGTCCAGGTCGCCGATGAGGCCGGCGCCGCCGACGTCCGGGCCGAAGGCGAGGCTGTAGCCCACGAGGTACCAGGCGATGGTCACGAAGCACAGCGAGGCGAAGCTCATCTTGAGCATCACGAGGATGTGCTTGGTGCGCACCATGCCGCCGTAGAAGAAGGCCAGGGCGGGCGTCATCAGCAGCACCATGGCGGCCGCGGCCAGCATCCAGGCGGTGTCGCCCGAGTCGTAGGCCGGCGGCATGGGGGCGGGGGCGGTGATCATCGGTGGGTCTCCTCAGGGCTGGCGGTGGCGCGCCGTCACGGCTTGCGCAGGTCGGGGGCGGGGTGTCCGATGAGCAGCCGTCTGACGGCGTCCCAGCCGGCCCGGACGGCGTCGGCGACCCGGGGCTGTTCCCGGCCGAGGATCCGCATCCAGGCGCCGCAGTCGCCGGGCAGCACACTCGCCCCGTGGATCACCCCGGAGGACGTCACGGCCCCGTGCAGGGCATCGGCGACGTCCGCGGCGGGACGGGCGGACGTGATGACGTGCAGCGTGGCGACGTGGTCGTGGCCGGCGAACACCCCGGGGCCGGCAACGCCGCCGGGAGACCGCGGTCGCAGCCGCAGGGTGTCGACCGCCAGCGGCGTCCCGTCGGGGCGCCGGATCTCCAGGTCGTTGGTGACCACGGTGTACGCGTGCCGCTCACCACGGGCCAGGCGCCCGGCGGTGAACGTCTCCGCGTACACCACCGTGGCGCCCTCGCTCACCGTCAGTTCGACGCCCTGGTGGAAGCGCGCCCCCCGGAAGGGGATGACCGGGTCGGGAAGGTACTCGACGTAGGCGCCCTCCTCGACGGTGAGGTGGACGCGCTGCGCGGCGTAGTCGTCCTCCATCCGGTACACCTTCGTGGCGGCCTGGGTCGTGAACAGGGCCTGGGTGCCCGGGCCGCACCGCAGGTCCTGGCGGTATCGGTCGGCCTGGGCGATCCCGCCGCCCGTGGCCATCACATAGGTGAAGGCCATGCCGGGCAGCGCCGGGTCGACGTACAGGGGGCGCATGATCTGCAACGGGGACTTCTGGTACCGCCGGACGAGTTCGGTCCGCTCCCCGCGCCGCGCGTACGCGAGGTCCAGGATGCCGACCTTCGCGGGCGCCCCCGGCCGGAGGGTCCTGGGCACCGAGGAGTACGCCGACATCTCCGGCGGGAGCCGGACCGGCTCGTAGTGTTCCGGCGCCAGCCGGTCGAAGGCCGCGGTCATCTCAGGCCAGGACCTGGTGCCGGGACTCCAGGAAGGCGACCACCTCGTCGACGCCCTGCCCGGTCAGGCAGTCGGTCAGCACCACCGGACCGCTGCCCCGCACCCGGTGCGCGTCGGCCTCCATCACCCCGAGGTCCGTCCGCACGTACGGGGCGATGTCCACCTTGTTGATGACCAGCAGGTCGGAATCGGTGATGCCCGGTCCCCGCTTGCGCGGCATCTTCTCCCCCTCCGCGGTGTCCAGCACGAAGACGAAGAGGTCGACGAGGGCCGGGCTGAAGGTGAGGGTGAGGTTGTCGCCGCCGCTCTCGTACAGCAGGACGTCGACGTCCGGGTGGCGTTCGAGCATCTCGGCACCGGCCGCCAGGTTCATCGTGGGGTCGTCCCGTACGGCGGTGTGCGGGCAGGCCCCGGTCTCGACGCCGACGACGCGGTCGCCGTCGAGCACCCCCCGCAGGGTCCGGCGGACGTGCTGGGCGTCCTCCTGGGTGTAGATGTCGTTGGTGATGACGGCCGGCCTTCTGCCCCGGTCGATCAGGACCGGTACCAGTGCCTCGATCAGGGCCGTCTTGCCGGAGCCTACGGGGCCGCCGATGCCGACCCTGAGGACGTTGTCGCGCATGGTCTTTCCTTTCGGTTCCGGCCGCCGCGGCGGCGGCCGGTCAGGTGGCGAAAAGGCGGGCCTCGGCCCGCTCGTGCCGGGCGGACATGACGTCCGCCGCGAAGGTGGTCGCCCCGAGGTCGCCGGTCTCGCGGACGAGTGCCGCGTGGGTGGTCTCCTCGATCACCGGGGCGGCCTCCCGCAGCAGCGACTGGGCCCGCCGGTGGTCCGTCAGCCGCAGCCGCAGCGCGGCGCCGGCGAAACTCGCGCAGAACGCGAACAGGTCGGAGGCGACGGCCTGGCGGGCCGGGACGCCGGTAGCCGCGTAGACCACTCCGGCGGCCACCGCCTGGGTGCCGGGCACCCGGCGTTCCGTGACAGCCCGGTGGTACCGGACGATCCCGTCGCCGCCGAAGACCTCCGCGGCCAGGTCCAGCAGTTGCCGGCCGGTGCGCAGGGATGCCTGCCGCAGCTCGCGGTTGAGCTTCGTGGCGTGCAGACGGGTGTCGATCCCGGCCACCGCGGACCAGTCCCGCGCCGTCGCGGCGCGGTGCGCCAGGGCGAGCGCGGTGGCGTCGGACGGCCCCACGCCGTGCCGCAGCAGGTCCGCCAGGAGTGCGGTGAGCCCCTCGGGGTCCACCGCGCCGGCCTGGGCGAAGCCCTCCAGCCCGTGGGAGAGGGTGTAGAAGCCGCTGGGGAACGCCGAGTCGGTCAGCTGGAGGCTGATCAGCAGGCGTTGCAGTTCCGTCGTCGGGGCGCCACCCGGCGAGGCCGGCGTCCCGGCGGCGGACGTGTCGTCGTGGTACACGGGTCAGGCCAGGAAGAAGAGCTGGTTGAGCGGCAGCTTCTGCGCCGGGTCGATCGTCGCCACCTCGCCGTCCACGGTGACCTGGTACGTCTCCGGATCGACGGTGATGTCCGGGACGACGTCGTTGCGGACCATGTTGTGCTTGCCGATCGTGCGGGTCTTGCGCACCGGCAGCACCCTCCGCTCCAGGCCCAGTTTCCCCGGCACGCCGGCCGCGATGCCCGCCTGTGACATGAAGGTCACGTGCGTCGCCTGCATGGCGCGCCCGTAGTGCCCGAAGGCGGGGCGGTAGTAGACCGGCTGCGGGGTCGGCAGGGAGGCGTTGGGGTCGCCCATCTGCGCCCAGGACACCACGCCGCCCTTGATCACCATCTTGGGCTTGGCACCGAAGGAGTGCATCGGCCACAACACGATGTCCGCCAGTTTGCCCGCCTCCAGCGTCCCGACGTAGTCGGCGATGCCGCTGGCGACGGCCGGGTTGACGGTGACCTTCGCCAGGTAGCGCAGGACGCGCTGGTTGTCGTTGCGCTCGGTGTCCTCGGGCAGCGTGCCCAGCATCTCCTTGCACACGTGCGCGATCTGGAACGCCCGGGTCACGGACTCGCCGATGCGGCCCATGGCCTGGGAGTCGGAGGAGATCATGCTGATGACGCCGCGGTCGTGCAGGACCGTCTCCGCCGCGATCGTCTCGGCCCGCACCCGGCTGTCCGCGAACGCGACGTCCTCGGGGATGTCGTGGCTGAGGTGGTGGCAGACCATCACCATGTCCAGCAGTTCGTCGACGGAGTTCTTGGTGTACGGCAGCGTGGGGTTGGTCGAGGACGGCAGGACGTTCGGCTCGCCCGTCACCCGCAGGATGTCGGGGGCGTGACCGCCGCCCGCCCCCTCGCTGTGGAAGGTGTGGATGGTGCGGCCGTCGATGGCGGAGCGGGTGTCCTCGAAGAAGCCGCCCTCGTTGAGGGTGTCGGTGTGGATGGCCACCTGGACGTCGTGCCGGTCGGCCACGGCCAGCGCGGCGTCGATGACGGCCGGGGTGGAGCCCCAGTCCTCGTGCACCTTCAGCGCGGCCGCGCCCGCCTCGATCTGCTCGTCCAGCACCCCGGGGAGGCTGGCGTTGCCCTTGCCCATGATGCCGAGGTTGACCGGCAGGTCCTCGGCGGCCTGCAGGATGCGGGCCAGGTTGTAGGGGCCGGGGGTGCAGGTGGTGCCGTTGGAGCCGTCGGTGGGACCGGTGCCGCCTCCGAACAGTGTGGTGATGCCGTTGCTGAGCGCCTGCTCGCACTGCTGCGGCGAGATCAGGTGGACGTGCGAGTCCATCGCACCGGCCGTCGCGATGAGGTGCTCCCCCGCGATGACCTCGGTACAGGTGCCGATGACCAGCCGGGGGTCGACGGCGTTCTGGGTCTGCGGGTTGCCGGCCTTGCCGATGCCCGCGATGAACCCGTCCTTGACGCCGATGTCGCACTTGACCACGCCGAGCACCGGGTCCAGCACGACGACGTTGGTGATCACCAGGTCCAGGGCGCCCTGGGCGGCGGTGGCCTGCGGGTCCGAGGCCATGCCGTCCCGCATGGTCTTGCCTCCGCCGTAGACCACCTCGTCGCCGTAGGAGCCCTCGCGGTAGTCCTTCTCGACCTCGATGACCAGGTTGGTGTCGGCGAGGCGGATGCGGTCGCCGACCGTGGGGCCGAACAGGTCGGCGTACTGCTTGCGGGTAAGGACCGGCATGTCAGTGGGATCCCCTCTTCTTGGACTTCTTGCCGTCGGCCTCGCTTCGCCGCCGGCCGCCGGAGGAGGAGCCGGCGTCCGGGTCCGCGCCGTCCTCGGGTCCGGCGCCGTGGAAACCTCGCTCCAGCGCGCGGCTGACCGCCTCGACGCGCGCCGGGTGGGACTTGATGCTGCCGTTGAGCAGACCGCTGAAGCCGGTGAGACGGCCGGTGCCGGCGTACGCGCACAGCTCGACCTCGTGCGTGCCTCCCGGCTCGAAGCGCACGGAGAGGCCCGCCGGGATGTTGAGGTGCATTCCCAGAGTCACGTTGCGGTCGAAGTCCAGGGCGGAGTTCGCCTCGAAGAAGTGGTAGTGGGAGCCGACCTGGATCGCCCGGTCGCCGGTGTTGCGGACCGTCACCTCGACCGTCCGCCGGCCGGCGTTGATCTCGATGTCGCCGTCTCCGTACTGGTATCGCGGGGGGAGTGTCATCGTGTGCTCCTGCTTCGCATGAGGGCGTGGTCGTGCTCGGAGGCGTGGCCGTGGGCCGCCGGCTGCGGGCGGGCGTGGTCCTCGCCGGGGCGGTGACTGTGGGCGTGACCCTCAGCGGGGCCGTGACCGGGGCCGTGACCGTGGGCCTGGCCCTCACCGGGGCCGTGACCGTGGTCGTGACCCTCGCCGGGGCCGTGACTGTGGGCGTGACCGTGGGCCCGGTCGGCGGCGAGACCGCGGACCAGGCCGTCGTCCCCCTGGCGTTCCCGGCGCTGCCACGCCTGGCGCACGCGCGCGTCGAGCACGCCCGCCACACCGGACGCCGTGAGCAGCGGTCCGCCCGGTGAGCAGTGCTCCGGGTCGGGCACGGGCGGCGTGACCCAGGCGGCCGGGAGCAGCGTGACGTGCGACGCCCCGAGCGCCCGGCAGCGGCGGACCCCCTCGGCCGGGTCGGGGTCCCCGCCCGTCAGGGCCACCTCGACCGTCCGGTGCCGTCCGTACTGCCGGACGAGACGGGCCGTGCGGAAGAGGTCCGCGTCGGTGAAGGGGTCGCCGACGGGGGCGGTGATCAGCAGCGCCTGGTCGGCGGGCACCTTGCCGGCGGCCGCACGCAGCCAGCCGACGAGATGCTCGGCGGTGCCGAACGGTTCGGCCAGGACCACGTGGGCGCGCGCCGTGGCGGGCAGCGCGCGCAGCGTGCGCGCCGCGTCCGCCGTGAGCGCGGGGTCGCGTCCCAGGGTCATCGGCACGACGCACACCGGCGCGCCCCGCTCGCGCAGGGCGGCGACGCGGCGGTACAGGTCGCGTCCCCCGGCGACCGCCGTGGCCCGCGGGCCCAGCAGGGGTCGCAGGGCCCGCCCGCCGTCGCTCTCGTGTCCGCCGACGACGACCACTTCGCCGTGCACGGGGTCAGCCCCCGACCGGGTCGTGGCAGGAGACGAGCTTGTTGCCGTCGTCGAAGGTCGCCTCCACCTGGAGGAGCGGCAGCATCTCGCGCACTCCCGGCATCGTGTCGTCCTCGGTGAGGACCTGTCGCCCGAGCTCCATGCAGTCGGCGACGCTCCTGCCGTCGCGGGCGGCCTCGAGGATGGCCTCGGTGATGAGCGCCACCGCCTCGCTGTAGTTGAGCTTGAGACCGCGGTCGTGCCGCTTGCGGGCCAGGTCGGCCACGACGTACACGAGCAGCTTGTCGATCTCGCGGGGGGCCAGGTTCATCGGGATGCCTTCCTCGGTAGCGGTTGCCCGCGCGGTGCTGGGCGGCCGGCGGCTCAGCCGTCCTCCGCGCGGGTGATGCGCGGCAGGAGCGGTACGGCCGCCAGCAGCGCCCAGGTGGTGATGTTGAACGGCCAGGTGAAGGTGTGGCTGCCGAACGCGTCGAAGAGCACGGAGAGCGAGGCGGTCAGACCGGTGCTCGCCGCGGCGGCCAGCACGGCGTAGGCGTGATTCCAGGCGGTGGCACGCAGCAGGACGACACCGAAGGCGAGGGCGGTCAGCACGGCGTTGTAGCCGTAGATGCCCTCGCCGATCAGCGCGGCGGGCGCGCCCAGGGCCCAGGCGACGAGGAGCCCGGTGACGCTGCCCACCGCGGCGAACAGGCCCACCCTCCAGCCCGCCAGGAACAGTCCGGCCAGCATGATCAGGCCGACGTACCAGGTACCGGCGAAGAAGATCTGCCCGATGTTGGTGAAGAAGCCCTGCCACAGGTCCGTCCAGCCGACGTCGGGCGAGGAGGAGGCGGCCGGAGTCACCGCCGTCCTCGGGGTCCCGTGCCAGACACGGTCGAAGGACGGGGCGCCCAGGACCATGACCAGCGACACGAGGCAGAAGGGCCCGGTGAACGCCTTGAGCCCGAAGGGGCCGAGCAGGTGACCGAGCGCGGCGGTGACCAGGGTGCACATGACGGCGGCGCACACGGCCATGACATAGGTCGAGGGGTGGTGTCCGAGGTACACGAGCATGGCGATGCCGCCGAGCACGCCGCAGTAGGTCATCAGCCCCTGGTCCAGCGTGTCGCGCGGGACGGCGAGCAGGCGGGCCGTGAGCGTCGACACGACGGCCCCGATGACGGCGAAGAGGCCCGTCTCCCAGCTCTCCACCCACAGGGCGACCGCGATGACCGCGGAGGCCGGCAGACTCGACTGGAAGTCGACCTGGCCCACGCCGCGCAGTGCGCCGAGCGCCGTTCCCCGCCATGCGCCCCCCGCTCCCGCGGGTGCGCCGGCGGGCGTCCTGCTTGTCGTCACAACCGTCCTCCGGAACACGGTGCCGCTGCGCCGATCGGGCTGATGTCCCTCCGTCCGTCCGCCGCCTACGACCGGCTCTGCGCCGACCACCTAGGGTGAACATATGGGACGTTTTGGTGACTTTCATCTCCAGTCGCACCCGGATCAGGCGAACGGCCGGACCTGGCCGGTGGTCGCCGCGGTGGCCGTCGGCGGTGCGGCGGGGGCCGCCCTGCGCCTCGGGGTGTCCGCCGCGTGGCCCAATGGCAGCGACGCGCGCCTGGTGTGGCGTACGGGCGAGGCGGCCTTCCCCTGGACCACCCTGCTGATCAACACCGTCGGCTGCTTCCTCATGGGCGTGCTGACGGTGGCGCTCAAGGAGCGGTTCACCAGGGCCCCCGCGCTGCTGAACCCCTTGCTGGGCACGGGTGTGCTGGGCGGTTTCACGACGTTCTCGTCGTACACGGACGATGTGCGGCGCCTGTTCGAGAACGGCCAGCCGGGTGCCGCGGCGGGCTGTCTGGTGTCGACCGTGGCCGGGGCCCTGGCCGGCGTCGCCCTCGGCGCGGCCCTGGCGCGCGCCGTCCTGACCGGGCCTCGCGGCACCGGTGACGGGGCCGGGAGCGTCGCCCCGTGAACACCGTGCTGCTGGTCCTGGCGGGCGGAGCCTGCGGGGCGGTCGCCCGCTATTCCATCGGGCTGGCGGCGGGCCCGCACCAGAGCCGCCCCTTCCACTGGGGGACCTTCCTCGCCAACATGGCCGCGTGTCTCGTGCTCGGGTTCCTGACCGAGGCGGGTGGGGACGACGCGCTGGGTGCCCCGGGGCAAGCGCTGCTGGCGACGGGTTTCTGCGGTGCCCTGTCCACCTGGTCGACGTTCTCCCACGAGGTGCTGGCCACCGCCGGCGGCCGGCGCACCGCCGCGGCCGCCGGGTACCTGCTGGTGACGGTCGCCGCCGGCCTGGCCCTGTCGTTCGCGGGCTCGGCCGTCGCCGCCGCCCTGTGGTGACGACCGCCGTCACCCACGCCCGGCGCCGGTGGCGCGAGGCGGTCTCCCGGCTGGACCGCGCCCGCGGGGCCAAGGCCCTGGTCGCCTACGGGACGTCCTTCGGGCTGGTCACGGCCTGGGCCGGCGTCCACAACGGCATCTTCGCCGCCATGGGCTGCTACATCGACGCCTACGGCGCCCGCGACCCCTACCCGCGCCGGGGCCCGCTGCTCGCGGTGCTGTCCGCCGGGTTCGCCGCGGCTTTCCTGGCGGGTTCGCTCGCCGCCGGCACGGTGTGGGCGATGGCCGGAGTCCTGTCGGTGTTCGCCGCCGTCGCCACGCTGTTCGTCCGCACGCTGCACCTGAGCGGTCCGGGAAGTTATTTCGTCGTGCTGGTGGCGGCGCTGACCGCGTTCCTGCCGCCGGCCGGCCTCGCGGACACGGCCTCGCGGACCGGTTTCCTACTGTTCGGCGCGGCCCTCTCCTGGGCCACCGCCATGTCGGGGCGGCTCGTCGCGCCCCACGCCCCCGAGGAAAGGGCGGTGGCGACCGCGCTGCGCGCCGTCGCCGACTTCGCGCGGTCGACGGCCGGGAACGGCGGCGCGCCTGACCGGACGGCGGCCGCCCAGCGCCGGGCCTACGGGGCGGTGCACGCCGCGTGGTCGTCCGTCGCGGACGCCAGGGGGCGTGCCGCGGGCCCTCCCCCGCCCCGGCTGCTCACGCTCTACGCCCTGGCGCTGCGGTCGGAGACCGTGCTGGACGCCGCGTCGGAGGCGGCACAGCGGCCGGACCGGCCGGTCCCCGCGGCCTGGCCCGCCGCCCTGCGCGAGGCGGCTGCCGCGGTGCGGTCCGGCCGGGACCCGGTGCGCCGGCCCGATGCGCGGGAGAGCGGATACGCCCCGCCGCCCCGCCCGGAGGACGTCTGCGCGCTCTCCCCGGGGCTGCTGCGCGCCGCGCGGGACCTGTGGCCCAGGCCCCTGCCGCCGCGCACCGGTCCGGGCACCGAGCTGCGCCGGCTGCTGTCGCTCTCGTCGCCCGCCCCGGCCGTCGCGCTGCGGGTGGGGCTCGCCGTGGCGGCCGGCACCGCGCTGGGGACCGTCCTGCCGGTCCTGCACCCGGCCTGGGTGGCGGTGGGCGCGGCCGCCGCGCTGCAGGGCGCCGACCGGCGGCCGCCCCGGCGGGCCGCGGCCCGGCTGACCGGCACGGTGGCCGGTGCCGGTGTCACCGCCGTCGCGTGCCACCTCCACGAACCGGGGCTGTGGGCGACGGTGGCCACGGCCACCGTGGTGCACGCGGTCTCCCGGGCCGTTCCGGCCGGTGCCCTCTTCACGCGCATGCTGCTGAACACCCCGGTGGCGCTGCTGCTGGTCGGGGCCGTCCTGCCGCCGGGCCGCAGTCTGGAGGAACTGGCCCTCTACCGCATGCTGGACCTCGCCCTGGGACTCACCGTCGGGCTGGCCGCCGCCGTGTCGGTGCCCGGGGTGCCGGCCCGCGCGGTGTCAGCGGCCGTCTCGGAGGCCGTGGCGGCGGCCGGGGCGGCCGTGTGCGAGCGGCTGCGCGGCGGGGGTGCCGACGCCCGCGCGGAGGGGCTCGCGTGGCAGCGCGCGGCGGTTCTGTGGGACATGTACGCGTCGGTGCCCGCCGAGGAGATCCGGCCGACCGGTACGGCGGACCGGCTGTGGCCGACGTTACTGACGGTGCGCCGCCTGCTCCCGCCGCGGCCGCCCGGCACCGGGCCGGCACGACCGGACCCGGGCGGCGGCGCGCTGGCCGGCGCGTACCTGCGGCACCTGGCGGACGCTGCCCGGCAGGGTCTGCCCGGCTCCCCGCCCCTGCGGTCGGTCACCGCCCGCCCGCCCGCGGCGCTGGCCGTCCGCCACCCGGAGCTGTACGACAGGCTGGAGGCGCTGGGGCGGGCGCTGCGGGGCGACGCCCTGACCTCCCCGGCCGCGCCGGGCGGCTGACCGCGGGACGGCGCGGGACGGTTCGCCCGCCTGCCCGGCCCGGCATGCGCCCGCGTGCGGGCAGCGGCACAGTGGGGCTGCGTCGTCGGTGACCGCGCGGAACGCGCGCGCCCGGCCGGTGGGCCCGGGCCCGGCGCGCCGACCGCGAAGAACTCACGTCGCGTCCCGCTGGAGGACCCATGCACGCCAAGCCGCTCGGCAGGATCGCCGGAGAGTTGCTGCACCGACGGCCGGGCGGCCGGCGTTCCGGGGACCCCGTCGGTCCGGACGCGTTCGGTCTGGACGCGGAGAAGGTCGGCGGGTTCACGGCGGGCACGCTGGACGGGCCGGCCGAGGCCCGCTTCGCGGAAGAGGTCGCCCTGGTCCTCCCGCTGAGCTGGTCACTGACTCCGCGCGCCGAGGAGCGGCTGAGCGAGGTCGGCCGGCACCTCGGGGGGCGGCGGCAACTGCTGGAGTGGCTCGACCGGCACCCCGGTCTGCCGCGGCTGACCGCGCGGCTCTTCGCGTTGATGGACAATCTGGACCACTTCTCCGAGCGTCCCCCCGTGATCGAGGCGGTCAGCGCCCTCCGCGACCGCGGCGCACCGCCGGCCGAGCTGCGGGACGTCCTGCCCCCGGAGACCACCGAGGAGACGCTCGCCGACGTCGCGCAGCGGATCGAGGAACTCCTCGGGCGCCAGGAGGCGCCCGAGGCGGCCCGGGTCGCCCTGGCGACGGCCGGATGGCTGCGGGGCGCCGGCGACGCGGCACCGGGTTCTCCGGAAGCCGCCGAGATGAGCGAGGTCATGTCCCGGCTGCGGACGGACATCGCCGAGGCCGCCGACGTCCCGTGAGGCGTCACCGGGTCCGGGCCGCGGCCGGCCGCGTTCACCCGTCCGACCGCGCTGCGCTGGTCGTGACGGCCGGGCGGTGGTGCGGTGGGAGCACGAAGGGACCGCCGGGCGCGCAGGCGCCGGGCCGTCATTCCCGTCCTCAGGAGGCACAGGTGACCACCCCCCGCACACCCCGGCCGGCGCGGGCCGCCCGCCCGGCCCGTCTCCTCGCCGCGGCCCTGGTGACCGGGGCCCTGTGCGCCACCGCGGCCTGCACCGGCGGGGACACCGGTTCCCCGTCCGCGTCGCGCGGCGGTGTCGGTCCCGGCCGGCAGGCCGCGGCCGCGCCGACCACCTCGCCCGCGAGCCCCTCGGCCTCCCCCGGCCTCACCGCGGCGGGCGCGCGTCTCGCGCTGATCACCGAGGCGGACATCGAGGACGCCTGGAACCAGGTGTCGCAGCGGACCGCCCGGTCCTGGCGGGACCGCCTGCTGGTCGGCAAGGTCGACATGGCGCAGTTCCTGACGGGCAGGGCCGACGCGGCCGACTGCCGGCGCCTGGCCGACTCGCTCTTCGACGAGACACTGCTGGGCCGCCCCTCCGGAGCGTCGGCGCTCACCGGCTTCCAGGAGGGCGACTCGCGGCTGCTGTACCAGGTCGCCGCCTACGACCGGGCCGCCCTCGACCGCTCGATGCGCCGGCTGCGGTCGCTGCCCCAGACCTGTGACCGGTTCACGCTGACCGGCGAGGACGGCGCGGAACGCACCGTCGAGGTGGTGGAGACGTCGCTGCCGCGCGTGGGCGACGCCCGGCAGGGCCTCACGGTGACGGTACGGGGCTCCGCCGACGGCGACCCGGTCACCCTCACCCTGTCGGTGGCGGTGGTGCGGGTCGGCACCGACGCGATCACGGTCACCCAGGGCGGCCTGGACGGCGCCGGGGCGAGCACCACCGAGGCGGCGGTCCGGCAGGGCACCCAGCGGCTCGAAACCGTTCTGGCCGGCCGTACGCCCACGCCGACCCCGCCGGTACTGGACTGACCGGCCCCACCGCTGCCCGCCGGGACCGGACCCGGCGCCCGCACGAGGGCGGACCGGCCGGACGGGGCCCGCCGGCGTCCGCGCCGGGCCGCCGCCGTGCTCACTCCGGCGGCGCGGTCCCGGTCGTCCGGGCCACCAGGTCCGTCCACGCCCGCTCCAGGCGCTCCAGCGGCTGCCCGCACTGCACGGTCAGATGGTGGATCAGCGCCGGGTCGAGGAAGGACAGCAGCGTGTGGGCGAGCAGTTCGCTGTCGGCGTCGGGCGCCGCCTGGCGCAGCAGCAGGGCGACGTGGGCGCGGTGGAAGCGGCGGGCCGGGACGGTGTAGCGGCGCTCGGGAGCGGGTTCGGCGGCCAGTTGCAGTTCCAGTTCCTCACCGGCGCGGCTCAGCATGGCGAGGCCGAAGGCGCGCAGCCGCTCGGCGGGCGGGGCGCCGGGCCCCAGCGGCGGCGGGCCGCTGAGCAGCGCGGCCTGGAACTTCTTCTCCGAGTGGTCCATCAGGGCCATCAGCAGGCCGGTGCGGTCGCCGAAACGGCGGAAGACGGTGCCCTTGCCCACCTGGGCCGCCGCGGCCACCGCCTCCATGGTGACGCCGGCGGCGCCGTGCTCGGCGACCAGCCGGGCGGCGGCCTCCAGCAGCCGGGCGCGGTTGCGGGCGGCGTCGGCGCGCAGGCACGGCTCGTCCGCCACCGGATCGAAACCCGACGGCAGCGTGTCGAGCAACTCCACGGGCAGCTGGGGGCGTGGTCCGGGCGGGGGCGGAAGGGTGGCGGACATGGCGTCAGCGTAGAGCATCGGGAAGAGAACTGGACCGTAGTCCGCTTAAGGTGCTACAACTTTAAACGGACCTCGGTCCGGTTCGTTTCCGCAGTGTTTCAGCGCCTGGAGTCATCACCATGTCTGTTCGCATCCTCGCCCTCGTCGGCAGCCTTCGCGCCGGTTCGCACAACCGCCAGCTCGCCGAGGCGGCCGGCAAGCTCGCCCCGGAGGGTGCCGACGTCCAGCTCTACGAGGGCCTCGCCGATGTCCCGTTCTACAACGAGGACATCGACGTCGAGGGCAGTGTCCCGGCCGCCGCCGTCCGGCTGCGGGAGGCCGCGCAGGCCGCCGACGCCTTCCTGATCCTGTCGCCCGAGTACAACGGCACCATGCCGGCCGTGCTGAAGAACGCCATCGACTGGCTGTCCCGCCCGTTCGGCGCCGGCGCCTTCGGCGGCAAGCCCGTCGCCGTGATCGGCACCGCCTTCGGCCAGTACGGCG
Organism: Streptomyces daghestanicus; assembly: GCF_020521275.1. Lineage (NCBI taxonomy): Bacteria > Bacillati > Actinomycetota > Actinomycetes > Kitasatosporales > Streptomycetaceae > Streptomyces > Streptomyces daghestanicus. The sequence continues at coordinate 317,371 of NZ_BNDX01000018.1, read as the reverse complement.
GCGTGTGGGCGCAGGACGAGACCCGCAAGGCCGTGGGCATCGCCGGCGGCAAGGTGATCGAGGACCTGAAGCTGTCCATCCCCGGTTCGGTGACCCGCTTCGCCGGGACCCACCCGGTGGACGACTCCGAGGTCGCCGCCCAGCTGACCGAGGTCGTCGCGCGCCTGCACGCCCACGCGGGCGAGGCCGCCGCCTGACCCTCCGGGTGGTTCCGGGGCCGGAGTCCTACGGGGCTCCGGCCCCGCGGCGTCCCGGGCGCGTCGCCGCGGGAATCAGCACTCCGAGTCCGCGCACGGCACGGCCCGTGCGGGGCAGGGACGATGGTGGTGGGCCGCACTGCCGCAGCGGCCCGGTGTGGAGGAGCACGATGACCGAGGTCCCGCCCCCGTTCGACCCCGAACTCGCCGCCGCCCTGGAACAGCTCGGTCCGGACGCCGGTCCGGGTCTGGCGCCGGAAGACATCCCCGCGCGCCGCGCCACGGGCCGGGAGCTGGCCGCCGCGCTGGACCCGACGCGCGGCGGGGCGTTCGACGCGGCGGACCGGTGGGTGCCCGGCCCGCCCGGTGCCCCGGACCTCTCCCTGCTGGTCTGCCGGCCGGTCGCCCCGCCCGCGCCGGGGCCGCTGCCCGTCCTGTACCACGTGCACGGCGGCGGCCTGGTCCTCGGCACCAACCGGGCCGGTCTGGAGGAGCCGCTGACCTGGGCGGCGGAGCTGGGCGCGGTCGTGGTGTCGGTGGAGTACCGGCTGGCCCCGGAGCATCCGCACCCCGCCCCGGTGGAGGACGTCTACGCCGGGCTGCTGTGGACCGCCGGGCACGCGGCGGAGCTGGGCGCCGACCCGGCGCGGATCGTGGCGGTGGGCGCGAGCGCGGGCGGCGGGCTCTGTGCCGCGCTGGCGCTGCTCGCCCGGGACCGCGGCGGGCCCCGTCCGGCCGGCCAGCTGCTGATGTCCCCGATGCTCGACGACCGGGGCGACTCGGTCTCCGCCCGTCAGCTGGCGGGCCTCGGCACCTGGGACCGCTCGGCGAGCGCGACCGCGTGGCGGGCGCTGCTGGGCGAGCGGGCGGGCGGCCCCGGCGTCTCCCCGTACGCGGCGCCCGCCCGGGCCCGTGACCTGTCGGGGCTGCCCCCGGCCTTCCTGGACGTCGGGTCGGCGGAGACCTTCCGGGACGAGACCGTCGCCTACGCCTCCCGGCTGTGGGCGGCCGGCGGCGTCGCGGAACTGCATGTGTGGCCCGGCGGATACCACGGCTTCGACGCCCTCGCGCCGGACGCGGCCGTCTCCCGTTCGGCGCGCGCGGCCCGGCTGGACTGGCTGCGCCGCCTGCGCTGAGCGGTCCGCGCCGCCTGGGACCAGCGGTACCAGGTACCCGGCCGCCGGGCGGTGTTCACTGGGACCATGACGACGACGACCGAGTTCGGACGGGCCGTACGCCGCTGGCGCGACCGGGTCTCCCCCGCGTCGGCCGGGCTGCCGGCCGGCGGTCCCCGGCGCGCGGCCGGGCTGCGCCGGGAGGAACTGGCGCTGCTGGCCGGCATCTCCGTCGACTACGTCACCCGGCTGGAACAGGGCCGGGCGGCCCACCCCTCGGCGCAGGTCGTGGAGGCGCTGGCCCGCGCGCTGCGGCTGCCGCCGGACGAGCGGGCCCATCTGTACCGGCTGGCCGGACTGGTGCCGCCGGGCCCGGACACGGTCCCCCAGTACATCCCGCCGAGCGTGCGCCGGCTGCTGGACCGGCTGGCCGGCACCCCGGTCGCCGTGTTCGACGCGGCGTGGACGCTGCTGCTCGCCAACCAGCCGTACGCGGCGCTGATGGGCGACCCGTCCGGGCGGCGCGGGCACGAGCGCAACCACGTGTGGCGGCACTTCGCCGGCCCCGGCGGCCGGGCTCGGCAGAGCCCCGGGGAGCGGCGGGCGTTCGAGGAGGCGCTGGTCGCGGACCTGCGCACGACGGTGAGCCGGTACCCGGCCGACCTGGGGCTGCGGCGGCTGGTGGCGGACCTGCGCGCGGCGAGCGGACGCTTCGCCGAGCTGTGGGAGTCGGGGATCGTCGGCCGGCACGAGGCCGCCCGCAAGACGATCGGCCATCCCCGGGTGGGTCCGCTGGAGCTGGACTGCGACGTGCTCACGGTGGCGGGCGGTGATCTGCGGGTGATGGTGTACTCCGCCGAGCCGGGCACCGCCGACGCCGAGAAGCTCTCCCTGGTCACCGTGCTGGGCACGCAGACACCGACCGGCTAGGAGGCGTTCCGGGAGGCCCGCAGGCTGGTCAGTGTCGTGACGGCGAGGACGAGCACGATGAAGCCCAGGGAGAACGGGATGCCGATCTCCGGGACGCGCACCCCCGACTCGTGCAGGGCGTGCAGCACCAGCTTGACGCCGATGAAAGCGAGGATGACCGACAGGCCGTAGGAGAGGTGGACCAGCCGCCTGAGCAGGCCGCCGATGAGGAAGTAGAGCTGGCGCAGTCCCATGAGGGCGAAGGCGTTGGCGGTGAAGACGATGTACGGGTCCTGGGTGAGGCCGTAGATGGCGGGGATGGAGTCCAGGGCGAACAGGACGTCGGTGGTGCCGATCGCGAGCATCACGACCAGCATCGGGGTCATGACCCGCTTCCCGTCCCGCTCGATCCACAGCCTGGTGCCGTGGTAGCGGTCGGCCACGCCGAAGCGGCGCTCGGCCGCCTTCAGCAGCTTGTTCTCCTCGTACTCCTCCTCGTGCCCCTTCCCGCGGGCGTCCTGGATCAGTTTCCAGGCGGTCCAGATCAGGAAGGCGCCGAACAGGTAGAAGACCCAGGAGAAGGCGGAGATGATCGCCGCGCCGGCCGCGATGAACCCGGCGCGCAGCACGAGGGCGACCAGGACGCCGACCATGAGCACCCGCTGCTGGTACGGCGACGGCACGGCGAACTTCGACATGATCAGGACGAAGACGAAGAGGTTGTCGACGCTCAGCGACTTCTCGGTGAGGTACCCGGCGAAGAACTCCCCCGCCGGCCCGCCCCCGCCCCGCACCAGCAGTCCCACGCCGAACAGGCAGGCCAGGGCCACCCAGACGCCCGTCCAGATCCCGGCCTCCCGGATCGACACGTCGTGCGGTCTGCGGCCGATGAGGAAGTCGGCGGCGATCAGCACGCACAGGGCCGCGACGGTGAGCAGCCAGACGGTGAGGGAGACGTTCACGGGGGCTCCTGGGACCGGGGACGGGGCTGGGTCGGTGCCACTGCCGGTCATCCCTTCCCCACCCGGCCACCCATTCCCCCACAGAAGTGGTGTTTCCGGGCGGCACGCGCAGGCAACCCGGGTCCCTGCGCAGGCCCCGCCCGCCTGAGCACGACCCCGGCCGGCGGCTTGCCCGGCCCGATGTGAAGGGAGCACCCGGATGACTCTCGCACCTTCGCATCCGCCCTCCGCCCGGCCCGGCCCGCGCATCGGCGTGCTCGGCTCCTACGGCGGTTTCAACACCGGCGACGAGGCGATCCTGACCTGCGTCCTGGGCTGTCTGCGCGCCCACCGGCCGGACGCCCGCCTGGTCGTGTTCAGCCGCGACGCCGAGCACACCCGCGCCCACCACCACGAGGCCGACGAGGTGGTCGACTGGGAGGGCGTCAGCCGCAACCGCGTCCTGGACGTGCTGCCCGGTCTGGACCTGCTGGTGCTGGGCGGCGGCGGCATCCTCTTCGACGGGGAGGCCCGGCGCTATCTGCGGCTGGTGCGCGCCGCGCAGGACCGGCACGTACCGACCTTCGCCTACGCCATCGGCGCCGGGCCGCTGCGGGAGGCCGAGGACCGGGAGGCGGTCCGCACGGTGCTGGCCGGCATGGACGACGTGGTCGTCCGCGACGAGGAGTCGCGGCTGGTCCTGGAGGAGGTGGGCCTGGAACGGGAGGTCACCGTCACCGCCGACCCGGCGCTGCTGCTGCGCCCGGAGCCGTTCACCGACGCGATGATGCGCGACGAGGGCGTGCCCGCCGACGGCCGGCTGGTGGGGATGTCGGTACGGGAGCCCGGCCGGGCGGCGGAGAAACTCGACGAGAGCGACTACCACGCGCTGCTCGCCACGGTCGCGGACTTCCTGGTGCGGCGGCTGGACGCGCACGTGGTCTTCCTGCCGATGGAGCGGCACGACGTACGGCACGCGCACGCCGTGCTCTCCCACATGACGCAGCCCGACAAGGGCCGCATCCTGCACGGCACCTACAGCCCCGGGCAGGTCCTCGGCCTGATGCGCCACCTGGACCTGGCCGTCGGCATGCGGCTGCACTTCGTGATCTTCGCGGCGCTGACCGGCGTACCGGTGCTGCCGCTGCCGTACTCCGGCAAGGTCTTCGACTTCGCCCGCCGGCTCGGGGCGCCGGCGCTGGTGGGGGTGGCGCGGGAGCAGGCCGGGCTGCTGCTCGCGGAGGTGGACCGGCTCTGGGACGAGTATCCGCGCCGCGAGGGGGACCTCAGGGCCCGGATGCGGGAACTGACGGCGGCGTCCCGGGAGACCTGTGTGCGCTGCGGCACGCTGCTCGACGCGGTCGGCGCGCGCGGGGACGCCGCCGCGGCCGAGCCTCGGCCCCTGGAGGTGTGATGCCGGTCCTGCCCGAGCCCGCCGGGCACCACACCGTCACCCTGCCGCCGCGGTCCGCCCGGCACGGGGGCCGCTGCGACGTCCTGGTGGTCGGCGGCGGTCCGGCCGGGTCCGCCGCCGCCCTCGCCGCGGCCTGGGCGGGGTGGTGCTGGTCGAGCGGTGCGGGTTCCTCGGCGGCAACGCGACGGCGGCCCTGGTGACGACGGACGAGTCGGGCGTGCTGATGCTGTTCCACGCGTTCGCGTCGACGGCGTTGCCGCCGGACGGCGGACGGCGGGTGGTCTTCGGGACCAGGTCGGGGCCGGTGGTGATCGACGCCGCGGTGGTGGACGGCACCGGCGACGGGGACGTCGCGGCGGCCTGCGGGGCACCGTACGAGATCGGGCGGCCAAAGGACGGGCTGGTGCAGCCGATGACGCTGATGTTCCGGGTGGCGGACTCCTCCCGGCCGGACTTCGCCGCGTACGTGCGCGACCACCCGGACCGGTGGCGCGGGGTGCACGGCCTGTGGGACCTGGTAGGCGCGGGCCGCCGGGGACCTGCGGCTGCCGCGCGAGGACGTCCTGTTCTTCACCGCCCCGCACCCGCACGAGGTGAGCGTCAACCGCACCCGCGTGACCCGGGTGCTCGGCACCAGCGTCCGGTACCTGACCCGCGCCGAGTACACCGCCCGCCGGCGACTGGACCGGATCGACCGCTTCCCGCGCACCCGGGTCCCCGGTTTCGAGGAGGCGTACGCCGTGCGGAGCGGGGTGCAGGTCGGCGTCCGGGAGAGCCGCCGGGTGGTCGGCGACCACCAGCTCACCGGCCACGACATCCTGGCCGCGCGTTCCTTCCCCGACGTCGTCGCGCACGGCGCGTACCCGGTCGACATCCACAACCCGCGCGGCACCGGCAGGGTCCTCAGGCGCGTGCCGGAGGGCGGCTTCTACGACATCCCGCTGCGCTGCCTGCTGCCACGGGGGGACCGAGCGGCTGCTGGTGGCGGGGCGCTGCGTCTCCGGGACGCACGCGCGCACTCGTCCTACCGGGTCATGCCGGTCGCCATGGCGACCGGGCAGGCGGCCGGGGTGTGCGCCGCGCTGACCGTCCGCCACGGGCACGGGTCGCGCGGGCTGCCGTACCGGCTGGTGCAGCGGGAGCTGCTGCGGCAGGGGGCGCGGCTGCGGCTCGGTCAGGCGGAGGGCACCTGAGGGCGTGCCGCGCGGAGGTCGGACAGCGCGGCGAGGCTGACCACGCCGACCGCCTCGCCGTCGGGTCCGACGACCGGGAGGCGGGGCACGGCGTAGTGGCGCATCAGCTCGGCGGCCCGGTCGGTGGTGTCGTCCGGGGCGAGGGTCACCACGGGCGGCGGGGCGCACACGGACCCGACCCGGGTGGCGGCGGGGTCGCGGCCGTCGGCGACGGCCCGCAGCACGATGTCGCGGTCGGTGAGCACGCCGAACAGGTCGCGGTCGTAGGCGACGAGGACGTCGCGGACGTCCCGTTCGCGCATCAGCTCGGCGGCGCGGGTCACGGTGGTCATGGGCCGGACGGTCGCCGTGGCGGGCGACATCACATCGCGGACGCGGTGGGTCATGGGGCCTCCCCGGCGCTGCGCCGGTGGTCGTGCGGGGTGGGGTCCCGGGCCGCATGACCCGCGCCGGACGGGGCAAACCGCCCGGGCGGGGGCGCGTGGTGGTGTCGCGCGTCCCGGCGGCGCCGCCCGTCCGCCGCTCCCGTGCGGGGCGCGGCCGTGGTGATCGGTCAGGGGCCGCCCAGGACCCGGCCGGCGGCCGTCAGCCAGGCGTCGACGGGGCCGAAGGTGAGCACCCCGCTGCCCGCGCCCGCGAGTTCCCCGGACGCGGGCAGCAGCGCGTCGTGCGCGCGGCGCAGTGCCGCCCGGTCTTCGAGGGCGAGGGCGAGCGCGGCCTCGGCGCACCACAGGGCCTCCTGGAGGAGGTCGGGCGGCGGGACGGGCAGCCGCCCGAGGGCCTCCCCGGCCCCGGCCCGGTCACCCTCGGCGAGCAGGGCGAACAACTCGGCCCAGGGACGGTACGGACCCCAGTCGGCGTGCCGGTCCACACGGGGCGGCAGGCCCCGGGACAGGCGCAGGCCGAGCAGGGCCAGCGGGAGCAGGCCGCGCTCCAGACCCGGCATCCCGGCGCCCTCCAGGAGGACCGCGGCGGCCCGGTAACCGGCCTCCGCCTCCTCGTACGGGACACCCCGGGCGGCCCGGCGCAGGGCCCGGTACCAGGCGGTGAAGACGGCCACCAGGGGGCGTTCGTGCCGGACGGCCAGCCGGTCCGCGGCGGCGGCGTGCTCGTCGGCGCCGGTGAAGTCGGCCACGGCGGCGCGGGCCTGGACCCGGACGAGACGGCCGAGCACCTCATGGGTGACCAGGCCGTGGCGGCTCGCGAGCGCGACGAGTTCGGTGCCGATCGCGTCGCGGCGGCCGGACATCCCGGCGGTGGTGCAGGACTGCATGTAGGTGCCGTTCAGGGCGAACGCCAGCAGCGCGGGGTCGTCGAGGCGCCGGGCGATCTCCTCGGCCCGGCGGGCCGCCTCGGGGCCGCGCGGGGTGCGTACGCCCCGGCTCTCCAGGGCGATCGTGGCGAGGAGGCGGCAGCGGGCGGGGTCCGCCGCCGGGGTGCCGGGGAGCGCGGCGAGGGTGCGTTCGGCCGCCTCGACCAGCCGGCGGGCCGCCTCGGGGTCGTCGCTGCGGGTCCAGTTGGCGGGGACGTCGTACGCGCCGATGACCCGGGCCGTCAGCTCGGGGTCGCCGGTCTCCTCGGCGGCGGCGACGGCGGCCGGACGGTGCTGCCGGGCCGCCTCCAGTCCGCCGCCGCCGGTGACGGCGAGGTGGCGCAGCAGGCCGACGGCCGTCTCCAGCCGGGCCCCGGAGCCGGCGGCGACCGTCCGGTCGTACGCCTCGGTCGCCGCCGTCCACAGCCGGGCCGCCGCCTGCGCCGGTTCGGCGGGCGGGTCCAGGGCCGGGTCCTGGGCGAGGACGGCGGCCTCCAGGCGGCGCAGCCGCGGCCCGGGGTCGATGCCGAGTTCCCCGGCGAGCCGGGCGCGGGCGCGGCGCAGCACCGCGAGGGCGTCCGCCTGCCGTCCGGTGCGGTACAGGGCGAGGGCGAGCAGCCGCCACGCCTCCTCCCGCCAGGGGTGCTCGATGAGGTGCGCGTCCAGGTCGGGGACGGCCTCGGCGGGCCGGTCCAGCTCCACCAGCAGCTCGGCGCGGCGCTCGACCGCGCGCAGCCGCAGCTCGGTCAGCCGGGCGCGCTCGCCGCGCGTCCACTCCTCCTCGGCGAACTCGGCATACGCCGGTCCCCGCCACTGCCCGAGCGCCACCGCGAGCCGGCCGGGCGCCTGGGCGGCGGGCAGCCGTCCGGCGGCTTCGACGGCCTCCTCGAAGCGCCAGGCGTCCACCGCGTCCGCCGCCGGGCGCAGCGCGTACCCCGGGCCCTCGGTGACCAGCAGCCGGGCCGGGGCGCGGGGCGGACGGTCGGGTTCCAGTGCGCGGCGCAGGTCGCCGACGAAGGTGCGGACCGCGCCCAGGGCCCGCGGCGGCGGTACCTCCCACAGGTCCGCGACCAGCCGGGACACCGGGACGACCCGCCGCCGGGCCAGGACCAGCCGGGCGAGGACGGCGCGGTGCCGGGGGCCCTTCAGGGCGAGCGGTACGCCATCGCGTCCGGCCGTGACCGGCCCGAGCACCCCGAAGGTGACCGTCTCCATGTTCCGACCCGTTCCGTCCCGCTCGCCCGCCGCTCAGAGGGTCCACGGTACGCGCGCCGGCCGGCCGGCGACCGGCTGCTGATCGGTTGCTGATCGGGGCGCGGGAGGCTCACAGGCGTCGCAGGACGAAAGGAACCTCCCATGACACCGACCATCCCCGGCTTCTCGTACGACCGTGTCCCGGTCGCCGACGGCGTCGCGCTGCACGTCGCCGTCGGCGGCTCCGGCAGCCCGGTCGTGCTGCTGCACGGCTTCCCGCAGACCCATCTGATGTGGCGGCACGTCGCCGTCGGCCTGGCCGACCGGCACACGGTGATCTGCCCCGACCTGCGCGGCTACGGCGCCAGCGACAAGCCGGCCGACCCCGACGGCACCGCGTACGCCAAGCGGACCATGGCCGCCGACGTCGTCGCCCTGGCGCGGGCCCTCGGGCACGAGCGGTTCGCGCTGGCCGGGCACGACCGGGGCGCGCTGGTGGCGGTCCGGGCGGGTCTGGACCACCCGGACGCGGTGACCCACCTGGCGGCGCTGGACGTGCTGCCGACCCTGGACATGTGGGACGTGCTGCACGGCACCACGGCCGCCGTCGGCTTCCACCTGTATCTGATGGCCCAGCCGCCCGGACTGCCGGAGACGCTGATCTCCGGGGCCCCGGACGCGTTCTTCGGCCACTTCCTCGACCTCTGGGCCCGTGACCCGCAGGCCCTGCCCGCCGACGTGCGCGCCGCGTACCTGACGGCGTCCCGCGAGGCGGTGCCGTCCATCGTGGCCGACTACCGCGCCTCGGCCGGCATCGACGTCGCGCACGACCGGGCCGACCGCGACCGGGGCGCCACCCTGCGGATGCCGGTGACCGTGCTCCAGCAGGACTGGGGCGCGGCCCTCGGCTACGACGCCGCCGCGCTGTGGCGGGCCTGGGCACCGGACCTGCGCCATGTCACGGTCGACTGCGGCCACTTCATGGCGGAGGAGGCACCCGGACGGGTCTCCGGGGCGCTCCGGGAACTGCTGCACCGCTGACGCGCGCCCCGGACGCCGGTCACACCGCCCCCGGCACCTCCTCGGTGACTCCGTTCAGGGGCGAGTCGGGGTGGCTGCCGTAGGGGCGGGTGAGGATCTCCATGCCGTGGCCGTCCGGGTCGCGGAAGTACACGCCGCGCCCGCCGTCGTTCCGGTTGATCCGGCGCGGGTACCGGCCGTGCGGGTCGGCCTGGACCGGGACGCGGTCGGCGACGAGCCGGGCCAGGGCCGCGTCGAACACGTCCTCGGAGACGAGGAACGCGTAGTGCAACACGGGGATGTCGGCGTCGGCGCCGACGCCGGCGAAGTCCAGGGTGACGCCATTGGCGGTGGTCAGGGGCAGGAAGGGTTCCATCGGCGCGCCGACCTCCAGGCCCAGGACGCGGGCGAGGAAGTGCGCGGACCTCTCCCGGTCGCGGGAGGGGACGATGGTGTGGTTGAACTCGACGGACACGGCTGAATGCCTCCGGGGCATCTCCGCGGCGCCTCCATGCCTCACCCGGCCGGCGACCGGCACGCGACACCGCGGCCTGGATGTTAGGCCGCCCCGCGCCGCCCTGTCGAGCGCTTTACGGCGCCCGGCGGTCCTTCCGGCCCGGCGGCGGAACTCCCTGGAGGCGCCGGGCCGGTGGCGCGCGGCCGGCCCTCAGGCGGACGGCTGGTCGCTGTCCTTGTGGGCGCCCCAGCCGTGCCAGCGCTCGACCTCGATCAGGGCGCTCACCCGGGGCCTGACCTGGTCGGGATAGGCGTCGCCGGTGTAGTGGGCGGAGATGCGGTCGATGTCCGCGAGGCCCTCGTCGTCGCGGAACTCCGCGACCCGGCCGATGAGGGTGACGTGGGTGTACCAGTCGTCGCCGTCCAGGACGGTGAGGGTGACCCGCGGGTCGCGGCGCAAGTGCTTGAGCCGTACCCGGCCCGCGTCGAGGCTGATCAGGACCCGGCCGTCGTCCTCCCAGACGTACCAGGTCGGGGTGGAGACGGGGGTGCCGTCGGAGCGGACCGTCGCCATGACGCAGGGGTTGGGGCGGCGGAGCATCTCGACGGCGTCGGCGGGCAGGGGCGGCTTGGACATGTGGACTCCTCGGTCGTCGTTCTGGTGTCGTGTCCCGGGGTCGGGTACCCCGGTTCCGGCTCAGGTGCCCGGCTGCTCCGGGAAGCTGGCGTAGTACGCCGCGGCCATGTCCTCCTCGCCGTGGCCCCGCGCGGCGGCCCGCGCCAGCCGGTCGGCGCCGGCGGCGGCCACGTCCAGGCGGACCCCGGCCCGTTCGCCGGCCTCGACGATCAGCCGGGCGTCCTTGGCGGCGGTGCGCACGGCGAACTGCGGCGGGGTCAGCCGCCCTTCGCGGATCAGCGCGGCCTTGGCCCGCAGATAGCCCATGTCGAGCCCGCCGCCGGCGATGGCGTCGAAGAAGTGGTCGGGGTCCACGCCCAGCGCCCCGGCCAGCGCGAGCACCTCGCCGGCCGCGTTGGTGGCGGCGATGACCCAGCTGTTGGCGACCAGTTTCAGCCGGGTGGCGCTGCCCTCGGCGCCGTCCTCGCCGGTCCACACCGTGCGGTCGCCCACCGCGTCGAACACGGGCGTCACGAGGTGCCGGGCGTCGGCCGGTCCGGCCGCGAGCACGAGCAACCGCCCGGCCTCGGCGGGCTGCCGGGTGCCGAGCACCGGGGCGTCGAAGAAGACCAGGCCGTGCTCGCGGGCGAAACCGGCCAGGGGGCCGATGGCCTCGACGCCCGCGGTGGTCGACTGGGCCCAGGCGGTGCCGGGGCGCAGTCCGGGCGCTGCCTCCCGCATGACGTCGAGGGCGGCGGGGCCGTCGTGGAGCATGGTCAGGACGACGTCGGCGTCCCGGACCGCCTCCTCGGGGGTGCCGGCGACGTGCGCGCCGTCGGCGGTGAGCGGCTCGGCCTTGGCGCGGGTGCGGTTCCAGACGCGGACGGCGTGTCCGGCGCGGGCGAGGTTGCGGGCCATCGCGGCGCCCATGATGCCGGTGCCCAGGACGCTCACGGTGAGCTGATCGGTCATGAGGTCGGCTTCCTCCTCCGGGTGGTGACGGGAACGACGGTCAGCCTGCCACCTGCCCGCGGGCGGCGCGGATCAGCCCGTCCGGCCGGGCCTGGTGGCCGTCGGGCATCGGGTTCGGGGTCCGCCCCACCGGTCCGGCCGCGGGCCCGCCGTACCGCGACTCCTGGGTGAGGACCCGTACCCGGCCGCCGGGCAGGTCCTCCACCGGCCAGGCGCGCGGCCCGTCCCGCCGGGTGCCGGGACCGCCTTCCTTCAGCGCCGTCCGGTTCTCCCCGGTGCCCGGCGGGTACCGCTCGGGCCGGTCGATCGCGTGCTGGGTGGTCTCGGGTGCCACGGGGTTCCTCCTGGGCGTTCCTTGGGCATGCTGGCCGCTCGGGCGCCGGGCTGCCACTCGGCGGCGTCCCCGACGGTGGCCCGTCGCCATCGGCACACCGGCGGACGGACCGATCGCCGCCACCGGCACTCCGATGCCCGGGACCCGGTGGTGATCACGCGTCCCGTACGGTACGGCCGTGACTGCCTTCCCCCATGAGACCGGCGAGACCGGCGAGAACACCCCCGGCCGGTACGGCCCCGCCGCCACCACCGAGGCCGACGCCCGCGCGGTGGGCCGGGTGCGCACCGAGTACTCCCCCGCCCACGACGGCGACCCGGACCCGGGCGAGATCGTCTGGACGTGGGTGCCGTACGAGGAGAACGACGGCCGGGGCAAGGACCGTCCGGTCCTGGTGGTCGCCCGGGAGGCGGGCGGGACGGTCCTCGCCGTGCAGCTCTCCAGCAAGCGGCACGACGCCGACCGGGACTGGGTGCCCATCGGCGGCGGCCCCTGGGACCGCTCGGGGCGGGACTCCTGGGTGGACACCGACCGGGTGCTGCGGCTGCACGAGGCGGGCATGCGCCGCGAGGCGTGCGCGCTGGACCGGATGCGCTTCAACCTGGTCCGGCACCGGCTGCGGGAACGCTACGGCTGGAGCTGAACCGGCCCGAACGCCCGGTCGAAGGCGGCGCGGACCGGGCCGCCCCCGGTCCGGTCCGGGATGCCGAAGACCACGTGCGTGAACGCGGACGCGAACCGGCCGCCGGGTCCCAGCAGGGTCCGGAAGGCGTCCGCCACCTGGTCCGGGTCGTTGCGGAAGACGCCGCAGCCCCAGGCGCCGAGGACCAGCCGCCGGTGGCTGTGGGCGACGGCCGTCTCCAGGACCCGCTCGGCCCGCACCGCCAGGGCCCGCGGCAGGCCGGCGGCGCGCTCCGGTGCCGTGCGCAGCAGCACGCCCGCGTTGGGTGCGGCGGCGGTGAGGAACGAGACGGGGTACGGCTCGTCCAGCAGGTGCCCGTGGTCGTCCCGGAAGACGGGGACGGCCGGCGCGTGGATGACGCGGTCGCTGTAGAGCGGGTCGCGGTGGGCGCGGTGGTGGTCGTAGAAGGCGGGGACGCGCAGCAGGCAGGTGTACAGCGCGGAGGCCCGGCACAGGGCCTCCTCCTGGGCCTGGGCGCCGTTGAGGTGGCCGCCGCCGGGATTGCGGGCGGAGGCGAAGTTCAGGGCGGCGACGTCGCCGCCGAGGCGGCGGGCGGCCGCCAGGGTGCTCTCGCCGGTGACCTCGACGCGGGTCCGCGCGGGCGGGACACGCGGGACGGGGACCGGCTCCGGTCCGTGCAGGCGGGTGCCGGCGCGGGCCGCCTCGACGGCTCCCGCGATCGTCACCTCGCGCCCGCCGGGGGCGCGATAGGCGCCGTCGGCGACGATCTGCTCCGTCCGCCGCGCGAGGTCCCGCAGGCGCGCGCTCACGGCGCCACCCCCGTGGACGCCGTGGCCGCGCTCCGTGCGGTCTCCCCCGTCGTGCTCATGAACGCATCGTGAGCGATGCTGGTCCTGCGGCGCAACGGAGTTTCCCTCGCACCCGGCTTCCCGCATTGCCTCGTTATGTCCCCTTGTGCCGAGGAGCCCGAAGGTCTTGGGTGGGACGAGTGTGCCGCCCCGGCCACCCCGGCCGGAGGTCGGCGACATGGTGGTTTCTCAGGAGGAATCCGACATGTCAGAACCGGTCGGTGGCTGTCGCAGGCCACGTACCGCCGTCAGTGAGGCCGAGGTCGAGGCGATCGTCCGCGGCATCGCCTTCAAGACCGGACCGCCGCGGCGCCTGGGCGTCGAAGTGGAATGGCTCGTCCACGAGCTGCGCGACCCGCGGCTCCCCGTGACCACCGAACGGCTCGGCGCGGCCTACGCCGCACTGGAGTCCGTTCCCCTGAAGTCGGCGCTCACCGTGGAGCCCGGCGGACAGCTGGAGCTCAGCTCGCCGCCCGCCGCCTCCCTGACGGAAGCCGTCGACACCGTCTCCGCCGACCTCGACGCCGTCCGCGCGGTGCTGCGCGCCGACGGCCTGGCCCTGGTCGGCCTCGGCCATGAACCCGGGGACCTGCCGCGCCGCTATCTGCGGCAGCCCCGCTACGACGCGATGGAGACCGCGCTCGACCGCGCCGGCCCGGCCGGCCGCTCGATGATGCGGGCCACGGCCTCGGTGCAGGTGTGTCTCGACGCGGGGCACGAGGAGCCCGGTCCGCTCGGGCACGTACGGCGCTGGTGGCTGGCGCACCGGCTCGGTCCCGTCCTGGTGGCCGCGTTCGCCAACTCCCCGCTGGCCGGGGGGCGGCCCACCGGCTGGCGCTCCACCCGGCAGCTGCGCTGGGAGGAGATCGGCGCGGACCGGGCGGGCGGCCCCCCGCTGGACACCGACCCGGCGGGCGCCTGGGCGCGGCACGTGCTGGACGCGCCGGTGATGTGCGTCCGGCGTGAGACGGGCCCGTGGGAGGTGCCCGCCGGGCTCACCTTCCGGGAGTGGACCCGGTCCCGGTCACCGCGGGCGCCCACCGCCGAGGACCTCGACTACCACCTGACCACGCTCTTCCCGCCGGTACGGCCGCGCGGCCACCTGGAGCTGCGCATGATCGACGCGCAGCCCGGCGACGACGGCTGGATCGTGCCGCTCGCCGTCACCGCCGCGCTGTTCGACGACCCGGAGGCCACCGAGACCGCCTACCGGGCCGTGAAGCCGCTGGCCGAGCGGACCGGTGGGCGGCCCGCCCCGCACAACCCGCTGTGGCGGGACGCGGCCCGGCTGGGCCTCACCGACCCCGAGCTGCGCGAGGCCGCCGCCGTCTGCTTCGCGGCGGCGCTCGGCGCGCTGCCCCGGCTCGGCGCGCGCACCGCGGTGACGGACGCCGTCGCCGCGTACCTGGACCGCTATGTCTCCCGGGGCCGCTGCCCCGCCGACGACCTGCTGGACGGGCCGGACGGCACCCGCCGTCCCCCGTCCGGGAAGGACATCCCCTCATGACCGCCCCCGACGCCACGGAGATCCACGACACCGAGGCCCTGCGCGAGCGGGCCCTGGCCACGCTGGTCACCGCCCGTGACCGCACCACCCTGCTGACCGACTGCGTCGACGGCCCCGACCTGACCGCGCAGCACTCGCCGCTGATGTCGCCGCTGGTGTGGGACCTCGCCCACATCGGCAGCCAGGAGGAGCAGTGGCTGCTGCGGGCGGTCGCCGGGCAGGAGGCGATACGCCCGGAGATCGACAGCCTCTACGACGCCTTCGAGCATCCGCGCGCCGAGCGCCCCCGGCTGCCGCTGCTGCCGCCCGAGGAGGCCCGCCGGTACGCGGCCGAGGTGCGCGGCCGGGCCCTGGACGTGCTGGAGCGCACCGCGTTCGGCGGGTCCCGGCTGACCGAGGCGGGGTTCGCGTTCGGCATGATCGCGCAGCATGAACAGCAGCACGACGAGACCATGCTGATCACCCATCAGCTCCGCCGGGGACCGCGGGTCCTGACCGCCCCCGACCCGGACCCCGTCCCCCTGTTCACGGGCCCCGCCGAAGTCCTCGTGCCCGGCGGCCCGTTCACCATGGGCACGTCCACCGAGCCGTGGGCGCTGGACAACGAACGGCCCGCGCACCGCCGGGAGGTGGCACCGTTCTTCATCGACACCGCACCGGTGACGAACGCGGCCTACCAGGCGTTCATCGCGGACGGCGGCTACACCGACCGGCGCTGGTGGACCGCCGAGGGCTGGGACCACGTGCGGCGCAACGGGCTCGGCGCGCCGCTGTTCTGGCGGCGGGACGGCGAGCGGTGGCTGCGCCGCCGGTTCGGGGTGACGGAGGCGGTGCCGCCGCACGAGCCGGTGCTGCACGTGTGCTGGTACGAGGCCGACGCCTACGCCCGCTGGGCCGGGCGGCGGCTGCCCACCGAGGCCGAGTGGGAGAAGGCGGCCCGGTACGACCCGGCGACCGGCGGCTCGACGCGCTACCCGTGGGGCGACGCCGAGCCCGGCCCCGAGCACGCCAACCTCGGCCAGCGCCATCTGCGTCCGGCGCCGGCCGGGAGCTACCCGGCGGGCGAGTCGCCGCTCGGGGTGCGCCAGTTGATCGGCGACGTCTGGGAGTGGACGGCGAGCGACTTCCTGCCGTACCCGGGGTTCCGGGCCTTCCCGTACAAGGAGTACTCGGAGGTGTTCTTCGGCCCCGGTCACAAGGTGCTGCGCGGCGGTTCCTTCGCGGTGGACGCGGTGGCCTGCCGGGGCACGTTCCGCAACTGGGACCTCCCGATCCGGCGGCAGATCTTCTCCGGCTTCCGCACGGCCCGCTCCGCGGAGGCCGTCTGATGTGCCGTCACCTCGCCTACGCGGGGCCGGCGCTGCCGCTCGGCGAACTCCTGGTGGCGCCGCCGCACGGCCTGTACCGCCAGTCCTGGGCGCCGCGCCGGCAGCGGTACGGGACGGTCAACGCCGACGGGTTCGGCGTCGGCTGGTACGCCGAGGGCGACCCGGTGCCGGCCCGGTACCGGCGGGCCGGACCGGTCTGGGCGGACGGGTCCTTCGCGGACCTGGCCCGGGTGGTGCGCAGTACGGCGCTGCTCGGGGCGGTGCGTGACGCGACCCTGTCGGGGGCGGACGCGGAGGCCGCGGCGGCGCCGTTCGCGGCGGACCGCTGGCTGTTCAGCCACAACGGGGCGGTGCCCGGCTGGCCCGGCTCGCTCGCCGCCCTGGTGCCGTCGCTGCCGCCCCGGGAGGTGCTGGCGCTGGAGGCCCGCACCGACTCGGCGTTCGTGTGGGCACTGGCCCTGCACCGGCTGCGGGCCGGCGCCGCCCCGTCGCGGGCGCTGGCGGAGACGGTCCGGGCGGTCGCCGAGGCGGCCCCCTCGGCCCGCCTCAACCTCCTGCTGACCGACGGGGGGACGATCACCGCCACCGCCTGGGGCGACACCCTGTGGTACCTGTCCCGGTCCGGCGGCGGCACGGTCGTCGCCTCCGAGCCCTACGACGACGACCCGCGCTGGCGGGAAGTGCCCGACCGCACCCTGCTGGCGGCGAGCCGCAGCGAGGTGCGGCTCGCCCCGATCGAGGAGTACGCGCCCGTGATCCCGGAGGAGTCCCGCACGTGAGCCCGTTCCGCATCACCCGCATCCTGCCCGAGGACGCCACGGACGCCGCCCTGCGCGCCGACGTCCGGGCCGGTCTGACGGGCAGCCCGCGCACCCTGCCGCCGAAGTGGTTCTACGACGCCCGGGGCAGCGAGCTGTTCGACCAGATCACGGAACTGCCCGAGTACTACCCGACCCGCGCCGAACGGAAGATCCTCGCCGCCCGGGCCGGTGCGATCGCCGCGGCGTCCGGCGCGGCCACCCTGGTCGAGCTGGGTTCCGGGTCCTCGGAGAAGACCCGGTACCTGCTGGACGCGCTGACCGGGCTGCGCGCCTACGTCCCGGTCGACGTCAGCGAGAGCGCCCTGGTGGGCGCCGGGCGGGCGATCGCCGCCGAGCGTCCCGGCCTGGACGTGCACGCGCTGATCGCCGACTTCACCGGCGCGCTGGAGCTGCCGGACACGCCCGGTCCCCGGCTGCTGGCGTTCCTCGGCGGCACCATCGGCAATCTGCTGCCCGCCGAGCGGGCGGCGTTCCTCGCCTCGGTCCGCTCGGCGCTGGCGCCCGGCGACACACTGCTGCTCGGCACCGACCTGGTCAAGAACGAGGCGGAACTGGTGCGGGCGTACGACGACGCGGCCGGGGTGACGGCCGCGTTCGACAAGAACGTGCTGTCCGTCGTCAACCGCGAACTGGGCGCCGACTTCGACCTCGCCGCCTTCGAGCACGTGGCGGTCTGGGACGCGGAGCGGGAGTGGATCGAGATGCGGCTGCGCGCCCGTACGGCGCAGACCGTGAAGATCAAGGAGCTGGACCTGGCGGTGGACTTCGCGGCCGGTGAGGAGCTGCGCACCGAGGTGTCGGCGAAGTTCCGCGAGGAAGGGGTGCGGGCCGAGCTGGCGGCGGCCGGCCTGACGGCGGTCCACTGGTGGACCGACCCGGCGGGCCGGTTCGCGCTGTCGCTGAGCACGCCCGCCCGGCCGGCTCAGGACGCGTAGGGCTCCAGCAGGGCGGTGACGCGCTCGGTGGCCCGGCGGGCCTCGGTGGCCGGGTCGGCGCCGCCGAGCACGTTCGTCATGTACTCCTTGATCGGGTTGTCCGCCTCGACCGCGCTCCAGCCGGGCGTGGTCGGGGTGGCCCGCCCGCGCGCCGCGCCGGCCGCCATGGCGGCGACGCCCTCCTCGCCCGCGACGGCGTCGGCGAGCGACTTCCTGTTCGGGACGTAGTTCATGGTCCGGGCCAGTTCGGTGTTCCACTCGGCGCCGGCCAGGGCGTCGACCACGGCGACGGCGGCGTCCCGGGCGCCGGTGTTCTTGGCCACCACCAGGTCGGAGCCGCCGGTGAAGACGGCGCCGGGCACACCGGCCCTCCGGCCGGGCACGGGGAAGAACCCGATCTTGTCCTGGAGGGCGGGGTTCTCCCGGAGGACGGTCCCGGCCAGTCCGGGCACCGCCACGATCTGCGCCACCCCGCCGTCCGCGAACACGCCCGCCTGCGGCGGGTGTTCCTCGTCGGCGCCGGCCGGTCCGTCGCCGAGCGCCTGGAGCCGGCGGTAGAAGTCCATGCCGCGCAGGGCGGCCGGGCTGTCCAGGGCGCCCTGCCAGGTGCCGCCGCCGCGCTGGGCGGCCAGCTCGCCGCCCTCCTCCCAGATGAACCCGGCGAGCGTGTACCAGTCCTGTCCCGCCAGGTAGATGCCCTGGTCGCCGCCGGTGCCGAGCCGCTCGGTGATCTCCAGCCACTCGTCCCGGGTGCGCGGCGGCCGGGTGATGCCCGCCCGGTCGAACAGGTCCTTGCGGTAGAGGACGACGCGGTTGGCGGCGTACCAGGGGATGCCGTACTGCCGGGACTGCCACCGGCCCGGTTCGGCGAGGCCCGGCAGCCAGTCGCGGATGCCCCAGTCCCGCATCGACTCCAGCGTGAGGTCGAGCAGACCGCCGCCCTCGGCGTAGCCCGGGACCTGGGTGTTGCCGACCTCGATGACGTCCGGCCGGTCCTCGCCCTCGCCCGCCAGCGCCCGCCGCACCTTGTCGACGACGCCGGTCCACTCCTGGATGCGGAGGTCCACGCTGATGCCGGGATGGGTTCCTTCGAAGTCCTCGGTGAACCGGTCCAGGAACTCCTGCGAGGCGCTGCCCTTCATCAGCCAGACGGTGACGGTGCGCCCGCCGGAGCCCCCGTCGCCGGAGACCAGCCCGCAGCCGGGCAGCAGCAGGGCGGTCGCGGGTACGAGGGCGAGCAGACTGCGACGTCTCACGAGGGGTCCTGTTCTCTCCGGGGGTGACCGGCGCGCGGCGAAGGGAGACCCGACATGGGGGGACGAGCCCATGGCTCGTACGGGTGCCTGGATTTTGGTATGTACCAATGCCGGGGTCAAGGGTCACCGGCGCATCGCCCGACATCTCGCGCCCCGGTGCGGTCTGGGGCACCGTGGAGTCATGACGAACCACACATATCGCGTCACGGAGATCGTCGGCACCTCGCCCGACGGCGTCGACCAGGCCGTCCGCAACGCCATCGCCCGCGCCTCGGAGACGCTGCGCAACCTGGACTGGTTCGAGGTGACGCAGGTGCGCGGCCAGATCGAGGACGGGCAGGTGGCGCACTGGCAGGTCGGCCTGAAGGTGGGCTTCCGGCTGGACGAGTAGCCCGGACCGCCCCGAGCGGGCGCCCCGGTCAGGTCCGCCCTTCGCGCTCCTGCGCGTCCCTCAGCTCGGCCGACCGGCCCGCCCAGTCGGCCCGTACGACGGTGAAGCCCGCCCGCCGGGCGTCCGCGCACACCAGCTCGTCGTCGTCCACCAGCACCCGGACCTCGCGGGTGCGGGCGAGGGCGCGCAGGGTCTCCAGCTTGGTGTGGCGCGCGGGCCTGCGGTCGCGGTCGCCCCGCATGCGGACGGAACCCTCGGGCAGCCCGTGCGCCGCGAGCCAGTCGAGGGTGTCCCGGCGGCAGCGCTCGGGGCGGCCGGTGAGGTAGACGACCTCGCACTCCTCGGCGCTGCGCCGGGCCAGCGCCACCCCCTCCGGCAGCGGCGGATCGTGCGGGGCGGCGGCGAAGAAGGCGTCCCAGTCCCGCGGCCGGCGCTCCAGGAAGCGCTGCCGGTGGGCGGTGTCGGCGAGGGTGTTGTCCAGGTCGAACACGGCCAGCGGGCGCTTGCTGCTCTCGGTCACCCCTTCACCTTAACCGGCCCTTTTGTAAACGGTACCCATTTTCATATACGGTCCTCGGCGTCCAGCCCCACGACCACCGAGGAGTCCGTTCGCCATGGCCGTCCCCAAGCGGAAGATGTCCCGCAGCAACACCCGTCACCGCCGCGCGCAGTGGAAGGCGGCCACGCCGGCGCTCGTCCCGGTCACCGTCGACGGCGTCCGCCACCTCGTACCGCAGCACCTGCGCCGGGCGTACGAGCGCGGACTGCTGCGTCCCGAGGGCTGACCGGCGGGAATGCCCCGTCCCCGGGGGCGTTGAACCGGGTGTGAGCTCGCTGACCGCCCGGACCCGTTTCTCCGTCCTCGACCGTTCCCGCACCCGCGCGGGACGCCCGCCCGGCGAGGCGCTGCGCGACACCGTGCGGCTGGCCCGGGAGGCCGAGCGGCTCGGCTACCACCGGTTCTGGGTGGCGGAGCACCACGGGGTGCCCGGGGTGGCCGGTTCCGCGCCGACCGTGCTGGCCGCCGCCGTGGCCGGGGCGACCCGGACGATCCGGGTGGGCACCGGCGGGGTGATGCTGCCCAACCACCGGCCGCTGGTGGTGGCCGAGCAGTTCGGCGTCCTGGAGTCCCTCTTCCCCGGCCGGATCGACATGGGCCTGGGCCGCTCCGTGGGCTTCACCGACGGGGTGCGCCGGGCGCTGGGCCGGGGCAAGGACGACGCCGACCGCTTCGAGGAGCAACTGGCCGAGCTGCTCGGCTGGTTCGCCGGCACCTCCCCCACCGGCGCGCACGCCCGCCCCGCCGAGGGGCTGAGCGTGCCGCCGTTCGTGCTGGCCATGGGCGAGGGCGCGCTGGTCGCCGCCCGCGCGGGCCTGCCGATGGTCATCGGCGACCTGCGCGACCGCGACCGGATGCGGCGCGGCATCGACCGCTACCGGGAGGCGTTCCGCCCCTCCCCCTGGGCCCCGGAGCCGTACGTCGTCGTCTCCGGCACGGTCGCCGTGGCCGCCACCCCCGAGGCGGCGCGCCGGCTGCTGCTCCCCGAGGCATGGTCCATGGCGTACTCCCGCACGCACGGCACCTTCCCGCCGCTGCCGTCCGCCGAGGAGGTCGAGTCCCGGGCGATGACCGCGAAGGAGCGCGGCTTCCACGAGGCCGGTCTCACCGGTCATCTCGCGGGCACCGAGGAGCAGGTCGCCGACGCGCTGGAGACCCTGATGGAGGAGACCGGCGCCCAGGAGGTGCTGGTCACCACCAGCACCTACGACCGCACCGCCCTGTACGACTCCTACCGGCGGCTCGCGCGGGTCGTCACGGGAGCGGAGGCTTAGAATCGCGGGGTTTGCCCCCCTGCGGTACGGAGCCTCCTCATGCACCACCCCCACGACCCGTACGTCCGGGTCCGCGGCGCCCGCGAGCACAACCTGAAGGGCGTCGACGTCGACATCCCCCGGGACGTGGTGGCCGCCTTCACCGGGGTGTCGGGGTCGGGGAAGTCGTCGCTGGCGTTCGGCACGGTGTACGCGGAGGCGCAGCGCCGGTACTTCGAGTCGGTGGCGCCGTACGCCCGCCGGCTGATCCATCAGGTGGGCGCTCCGAAGGTCGCCGGGATCACCGGGCTGCCGCCCGCGGTCTCGCTCCAGCAGCGCCGGGCGGTGCCGGGCTCCCGTTCGTCGGTCGGCACGGTGACGAACCTGTCGAACTCGCTCCGGATGCTGTTCTCCCGCGCCGGTGACTACCCCCCGGGCGCCGCACGGCTCGACTCCGACGCCTTCTCGCCCCATACGGCGGCCGGGGCGTGCCCGGAGTGCCACGGGCTCGGCCGGGTGCACCGTACGACGGAGGAACTGCTGGTCCCTGACCCGTCGCTGTCCGTCCGGGAGGGCGCGATCGCCGCGTGGCCGGGGGCCTGGCAGGGCAAGAACCTGCGGGACGTGCTGGACGCGCTCGGGTACGACGTCGACCGGCCCTGGCGGGAGCTGCCCGCCCGGCAGCGCGAGTGGATCCTCTTCACGGACGAGCAGCCGGTGGTCACCGTGCACCCGGTGCGCGAGGCCGGGCGCGTCCAGCGGCCGTACCAGGGCACGTACACGAGCGCCCGGCGGTACGTGCTGAAGACCTTCGCCGACTCCAGGAGCCCGGCGCTGCGCGCGAAGGCGGAGTCCTTCCTCACCAGCGCCCCGTGCCCGGTCTGCGGCGGCGGGCGGCTGCGGCCCGAGGCGCTGGCGGTGACCGTGGGCGGACGGACCGTCGCGGAGCTGGCCGCGCTGCCGCTGACCGGGCTGGCCGCCGTGCTGCCCCGCGACGGGGAGCCCGCCCGGGTCCTCACCGACGACCTCCTCGCCCGGATCGCGCCCGTCGTCGAACTGGGCCTGGGGTACCTGAGCCTGGACCGGGCGACCCCGACCCTCTCCGCCGGGGAACTGCAGCGGCTGCTCCTGGCCACCCAGCTCCGCTCGGGACTGTTCGGCGTCGTCTACGTCCTGGACGAGCCGTCGGCGGGACTGCACCCGGCGGACACCGAGGCGCTGCGGGCGGTGCTCCAGCGGCTGAAGGCGGCCGGGAACTCGGTGTTCGTGGTGGAGCACCACCTGGACGTGGTGCGCGACGCCGACTGGATCGTGGACGTCGGGCCGGGCGCGGGCGAGCACGGCGGACGGGTGCTGCACAGCGGTCCGGTCGCGGAGCTGGCCGGTGTCGCCGGCTCGGCGACGGCCCGGTACCTCTTCGGCCGCTCCCCCGCCCCGGCCCGTGCCCCGCGCGCCCCGCGCGGCACGCTGACGGTCGGCCCGGTCACCCGGCACAACCTGCGCGGGGTGACCGCCCGCATCCCGCTGGGCGTCCTCACGGCCGTCACCGGTGTCTCCGGGTCCGGCAAGTCCACCCTGGTCGGGGAGATCACCGAGGAACTGCCGGGCGTGGACCGGCTGGTCGCCGTCGACCAGCGGCCCATCGGCCGCACCCCGCGCTCCAACCTCGCCACCTACACCGGCCTGTTCGACGTGGTGCGCAAGGTCTTCGCGGCCACCGACGGCGCCCGGGAGCGGGGGTACGGCGTGGGCCGGTTCTCCTTCAACGTCTCCGGGGGCCGCTGCGAGACCTGCCAGGGCGAGGGGTTCGTCAGCGTCGAACTGCTCTTCCTGCCGAGTACCTACACGCCCTGCCCGGACTGCGGCGGGGCGCGCTACAACCCCGGGACGCTGGAGGTGACGTACCGGGGGCGGAACATCGCCGAGGTGCTCGGCCTGACCGTGGAGTCGGCGGCGGAGTTCTTCGCGGACGTCCCGGCGGCGGCGCGCTCTCTCGGCACGCTGCTGGACGTGGGCCTCGGCTATCTGCGGCTCGGACAGCCCGCCACCGAGCTGTCCGGCGGGGAGGCCCAGCGCATCAAGCTGGCGAGCGAGTTGCAGCGCGGCCGGCGCGGGCACACCCTCTATCTGCTGGACGAGCCGACGACCGGGCTGCACCCCGCCGACGTGGAGGTCCTGGTACGGCAGTTGCACGGCCTGGTGGACGCCGGGCACACCGTGGTCGTCGTGGAGCACGACATGTCCGTCGCCGCCGGCGCGGACTGGGTGGTCGACCTGGGGCCGGGCGGCGGTGACGCGGGCGGCCGGATCGTGGCGGCCGGTCCGCCCGCGCGGGTGGCGGGGGCCGAGGGCAGCGCCACCGCGCCGTATCTGGCGCGGGCGCTCGGCGGCGCGGCGTCCGCCTGAGCGGTGCCGCGCCGCCGGGCCCGGCCGGGTCACTCGCGGCCCGGCCGCCGGGCGTCGTCCGCGCTGCCCTCCGTGACGATGCCGTCCGTCTCCAGGCGCTCCTTGCGGACCTGGCCGTGGACGGTCTCGTTCTCGACCCACTCCTCGGTGGTCAGCCGCACGCGCTCCACCGGCACCGTCTCGGTCTCCACCACGGCGTGTTCGTCGTGCAGGACGACCTCGTGCTCGGCCTCGGCGATCTCCGGCCCGGTGAGCGCGGCGTCCCGGTTGGCCTCGGTGATCGGCTCCCGCTCCAGCCGCACCTCCTCGTGCCGGACCGGAACGGTCTGCTCCACCTCCTCGGTGACGACGTACTTGCGCAGCCGGGCCCGGCCGGTCTCGCGCCGCTCGACGCCGACCCGCAGCCGCTCCTCGGAGAGCGTCATGGCGTCGTCCTCGCCGAGCATCGCCGTACGGTCCTGGCCGCCCCGTTCACCGGCGGTGCCCGCCAGGCCCGCCGTGCCGGCTGCCGCGGCGGTGCCGGTGCCCATGCCGGTGTCGGTGCCCGACGGCCCGGCGTCGGACAACACGTTGTCCCAGTTGACGCCGTAGTACTCGTAGAGCCGGTGTTCCTCGCTCGCCGACAGGTGCCCGCCCGCGTCGATGTCGACGCTGGGCGCGTTCTTGACCTGGTCCTTGGCGTAGGGAACCTCAAGGTGGTCCTCGACCAGGGTCGCGTCGTGGATGGGGATGAACGACTCCTTGGAGCCGATCATGCCCGTCTTGACGCTGACCCACTCGGGGCGCCCGGTCATGTCGTCGAAGAAGACGTGCTTGGCGTCGCCGATCTTGTTGCCCTCCCCGTCGTAGACGGGATGGTCCAACAGCATCGTGATCTCTTCGCGGGTGATCATCTTGGCCTCACCCTCCTTCTGGAGTGACACCTCTACGGCTTTCCGCATCACGAGGCGGAAAACGGAGCATACGTCACAAATGGCACGTACTTTTCGAGCGTGCTTTCTCCCGGTGACCGTCCCCGCCCTGGGCGGCGCGGGCGAGGCGGCGGCGGTCCTGGTGGGCGCCGGCGGACACGGCCGGCACCACCCGCACCTCGGCCAGCAGGCCGCGCGCCGACACCACCCGCCAGACCGAGGCGAGCAGGGTGTCCTGCCCGACGAAGGCGGGCGTGGTGCTCACCGCGCGCCCGTCCGCCAGATAGCGGACGCGCACCGGCTGAACCGGCGCGCCCGCGTCCAGCGCGGCCTGGAAGACGGCCCGGCGGTACGGCCCGCGCGCCCGCCCGCACCAGGTGCTGCCCTCGGGGAAGACGGCGACCGCGGCGCCGGCGCGCAGCTCGGCCGCGATGCGGGCGACCGTGCCGGGCAGCGCCCGCAGCCGGTCCCGTTCGATGAACAGCACCCCGCCGCGGGCGGCGAGCCGGCCGGCCACCGGCCAGCCGCGGATCTCGGTCTTGGCCACCATCCGCGCCGGGCGCACGGCGGCCAGCAGCGGGACGTCCAGCCAGGAGACGTGGTCGGCGACCAGGAGCAGTCCCCCGGTGGCCGGGGCGGCCCCGGTGATCCGGACCCGGACACCGGCGGCCCGTACGATCCACCGGCACCAGCGGCGCACCAGCGCGGCCGGCATCCGCCCGCCCAGCGGCGTCAGCGCGATCCCGGCCAGCAGCAGGACCGTCACGGCCGTCAGCCGCAGGACGGCCAGGGGCAGGGCCGCCGCGGTCCGCGTCCGGTCCACGCAGCCCTCCGGGGTGCAGGGCGCGGCGGGCAGCCA
Source organism: Streptomyces daghestanicus (assembly GCF_020521275.1). Classification (NCBI taxonomy): domain Bacteria; kingdom Bacillati; phylum Actinomycetota; class Actinomycetes; order Kitasatosporales; family Streptomycetaceae; genus Streptomyces; species Streptomyces daghestanicus. Next base: position 291,981 of record NZ_BNDX01000018.1, on the reverse strand, counting down.
GACGCTCACCGGGCGGCGGGCACGAGCGAGAGGAAGTGCCGCAGGTAGCGGGGGTCGACCCGGTTCATGGGCAGCAGCACGTACAGGTCGGCGACGCCGAAGTCGGGGTCGTGCGCGGGCTCACCGCAGACCCAGGCGCCGAGCCGGAGGTAACCGCGCAGCAGGGCCGGCAGTCCGGTGCGCGCGGCCGGCGTGCCGGGGCGCGGGACCCACGGCAGCAGGGGCCGCACCCGGTACTCCTCGGGCGCCAGGTGCCGGTCCCGTACGCGCTCCCAGGTGGCGGAGGCGAGGGCGCCGCCGTCGGCGAGCGGGACCGAGCAGCAGCCGGCCAGCCACTCGTGGCCGCGGTCGGTCATGTAGCGGGCGATGCCGGCCCAGATGAGCCCGATGACGGCGCCGTCGCGGTGGTCGGGGTGCACGCAGGAGCGGCCCACCTCGACCAGGTCCGGGCGGACCGGGTCCAGCGCGGTGAGGTCGAACTCGCTCTCCGCGTACAGCCGTCCGGCGATCGCGGCCCGCTCGGGCGGCAGCAGCCGGTAGGTGCCGACGACCTGCCCGGTGGTCTCCTCGCGCACCAGCAGGTGGTCGCAGTAGGCGTCGAAGGCGTCGGCGTCCAGTCCCGGCCGGGGCCCGGACAGCAGGGCGCCCATCTCTCCCGCGAAGACCTCGTGCCGCAGGCGCTGCGCGGCCCGGACCTCCTCCTCCTCACGGGCGAGGGAGACGGTGTAGCGGACGGGTGCCGGGGGCTGCGGGCGTCGGTCGACGGTCAGTACACCGCTCATGGCTGCTCTCCTGGTCAGGGGCCGGGCTCGCCTCTGTTCTCCCGACCCCGGCTGTCCTGCGCATGACCAACGCCGGGAGAGCGGATGTGCGGTCGCTGAATGCCAGGGGCGCGTGCGAAACGGGACCGGGAGGAGCACCTCTCCCGGTCCCGCCCGTCCGCACCTGTCCGGCGAACGTCCTGGTGGGTCGCGGCCAGGGCCTGTCGTTCGGATCACGCCGCGGACGCGGGGAAGACGCAGCCGCTTCCCCGCGACCTGATCAAAACGACGGACCCTAGCGCTTGCCCGCCTTCCGGGTGGCCCGCAACCACTCCTTGTTCATGCTGGTGATGGACATGAGCGGAATGCCCTTGGGGCAGGCGGTCGCGCACTCGCCCGTCAGCGTGCACCCGCCGAACCCCTCGGCGTCCATCTGCCCCACCATGTCCAGCACCCGCGTCTCCCGCTCGGGCGCTCCCTGGGGCAGGACGTTCAGATGGTTGACCTTGGCGGACGTGAACAGCATCGCCGCTCCGTTGGGGCAGGCCGCCACGCACGCCCCGCACCCGATGCACTCCGCGTGCTCGAACGCGAAGTCCGCGTCCGCCTTCGGGACCGGCGTGGCATGGGCCTCGGGCGCCGCACCGGTGGGGGCGGTGATGTAGCCACCGGCCTGGATGATCCGGTCGAAGGCGGACCGGTCGACGACCAGGTCCTTCACGACCGGGAACGCCGACGCCCGCCACGGTTCGATGTCGATGGTGTCGCCGTCCCGGAACGACCGCATGTGCAGCTGGCAGGTGGTCGTCCGCTCCGGCCCGTGCGCGTCGCCGTTGATGACGAGCGAGCACGCGCCGCAGATGCCCTCGCGGCAGTCGTGGTCGAAGGCGACCGGGTCCTCGCCCTTGAGGATCAGCTCCTCGTTGAGGGTGTCGAGCATCTCGAGGAAGGACATGTCCGGCGAGATCCCGTCCACCTCGTAGGTGGACATGGCGCCTTCGGCGGCGGCGTTCTTCTGGCGCCAGACGCGCAGGGTGAGCCTCATGCGTAGCTCCGCTGGGTGGGGTGGACGTACTCGAAGACCAGGTCTTCCTTGTGCAGGACGGGAGCCTCGCCGGTACCGGTGAACTCCCAGGCGGCGGCGTAGGAGAACTCCTCGTCCTTGCGGGCGGCCTCGCCGTCCGGGGTCTGGGACTCCTCGCGGAAGTGGCCGCCGCAGGACTCGGAGCGGTGCAGCGCGTCGAGGCACATCAGCTCGGCCAGTTCCAGGTAGTCGACGATGCGGTTGGCCTTCTCCAGCGACTGGTTGAACTCCTCGCCGGTGCCGGGGACCTTGATCCGGCGCCAGAACTCCTCGCGGATCTGCGGGATGCGCTCCAGGGCCTTGCGCAGACCGGAGTCGGTGCGGGCCATGCCGCAGAACTCCCACATCAGCTCGCCGAGTTCGCGGTGGAAGGAGTCGGGGGTGCGGTCGCCGTCGACGGACAGCAGCAGGTTGAGCCGGTCCTGGGTCTCGGCCAGCACCTCCTGCACCACCGGGTGGTCGTCGCCGACCTCGTCCTTGTGGGGGTTGCGGGCGAGGTAGTCGTTGATGGTGGCCGGCAGCACGAAGTAGCCGTCGGCCAGGCCCTGCATCAGCGCGGAGGCGCCGAGCCGGTTGGCGCCGTGGTCGGAGAAGTTGGCCTCGCCGATCGCGAACAGGCCGGGGACGGTGGTCTGGAGGTCGTAGTCGACCCAGAGGCCGCCCATCGTGTAGTGCACCGCGGGGTAGATCCGCATCGGGACCTCGTACGGGTCCTCGTCGGTGATCCGCTGGTACATGTCGAAGAGGTTGCCGTACTTGGCCTCGACCGCCTCGCGGCCCATCCGCTGGATGGCGTCGGCGAAGTCCAGGTACACGCCCTGGCCGCCGGGTCCGACGCCCCGGCCCTCGTCGCAGACGTTCTTCGCGGCGCGGGAGGCGATGTCACGGGGGACGAGGTTGCCGAAGGACGGGTAGATGCGCTCCAGGTAGTAGTCGCGCTCGTCCTCGGGGATCCGGTTCGGCGGGCGGTCGTCGCCCTTGGCCCTGGGCACCCAGATCCGGCCGTCGTTGCGCAGCGACTCGCTCATCAGCGTCAGCTTGGACTGGTGGTCGCCGGTGCGCGGGATGCAGGTGGGGTGGATCTGCGTGAAGCAGGGGTTGGCGAAGTACGCGCCGCGCCGGTGCGCCCGCCAGACGGCGGTCGCGTTGGAGTTCATGGCGTTGGTCGACAGGTAGAAGACGTTGCCGTAGCCGCCGCTGGCCAGGACCACCGCGTCCGCGTAGTACGTGTCGATCCGCCCGGTGATCAGGTCCCGGGCGACGATGCCACGGGCCCGCCCGTCGACGACGATCACGTCGAGCATCTCGGTACGGGGGTGCAGCTCGATGTTGCCGGCCGCGACCTGGCGGCTGAGCGCCTGGTAGGCGCCGAGCAGGAGCTGCTGGCCCGTCTGGCCGCGGGCGTAGAAGGTGCGGGAGACCTGGACGCCGCCGAAGGAGCGGGTGTCGAGCAGGCCGCCGTACTCGCGGGCGAAGGGGACGCCCTGCGCCACGCACTGGTCGATGATCTCGACGCTGATCTGGGCGAGCCGGTGCACGTTGGACTCGCGGGCCCGGAAGTCGCCGCCCTTGACCGTGTCGTAGAAGAGGCGGTGTACCGAGTCGCCGTCGTTGCGGTAGTTCTTCGCCGCGTTGATGCCTCCCTGCGCGGCGATGGAGTGGGCGCGGCGCGGGGAGTCCTGGTAGCAGAACTGGACGACGTGGTAGCCCTGTTCGGCGAGGGTGGCACCGGCGGAGCCGCCGGCGAGGCCGGTGCCCACGACGATCACCGTGTGCTTGCGCCGGTTGGCGGGGTTGACGAGCTTGGCCTCGAAGCGGCGCTTGTCCCAGCGCTCGTTGATCGGGCCCTCGGGGGCCTTGGCGTCGACGACCGGGGCACCGGTCGTGTAGTCGGCGTAGGAAGTCATGTTCAGCTCACCACTCCGGTCATGACGCCCACGGGGACGGCGATGAAACCGGCCGTGAGCAGCAGCGCGAGGACGTTGGCGACGGTCTTCAGGGCGCGGTCGCGGCTGCGGCTGCCGGCGCCGAGGGTCTGGGCGGCGCTCCAGAAGCCGTGCTGGATGTGCAGGCCGAGGGCGAGCATCGCGACGATGTAGACGGTGTTGCCGTACCAGGTGGAGAAGGTGTCCACGACGTTCTGGTAGGGCTTGCCCGACTCGAAGCCGCCCGCGTGCACGGTGCCGGTGGTCAGGTCCAGGATGTGCCAGACGATGAACAGACCGAGGATGACCCCGCCCCAGCGCATGGTGCGGGTGGCGTAACCGGCCCGCCGGCGCCGGTGCGCGTACGGGGTGGGCCGTGCCTTGATGTCGCGGCGGCTGAGCTGGTACGCGGAGGTGGCGTGGGCGACGACGGCGACGACCAGCACCACACGGACGACCCACAGGGTCCACTCGTAGTGCATGAACGGCTCGCCCACGGTGCGCAGCCAGTGGGCGTAGTGGTTGAACTCCTCCGTGCCGAAGAAGATCTTCAGATTGCCGATCATGTGGACGACCAGGTACAGCAGCATGATCAGTCCGCTGACCGCCATCACGGCCTTCTTGCCGACGGTGGAGTCCCACACGGTGCGTGCCATGGACGGCCGTCGGTCCGTCCGCGTTGCCAGAGCCATGTCACCAGACGCTAGGGCCGGACGGCCCCATCGGTCCAAGACATGGTGAGCCTCGTTTCGATAGGGAGAGCCTATGATGGCGGGGTGCAGTTCCATCAGCTCCAGTACTTCGTGGCGGTCGCCGAGACCCGGCACTTCACCCGGGCCGCCGACCTGGTCCATGTCTCCCAGCCGTCGCTGTCGCAGCAGGTCAAGGCATTGGAGCGGGAGCTGGGCGCGGACCTCTTCCAGCGGGCGCGGGGCAACATCACGCTGACCGACGCCGGGGAGGCGCTGCTGCCGCTGGCCCGGCGCATCCTGGCCGACGCGGACACGGCGCGGCACGAGGTGCAGGAGCTGGCGCAGCTGCGCGGCGGCCGGGTCCGGCTGGGCGCGACGCCGAGCCTGTGCACCGGCTTGCTGCCGGATGTGCTGCGCGCGTTCCACGACCGCTACCCCGGCATCCGGCTGCTGATCGAGGAGGGCGGCAGCCATGACCTGGTACGGGAGCTGGCGCGCGGGGCGCTCGATCTCGCGCTCGTCGTCCTGCCGCTGCCGAGCCCGTCGCCGGCGCTGACCACGGTGGAACTGCTGCGGGAGGACCTGGTGGTGGTGTCGTCACCGGAGGAGCCGCGGCCCGGGGGCGGGCGGCGCGCGGTGGACATCGGCGACCTGGAGGGCGAGCGCCTGGTCATGTTCCGGCACGGCTACGACCTGCGGGAGCTGACGGTGGCGGCGTGCCGCTCCGCGGGGTTCGAGCCGGGTTTCGCGGTGGAGGGCGGTGAGATGGACGCGGTTCTCGGCTTCGTCCGGGCGGGGCTCGGGGTAGCGGTCGTGCCCCGGATGGTGGCGGCCCGGTCGGGGCGCGGGCTGCGGGTGACGCCGCTGGCCCGGCCGGGCCTGCACCGTACGATCGCCCTGGCCCACCGCAGCGATGTGGCTCCTCCCCGGGCCGCGCGGGAGCTCCAGCGGATGCTGCTGGAACGGTGACCCCCTCGTCGCCGGGCGCGGGTATGTCCCCAGGGGCGTGGGGACCTGCGCGACCAGCCACGACGAGACCCGCGCGTCCCGTCGCAGGGTGCGGGTTGCGTCGTGGTCGCTGGCGCGGTTCCCCGCGCCCCTGAGGGCGTGCCCGCGTCCGGGGGATCAGCCTGTCGTGTCCACCAGGGCCAGCTCGTGGAGGCGGTCCGGCGGCCCCGGACGGGCGTAGTACCAGCCCTGCGCCGTGTCGCAGCCCAGGACGCGGAGCTGTTCCGCCTGCGCGCCGGTCTCCACGCCCTCCACGGTGACCGCGAGGTCCAGGCCGTGGGCGAGGGAGACGATGCCCTCGACGATCCTGAGGTCGACCGGGTCGGCCGGGAACTGCTGCATGCTCTGGGTGAAGGAACGGTCCAGCTTGAGCACGCTCACCGGCAGGCGGCGCAGGTTGGCGAGGTTGGAGTAGCCCGTGCCGAAGTCGTCCAGGGCGATGTCGACGCCCATCTCGGCCAGCCTCCGCAGCGGCTTGAGCAGATCGTCGTCGGCGCCGATCAGGGCGGACTCCGTCACCTCCAGGCAGAGCGCGTCCGGGGTGACGCCCGCCCGTTCCAGGATGTCGACCGTGTCCTGGACCAGCCCGGGATGGGTGAGCTGGCAGGGCGAGAGGTTGACGTTGATGCGCAGCGGGTCCGCGCCGTCGCCGTACCGCTCCCGCCAGGCGCGGGCCTGCCGCACCGACTGCTCCAGCACCCAGCGGCCGAGCGGCACGATCAGACCGGTGTGCTCGGCGAGCGGGATGAACCGGTCCGGGCCGAGGACGCCGTGCTGCGGATGCAGCCAGCGCACCAGCGCCTCCGCGCCGCGCACGCTGCCGTCGCCGAGGTGGACCAGCGGCTGGTACTCGATGAAGAACTCGCCGCGCTCCAGCGCCGCCGGCAGCGCGGTGGTCAGCCCGTGCCGGGTGATGGCGCGGGCGTCGGCCTCCGGGTCGGCCAGCTCGTAGCGGTTGCCGCCGGCCGACTTGGCCCGGTACATGGTGATGTCGGCGCTGCGCAGCACCTCCGCCGCGCTGCGCTCGCCCGCCGGTCCCTCGACGATGCCGATGGAGCCGCGCACGGTCAGCTCCCGGCCGTCGACGCTGACCGGCGCGAGCAGCGCGTTCATGATGCGCTCGGCCAGTTCGTCCACCTCCTGGGCGGTGTCCGGCCCGGTGGTGAGCGCCACGAACTCGTCGCCGCCGAGCCGGGCGACCATCTCGCCGGGCGCGGTGGCGCAGCCCTGGAGCCGGTCGGCGACCTCGACGAGGAGCCGGTCGCCGGCCGCGTGCCCGAGGCTGTCGTTGACGGTCTTGAAACCGTCCAGGTCGAGGTAGCACAGGCCGAAGCGCTGGCCCTCGCCGGCGCCGAGAGCCTTCTCCAGGCGTTCGAAGAAGAAGCTGCGGTTGGGCAGGCCGGTGAGCGCGTCGTGGGTGGCCTCGTAGCGCAGCCGCAGGTTGAGCAGCCGGCGCTCGGTGGTGTCCTCCATGAGGGCGAGCTGGTACTGCGGGTCGCCGTCGGCGTCGCGCAGCAGGGAGACGGTCAGGTTGGTCCACAGGACGGTGCCGTCGGGCCGGTAGAACGCCTTCTCCAGGTGGTAGTGCTCGCGCTCGCCGCGCACCAGCTCGTCGTAGAGCCGCCAGGTCTGGGGGGCGTCGTCGGGGTGGGTCCACTCCCGGACGTTGCCCCGGCGCATGGCCTGGTCGGTGAGGCCGAACATGCGTGTGAGCGCCTCGTTGACCTGGAGGATGTTGCCGTCGAGGTCGGCGATGCCGATGCCTATGGCGGCGCCCTCGAAGACCGCGCGGAAGCGGGCCTCGCTGGCGTGCAGCGCGGCGGCGACCACGCCCTGGGCCTTCAGCGCGGCCTGGGCGATGGCCTCCTGCTCGGCCAGGGTGCGCTCGCGCAGCGTCTGCGCGAAGCCGGCCGCCATGGCGTGCTGCATCCGCGCCGACCGGGCCCGCAGGTCCTCCTGGTCGCCGCCCTCGCCGCAGTACAGCACCAGATAGGCGTCGACGCAGTCCAGGGTGCGGCTGAGCGCCTCGGGGTCGGTGCAGTGGGCGTCGACGAGGGCCGCGCCGACCTCCTTGGCCGCCTCCGCGTCGAAGGCGCGGGCACGCAGCACCTCGCTCAGCCGGCGGGCCAGCGGCAGCAGTTCGGCCTCGAACTCGGGGCGGGTGGACGAGGTCGTGGTGACCGGGAAGACGGCCCGGCTCCAGATCGTCGCGAACCGGCGGAGTCTGTCCTCCGGCCCGTCCGGCCCGTCGGGCTGCGCGGTCACGCGGTACGCCCCACGCCCGCGAAACCGGAGAAGGCGTAGGGGTCCTCGTCCTCCGGCGCCGACTCGGGCCGCCAGCACGCCATCGGCACCAGTCCGGGTTCCACCATGTCGTACCCCTCGAAGAACCGCGCGATCTCCTCGCGCGTGCGCATGATCAGCGGTTTGCGGATGTCTTTGTACACCTCGACCGCGCCCTTGGCCCGCTCGGGGGGCAGCGGCATTCCCTCGTACGCGGCGTGGGAGAGGACGAGCATGCTGCCGGGCGCGAGCGCGCTCGTCAGCTCGGCCACCGCCGTGTACGGGTCGTCCCGGTCCTCCACGAAGTGCAGTATGGCAACGAGCAGGAGGGCCACCGGCCGATTCAGGTCGATCAGCCGCTCCACCTGCTCGCTCGCGAGGATGTCGCGCGGTGTGAGCAGGTCGGCGGCAACGATGTCGACGTGCTCGTCGCCGTCCAGGACGGCCTGGCTGTGTGCGACCGCCACCGGGTCGTGGTCGACGTAGACCACGCGGGCGTCGGGCCGGACCCGGCGGACCACCTCGTGGACGCTGCCGAAGGCGGGGATGCCGGAGCCGATGTCGAGGAACTGGGTGATGCCGGCACCGGCCGCGTGGCGCACGGCGCGGCGCATGAACGCCCGGCCGGCCTGCATGATCTTCGGCAGCCCCGGGACGGACCGCATGGCCCGGCGGGCCGCTTCCCGGTCGACCTCGAAGTTGTGCGAACCGCCCAGGTAGAAGTCGTGGATCCGGGACACGCTGGGCACCGTGATGTCGATGCTGCGCGGCGCCCAGGCGGGACGCTCCATCTGGCTCTCCAAGGCTGAAGGCGATCCGGTGTTCGAGCAGAGGCTACTGATCGCCCGCCAAAGGAGCGAGCGGAAACGGAAATTGACCATCCGTTCCCGGTCACGTCCCGGCGGCACGTGCCACGCGCACCGGGCGCACGAGGGGCCGCCCCCTCCGCGCGCGAGCGGAGGGGGCGGCCCGGTGCGCCGCCGCTGCTTCCTGACCGGCTTCCCGTCGGGGCCGACGGCGTACCAGGTGCCGCCCACGCCCTGGCCATGGGGGTCGCCGGGCGCCTTGTCCCCGGCGAAGGTGCGGATCGGCCAGCAGTCGATGGTCTGCCGGGCCGCGCCGTCCGGCCCGGTGAAGCTCATCAGGCCCTTCTTCTCGGCACCCCTGGTGTCGTTCGCCTCCACAGGGACGACGACCGGCCATTTCTCGAGACACGCGCCGGTGCACGCGCACACCGGCTCGGGCCACGCCTCGTCCGTCAGGAAGCGGCAGACCGTCATGCCGTTGCCGTCACGACGATCTCGCCCGGCCGGGGGTCCTCGCGGGTGGCCAGGCCGGGACGGTCCGTGCCCGCCTCCGTGCCGTCGGCGGCCAGCGCGAACCACCTGCCGTTCACGCCCTGCCCGTTGACGTCACCGGCGGCGCTGTCCCTGGTGCAGCGGTACGCCGGCCAGCCGCCGACGGTGAGCTGCTTGGTGCCGTCGGCGCGGATGACCTCGCCGAGCAGGTCCTCGTCGACGCCCTCGCCCGCGAGGGCGTCGGCCGCGGGCACCGGCGGCCAGGCGGTGGCGCACTCCGCCTTGCAGGTCGCCTCGGGCGGTTTCGCGGTGTCCGTGTCGAAGCGGTACAGGGTGCGGCCCGCGCCGTCGGTCACCAGCGCGCCGAGTTCGTCGTCCGCGGTGACGGAGAGCTTGCCGGCGACGGCGGCCGGGCTCGCCGACCGCGCGTCCCCGGCGCCGGTGCCGAGCCCCTGGTCCGCGCCGGCGTCACCGATCTCGCCGGGCCGGGCCGTGGCGCCCACGTTCTGGCTGCCGCCGACGGCGCCGCGGTCCTGACCGCACGCCGTCGTCAGCACCAGCACCACCGCGGCGCCCGTCACGAGTGAGGCGTTCGCCACGAGGTCCTCATCGTCGACCTCACCAACTCCCCCTCCTTCCAGGGTGGTCGCGGAGGGGGATCGCTCCGCCGCACGGCAGGGGGTACGGACGGGGCGTACGGCGGTGTTCAACACGGCCGGTGTTTTCTTCCCCGGCCGTACGCAAGTACGAGTCCGACGAACAGGTGTACGAATGCCGTACCTCCTTCGGAGCAATCCCCCGGCACCGGGGCACGTCACGGCCCCGCGCCTTCGATGATTCGCCACGTGCATGGACCCGAACCGACCCGATCCGCCACCGCAGGACGGGCGTTGGCCCTGGTGACGCTGGTGTTCGCCGCCGCCGGCGCACCGGCGGCCCCGGCGGTCGCGGACGCGTGCGCGTACGTGTCGAACGGCCCGGACGGCCTCACGGCCGCGGCGGTCACCGGACGGGGCACCTGGCCCACGTTCCCGCCCTGCCCGCCGCCCAGCCCGACCCCGACGCCGACACCCACGCCCCCGGAACCGCCCGAGCCGCCGCCGTCGAAGCCCCCGGCCCCGCCCACTCCCCCGCCCTCCCGGACCCCGGCGCCCCCGCCGGCCCGGCCCACGCCCGAGCCCGAACCGCCCGCGCCGCCGCGCCCGGCGCCCCCGCGGCCGACCCGGACGCCGGCCGCTGTGCCGAGCGTCACCCCGGCGCCCGAGCCGCCACCCCCCTCCGCACCCCCCTCCGCACCCCCCTCCTCGTCCGCTCCGGCGCCGAGTCCGTCCCTGACCCCGGTGCGCTATCCGCGCCACCGTGCCGCGGCGCCCCGGCCGCGGACCCCGCGCGGTGCCATGTCGCCGCTCGTCTTCGTCCTGCTCATCACGCTCCCCGCGCTGGTCGCCGTCGTAGCGCTGCGCCCGCGCTGATCCCTGGAGGCCCCCCTTGCCGGAATGGCTTGTTCTCACCCTCGCGATGCTGGCCGCCTGCGCCGTCGTGGTCGTCATCACCTTCGTCCGGCACCGCAGGGCGGCCGAGGACGAGGACATCACCGAGACGCCGGACGTCATCGAGTACATGACCATGTGGATCGGTGTGGTGTACGCCATCGTCCTGGGTCTCGCCATCGCGGGCGTCTGGGAGGCGCGCAGCGCGGCCCAGGACCACGTGCAGGCGGAGGCGGTGGCGCTGCACGAGGTCTCGGAGCGGGTCCGGGTCTACCCGCCGCAGATCCGCGACCGGATTCGGGACGATGTCAATGCCTATGTCGGACACGTCGTCACCGAGGAGTGGCCGGCCATGGCCGAGACCGGTGACATCACCGAGCGGGGCACGGTGCTCCTGGACCGGGTCCGCGCGGACGTGACCGACTACGAGCCGAAGTCCGACTTCGAGGCGCAGGCCTACCAGCCGCTCCTGGACCAGGTGACCGCCGCCGACCAGGCCAGGGTCGCGCGGGCGGAGTCGACCGGGTCGACCATGCCCGGTGTGGTCTGGTTCGGGCTGATCATCGGAGGGGTCGTCACCATCGGCATGGTCTTCGCCCTCCAGATCCGACGCACGGCACGGGAACTGGTGCTGGCCGGGCTGTTCTCCGCGCTGATCGCCTTCCTCCTCTTCCTCATCTGGGACTTCGACGATCCCTACGGCCGGGGCTTCGGGGCGTCCACCAGCCCGTACCTGGCGCTCTTCCCGGGCATCGCGTCCTGACGCCGGGCCGGGGGACGGCACCGGCGCCGTCCCCCGGGCGGCCCACAGCCTTGCCCCATTCGCGCGACAGCGATCGCGTCCCTCCGCGCGCCTTCCTAGCGTTTCGGACATCGAGGTGCATGTCCCACGCGAACGGAAACAGGTCCGCGGCTGCTCCTCGGGACCCGGAGGAACTTCCATGCGCGCGATACCCGTCGCTTCGGCCGCACTGCTGGGCGCCTGCGCCCTCACGTCCTGTGTCCCGGTCGCCGGCGCGGCCGGGCAGGGCGGCGGCTCCGCCCCGTTCGGTTTCGCCGTCCGGCCCTCCACGATCGCGCCGGGCGGCGAGGTCACCCTGGAGGTCGACCGCGAGGGCGGCGGCTGCAAGGGCCCCGCGACGGTCTCCGCGCCGGTCTTCGACCCGGTCACCATCCACCCCGGGCACACCTCGGCCCGGGCGGTGGTCGACTGGGACGCCAAGCCGGGCGCGGTCCACCAGGTGCTGTTCCGCTGCGACGGGGCGACCGGGACGGCGAGCCTGACCATCGCCGGCGGGGTGCCGACCCAGTCGCCCACTCCGCCGCCCAGCACCATCGCCCCGCCACCGCCCCCGCCGGAGCACCCCGGCCACGGCGAGCACCCCGGGCATCCGCAGAAGGGCGTGCACGCCGGTGAGGGCGGCACCGCGGCCGGCTTCGGCCTGCGGAACATCGGACTGGGGGCCGCGCTCGTCGTCGGCTCGGTCGGTGCCGCGTACCACTTCTCCCGCCGCCGCTCCGGCACGGACGGCCCCTGACGGAGAGGCACCCGCGGACGGGACAGGACGTGGCCCCGGCTCCTCGTCAGGAGCCGGGGCCACGTCCTGTCCCGTCCTTGTGCGGCGCCCGCCCCCCGAAGGCGGGGCGCCGGTCAGGCGCGCCGCTCGGCCCGGCGGCGCATCCAGAACACGCCGCCGCCGGCCACGGCCGCGGCGACCAGCCCGCCGCCGATCGCGATGTCGGTCGGGGTGGCGCCGCTGGAGTTGCTGCCGCCGAGACCGCCCCGGACACCGCCGATGACGGTGAAGGCGGCCGGCCTGGTCAGCGTCCGGCCCGAGCAGTTGACGGTGATGTCGTACGAGCCGGGGCGGGCGTCGCTGTTGATGGTGGCGACCCCCTTGGAGGTCTCGTTGGCGCCCCGGACCGGGGTGAGGTGGGTGGTCGGGAAGGCGCGCGAGGTCATCGTGCCGCCGTGCGGGCAGCCGTCGACCGTGACGGTCATCTGCCCGCCGCGGGCGATGACGCTGGGCAGGGCCACGATGTTGCTCGGCGTGTCCCACGCGGCGGCCGTGGGAGCGGCGAGCCCGAGGACGGCGACGGCGGCGCCTGCGGCCGCCAGGGCACGGGAGTTACGCATGTGATCCTCCGCGGAAGACGCCCCGGGACCCGTCCCCGGTCGATCGGCGAGAAAGCGCCTCCCGGAGAAACCCTCAGTTGGCGCGGCGGCGACCGCATTTCGGCAATGGTCCGTCCTGGTGAGGGCGTTCACCGCGCCGGTACCACGGCGGCGGACGTCACCGCAGGTCACGGCCGGTCAAAACGTTCCCGTACCCCGTTCCCCGGATGGCGCACCGGCGGGCCGCGCGGCCACCCGTTCGCTTCCGCCCCGTCGCCGCGCCGCCGGGCGGCACTTAGCGTTTCCGGTATGCGCGACTGACACGGCGACGGCTGTGTCGAGAGGGGATGTCGAATGTCTGCGTCGGAACTGGCCGAAGAGGAGGAGCGGCACCGGAAGCGCGCTCCGTGGGGTGTCATAGCGCTCGTTCTGCTGACCGGCCTCGCGCTCATTCGCAATGGTTCGGGGGAATTCGACGCGGGTCCGCCGCAGCCGGCGTCGGCGGCGGCCTCCGAGGCCCGTCCCGCGGGGGAGGGCGCCCTGCCCAAGGCCCTCGCGCCGCTGCCGTACGCGGTTCCGGCCCGGGTGCGCGTCCCCGCGATCCAGGTGGACGCGCCGATGACACCGGTGGGGCTGGACGCGGACGGCTGGGTGGGCGCGCCGCCGCCCGAGGACCCCAATCTGGCGGGCTGGTTCACCGGCGCGGTCTCCCCCGGCGAGAAGGGCACCGCGGTCGTCGTCGGCCATGTCGACAACAAGCAGGGCCCGGCGGTGTTCTACGGGCTCGGCGCCCTGAAGCAGGGGAACAAGGTGGAGATCGCCCGGGAGGACGGGAAGACCGCGGTGTTCGAGATCTACGCCGTCGAGGTCTTCGAGAAGGACGATTTCCCCGGCGACCGGGTGTACGCCTCCAAGGGAAGTCCCGAACTGCGGGTCATCACCTGTGGCGGCGGATTCACGAAGCAGAACGGCTACGCGGGGAACGTGGTCGCCTTCGCCCGCCTGACCGAGGTCCGCTGACCCGGCTTCCGGCCGGGCGGGCGACGCTTCCTCAGGCGGGCCGCCGCCCGGGGACGGTGAGGTGGTAACCGGAGTCCAGCAGGGAGGGCAGGTAGGAGCGCAGGGCGCGCACGCTCTGCGAACGGTCGCCCCCGGCGTCGTGCGAGAGCACCACGACGCCGGGGGCGGCGCCGTCCTCGACCCGCTCGACGATGGTGCCGGCGCCGGGGGTGGTCCAGTCCAGGGTGTCGACGGTCCAGGCGAGGGGTTCCATGCCGAGTTCGGCGCCGAGCTGGAAGGCGGCGCGGTTCCAGGCCCCGTACGGCGCCCGGAACCAGCGCGGCGGCTCACCGACGGCCCGGTCGATCACCTCGCCGGTGCGCTCCATCTCGGCGCGGATCTCCCGCCGGCCGAGGCGGGTGAGCAGCGGGTGGGACCAGGTGTGGTTGCCGACGACATGTCCGTCGTCGGCCATCCGGGCCAGCAGCTCCCGGTTCTCGACGGCCATCTCGCCGCACACGAAGAACATCGCCCGCACCCGGTACTCGGCGAGGGTGTCGAGGATGTCGGGGGTGTAGCGGGGGTCGGGTCCGTCGTCGAAGGTGAGCACCATGGTCCGGCCGCGCCCGGGCATCTCCAGCAGGGGTGCCTGCCGGACCGGGGTGCGGACCGGGGCGGCGGCGGGCGGGCCGTATCCGGTCAGGGGGCGCAGGCGGTAGGCGGAGGGCCGGAGCGCGCCGCGCGCCCGGGGGCCGGGGGCGGGGGCGGGGGCGGCCGGGCGGGCCGGACCGGTCCCGGTGACCGCCCCGAGGACCCCGGCGGTCCCGGCCGCCGCGACGGCGGCGGCGCCGGCGAGCAGGGCCCCGCGCCGCGTGAGCAACTGATCCGTCTTCATGACTCATCAGTCGCCCGGCCACCGGCCGACGCACCAGTACGGCACCGGGGCGGCGGCACGAATCCACCCGCCCGGCCCAGCACACCCGCCGCGTGCCCCGCCGCGGCGGCACGCGTCGGGGGCGTGCGCCCCGTCCGATAGCCTCGCCGCGTGACGGAACCGGAACAGCAGCATTCCCATCAGTTCGAACGGGGCACGGACGGGCCCAGGGTCATCCTGGTCGGCGTCGACGGGTCGGACTCCTCGTTCCGCGCCGCGGCCTACGCCGGTGGCCTGGCCCGGCGGCAGCACGCACTGCTCGCCGTGGTGTACGTGCAGCCGATGCTGGTGGCGGGGGCGTCGCTGGGGGCGCCGGTCGCGGAGACGACCGACGAGGTCGCGGAGGACCTGGTCGCCCACATCCGGGAGGCGACCGAGCGGGTGAAGGGGATATTCGAGGTGCGCTGGGAGTTCCACACCTTCCGCGGCGATCCCTTCAACGGGCTGCGGAAGGCGGCCGACGATCTGAAGGCGGACGCGGTGGTGGTGGGCGCCTCCGAGCAGGCGGGGCATCGCTTCGTGGGGTCGGTGGCGATCCGGCTGGTGAAGGCGGGGCGCTGGCCCGTGACCGTGGTGCCGTGACCCCCCGGGAGGTGCGTGGTCCCCCAGGGATCACTCCCCCATGGCGAGCCCGTCCGCGGCGGCGCCCCGGGCGAGCACCACGTCCCGGACGCGGTCGCGCACGGCGCGCACCTCGGCGCCCTGCGCGAGCGCCCGGTTGAGGTTCACCACCCGTCCGGCGTCGATGTCGTAGAGCTGGGGGACGAACTCGGCCCGGGTGACCTCCCAGCGTCCGCCGGGCCGGGCGGGCGGGGCGAAGGTGAAGCGGCCGAGGGTGGACTGGTGGGCGCGCGGGTCGGCGGCCCCTCGGTCGTTGGTCGTCTCACCGGCGATCTGGTCGCCCAGGCCGTAGAGCACCCAGGTGCCGTTGACCTTCTCGTACGGCTGCGGGACGTGCGCGCGGGTGCCGAGGACCAGGTCGATGTCGGGGCGCCCCGCCGTGCGGGCGGCGGTGAGCGCGCCGGCCAGGGCCCGCTGCCCCGCGTCGGGTTCCTCCTGCCAGGGGGTGCCCCAGCGCAGGGAGACCACGACGACGTCGGCGCCGGCCTCCCGGGCGGCCCGCGCGTCGGCGAGGACGCGCCGTGCGTCGAGGGCGCCGGAACAGGCGAGGTGGGCGACATCGGCGGGGCCGGCCCGCAGGACGGTGACCGTGCGGGCCTCCTCCTCGGTGCGGGCGGCCCCGGCGTGCCGTACGCCGGCCCGGTCGAGGGCGTCGAGGGTGGGGGCGGAGGCGGTGGATGCGGTGGAGCAGCCGTCGTATCCGGTGGCGGCGAGGCCCTCGGCCATCTCGGGCGGGAACGCGGCGCCGTCCCCGGTCTCCAGGTGGCACAGGGCGAGGTCCGCGCGGGAGACGACGGGGGCGATGCCGGCCAGCATCGGGCGGAAGTCGAGTCCCGTGCCGCCCGCGTCGAAGCGGGCCCGCTCGACGACCGAGCCGTGCGGCAGGACGTCCCCGGAGGCGACCAGGGTGAAGGCGCCGGTGTCCGGGGCGGGACGGCCGGCCGGGGGCGGCTCGTGGCCGTGGGCCTGGCAGGCCGCGCCCGCGGCGAGGACGACGGTGAGGGCCAGGGCCACCTGTCGGCTGCGTGTGATCATCCGTTCACCCCGGTGTGGTCACGCACGGATAAAAATCAGATTTACACACAAAGAGGTAAGGAGATCCCGTGCGGTTCGCGCGGCTCCGACACGCCCCTTAGCCCGTCCGGCGGGCACTCCGGGCGGGACGGACCGTTCACCGAACCGTTCACCGACGCGATCGACCGTCCGCCGCAGACCTGTGCGCCCGCCCTGTCCCCGGGCCGCACCCTGCGATGCCATACGGCCATGACGGCCGGAACCACCCTCACCCACGGGACGACGACCGCCGAGCACGAGCTCGCCGCCCTCCAGCGCGAGCACGGCCGGCCGCTCTTCGGGCTGCTGCTGCGGCTGAGCGACGGCGACCGGCAGCGCGCCGAGGACCTGTTGCAGGAGACCCTGGTCCGGGCCTGGCAGCACCCCGAGGCCCTGCGCGCCGGCGACTTCGCCTCCGTACGGCCCTGGCTGCTGACCGTGGCCCGGCGGCTGGCGATCGACGCGCGGCGGGCCCGGCAGGCCCGCCCGCCCGAGATCGGCGACGCGGCCCTGGAGAACGCGCCGGTCTGCGCGGACCACGCCGAGCGGGCCGCCGCCGCCCTCGATGTGCGCGAGGCTGTGAAGACACTCACTCCGGAGCACCGTGAAGTCCTGGTGCTGGTGTACTTCCAGGGGGCGAGTGTGGCGGAAGCGGCGAAGGCCCTGGGCATACCGGCGGGTACCGTGAAGTCCCGGGCGTTCTACGCGCTTCGCGCCCTGCGCCGGGTGCTGCCGGATTACGCCACCGACCTGCGATGAAACCGGACGCCGGGTCAAGCCTCCGTAAAGCGCCTTGCCGTGGACCCCGGTTGGGTAATCGGCTGTCCTCATCCGTGTTCCGGACGGGACCCCGGCGGGGTCCGGGTGGGGCGACGCACGCACCGGAGGAAGGCAGGAAGGGATGCTGCACAGAGGTCACGAGAGCACGGACGGCGGCGGAGACGGACTGAGCGTCCCCATGGCCTGGCTGTACGCCGAGTACGTCGCCGACGAGCTGCTGCGCGGCGGCGATCTGATGCCGCCGACGTCCTTCGAGTTCCGCGCGGGGCGCTACGCACTGGCGCTGACCGTCTTCCTGTCCGACACCGACGGCCAGCTCTGCGGTGTCGAGGTCGTCTCCCGGCTGGAGACCTGGCTCTCCCTCACGGCGTACGACCAGCCGTGGCGGGAGTGGGTGCGCGAGCGGCTCGCCGAGACCGCCGGCCGCTCCGGTGACGCGGACCCCGACCTCGCGCTGGCCCGGGCGGCCTGGCGCTGGCTCCAGGACACCGAACTGCTCGCTCCCGACCTGAACTCGGTCCCGGGCGGCGCCCCGGGGACGGGCGAGGACGAGGGGCCCAAGGTGTGGACACCGGCGTGGCAGCTGGGGCTGCCGCTGGGGCATCTCGCCATTCACCTGTTCTGACGCCCCCGGTGCCCGCCGCGGGTGACGTGGAGTGGTTCGGCGGCGCGCTCCGTACGGGTGGGGCAAGGAAGCACGGCCCGTCCGACGGTACGAGGACGCGGCATGAGGTCCCTGGAGAGGCATCGCCACGCGGGCGCCTACGCGCTCGGCGTGCTGGACGAGCGGGACGCGTTCCGCTTCGAGGACCACCCACGGGGTGCCCCCGGTGCACGGCCGCGGTGAGCGCATTCGGGCCGGTCACCCGGCAGTTGGGGCTGTACCGCAGGGCGGCCCCGCCGGTCGTGCGCCCGTTCGCCTCGGTGGGGCCCCGGCTCCTCGGGCGGCTTCCGGCCGAGGTGGCGGCGCGGCGCCGGGCCGCCCGGCGCGGGCCGCGGTGCGCCACGGCGGCGGCGCTGGTGTGCGCCGTGGCCGTGCCGGGCGCCGCGGTCGTCGCCGCGCGCGGCGCGGAGACGGTACGGGTCGCCGCGGCCGACGCCCGGTCGGGGGTGCGGGCGCGGGTGACCGCGACGGACCGGCCCTGGGGCAGCGGCGTCGAACTGGAGGTCAGGGACGGCGCGGGGCCCCGCTCCTGCCGGCTGGTCGCGGTCGGCCGGGACGGCTCCGAGGCGGCCGTCGCCGCCTGGCGCTCCCCGCAGGGCGGCGGGCCCACCACCGTGCGCGGCGGCGCGGCCCCGCGGCCGTCCGGGACCGCCCGCTGCGAGGTGCGGACGTCGGGCGGGGAGCGGCTGGTCGTCCTGTCCGCCCGGTAGGCCACCGGGAGTCACTTCAGCAGCCGGGACAGCCTCCGGTCCGCCAGCGGCTTCCCGCCGGTCTGGCAGGTCGGGCAGTACTGGAGCGAGGAGTCGCTGAAGGAGACCTCGCGGATGGTGTCGCCGCACACCGGACAGGGCTCGCCGGTACGGCCGTGGACGCGCAGGCCGCTCTTCTTCTCGGCCTTCAGCCGGCCGGCCGCCACGCCCCGGGAGCGCTCGACGGCCTCGGTGAGCGTGTCCCGCAGCGCCGTGTGGAGCCGGGTCAGCTCCTCGGGGGTGAGCGACGCGGCCAGCTTGAAGGGGGACATCCTCGCGGCGTGCAGGATCTCGTCGCTGTAGGCGTTGCCCACGCCCGCGATCAGGCTCTGGTCGCGCAGGGCGCCCTTGAGCTGCCGCCGCTCGCCGGCGAGGAGGGCGGCCAGGCGGGCCTCGTCGAAGTCGCCGGCGAGCGGGTCCGGGCCGAGCCGGGCGACTCCCGGCACCTCGGCCGGGTCGTGGACGACGTACACCGCGAGCCGTTTCTGCGTGCCCGCCTCCGTCAGGTCGAAGCCGGCGCCGGTCTCCAGGGCGACCCGCAGCGCGAGGGGTCCCTTGCCGGGGCGGGGCACGCCGTCGGGCAGGCGGTCCTTCCAGTGCAGCCAGCCGGCCCGGGCCAGGTGGGTCACCAGATGCGGGCCGCCGTCGGTCGCCACGTCGAGGAACTTGCCGTGCCGGCGCACGGCCGTGGCCTGGCGGCCCTGAAGGGCGGTGAGCGGCGGGTCGTACGTCTTCAGGACGCTGACGGCCACGGGCAGGACCCGCACGATCTCGCGGCCGACGAGGTGCTCGGCCAGGAACTCTCGGAGCGCCTCTACCTCGGGCAGTTCGGGCATGTGTCCAGGGTGCCACCGGCGCCGGGCGGCGGCACCGGGGAACGCGGGGACGTCGGGTGCGCCCAGGGGGCCGCCGAGGAGCGAAGGGCACCTCACCAGACCCGGGTAGAGCCCGGAACCGCGGGCGCGTCGGACCCGGGGTGCCCTCACAGCTCGCCGTGCCGTACCGCGAACTCCGCCCACACGCACTTGCCGCCGCCCCGCGCCTCCACGCCCCAGCCGTCCGCCATCAGGTCGACCAGCAGCAGGCCGCGCCCGGAGACGCCGGACTCGCCCGCCTCGCGCCGCCGGGGCAGGGCGCTGGAGGAGTCCTCGACCTCGATCCGCAGCCGCCGGCCGGCCCCGGTGAGGTACCTCAGGGTGACGACCGCCGCGCCCTCGGTGTGCGTCAGCGCGTTGGTGATCAGCTCGTCGGCGACCAGTTCGATCTCGTCGCCCTGCGGCTCGGCGCCCCAGGCGCGGACGGCGGCCCGGGTCAGATGGCGGGCCTCCGCGAGGGCCTCCGGGTCGCCGGGGGCCACGTGCCGCTGAAGCCGGCCGCCGGAGCGCGGGGCGTCCGGGGCGTGGCGGCGCAGCAGGAGAAGGGCCACGTCGTCCTCGCCGCCGCGCTCCTCGGCGTCACGGATGAGGAGGTCGGCGAGGTCACGGACGTGCGGGGGGCCGGCGGCGACCGCGGCGGCGAGGTCCCGGACACCGTCGCCGAGGTCGGCGCCGGGCTGTTCGACCAGGCCGTCGGTGAACAGCACCAGGGTGGCGCCGGGGTCGAGTTCGAGGGTGGAGACGGGGTAGGTGAGCCGCCCGAACTCGGCGGACAGGCCGAGCGGCAGCCCGCCCTCCACGGGGACCCGGCGGCAGGTGCCGTCCGGGTCGCGCACCAGCGGGTCGGTGTGCCCGGCGCGGACCACCTGGACGACGCCGGTGGCCAGGTCGGCCTCGGCGTACAGGCAGGTGGCGAAGCGGTCGGTGTCGAGTTCGTGGAGGAAGCCGGAGGCCCGTGCCATCACGGCGGCCGGGGTGTGGCCCTCGGCGGCGTAGGCGCGCAGCACGATGCGCAGCTGGCCCATGACGGCGGCGGCGTGGGTGTCGTGGCCCTGGACGTCGCCGATGACGGCGCCGACCCGGCCGCCCGCGGACGAGGTGCCTCCGGGCAGCGGGATCAGGTCGTACCAGTCGCCGCCGATGTCACGGGCGTGCATGCCGCCGACGGTCGCGGCGCGGTAGCGGACGGCGACGTCGCAGCCGGGGACGGAGGGGATGGTGCGCGGCAGCATCGCCTGCTGGAGGCCGGCGGCGAGGTCCATCTCCTGTTCGTAGAGCATCGCGCGCTGGAGGCTCTGGGCGATGCCGCTGCCCAGGGCGACGAGCACGGTGCGGTCCTCCGGCGAGAAGCCGCGCCGGTCGCCGTAGAGCAGGCCCACCGCGCCGATCGGCCGGCCCTGCGCGATCAGCGGCAGATAGGCGGCGGAGGTGATGCGCAGGTGGGTGATGTGCGGCCAGAGCACGGGGTAGCGCTCGGCGAACTCCTCCGGCGACTCGATGAACCGGGGCCCCAGGGTCCGCACCACCTCGCTCATCGGGTAGGGCTCCTCGACCCGGGTGATCCGGGTGCCGGGGACGAAGCTGTTCTCGGGGCCGTCGGCGACCAGCCGGATGCGGCCCGCCTCGACCAGGCCCATCACCAGGCTGGTGGCGCCCAGCCGGGTGAGGCCGTTGGTGTCCCGCAGGACGTCGATGACGTCCTCGACGGTGCGGGCGTGGGCGAGGGCGGCGGTGGCGGCCTCGACCACGTCGGTCTGGCGGCGGCGTGCCTCGTCGCGGACGGCGCGCTCGCGGCGCGACTCGATCTCGCTCAGCTCCCGGGTGGCGTCCCGGACGATGCCGACGATCCGGTACGGCCGGCCCGCCGCGTCGCGCCGGATGTAGCCCTGGGTGTGGGTCCAGCGCAGATGGCCGTCGCGGCAGCGCAGCCGGAAGTAGGTGCCGTAGTTCTCGCTGCCGTCCTTGATGGCCCGGGCGACCAGGGCGTCCAGCCGGATGCCCTCCGCCCGCGGGACGCGGACCGACAGGGATTCCGGGCGTCCGTCGTACTCCTCCGGGCGCAGGTCGAAGACCTCGTGGGCCTGGGCGTCCATGTGGAAGAGGCCACCCGCCAGGTCCCAGTCGAACGTGCCCATGCGGTTGAGCGCCAGGATCGGGTCCGGATGGGCGGGCCAGTCGTCCGGGAGTGACAGGGCGCTCGCTCCCCGATCAACCATGAGCCCCACCTTGCCAGCCTTTGTCCGATTCTTCGACCCGTTCGGCCGACCAAGGGCCGGGTAAGCGTGAACCCGCGCGCAGCGACCGAAGGAGCACAGGCCCGTGGAGTGGTTCACCGCACCCGACTACTGGACCGGGCGGCTGGTCTTCCAGAAGGCGCTGGCCGCCCTCTACCTGGTCGCCTTCCTGACGGCCGCGCTCCAGTTCCGGGCGCTGATCGGGGAGCGCGGGATGCTGCCGGTGCCCCGGTTCGTGGCGCGGGTGCCCTGGCGGCGCGCGCCGAGCCTGTTCCAGTGGCGCTACTCCGACCGGCTGTTCGCCGGCTGCGCCTGGGCGGGCTGCGCGGTGGCCGCGGCGCTCCTCGCGGGGGTGGACGCGGTGCTGCCGCTGTGGGCGGCGATGCTGCTGTGGCTGGTGCCGTGGGCGCTGTACCTGTCGATCGTCAACGTGGGGCAGACCTGGTACGGCTTCGGCTGGGAGTCGCTGCTCCTGGAGACCGGCTTCCTCGCCGTGTTCCTCGGCAACGACGAGGTGGCCCCGCCGGTCGTCGTGCTGTTCCTGCTGCGCTGGCTGCTGTTCCGCGTCGAGTTCGGGGCGGGGCTGATCAAGATCCGCGGCGACGCGTGCTGGCGGCGGCTTACGTGCCTGGACCACCATCACGAGACCCAGCCCATGCCGGGGCCGCTGAGCTGGTTCTTCCACCATCTGCCCCGGCCGCTGCACCGAGTGGAGGTGGCCGCGAACCACGTCACCCAGCTCGTGGTGCCGTTCCTGCTGTTCGCCCCGCAGCCGGTGGCCACGGCCGCCGCCGCGCTGATGATCCTCACCCAGCTGTGGCTGGTGCTGTCGGGCAACTTCGCCTGGCTGAACTGGATCACCGTCGCGCTGGCCCTGCCGGCCGTGCGGTTCCCCGCCGACCCGCCCGCCGTGGCGCCGCCGCCGCTCTGGTACGAGGTGCTGGTCCTGGCGGTGGCCGCGCTGCTGGTGGCGCTCAGCCACCGCCCGGTGCGCAACATGCTCTCCCGGCGCCAGGTGATGAACCGCTCCTTCGACCCGCTGCACCTGGTCAACACCTACGGCGCGTTCGGCAGCGTCAGCCGGGTCCGGCACGAGGTGGTGATCGAGGGCACCGCCGACGAGGTGCCGCGCGAGGACGGGGACTGGCGGGAGTACGCCTTCAAGGGCAAGCCCGGTGATCCGCGCCGCTGGCCGCGCCAGTTCGCGCCGTACCACCTGCGGCTGGACTGGATGATGTGGTTCGCCGCGCTGTCGCCCGGCTATGCCGGACCGTGGTTCTCGGCGCTGGTGGAACGGCTGCTGGAGGGCGACCGGGACACCCTGCGGCTGCTGCGCCGCGCACCGTTCCCACCGGACGCCCCGCCGCGCCACATCAGGGCCCGCCTCTACCGCTACCGGTACACGACCTGGCGGGAACTGCGGGAGACGGGCGCCTGCTGGGAGCGGACGTACGTACGCGAGTACCTGCCGCCGACCCGGCTGGCGGGGCAGCCGTGAACGGGGCTCAGGGCACGGGTGCGTCCGGGGGCAGCAGGCCGGTCCGCCGCAGCTCCTCCCAGTACGCGGCGGGCACCGGCTCGGCGAAGCGGTCGGCGCAGTCCTCGGCCTCGGCGGCGGAGCGGGCGCCCACCAGGACGCTCGCGACGGCCGGGTGGGCGGCGCAGAAGGCGAGGGCGGCGGCGCGCAGGGTCGTGCCGTGCCGTTCGGCGACCGCCTTCAGGCGCAGCGCGCGCTCCAGCAGGGCGTCCGGCGCCCGGGCGTAGTCGTACGCCGCGCCCGGCCGCGGGTCGGCCAGCAGGCCGGAGTTGAAGGCGCCGCCGACGACGACGGAGGTGCCGCGCGCGGTGGCGGCCGGGAGCAGGTCGGCCAGGGCGCTCTGGTCGAGCAGGGTGTAGCGGCCGGCGCAGAGCACCACGTCGACGTCGGTGTCCCGGACGAACCGGGTGAGCAGCGCCGTCCGGTTCATGCCCACGCCGATCGCGCCGACCGTGCCCTCGGCCCGCAGCCGTTCCAGGGCCGGGTACGCCTCGCGGAGCGCCTGCCCGGCGTGGTCGTCCGGGTCGTGCAGGTAGACGATGTCCACGCGGTCCAGGCCGAGCCGCTCCAGGCTGGCCGTCAGGGACCGGCGTACGCCGTCGGCGCTGAAGTCCCACACCCGGCGGTGGGTGGCCGGCACCGCGAACCCGGCGGCCAGGTCGTCGCCGTCCGCCGTGCCGGCGGGTTCCAGCAGCCGGCCCACTTTGGTGGAGAGGGTGTACGCGTCGCGCGGGAGCGCGCCCAGGGCCGCGCCGAGGCGCCGTTCGGACAGGCCGAGCCCGTAGTGCGGGGCGGTGTCGAAGGTGCGGACGCCCCGGCGCCAGGCGGCCCGGACGGTGGCGTGCGCCTCGGCGTCGGTGACCGGGGTGTAGAGGTTGCCGAGGGCGGCGCAGCCGAGGGCGAGGGGGCTGACGGGTACGCCGCTCCGGCCGAGGGTGGTCACGGTTGTCCCGCCGGGCGGAGCCGGAGGCCCTGCATGCCGCCGTCGACGGCGAGCGAGGTGCCGGTGGTGGCACCGGAGTACGGACCGGCGAGGTGGGCGATGGCGGCGGCGACCTCCTCGGCGGTGACCAGGCGGCCGGTGGGCTGGCGGGCCTCCAGCGCGGCGCGCTCGGCGGCCGGGTCGGGGGCCCGGTCCAGCAGGCGGCCGATCCACGGGGTGTCCACCGTGCCGGGGTTGACGCAGTTGACGCGGATGCCCTCGCGGACGTGGTCGGCGGCCATGGCGAGGGTCAGGGACTGCACGGCACCCTTGGTGGCGCTGTACAGCACCCGCTGGGGCAGGCCGGCGGTGGCCGCGACGGACGAGGTGTTGACGACCGCCGCGTGCCGTGAGCGGCGCAGGTGGGGCAGCGCGGCGCGGGCCACCCGGACCATGCCGACCACGTTGACGTCGAGGACGCGGTGCCACTCGGCGTCGTCGTTGTCCTCGACGGTGCCCTGCGCGCCGATGCCGGCGTTGTTGACCAGGATGTCCAGACCGCCGAGCCCGGCGACGGCGGCGGTGACGGCGGCGCGTACGGAGGCGTCGTCGGTGACGTCGGCCCGCACGGGCAGGAACGGCTCGCCGACCGCCGTGGTGTCGGCGTCGAGGACGGCGACGGCCGCGCCGCGCGCGGCGAGGAGTGCGGCGGTGGCCCGGCCGATGCCGGAGGCGCCGCCGGTGACCAGGGCCCTCAGTCCCGTGAAGTCGTTCATGCCGTCCGCCCTTCGGTCCGCTCGGCGTCGGCGGCCCAGAAGGTGCCGCCCGGATAGGTGTACCGGGCGACGGAGGCGGGCCGCAGGGCGGCCGAGAAGCCCGGCGCGGTGGGTGCCGTGTAGTGCCCCGCGCGGATCACCACGGGGTCGGTGAAGTGGTCGTGGAGGTGGTCGACGTACTCGATGACCCGGTCCTCGGTGGTGCCGGACAGGGCCACGTAGTCGAACATGGCCAGATGCTGGACGAGTTCGCACAGGCCGACGCCGCCGGCGTGCGGGCAGACCGGGACGCCGAACTTGGCGGCGAGCAGCAGGATCGCGAGGTTCTCGTTGACGCCGGCCACCCGGGCCGCGTCGATCTGCACGATGTCGACGGCACCGGCCTGGAGGAGCTGTTTGAACAGGACGCGGTTGTGGGCGTGTTCGCCGGTGGCGACCTTCACCGGGGCGACGGCCCGGCGGACGGCGGCGTGGCCGAGCACGTCGTCGGGGCTGGTGGGTTCCTCGATCCAGTACAGGCCGAACTCGGCGAGGGCGCCGGTCCAGCGGATCGCCTCGGGCACGTCCCAGCGCTGGTTGGCGTCGGCGGCGAGGCGGATGTCCGGGCCGACGGTGGCGCGGGCGACGCGGCAGCGCCGGATGTCGTCGTCCAGGTCGGCGCCGACCTTGAGCTTGATCTGGGTGAAGCCGTCGGCGACGGCGCGGGCGGCGAGGCGGGCGAGCTTGTCGTCGTCGTAGCCGAGCCAGCCCGGGGAGGTGGTGTAGGCGGGGTAGCCGTCGGCCAGCAGGTGCCCGGTGCGTTCGGCGGCGCCCTTGCGGCCCCGGCGCAGCAGGTCGAGGGCCTCGTCGGGGGTGAGCGCGTCGGTGAGGTAGCGGAAGTCGATCTGCGCGGTCAGCCACTCGGGGTCGGCGTCGGCGAGCAGCCGCCACAGGGGTTTGCCCGCCCGGCGGGCGGCCAGGTCCCAGACGGCGTTGACGACCGCGCCGATCGCCATGTGCATCACGCCCTTCTCCGGCCCCAGCCAGCGCAGTTGGCTGTCCCCGGTGAGGTCCCGGTAGAGCGTGCCGGGGTCGGCGCACAGCGCGGCGACGGACCGTCCGACGACGTGGTCGCGCAGCGCCCGGACCGCGGCGACCTGGACGTCGTTGCCCCGCCCGATGGTGAAGGCGAAGCCGTGCCCCTCCGGTTCGCCGCCATCGGTGCGCAGCACGACGTAGGCGGCCGAGTAGTCGGGGTCCGGGTTCATCGCGTCGGAGCCGTCGAGTGCGCGGGAGGTGGGGAACCGGATGTCGTAGGTGTCGACGGCGGTGATGCGGGCGTCGGTGGCGGGCACGCGGCTCCTCGGGTGGGAGTGACCAGTTCCCGCATATTTATCAGAGCTATTGATCCGACGAACACCCCTCGCGCAGGCGTGATGCCGGGAAGATCCCGTATCGGACGGCAAAGTCATCCGACGATTGCCGCCGAGTCATCGGACCACTGGCCCGGCTCTCGCGCGCAGGAGCCGGGCCGGCCGGGACTGCCTAGGCGCGCTTCAGCCGCAGGGTCATGAGCTGGAACGGCCGCAGCCGTACGGTGATCCGGCCGCCGTCCCGCTCGGGGGCCGGCGCTCCGTCGAGCGGGCGTTCCAGCAGGTCGGTCACGGTGGCGCCGGCGACCTCGAAGCCGGCCGTCAGCGTGGCGCGGGCCCGGCCGCCGTGCGCCTCGTGGAAGCGGACGACCAGGTCGCCGCCGCCGTCGTCGGCGAGCTTGACGGCGGTGATCACCACCGACTCCCGGTCGACGGTGACCAGCGGGGCCACCTCCCCGGCGCCGGTCAGCCGCCGCTCGGGCAGGTTGATCCGCCAGCCCTCGCGCACCGCGTCGCCGATGCCGGCGCCCGGCACCAGGGCGTGCCGGAACCGGTGCGTGCCCTGGTCGGTCCCGGGGTCGGGGAAGCGCGGGGCGCGCAGCAGCGACACCCGGACGGTGGTGGTGGTCCCGGCGTCCGCGCCGGTCCGGACGGTCCGGGTGACGTCATGGCCGTACGTCGAGTCGTTGACGACCGCCACGCCCCAGCCGGGCTCCGCCAGATGGACGAAGCGGTGGTTGCACGCCTCGAACCGGGCCGCGTCCCAGGAGGTGTTGGTGTGGGTGGGGCGGTGGACGTGTCCGAACTGGGTCTCGGCGGCGTACCGGTCGGCGTGCAGGTCCAGCGGGAAGGCGAGTTTGAGGAACTTCTCCGTCTCGTGCCAGTCGACCTCGGTCTCCACCTCCAGCCGCCGTTCGCCGGGGGCCAGGGTGAGCACCTGGGTGGCGCGCGAGGAGCCGAAGGAGCGCACGACGCGCACCGAGGCGCCGTCCTCCCCGGCCGTCACCGAGTCGGCCCCGCTCAGGTCGGTGCCGGTGTTGCGATAGAACGCGTCGACGTCCCAGGCGTCCCACTTGTTCGGCAGGTCGGGGTGGAGCTGGAGGAGGCCCGCGGCGGCGCCGGGCGCGACCGTCTCGCGGCCGGCCTCGATGTCGTACAGGGAGACGATCAGCCCGCGTTCGTCGATCACGGCCCGCAGCAGCCCGTTGTCCAGGACGAATCCGCCGCCCTCGCGCGTGCCGAGCACTGTCGCGTGCCCGGCGGGGGCGGGGGTGGCGGCGCCGCCCGCCGGGACGCCGGCGCGGGCGTGCGGGGCGGCGTTGAACAGGAGCGGAGTGCCGCCGTCGCCGGCCAGGGCGCGCTGGGCGGCCTCGATGACGCCGGTCAGCTCCTCGGCGACGCGCGCGTAGACGGCCCGTGCCTCGCGGTGCACCCAGGCGATGGAGGAACCGGGCAGGATGTCGTGGAACTGGTGCAGCAGGACGGTCTTCCAGAGCCGGTCCAGCTCCTCGTACGGGTAGGGGAAGCCGGTGCGCACGGCGGCCGTCGCCGCCCACAGCTCGGCCTCCCGCAGCAGGTGTTCGCTGCGCCGGTTGCCCTGCTTGGTGCCGGCCTGGCTGGTGAGGGTGGCGCGGTGCAGTTCGAGGTACAGCTCGCCGACCCAGACGGGCGGTTCCGGGTAGTCGGCGGCGGCCTGCTCGAAGAACTGCTTCGGGGTCTGCCAGGTCACCGTGGCCGAGCCTTCGAGGTCGCGGAGCCGGGCGGCGCGGGCCACCATCTCGCGGGTGGTACCGCCGCCCCCGTCTCCGAAACCGGTCGGCGCGAGGGAGTGCCGGGCGCGGCCCTTGTCCTTGAAGTTGCGGACGGCGTGGGCGATCTCGCGGCCCGTCATGGCGCAGTTGTAGGTGTCGACGGGCGGGAAGTGGGTGAAGATCCGGGTGCCGTCGATGCCCTCCCAGCGGAAGGTGTGGTGCGGGAAGCCGTTCGTCTGCGACCAGGAGATCTTCTGCGTCAGCAGGTACTTCGACCCGGCCGCCGCGATGATCTGGGGCAGCCCGGCGGCGAAGCCGAAGGTGTCCGGCAGCCACGCCTCGTCGTTCTCGATGCCGAACTCGTCCAGGAAGAACCGCTTGCCGTGCACGAACTGCCGGGCCATCGCCTCCGAGCCGGGCATGTTGGTGTCCGACTCCACCCACATGCCGCCGGCCGGCACGAACCGGCCGTCCGCCACGGCCTTCTTCACCCGCGCCCACACCTCGGGCCGGTGGTCGCGGACCCACGCCCACTGCTGGGCCTGGGACATGGCGAAGACGAAGTCGGGTTCGTCGTCGAGGAGGGCGGTCATGTTGGCGGCGGTCCGGGCGACCTTGCGGACGGTCTCCCGCAGCGGCCACAGCCACGCCGAGTCGATGTGGGCGTGGCCGACGGCGGTGATCCGGTGGGCGGAGGGTACGGCGGGGGCGGCGAGGACGCCGGCGAGCGGCTCGCGGGCGCGGGCCGCCGTGCCGCCCACGTCCTGGAGGTCGACGGCGTCCAGGGCGCGGTCCACCGCGCGCAGGATGTCGTACCGGCGCGGGGAGTCGGCGGGCAGCTCGGCCATCAGCTCGCCGAGCACCTCCAGGTCGCGCACGAGGTGCCACACGGTCGCGTCGAAGACGGCGAGGTCCATGCGGCCCAGGGTGTAGAGCGGGTCGCCGCCCGCGGTGTCCCGGTCGCCCAGCGGG
The DNA here is from genome assembly GCF_020521275.1 of Streptomyces daghestanicus. Classification (NCBI taxonomy): domain Bacteria; kingdom Bacillati; phylum Actinomycetota; class Actinomycetes; order Kitasatosporales; family Streptomycetaceae; genus Streptomyces; species Streptomyces daghestanicus. The sequence continues at coordinate 263,105 of NZ_BNDX01000018.1, read as the reverse complement.
GTCGGCGCGAAGCCGCGGCGGCCCAGGATCACGGGGTTGGCGGCGGCCTCGACGTACAGCAGCACCGGCTCGCCGCCCTCGGCGGGGGCGCCGACGCGGACCCACTGGTTGGCGGGGTTGAGGCCCTTCACCGGGGTGCCGTCGGGCCGGTACACCAGGCCCTCGCACTGGAAGCCGGGCATGCCGTCGTCGAAGCCGAGGTCGAGGAGGGCCTCGACGGTCCGGCCGGCCCACGCCTCGGGGACCGTGCCGGTGACGCGGAACCAGCTCGTCCCCCACGGGGCGCCCCAGCGGGCGCCCACCGCGACGGGCCCGTACCCGGCGGCCAGGCCCTCGGCGACCGGCACGGGCTCGCCGGGGGCGTGCCAGACGGCCGCCTCCAGCGGCACGGACTCGGGGTACACGGCGGGGCGGACGCGTTCGTCGAGGACGCGCCGGAGGCGGGCTTCGACCAGGCTGCGGTCGTCATGCATACGAGGCTCCCGGAGGGGTCGGGCGGTCACCGGACGGTGCGGCGACGGACGAGGATCAGCTCCCCGGCCGGGCGGCGCCCGAACCGCGCGCGCCCGCGGCGCCTTCCCGTCCTCCCCCGCCCGTTCCCGACCGGCTGCCCGGAAACTTTCCCGGAACATATTGTCAACAATTTCGTCGGCCGTTACGTTGAACCTGGTCCGCGCCCCGTCACCGACCCGGGGCGACCCCTCACAGCAGTCAGGAACAGCCATGATCATCGATTGCCACGGCCACTACACCACCGCTCCCCCGGCGCTGGCGGCCTGGCGCGACCGGCAGATCGCCGGACTCGACGACCCCGCGTCCGCGCCGTCCCGCGCCGACCTGGAGATCGGTGACGACGAGCTGCGGGAGAGCATCGAGTCGAACCAGCTCCGGCTGATGGACGAGCGCGGCATCGACCTGACGGTCTTCTCCCCGCGGGCCTCCTTCATGGCACATCACGTCGGCGACTTCAAGACCTCCGCCGCGTGGGCGTCGATCTGCAACGAGCTGTGCTTCCGGGTCAGCAGCCTCTACCCGGAGCGGTTCGCGATGGCGGCGATGCTGCCGCAGTCCCCCGGCGTCGATCCGGCCACCTGCCTCCCCGAGCTGACCCGCTGCGTCGAGGAGTACGGCGCGGTCGCGCTGAACCTGAACCCCGACCCGTCCGGCGGCCACTGGACCGCGCCGCCGCTCACCGACCGCTCGTGGTACCCCGTCTACGAGAAGATGGCCGAGTACGACATCCCGGCCATGGTGCACGTCAGCACCAGCGTGAACCCCGCCTTCCACACCACCGGGGCGCACTACCTCAACGCCGACACCACCACGTTCATGCAGCTCGTGCAGGGCGACCTCTTCACGGACTTCCCCACCCTGAGGCTGGTCATCCCGCACGGCGGCGGCGCGGTCCCCTACCACTGGGGCCGGTTCCGCGGTCTGGCCATGGCACTGGGCAAGCCGGAACTGGCGGAACACGTGCTGAACAACGTCTTCTTCGACACCTGTGTGTACCACCAGCCCGGCATCGACCTGCTCCTGGACGTCGTACCGCCGAAGAACATCCTGTTCGCCTCGGAGATGATCGGCGCGGTCCGCGACATCGACCCGTGCACCGGCTTCCACTTCGACGACACCCGGCGCTACGTCGAGGCCGCCGCACTCCCCGCGGAGCACCGGTCGGCGATCCAGGAACACAACGCGCGCACCGTCTACCCTCGCCTCGACGCCCTGCTCAAGCGCCAGGGCCGCTGAACTCCGGACCCGCCCGCCGGCCTGCGAGACCTCCCTGTTCCCCGCGCGTCGCCGGCCGCCGCCTCCCCCCGGCACGGCCGGCCCGCGGCCCCGCGGCTCCCCGCCCCCGCGGCCGGCCCCGCCCCCACCCGAACGATCCCCGGGCCACCGGCCCCGCCGGGAGCTTCGCACCGAGCCTCCCGCACCGGCCGCCACCCCGGGACCCGCTCGCGAAAGGAACGCCCGACATGTCCGACCTCGCCCCCAAGACCCCAGGCTGGCTCGACTGGTACGCCGGCCCTTCCGTGCCGGAGTTCCGGCTGCCCGACGGTGCCGTCGACGCGCACTGCCACGTCTTCGGACCGCAGGCGCGGTTCCCCTTCGCGCCGGAGCGGAAGTACACGCCCTGCGACGGCGGCAAGGAGGACCTGTTCGCGCTCCGCGACCACCTGGGCGTCTCCCGGAACGTCATCGTGCAGGCCACCTGCCACGGCGCGGACAACTCGGCCATGGTGGACGCCGTCCGCGCCGCCGGGGGCCGGGCCCGCGGCATCGCCACCGTCCGCCCCGGCGTCACCGCCGCCGAGCTGCGGGAGCTGGACGAGGCCGGGGTGCGGGGCGTCCGCTTCAACTTCGTGCGCCGGCTGGTCGACACCTCCCCCGAGGAGGACCTGCGCGCCATCGCGGCGAAGATCGCCCCGCTGGGCTGGCACATCGTGCTGTACTTCGAGGCCGCCGACCTGCCCGACCTGGAGGACTTCTTCTCCTCGCTGCCCACCCCGCTGGTCATCGACCACCTGGGCCGCCCGGACGTGACCGAGCCGGTGGACGGGCCGGAGTTCTCCCGCTTCCTGCGGTTCGTGGACCGGGGCGACGTGTGGGTCAAGGTGAGCTGCCCGGAGCGCCTGACCGTCACCGGCCCGGCCGCGCTGGACGGCGAGCGGAACGCCTACGCCGACGTGGTGCCGTTCGGCCGCCGCACCGTGGAGGAGTTCCCTGACCGCGTGCTGTGGGGCACCGACTGGCCGCACCCCAACCTCAAGGACCACATGCCCGACGACGGGCTGCTGGTCGACCACATCCCGCACATCGCCCCCACCGCCGAGCAGCGGCACAAGCTGCTGGTCGCCAACCCGATGCGCCTGTACTGGCCCGGAGAGGCCGTCTGAGCACACCCGTCCCCACTCACCGCAAGGGCACCTCGCATGCACCGCGTCAACGCTCTCAACCGGCTGGACAGACTGCCGGTCTCCCGGTTCCACAAGACGACCCTGCTGGCGGTCGCGTTCGCGTACTTCTTCGAGTTCGCCGACATCAACAGCTTCGCGGTCACCGCGCCCAAGCTCATCAAGATCTGGGGCGTCACCGTCGACCAGGTCGCGTACGTGACCTCCCTGTCGTTCGTCGGCATGTTCCTCGGCTCGATCGTCGCCTCGAACCTCGCCGACCGCCTCGGCCGCAAACGCGCCCTGATGCAGACGACGCTGTTCTTCGGGTTCTTCTCCTTCCTCTCGGTCTTCTCCTGGAACCTGCTCTCGCTCGGCGTCTTCCGCGTGCTGACCTCGGCGGGCCTGTCCGCGATGACGGTCGTGGCGGTCATCTACGTCGCCGAGATGTACCCCTCCGCCGTCCGCGGCCGGTACCAGGCGTACGCCATCGTCATCGGCATCTGCGGCACCCCCGTCACCAGCCTGATCGCCAGCGCGGTGGTGCCGCTCAGCGACTGGTCCTGGCGCCTGGTGTTCCTGTGGGGCTCGCTGGGCATGCTGCTGGTCCTCTTCACCCGCCACCTCAAGGAGTCGCCGCGCTGGCTGGAGAGCCGGGGCAGGCTCGCGGAGGCCGAGCGGGTGCTGACCGAGATCGAGACGGCCGTCGTCGCGGAGAAGGGCCCGCTGCCCGAGCCGGCCCCGCCGGTGGAGGAGGCCCCGGTCACCAAGGCCCCGCTCAAGCTGCTGCTGCAGAAGAAGTACCTGCTGCCCACGCTGCTGCTCACGGTCGTCTGGGTCACCCAGACCATCGGCTTCTTCGGCTACTCCAGCTGGGCCCCGACCCTGCTCGCCAAGGAGGGCTTCAGCGTCGAGGACTCCGTCTTCTACGTCGCCCTCACCACGGTCGGCGCCCCGCTCGGCTCGTATCTGGCGGCCCTGGTCACCGACCGGTTCGAGCGCAAGTGGTGCCTGGTCGCCTTCGGCACGGTGATCGCGGTCTGCGGCCTGTTCTACGGGCTCACCTTCGACCCGGTGTTCATCATCGTCTTCGGGTTCCTGGTGAACCTCTTCGAGCGCGGGTACACCGCCCTCGGCTACGCCTACTCGCCCGAGTTGTTCGACACCCGCAGCCGCTCGCTGGGCACGGGCGTCTCCTACGGCCTGGGCCGGCTCTCCAACGCGGCCGGGCCGCTGGTCGTCGCGGCCCTCTACACCAGCCAGGGCTATCAGAGCGTGTTCGTGTTCATCGCCGGTTCCTGGCTGGTGGGCGCGGTCGTCCTCGCGGTGTTCGGGCCACGCACCAAGGCGGCCCGGGATGCGGCGACGGCCGCCGCGGCGGCGCGACAGAGGACGCCCGCCTGAGCCGCGGTCCGGCCGCTCACAGGGCGCGGTACATGACGTGCAGGCCGACCAGGCCGTGCCGGGGGTGGGCGAACGCCTCCGGCACGGTGCCGAGGACGGTGAAGCCGAGGGACGTCCAGAGCCTCACGGCCGGGTTGGTCTCCACGACCGCGTTGAACACCATCCCCCGGTAACCGTCCGCCTTGGCCTCGGCCAGTACGTGCTCGGCGAGGGCGCGGCCGATGCCCCGCCCGGCCCGGTCCGGGTCGACCATGAAGCCGGCGTTGGCGATTCCGGCGGCGGGTCCGCCGTAGTTGGGGGTGAGATAGGCGGAGGCGACGACGGCGCCGGTCTCGTCCTCGGTGACGAAGACCCGCTTGGCGGGGTCCGTCCAGAGCCGCCGGGCGTCCTCCTCGGAGGTGTCCGGGTCCCAGGTGTAGGTCTCGCCGGCGGCGACGACGCGGTGCCAGAACGGCCAGATGGACGGCCAGTCGGCGGCCGTGGCTTCCCTGATCGGCATGGGCGCGAGTCTCGCACGCCCATGCCGGGGCGGCGCAGCCGGGGGCGGCGGCCCGGGTCAGTCCACGCTGGGCAGGATGTGCGGCTCGGCGAGGTCGTCCTCGTAGCCCGCCAGCCGGATCGGGGCCGACCGGGCCCACACGTCGAGGCTGCCGATCTCGCCGGGCCGGCGGCCCGCCGGCCCGGTGCGTTCCTGGGGGCGTTGTTCGTACTTCGTCGTTTCCGGTGTCACCGCGCACTCCTTATGTGTCGGGTCACCCTCGGGCCTCGCCGGTCAGTCTGCTGTCCGGCTCCTGACGCCCGCTCGGGTCTCGGTCAAGAACAGTTCGGTCGCGGTGGCGCCGGTCACTCGGGACGGACCATGGGTGTGGGCGGGCCCGTGCTGCCGTTCATCCGCTCCAGACTAACCAGATGAGCGGGGGCCCGCTCTATGGGGCTGCAAACTCCTGGTAATCATCATGCTTCGCCCCGCGCGCAGTTGAGCCCGGCATGCACCGGTTCGTCACCTGTTGTTCACAAAAGGGACTCACCCGTTCGGCGGACCGGCGGTCACACATCGCCGTGGCAGTTCAGGTGGCGTTGGCCCGGCCGCAAGGTGGCCATGGTCTGCTGCCGTGCGCAAGGGGCCGGAACGCGGGGAGATCGCGGGAGGACGGACGCGTGGAGCTGCGCAGCGTCGGGGAGCTGATGGGCCTGCTGTACGCCTGCCGGGAGGCCGCCGTTCCCGGCGGTGGCCCGGCCGACGGCCACGGTCGCGCGCTGCGGACCGCCGCGCTGCTGCGCCGCACCCGCCCCGCCGACAAGGAGCTGCAGGTCGCCGGGTTGGTGACGGCGGTGGGCGGGCTGCTGTGGCCCGGCGACCCGGAGGGCCGGGCCGAGCGCACCGCCGACGCCGTACGCCCGCTGCTCGGGGAGCGGGTCGCCTGTCTCGTCGCGCGCCGGGCCCCCGCCCACGCCCCGGCCGACGACGGTCTGCGCCGGCTGCGCGAGGCCGAGGAGGAGGGCCGCACCGCCGTCTTCGACGCCGGGGTGCTGGAGGACTGGCGCACGGTGCTGGAGCTGGTGGCGGCGCGCAACTCCCGCCCGGGCGCGGGCGACCGGGCGGCGCGCGGTCACCACTTGCCGGGCGCGTAGTCCTTCATGAAGACGCCGTACAGGTCCTCGCCCGCCTCGCCACGCACGATCGGGTCGTACACCCGGGCCGCGCCGTCCACCAGGTCGAGCGGGGCGTGGAAGCCCTCCTCGGCGAGGCGCAGCTTGTCGTAGTGGGGACGTTCGTCGGTGATCCAGCCGGTGTCGACGGAGGTCATCAGGATGCCGTCGGTCTGGAACATCTCCTGGGCGCTGGTCCGCGTCACCATGTTCATGGCCGCCTTGGCGGCGTTGGTGTTCGGGTGCCCGGCGCCCTTGTAGCCGCGGGCGAACACGCCCTCCATCGCCGAGACGTTGACGACGTAGGACCGCCTGGAGGGCGCCTTGCGGGCGGCGTCGGCCATCGCCGGGCGCAACTTGCTGATCAGGATGAACGGTGCCGTGTAGTTGCACAGCTGGGTCTCCAGCAGTTCCACCGGGGAGATCTGGTCGATGCTCTGCACCCAGGTGTTGCTGTCGACGACGTCGGGGAGCAGGCCGCCCGCGTCGATGGCGGAGCCGTCGAGGTGCCGGGCGACGCTGGCGTTCCCGGCGACCAGCGCGAGATCGGCGACCTGCTGGGCGTCGAGTCCGCTGATGCCGGCCGGCAGCGCGGCCAGCCCGTCGACCGAGCCGGAGCCGAAGGCGCCGATGACGTGGTGGGCGGGCAGTTCGCCGGCGGGCAGCGGGGCGCTCTCGCCCTCGACCAGGGCGGCGTAGGCCGAGGGCAGCCGGCGGACGGTCTGCGTGGCGTTGTTGATCAGGATGTCCAGCGGGCCCTGCTCGGCGACCTGGTCGGCGAGGGCGACGGCCTGGGCGGGGTCGCGCAGGTCGATGCCGACGACCTCCAGGCGGTGCAGCCAGTCCCCGGAGTCGTCCATGGCCTTGAAGCGGCGGATGGCGTCCTTGGGGAACCGGGTGGTGATCGTGGTGTGGGCGCCGTCGCGCAGCAGCCTGAGCGCGATGTACATGCCGATCTTGGCCCGGCCGCCGGTGAGCAGGGCGCGCTTGCCGGTGAGGTCGGCGCGGGCGTCGCGGCGCATCCGGTTCTCGGCGGCGCAGGACGGGCAGAGCTGGTGGTAGAAGTAGTCGACCTCGACGTAGCGCTGCTTGCAGACGTAGCAGGAGCGGGGGCGCTGGAGTATCCCCGCGATGCTGCCCTCCTCCGTGCGGGAGGAGGGCAGGATGCCCTCGGTCTCGTCGTCGATGCGCTCGGCGGAGCCGGTGGCGGTGGCCTCGGTGACGGCCCGGTCGTGGGCGGTCTTGGCGGCGCGGCGCTCCTGGCGGCGGCGCTGCTTGACCGTCCGGTAGATGTGCGAGGTGGCGCGGCGCACGAGGACCGCGTCGGGGTGGTCGACGTCGAGCCGGTCGAGTTCCTCCAGCACACTCAGGCAGACCGCGAGCCGCTCGGGGTCGATCCCGGGGCCGTACGCGGGCTCGTCCGCCTCGCCCGTGGCCGCCGAACCGTCCTGTGTCACCGTCATCGCCGCTGCCGTTCCCTGATCACCCGCGCGGCGCTTCCGGGACGCGTCCGCTGTCGAACGCCGGATTTTACGCGAGTGCCGGGCCCGGCCGCCAAACCGCCCGGACCGGGGAGCCGCCGGGGGGCCGGCGGCACCGTCACCGGCCGTTCAGGCGCCGCAGGCCGCGAGGAGGGCCGTCACCTCCTCCGTCACCGCGCCGGCCAGCCGGTCCAGGTCCGGGACGGCCGCCGCGTCCGCGACCAGCCCGTAGTGCACCCGCCCCCGGTAGGTGGAGACCGCGACCGCCAGCGCGTGGCCCCGGGCCAGCGGCGCGAAGGGGCAGATCTCGGTCAGCGGATGGCCGCCGAGCCGGAGACCCAGGCTGGGCAGGGGCACGCTGGTGACCAGGATGTCGAACCAGAGCCGGGCCGCCTGGCCGACCAGCGGGCCGCCGAGCCGGTGGCCGAGCGCCGGGACGTGGTCGGCGAGCAGCGCGACCGCTCCGGCGCCCCGGGCGGGCCCGGCGTCCTTGTTGCGGTCCATGGCGGCGCGGACGGTGGACAGCCGGGAGAGCGGGTCGGCGTCGCAGACCGGGAGCCGGGTCAGATAGCCGGAGAGCCGGTTGCCCTGCGGGTGCGCGGTGCGCGGCCGGCGCTGGGAGACGGGGATCAGCGCGCGGGGGGCCACGCCCTCGGTGCCGTCGCCCCGCTCGTCCAGCCAGCGGCGCAGCGCCCCGGCGACGACCGCGATGAGGACGTCGTTGACGGTGCCGCCCCCGGCCTTGCGGATGCGGTGCACGTCGTCGAGGTCGAGGCTGACGCCGGTGGTGCGGCGGGTACCGGAGGAGGCGGCGGTCAGCGCGTCCGAGGAGCGCGCGTCGAGGGTGGACAGGGCGACGGAGGCGCCGATGTCCAGGGCGCGCCCGGCGTCGGAGAGGGCGCCGCGCAGCCGCCCGGGCAGGGCGCGCACGTCCGGGAGCGGGCCGCGCCGGGGCGGCACCGGGCGCGGCCGGGGGGCGGGCAGGTCCATCGGGTCGAGGACGGCCGCGGCCAGTCCCAGCGCCCGCAGCCCGTCGGCGAGGGCGTGGTGGAACTTGAACAGCACGGCGAAGGAGGTCCCGTCCTCCCCCGGCAGCACGTGCGCCTCCCACGGCGGCCGCGCCCGCACCAGCGGGCGCTGCATCAGCCGGCCCGCGACGGTGTGGAAGTCGCCGGCCGGGGCGTGCAGCCGGACGTGGTCGAGGGGGTCGAAGTCCGGGGCCTGCTCGCGGGCGGCGCCGCCGAAGGCGAAGGGCCGGCGCAGGGCGAGCGGCGGCTGCCACACGTCCCGGATGCGCATCCGCAGTCCGGGCACACCCGCCGCGCGCGCGGCGAGCAGGTCCGCCGCGTGGGCGCCCGCGGCCGGTGAGCGGGCCGCGAAGACGCCGAGCGCCCCCAGGTGCATGGGGTGCTCGGCGGTCTCGATGTTCCAGAACGCCAGGTCGAGGGGGGCGAGCAGGTCGGAAGTCAAGGGCTTGCCTCGCGATGTCGCTGACGGGTGGTGTCGCTGACGGTGAGAGACAAGCAGTCAATCGCCCTTTGTCGATTACGGTCAAGTACGATCAAGCTACGCACAGTTAACAGAGGATGACGTCCCGCCCCTGGGAGAGGGGCGGGACTCATGGGGCGACTGCGGTCACTTCAGGGCGGGCGGCGCCGCCTGCGGTGACGTTCCCCACCCGGACGGCTGCGGGCCGACCGTGAACCCGAGCGAGCGCACCGAGCGCAGCGCGTCGGTCGTCAGATAGGTCCGGTCGTACGCCTTTCCGTCCGTGCGGGCGGACTGGACGTACCGGTCGGTGTCCGAGGTGCCGGGGGCGGTGACGGTCAGGGCGCCGCGCGGGTAGTAGCGGCGGTCGAGGGTCAGGTCGACCCGGTCGAAGACGGGCGTGGACAGGCCCCAGGTGTCGTAGCCGGGCTGGATCGGGAAGATCCCGATCGACGACAGGACGTTCCAGGCGGACATCGTGCCGAGGTCGTCGTTGCCGGTCATGCCGGTCGGGGTGTCCGTGAACAGGGTCAGCGCGGCGTGCACCACGTCGGTGGTCTTCCAGGGCTGCCCGGTGGACAGGTACGTGTACGGGGCGATGAGGTCCGGCTCGTTCTGCGGGTTGTACTTGTCGGCGTTGTAGTAGTCGTACGGCCCGTTGACCCAGACCTCGCGGGCGGTGCCCGCCGGGTCGGCGAGGAGCCGGTCGTAGGCGAAGAAGGAGTCGAGGCGCTCGTTCGCCGCGGCGGTGCCGCCGATGAGGCCGATCATGCCGGGCAGGTCCTGCGGGACGAGCCACTGGTACTGCCAGCTGGTGCCCTCGTGGAAGCCCTCGCTCCGCGCCGGGTCGGCGGGGCCGGTGAAGGCGCCGGCGGCGTCGCGGGCACGGAAGAAGCCGGTGGCGGGGTCGAAGACGGCGCGGTAGTTCTGCGCGCGCTCGGCGTACCGGGCGGCGTCCGCGTCGTGGCCGAGGTCGGCGGCCATCCGGGCGAGCATCGCGTCGGACAGGGCGTACTCCAGGGTGGCGGAGGCGCCGTGGTCGTAGTCGGAGTCACCGGGCTTGGCGTGCGGGCGGCCCTTGAGATAGGGCGCGTAGCCCTCGGCCAGGTACTCGCGGTTGGCCTCCCGGCCGACCGCCGGGGAGTCGGCGGGCGGCACCCCGTCGGCGTTCTTCCTCAGCGCCCGGTACGCCCGTTCCTCGTACCCCGTGAGCAGGCCCTGCTGGTAGGCGTTGGTGAGGAAGGGGGTGACCGGGTCGCCGGTCATGATGTTGGTCTCGACGGTGCCGTAGCCCCACTTGGGCAGCCAGCCGCTCTCCTCGTCGATCTTCAGCACGGAGATCGCCATGTCGCGGGCCTCGCGGGGCGCGAGCAGGGAGAGGAGCTGGGACTGGGTGCGGTAGGTGTCCCACAGCGACCAGTTCTGGTAGTACGTGAAACCCTTCGCCCGGTGGATCTCCTGGTCCCAGCCGGTGTAGCGGCCGTCCACGTCGCTGCCGATGTTGGGCGCGAGGAAGGACCGGTACAGGGACGAGTAGAAGGTGCGGCGCAGGGTGTCGTCGCCGCCCCGGACGCGGACGTCGTCGAGACGGTCCTCCCAGGTGCGGTCGGCCGCCTTCCGTACGGCGTCGAAGGAACGGCCGCCCTCGGCGCGCAGGTTGCGGGCGGCGCCGCTCGCGTCGACGTAGGACAGGGCCGTGGTCGCCTCGACCGTGCGGTCCTTCGTCGTGTCGAAACGCAGGTAGGCGCCGTCCTCGCCGGTCCGCGCGCCGGCGGTGACGGTGGCACCGTCCCAGGTGCCGTACGCGGTGAAGGGGCGGTCGAACCGGGTGACCGTGTAGACGGTGTACGGCTCGGTGTCCTGGCAGAAACCGCTGCCGGTGATGGCGGTGCGCACGGTACGGCTGTCCAGGACCTCCACCTCGGTGGCGGCCGTCCGGTGCAGCGACTGGCCCGCGTTGAGCAGCACGTTGGCCTTGTCGGTGGCCGGGAAGGTGTAGCGCTGCACGCCGGTGCGCGCGGTCGCGGTCAGCTCGGCGTCGATGCCGGAGTCCAGGCCGACCCGGTAGTAGCCGGGGCTCGCCGCCTCGTCGTCGTGGCTGAACCGCGCCGCGTACTTCGTGTAGTCCGTCTCGGTGACGTCACCGGTGGTGGGCAGCACCGGCAGGTCACCGCCGAGGCCGCAGCCGACGCCGGAGAGGTGGACGAGGGAGAAGCCGCGGACGCGGTCGTTCGAGTAGTCGTAGCCGACGTTGTGCCCGGTGTCCGGGGAGAACTGCACCATGCCGAAGGGCACGGCGGCCCCCGGGTAGGTGTTGCCTTCGTTCTCGGTGCCGATGAAGGGGTTGACGAGGCCGGTCAGCGGGCCGTCGGGCCCGGTGGCCGCCTGTGCCGTGGGGGCGGCGAGCGCGCCGCCGAGCAGCGCGACGACGGCGGCGGCCGCCGCGCCGCGCAGCCGGTGGGTCCATCTCATGCGGGGGTGCCTCCAGGGGGCTTCGCGCGGGTGCCGGGTGCGGGTCCGCCATGGCTGGTCACGCGGTTCCCCGCGCCCCTGGGCGGGGACCCGCACCCGGCGTTTCGTCACTCCGTCAGGCACAGCCCGCGGGGGTCGCCCGCGAGATGTCCGCGATCAGTCGCTCATGCGCCGCCTTCAGGCGCTGCACGTCCGGCTTGACGACCTTCCGGTCGTACGTCAGCAGTCCGTTCAGCTCGCCTTCGACGTCCGTGATCTGCGTGTAGACGGCCCCGTTCCCGCCCTCGCAGGCCAGCGCGTGCACCTCGGCGAGCTTGGTGAGGTAGTCGTCGGTGTACGTCGCCGGGTCCACGTCGACGTAGCTCTGCTGGACGGACCAGGCGTGACCGGGCACCGCCAGTCCCAGGCCGCCGTACTCGCCGCTGACCAGGGCCCGTTCACCGTCCGGCGACGGCGGGAGGGCCGGGGACGGGTAACCGTGCTCGTCCATGATGTCGCCGGCACCGCCGTCGGCCCCGAGGTTCAGCCCGGACTGGTTGTTGACCAGCCGGGTCGGGTCCCAGGACTTGGCCTGCTCGGCGATCCGGCCGATGTCGTACTGGCCCCAGCCCTCGTTGAAGGTGACCCACATGATCACCGACGGGCTGCTGATGTGCTCGTCGATGATCTCCTTCATCTCGCGTTCGTACTCGGCGCGGGCCGCGGTGGAGGGGTTGACGCCCGCCGTCATCGCCGGCATGTCCTGCCAGACCAGCAGGCCCAGCCTGTCCGCCCAGTAGAACCAGCGGTCCGGCTCCACCTTGATGTGCTTGCGGACCGAGTTGAAGCCCATCTCCTTGTGCATCCTCAGGTCGTACGCGAGGGCCTCGTCGGTCGGGGCGGTGTGCAGGCCGTCCGGCCAGAAGCCCTGGTCGAGGGTGGCCATCAGGAAGACCGGCTCGCCGTTGAGCAGGGTGCGCGGGGTTCCGTCCACCTTCTCCACGGAGACCGCGCGCATACCGAAGTAGCTGCCGACGCGGTCCTTGCCGACGGTGACCTTCAGGTCGTAGAGGAACGGGTCGTCCGGCGACCACAGGCGCGGGTTCTTGATCTTCAGGGTGAGCGGTGCGCCGGTGCGGCCGGTGACCGTGGCGACCTGGCGCTTGCCCGCGTAGGCGGTGGCCGTGACCTTCAGGCCGGCGCGGACGCCCTGCGGCTCGACGGTGAGCGTGGAGGCGTCGACGTCCGGGGTGAGCTTGAGGTTGCCGACGTGGTCGGCGGCGACCGGTTCCATCCACACCGACTGCCAGATGCCGGAGGACGGCGTGTACCAGATGCCGCTCGGGTCCAGGCGCTGCTTGCCCAGCGGCGGGTTCTCGCCGCCGGCCGCGTCGGTCGGGTCGTAGACGCCGACGATCAGTTCCTGGGTGCGGCCGGGCCTGAGCGCGTCGGTGACGTCCGCGCTGAACTTGTCGTAGCCGCCCTTGTGGCCGGCGACCTTGACGCCGTTGACGTAGACCTCGGACTGCCAGTCCACCGCGCCGAAGTTGAGGTTCAGGCGCTGCCGCGAGCCGACCTTCCAGTCCTCGGGGACGGTGAAGGTGCGGCGGTACCACATGCGGTCCTCGTGCCGTTCGATGCCGGAGAGCTGGGACTCCACCGGGTACGGGACGAGGATGCGCTCCTTGAGGCTCCTGCCGACCGGCGGCTGCTCGCCGGCCTCGGCGGCGGCGAACTGCCAGCTGCCGTTGAGGCTGCGCCAGTCGTCGCGGGTGAGCTGCGGACGCGGGTACTCGGGGAGCGCGTTGTCCGGCCCGACCTCGTCGGCCCAGTCGGTGCGCAGCTCGTAGGTGGAGTGGTTGGAGCCGCTCGTCCAGAACGCGTTGACAACGTTGCCGTCGGCCGTCGTCAGACCGCCCTCGCCGTCGTAGCGGACGTCGGCGATGCCGGGCGCGGTGCCGGTCTTGTTGCCGACGACCGGTTCGCCGAGGGCGACGAGCAGGGCGTTGGGGTCGGCGGGGTCGGCCTTCGCCTCGCCGAGCGGCCAGGTGGCGCCGCCGATGACCGCCGAGAGGTGGCCGGCGAGCCCCGCCGGGGGCGCGGCGAGCGGCTGCGGGAAGCCGAGCTTCAGGGTGCGGCCGGTGGCCAGCACCGTGGCGGAGGTCGCGCCGTCGTAGCCGTACCCCGCGGGCAGGCGGAACGCCGACTGCGGGACGGCCTCCTTGGCGCCGCCGGGCTCGGTCCAGCGCAGGTGCAGGTTGGAGCCGCCGTAGTGCTCGAAGTACTCCAGCTTGATGTCGTAGGACTGCCCGGCCGTCAGGTCGACGGGCGGGGCGGTCTGTTCGCGGTCCCAGTCGTCGACCCAGTGGTCGATGGCGAGCTGTCCGCCGATCCAGAGGCGGAAGCCGTTGTCGCCGATGACCGAGAAGGTGTGCGGGCCGGTCTCCTCGGGGACCAGCCGGCCGGTCCAGCGGACGCTGACGTCGTCCGACTGCCCGGTGGCGGACTTCAGCCGGGACTCCAGGTTGTCGAAGTCGATCTGCGGGTCGAAGCCGGTGGCCTTCAGCTCGTGGAAGTCGAAGGCGCCGGGGGCGGACTGGGTGTAGTACTCGCCCTTGAGTCCGTGGACCTCCACGGGGTCGTCGCCGGCCGCGCCCGCGGGTACGGCGGCAAGCCCGCCGATGCCGAGCGCGGCGGCCAGCAGCAGGGCCAGTCGGTCTCTGAGTCGTCTGATGCGCACGAATCCTCTCCTTCGAGGAGGGCGGGGGCGGTCGTCACACCGACGCGTCATTACATCGATGTAACGGCAGATGCATGACAACATGGATTCCGTTTGGCGTCCAGGGACATGACAACGGCATCGTGTGGCACTCGTCCTTCCTGGCACACCGCCGGTGCCAGGAGGGGACCGGCCGGGCGGTACACGGGACCGCCCGGCCGGGGCCGTGGGGTCCTACGGCACACGCTGGCCCTTGCCGAGGGCGATGACCCCGCCCTCGGAGACCGTGTACAACTCGGCGTCCCGCTCGGGATTGACGCCGATCGTCGCGCCCGGCGGCACCTGCACGTTCTTGTCCAGCACCGCCCCGCGCACCACCGCGCCCCGCCCGATGTGCACGTTGTCGTGCAGCACCGAGCCCTGGACCACCGCCCCCGGGTCGACCACGACTCCCGGCGACAGCACGGACCGGGTGACCTGTCCCCGGATCAGGCAGCCCGCGCTGACGATCGACTCGCTGGCGATGCCACCGGCGTTGAACCGGGCCGGCGAGAGCTGCCCGGAGGAGGTGTAGACCGGCCACTGCCGGTTGTAGAGGTTGAAGGCGGGGCGCTCGGCGATCAGGTCCATGTGGGCGTCGTAGTAGGCGTCGAGTGTGCCCACGTCCCGCCAGTACCCCTGGTCGCGGCTGGTCTCGCCGGGCACGTGGTTGTCGCTGAAGTCGTAGAGGCCGGCCTCGCCCCGGTCGGTGAGCTGGGGCAGGATCGAACCGCCCATGTCGTGCGCCGAGTCCCCGTCCTCGGCGTCCCGGTGCAGCGCCTCGATCAGGGCCTTGGTGGTGAAGATGTAGTTGCCCATCGAGGCGAAGACGCAGGCGGGGTCGTCCACCAGACCGGGCGGGTCGGCGGGCTTCTCCAGGAAGCTCTCGACCCGCTGCCCGTCGGATGCCGGGGTGATCACGCCGAACGACGCCGACTCGGTGCGCGGCACCCGGATGCCCGCCACGGTGACGCCGGCGCCGGACTCGATGTGCTGGGCGAGCATCTGGCGCGGGTCCATGCGGTACACGTGGTCGGCGCCGAACACCGCGACGTATTCCGGTTGTTCGTCGTACACCAGGTTCAGCGACTGGAGGATGGCGTCGGCGCTGCCCAGGTACCAGCGCGGGCCGAGGCGCTGCTGCGCGGGGACCGGGGTGACGTAGTTGCCGAGCAGGCTGGACATCCGCCAGGTGGTGGTGACGTGCCGGTCCAGCGAGTGCGACTTGTACTGGGTGAGCACGCAGATCCGCAGGATGTCGCCGTTGACCAGGTTGGAGAGCACGAAGTCGACCAGGCGGTAGGTGCCGCCGAACGTCACCGCCGGTTTGGCGCGGTCCGCGGTCAGCGGCATCAGCCGCTTGCCCTCACCACCCGCCAGGACGATGCCGAGCACCGAAGGTCCTCCACGACGCATGGCCGCACCCCTCCCACCCTCTACGCCAGTTGTGCTCCGTCACACCTGTGCCAGGACGTCCTCGTAGAGCCGGACCGTGCGGCGGGCGACCGCGTCCCAGCCGAACTCGGCCACCGCCCGCTCCCGTCCGGCCTCGCCCATCCGCCGGCCGGCGGCCGGGTCACCGATGACCGCGTCCAGCGCGCGGGCGAGTCCTGCCTCGAAGTCGTCGTCCACCTCGACGAGTACCCCGGTTTCGCCGTCCGCCACGACCTCGGGGATGCCGCCGGTGCGAGAGGCGACCACGGGGGTGCCGCAGGCCATCGCCTCCAGGTTGACGATGCCGAGCGGCTCGTACACCGAGGGGCAGACGAACACGGCGGCATGGGTGAGGAGTTGGACCACCTCGGCGCGGGGCAGCATCTGCGGGAGCCAGTGCACGCCCTCCCGGGCCCGGCTCAGTTCCCGGTGGAGGTCGCGGAACTCCCGGTCGATCTCCGGGGTGTCGGGCGCGCCGGCGCAGAGCACCACCTGTGCGGACGGGTCGATGTCCCGTACCGCGCGCAGCAGATGGGGGACGCCCTTCTGCCGGGTGATGCGGCCGACGAAGAGGACGTACGGGCGGGAGCGGTCCAGGCCGATCCGGTCCAGGACGTCGGTGGCCGGGTCGGGGCGGTACAGCCGGGTGTCGATGCCGTTGTGCACGACGTGCACCCGGTCGGCGGGCAGCGCCGGGTAGCAGGCGAGGATGTCGTCGCGCATCGCGCCGGAAACGGCGATCACCGCGTCTGCCGCCTCGATCGCGGTGCGCTCGGTCCAGCTCGACACCGCGTACCCGCCGCCGAGCCGCTCGGCCTTCCAGGGGCGCAGCGGCTCCAGGGAGTGCGCGGTCACCACGTGCGGGACGCCGTGCAGCAGCTTGGCGAGGTGGCCGCCGAGGTTGGCGTACCAGGTGTGGGAGTGGACCAGGTCGCGGCCGGTGAGGGCGTCGGCCATGGCGAGGTCGACCGAGAGGGTGCGCAGCGCCTCGTTGGCGCCGTCCAGCGCGGGCCAGGAGCGGTGGCGCGACACCCCGGCGCCGTCGGCGCCGGACGCCTCGCCCCAGCAGTGCACGTCCAGGTCGACCAGGGCGGCCAGCTCCCGGGCGAGGAACTCGACGTGGACGCCCGCGCCGCCGTAGACGTCGGGCGGGTACTCGCGGGTCAGCAGTCCCACACGCACCCGGAACCTCCTGTCTCGGCGGCTGTTCCCCTCATGGTCACCCAGCGGGGGCGCGGAGGAAAGGGTGCGGAGGGGTCCGATCGGCGGCCTTCCGGGCCGGTGCCGCCGGCGCCGCGGCACCCACCCTGGGGAGGACCGGGGCGCGGCCGTACTCCATCGGCAGTATGACCCGAAGAGTGCTCAGGGCTGACGACGGGAAGGCACGGGCGCGGCAAGGTGTTGGACATGAGAGCCGACCGTTCGCCGCGCCGGGCCGGACCGCCCCGGCCGGGCCGCCGCCTCCCGCGAAGGAGCCGCCGATGAGCGCTCTCGCGTTGTCCGTCCTGCTGTCGCTGGTGTCGGCGGTGGCCTACGCGGCCGGGGCCATCGTCCAGGAGCAGGTCGCGCTGACCTGCCCCGACCGGCCGTACGCGCCGCTGCGCCGGGCCGGCTGGTGGGCGGCGGTGGCGCTGAACGGACTCGGCGCCCTGCTGCACGTGGTCGCCCTCGCCTACGGCCCGCTGAGCCTGGTGCAGCCGCTGGGCGCCCTGACCATCGTCTTCGCCCTGCCCATGGCGGCGCTGTTCGTGGGGCGCCGGGCGGGGGCGACGGCCTGGCGCGGCGCGGTCATGGCGACGGTCGGACTGGCGGGCCTGCTGTCGCTGGTCGGCTCGGCGGACGCCCGGTCCCTGGACACCGCGCAGCGCACGGCGGTCGCGGTGGTGACCGCGGGGGCGGTCGTGACACTGATGGCCGCCGCCCGTGCCGTGCACCGGCATCCGGCGGTGCGCAGCATGCTGCTGGCGACCGCGTCCGGGATCGCCTTCGGCATCTCCTCGGTGTTCACCAAGACGGTCGCGGTCGACTGGACCGGTGGCGTCTTGGCCGGCGACCTGCCGTCCCTGGCCGTGATCGGCGTCCTCGCCACGGCGGGCATGCTGCTGTCCCAGGCGTCCTACCGGGGCGCGGGCCTCGCGGCCCCGCTGGCCACGCTGACGGTGGTGAACCCGGTAGTGGCCGCGGCGGTCGGCATCACGATGTTCGGCGAGACCTTCCGCCACGGCACGCTCGGCACCGTGCTCGCCCTCGGCTGCGGCGTCGTGGCGGCGGGCGGGCTGATCCTGCTGACCACGGAACGGCTGGCGCGGACGGCCGGTCCGGCTCCCGAGGCCGGTACGGGGCCGGGGAGGCACGTGCCGTCCTCCGGGCCGGCCGGCTCCCGGGGGCCGGCCGGGGCCGGGCAGGTGCCGTCGCAGGGGACTCGGTGCGCCGGCGGCCGGGACCCGGATCGGCTGGACCCGCCCGCGCCGTCGGACCCCGCCCCTGAGGACACCGGCGGCGCTCACCCGCACCGCGGCGGCGCGCACGGGGACGAGGCCCTCGCGGAAGAGGGCATACGCGCGGGGGCGGGCGCGCTCACGGAAGACGGTGTCCGCGCGGCGGACGCCGTGCCGTCCGCCGCTTCCGCCGTGCCGTCCGCCGCTTCCGCCGCCCTGGCCGCCGCCTGCGGGTACTTCGCGCCCGCATCCGGCGGTCCGGTGCCGGGCCCGGATCAGATCCTGACGCCGCCGGCCCGCAGATAGGCCACCGGGTCGACGTCCGTGCCGAAGCCCGGCCCCGTCCGCACCTCGAAGTGCAGGTGCGGGCCCGTGCTGTTGCCGGTGGAACCGGACCGGCCGATGCGCTGCCCGGCGCTCACGCCCTGCCCCTCCCGGACGGAGATCGCGGACAGGTGGGCGTACTGGCTGTACCGGCCGTCGGCGTGCCGGACGACCACCTGGTAGCCGAACGACCCGGCCCAGCCGGCGCTGACCACGCGTCCCGCGGCGACCGACTTCACCGACGTGCCGGTGGGCACGGGGAAGTCGACGCCTGTGTGGTACCCCTGCGACCAGGAGGAGCCCGTCTGGTGGTAGGGCGTCCCCGTGGCGGCGTCGACCGGGGCCACCAGGGAGTGCCCGGTGGCCGCCTTGCTCCCGCCGCTGTCGGAGGAGGACTTCTGCGGCTTCTTCGCTTCCTGCTTCTTGGTCTCCTGCTTCTTCGGCCGCTGTTTCTTCGGTTCCTGCTTCTTCGGTTCGGCCGCGGCGGCCTTGCGCTCGGCTCTGTCGGTGCTCCGGCCCGCCGTCTTCTCCGGGCTGCCGCTCCTGCTCCCGGCCTCGGTACCGGAGGTCCGGCCGGTCAGGCTCAGCCGCTGGCCCGGCAGGATGAGGTCGGGGTCGGCGCCGACCTCGTCGCGGTTGGCCTCGTAGAGCCGCTGCCAGCCGCCGTCGACTCGCTTGGCGTCCGCGATGCCGGACAGGGTGTCACCGGAGATCACGGTGTACATCCGGGACCGGCCTGCCCGGGACTGCGGGGTGCTCTGCGGGGTGACGTCGGCGCCGCTGGCGGCCTCGCGGTCCCGCCCGGACCCGCTCTCCCGGACGCTCCCGCCCCTGGCGCCGGACGGATGGATGTCGGGGGTGCCGCCGCCCCGGGTCAGTCCGGCCCGCGTCGAGCAGACCGGCCAGGCGCCGGGTCCCTGCCCGTCCAGGACCTTCTCCGCCACGGCGATCTGCTGGTCCCTGGTCGCCAGGTCCGCGCGCGGCGCGTACCGCGTGCCGCCGTACGCCTCCCAGGTGGACTGGGTGAACTGCAGACCGCCGTAGAAACCGTTGCCGGTGTTGATGTCCCAGTTGCCGGTGGACTCGCAGGCGGCCACCTTCTCCCAGGTCTCCAGATCGGCCGCGTGCACGGGACCGGCGCCGATGAGCGGGAGCGCCATGCCGGCTCCGCCCGCGGTGACGGTCAGGGAGGCGCGGTTGATCCTGTTCGGCTGATACCGGCGGTGCCGGCCGCGTACGGCCATGGGGGTCCCCCTCGACACTGGGTCAGGAGCGGCAAAGGTAAGCACTGCGAACCGGCCATGACAATACGGCCGTCGGTCCGCCGGCGCGCCGGAATGGCGTGGAAGCGGCGCTTGTTGGCCGGATGAGGCAACCGCCCGCCGAACCGCGGGGGGCCTGCCGCGCGTACCGGTGTACGCGCCGCCGTGCACGTGCGGCGGGCGTTCCGGCACGTCAGGATGGGCAGGGCGGCCGCAGGCCGGCGAGCACGACCCGCACCACAGACATCCAGGTCACTAGGAGCCAACGCACATGAGCAGTACAGCGCAGATCGGCGTCACGGGTCTCGCGGTCATGGGCCGCAACCTCGCCCGCAACTTCGCCCGCAACGGCTACACGGTCGCCCTGCACAACCGGACGGCGTCCAGGACCCGCACGCTGGTGGAGGAGTTCGGCGGCGAGGGCGACTTCATCGCCACCGAGACCGCCGAGGATTTCGTGGCGGCGCTGGAACGCCCCCGGCGCCTGGTGATCATGGTCAAGGCCGGTGATCCCACGGACGCGGTGATCCGCGAGTTCGCCCCGCTCCTGGAACCGGGCGACATGATCATCGACGGTGGCAACGCGCACTTCGCGGACACCCGGCGCCGTGAGCGCGAGCTGCGCGAGCAGGGCATCCACTTCGTCGGCATGGGCGTCTCGGGCGGCGAGGAGGGCGCGCTGAACGGGCCCAGCATCATGCCGGGCGGGCCGGTGGAGTCGTACGAGTCGCTGGGGCCGATGCTGGAGAAGATCTCGGCGAAGGCGGCGGACGGCGCGCCCTGTGTGACGCACGTCGGTCCGGACGGCGCCGGCCACTTCGTGAAGATGGTGCACAACGGCATCGAGTACGCCGACATGCAGCTGATCGGCGAGGCGTACCAGCTGCTGCGGGACGTCGCCGGGTACGCCCCGGACCGGATCGCGGAGATCTTCCGCACCTGGAACACCGGCCGCCTCGACTCGTACCTGATCGAGATCACCGCCGAGGTGCTGTCGCACGTGGACGAGGTGACGGGGAAGCCGTTCGTGGACGTGGTGCTGGACCAGGCGGAGCAGAAGGGCACCGGCCGCTGGACGGTCCAGATCGCCCTCGACCTCGGCGTCCCGGTCTCGGGCATCGCCGAGGCGGTCTTCGCCCGCTCGCTCTCCGGTCACGCGGCGCTGCGGGACGCCTCGCGCTCGCTGTCCGGCCCGAAGGCGGCGCCGCTGCCGGAGGCGGAGGCGGCCGCCTTCGCGGACCGGGTGGAGCAGGCGCTGTACGCGTCGAAGATCGTGTCGTACACGCAGGGCTTCCACGAGATCGCCGCGGGCAGCGAGGAGTACGGCTGGGACATCGACCTGGGCGCGGTGTCGGCGATCTGGCGCGGCGGCTGCATCATCCGGGCGGCCTTCCTGGACCGCATCCGCGCCGCGTACGACGCCCGGCCGGACCTGCCGAGCCTGCTGTCGGACGAGACGTTCGCGCGGGAGATCGCCGACGCGCAGGACGACTGGCGCGAGGTGCTGGTCGCGGCGGTCCGGCAGGGTGTGCCGACGCCCGGTTTCGCCGCCGCCCTCGCCTACTACGACGCCCTGCGTGCCGAGCGGCTGCCCGCCGCCCTCACCCAGGGCCAGCGGGACTTCTTCGGGGCGCACACCTACCGGCGCACCGACCGGGACGGCTCGTTCCACACGCTGTGGGGCGGGGACCGGTCGGAGGTGGCCGGCTAGCCGGCCACCCCGGCGCGGGCGGGCCGGCTAGCCGGCCACCCCGGCGCGGGCGCCGTCGCCACGGGCGTCAGCGCAGCGGCGGGCCCGGCTCGGGGTCCGGCACGGGTTCGGGCCCCGGCGGGATCGGGGACGGCGAGGGCTCGGGCGGGCCGGGGTGCGGGCCCGGCGGCTGGGGAGCCGGGCCCGGCGGCACCGGCTGCGGGCCGGGAGCGGGGCCGGGCGGCGGCTCGGGGGGCGGCACCGGGTCCGGGTAGGGCTGCGGGGGCTCGGGGTCCGGGCCCGGCGTCGGGCCCGGTGGGACGGGGTCCGGGTAGGGGTTCGTCATGGCGGATGTCCTCCGGCCGTTGGGTCTGCGTGGGCTCTGGCCTACTCCCCCGCCTACCCGGGGGCCGCGCGGCCACTCACTTCCCCGGGGGAGGCGCGGGACCCGGGCGGCCTCCCGGCGGGGAGGGCGCGCCCGGGTCCCGCCCGCCGGTCAGAACCGTCCGGGGTGCGCCCGCAGCCAGTCCTTCGCCGCGCGCAGCAGGGCCGGGTCGGCGGCCGGGGCCTCGTCGGGGTGGCGCTCGGCCCACTTGACGACGTACGGGCACAGCGGGGCGACGGTGACGCCCTCGCGCCGCGCGGTGGCGTACAGCTCGCGGGCCAGCGAGCCCGCGATGCCCTTGCCCTCGTGGGCCGGCTCGACGATGGTGTGCACCGGGACGAGGGCGTCGCCGGGGCCGTCGAGCACGAAGTACTCGATCCGGCCGACGACCTCGCCGTCCGCCACCGCCTCCAGGCGGCCCGCCGCCCGGTCGTCACGGATCTCGATGTCGCTCACGGCTGCTCCTGTTCCCGGCGTGCCCGGCGTGCCCGCCGGATTCCGCCGTCGTCGCCGCGTCAGGCCGACACGGCCTGCGGGCTGCGCTCCTGGTCCGAGCCCGGTACCGGCTCGGAGGGGTCCGCGCCGAGGGCGACGATGCGGTTGTCGCGGTCCACGTGCACGACCTGCGGCTTCAGCGCCCGCGCCTCGGCGTCGGTGACCTGAGCGTAACTGATGATGATCACCAGGTCGCCGGGGTGGACGAGATGAGCGGCGGCGCCGTTGATCCCCACGACGCCGGAGCCGCGCTCGCCCTCGATGACGTAGGTCTCCAGCCGGGCCCCGTTGGTGATGTCCACGATGTGCACCAGCTCACCGGGCAGCAGATCGGCGGCGTCCAGCAGGTCGGCGTCGATGGTGACCGATCCCACGTAGTGCAGGTCGGCCTGGGTGACGGTGGCGCGGTGGATCTTGGACTTGAACATGGTACGCATCATCGGGGCACTCCCACAAATAGGCTCCCTGCCTGCGTTTTTGCAGGTCAAGGGCTGTTTCCACACCCTACAACGAGTCGCACGCTCGGGTAGCTTTCCCCGAGTTTTCCAGGACTCACGCTGACCACTTGCCGACTTTTCTGGCGCGTCGTCAGACCACGGAGCGCTTCGCCCCCTCTTGCGGACCCCATCGTGACGACGACCCAAGCCTACGCAGCACCCCCGAAGGACGTCCGTGATCACCATCACTCGGATGGTCTGGACGGTAGTCAGGAGCGAAGGCGCCCGACCGGAAGATGGGCCACGCACCCCCACGGGCCAGCTGACCCGGGCCCCTCGTTCCCCTGCCTCAAAGACCTCAAAGGAGGAGGCACCCACAGTCCCAGGAATCTGAGTGGCCGAAGCAGCGGGGCTGCACAGTGGCAGATCGCCGGTTAGCCATACCGGCGATTCTCCTGACCATGGCTGTAGCTCGTCCGATGGCTCTTGACGGTGGCGCAGGGCGGGTGCCAAGGACATTCGGAATTCGGCCAGAGCAGAGCGCGAGCCGCTGCCGCGATCAGACTCAGGCCAGCCTCAAGGAGCCATCTTGGCCGTGGAACCGCAGTAGCACCCTGACCGGACCCGCACCGATATCGATTCGTCGCGCAGGCGCCGTAGCGTTGAGCGCGTACTTACGGACACCTCTGAGGTCGCTGCGATACTTGACATGTCCACGGGCTGAATCTCGCGCCGCGCGGCCTGGGGCTGAAGACGCTGGACCCCTGCCTCGCGGGGTGGCGGAAGCGTGTGGTTCCCGCCTCTGGGGCACCTCGCCGTCCGGTTGATCATCAACGGTGTCGTCGACCGCGCCGTGCAGAACCGGATCGTCGACGAGCACAGCCGCCCAACGGTCAAGAACACGATCGCCGTCCTGGTCCGCGTCATGGAACAGGCCGTCCGGGACGGCATCATCAGCGTGAACCCGGCCGCGTGACCGGCTGGCAGAAGCTCCACAAGCAGGGCGAGGACGGACTCCGTGATCCGCGGGCGCTGGCCCTGACCGACCCAGACGCCCCCGTCCAGCTGGCCGACGTGCTCGTGCTCGTGGCCGCCTCCCACGACCAGTACCGCGGGTGGGGAGACGTCGTCGTCTTCGCCGCGCGCACCGCCGCCCGGATCGGCGAGGTCTCAGGCTGCCGCGTCCAGGACGTCGACACCGACCAGTGAATCCGGAGCGCGCGGCGCCAGACCACACCCGGTGGACCTGGGGCGGGGCCGCACGCCGTACGTGGTGGTCCGGGCACAGCGGCCGTCACATCGGGCAGCGGAACGCCGTTCTTCCGTCCCCGACGTTACCCGGGAGTACATTGCTGCCGTTCGACCGACGAGCAGCTCGATACGCGCGCCGTGCCTCGGGCGGGGCAGCCCCCGCGCGGGCCTCTCATCGAGCCCGGCGCCTCCATGGGCGAGCCGCGACGGACCCGGCGAACACTTCCGTCACCCACAGGACAAGGCACGTGCAGTGATCAGACGCAGAGCGTGGCCGGTCAGGCTCGCCCCCCTCGGACTCGCCATGAGCCTCCTCGCCGGATGCGGGTTCGTGACCGGATCGGCGGACGAGGGCTCGCGCATCGTGGTCGGGATGTCCGACGACGTGCTGGCCACGGACCCCGCCTCCGGCTACGACCCCGGGTCCTGGATGCTGTTCAACAACGTGTTCCAGTCCCTGCTCAGTTTCCCCAAGGGCGGCACCGAACCGCGGCCCGAAGCGGCCGAGCGGTGCGTGTTCACCGACAGCGAGGCCCGGACGTACCGCTGTGTGCTGCGCGAAGGGCTCCGCTTCAGCAACGGGGACGAGGTGACCGCCCAGGACGTCAAGTTCTCCTTCGACCGCGTCCTCGGCATCGACGATCCAGCCGGCCCCGCTGTCATGCTGAACACCCTCGACCGGGTCGAGACGCCCGACGACAGAACCGTGGTCTTCCGCCTCAAGGCCCCCGACGCCACGTTCCCCAGCAAGATAGCTTCCGGAGCCGGGTCCATCGTCAGCCGTGCGGCGTACGAGCATGACCGCCTGCGCGCCGACGGCGGAGCGGTCGGCTCCGGGCCCTACGTCCTGGAGCGGTTCGACGACGACGAGGCGGTCTTCTCGGTGAACCCCCGGTACCGGGGGACCGCCGAGCCGAAGAACTCGGGCGTCGTGCTCCGCTTCTTCCACGGCGACCGGGAAGCCCTCAAGGCGGCTCTGCTCAAGGGCGAGGTGGACATCGCCTACCGGGGACTGACCGCACAGGACATCGCGGACATCGACCGGCAGAACGGCAGCGCGGGCGCCGACGTCGTCGAGGGCAGCAGCGCCGAAGTACAGCACCTGGTGTTCAACCTGGCCGACCCCGTGGCCGGGCAGCTCGCCGTCCGGCAGGCGATCGCCCATCTCGTCGACCGCGAGGAACTCATCAGCAGCGTCTACGAGGACACCACCGTCCCGCTGTACTCCATGGTTCCGGCCGGCATCATCGGGCACACCACCGCCTTCTTCGACCGCTACGGCGCCGTTCCGTCCAAGGAGAAGGCGGCCGCCGTACTGCGCGAAGCCGGGATCACGGACAAGGTCCGGCTGACCCTCTGGTCGACCCCGTCCCGCTATGGCCCGGCCACCGACGAGGAACTGACGGAGATCGCCGCCCAGCTCAATGCCAGCGGCCTGTTCGACGCCGACATGAGATCGGTGGAGTACGAGCAGTATGAGAAGGACATCGAGGACGGCAAGTACGGCGTGTACGTGAAGGGTTGGGTGCCCGACTACCCCGACCCCGACAACTTCACGGCGCCCTTCTTCGGCGACGGCAACGTGCTGGGGAACGGCTACCGGAACAGGGAGATCACCGACAGGCTGCTCCCGCGGACGGCCGAGGACAGCAACCGTCTGAACGCGGAGGCGGACTTCGGCGAGCTGCAGCGGATCGTCGCCGAGGAAGTGCCCGTGCTGCCGCTGTGGCAGGCGAAGCAGTACGCGGTCGTACGGAGGGACGTCCGGGACGGCGTGTTCTACTGCCTCGACCTGTCCACGGTCTTCCGGTTCTGGGAACTGAGCAAGGACTGAGCCGCCGCCGATGCCCAGCCGGTCATCCGAGACCGGCCCTCGGTCCTGCTCGGGGGGCTGCTGCGGATCAGGCGTCCGTGTCGCTCGCGCCGAGGGCCCGCGCGAGGGCGTCGAGGGCCACGTCGACGACGGCGCGCAGCTGGTCCGCGCTCGTGCCGGCTCTGCTCATGACGGCGAGGGACTGGTTCACGGCCGCGAGGTGGGTCGCGAAGGACTCGGCCGTCCCGTCGCGCAGCCGGCCGGCCTCCCGTGCGGTGTGCAGCCGGGTGTGCCGCAGGCCGATCGCCTCCCGTGCGCGCGGCGACTCCCGGGCTCAGCACGGGGTCGCCATGACGGGTCGCCATGACGGTCTGGGCCACCAGGCATCCGTCGGGCAGCCCGGGGTCCGCGATGCGGTCCAGGGTGACGTCGAAGAACGCCCGCACGGCTGCCAGGGGCCGGTCGGCGGCGCGGGAGAGCGCGGCGTCGTACTCGTCCCCGTACCGGGTCGCACAGCGCTCCGGGGCGTCCTCGACCCGCTCGCAGTGCATCGGCGCGCCGGTGCTCACGCAGGGTTGAACCGGCCGCCGGACAGGAGGTCGATCGACCGTCGCCCAGTCCTCCGCGAGCCGCAGCGGACTCTCCCAGCCCAGCGGGGTCACCGCGGTTTCCAGCTCGATGCGGTCGGTGCGCTGGGTGCTCCAGCGGTGTTCCGGGGGGGCATGCCGTCCGCGCCCGCGGCGGCGCCGGAGCCCTCAGGAGTGCTGCGGGTCGGCGGTGCTGCGGCCGTAGCGGGCGAGCATCGTCGTGACCGCCTCGTCGACGGCGTGGTCGACGTCGGCAGGTGCGGGGCTCCAGTCGGCGAGCAGCATCCGCGGCCACAGGACGTAGTTGGCGATCATGCCGAGGAACTGGTTGGTGGCGCTCTCCGCGTCAGGTACCACCGCAGTGCCCGCGGCGTGCTGGGCCTCCAGGTAACGCTGGACGGAGATGAAGTAGGGCAGCTTGCCCAGCTCGAACTGAGCCCGTCCCAGTTCCGGGAAGCGCGGCAGTTCGGCGATGACGATGCGGAAGAGGGCCGCCATCGCGGGCCGGCCGATCAGGTCGGCGTACTGGCGGCCGATCGCGCTCAAGCCGGCGCCCAGGTCACCGGGCTGCGTCGCGGGCGCCGCCGGGTCCGGACCGCCCTTCCAGTACTCGGTGACGATGGCCTCGAAGAGGGCCGCCTTGGTGGGGAACTGCTTGAACAGCGTGGACTTCGAGACGACCGCTTCCTGCGCGATCTTCGCCAGCGAGGTCCCGTCATAGCCCCGTTCCAGGAACAGCTTCGTGGCCGCTGCGGTGATCGCCTCGCGCTTGCGCTGAGCGAGTCGTTGGTGGTGCGCGGAGAGCCCTGCGGTCATGGAACCAGTATGACCCGTGACGAGGCGAGTCACTTGACTCGCCACTGTGCAGATGTTTACGTGGTCAGAGAGGCGAGTCGATCGACTCGCATCCGGTCGGCGGGAGCACTCCCCCGCCTGCGTCGTTCAGTTCCCGCAGGGAGAAGCACTCATGGAGTCAGGCAAGATCGCATTGGTGACCGGCGGCAATCGCGGGCTGGGCCGAGCTACGGCCCAGGCTCTGGCCCGGCACGGGCTGCGCGTCATCGTGACCTACCGCGGCGACGCGCAGGAGGCCGAGGAGACGGTCAAAGCCGCTCAGAACGCCGGCGCCACGGCTGCCGCGCTGCGGCTGGACATCAGCGACGTGGCCTCCTTTCCCGCCTTCGTTTCCCACCTGACCGCGCAACTGGAGCGCTGGGACGCGACCCGGCTGGATGTGCTGGTCAACAATGCCGGGATCGGGCTGTTCGGACCGTTGGAAGCGGTCACGGTCGACGACTTCGACAGGGTGATGGACACCAATGTGCGTGGCACGTTCTTCCTCATCCAGGCGCTTGCGCCCGTGCTGGCCGACGGGGGGCGGATCATCAACGTCTCCTCCTCCCTCAGCCGCCACACCAGTGCCGGCACCTCGGTGTACTCGGCCTCCAAGGCGGCGGTCGAGGTCCTTGGCCGGACCCTGGCCGTGGAGCTGGGGGCGCGCAAGATCCGCGTAAACACCATCGCGCCAGGGCCGACCGCCACCGACTTCAACGGCGGCGCCATGCGGGACGACGCGCAGATGCGCGAGGGCTTGGGCGCGCAGACCGCGCTCGGCCGTGTCGGTGAACCGCAGGAGATCGGCGACGCTATTGCCGCGCTCGCCTCCGAGGACCTGCGATGGGTCACCGCCCAGCGCCTTGAGGTGTCCGGCGGCGCCCTGTTGTAGGGACTTCCGCCCACACCATGTGCCCCGCCCCTTAGTGGCAGAACCGGGGGTGTATCAGACGCGGTCCGCCCCTCGGGCCCGGTGGGCGGTCTAGCGGGCCTCGTCGCCGCCGCTCTCGGCCATCCAGTTCGCGGCGGTCTGCTCGCAGAAGGCGAGCAGACGGCTGAAGACGAACGCGGGAAGCTCGACGGCCAGGTCCATGAGCGAGGCGTTTCGGGTGGGCCGGGGCCGGATGCCGAGCGCCTTGAGTCCGCGCGACAGGCTGACCGGTTCCATCGGGCGACCGGCCCGGGAACCGGGGAACAGCCAGCGGCTCGGGCCGGGTTCGAGGCGAGGGGCCTTGCCGCCCGGGTAGCGCACCAATTCGCGGAGCATCCCGTCCAGCGGCGGCGGGATCTCTGCCGGGTGTGCGCCCAGGCGCAGCCGCGGCGTGGTGCCGTCGTCGAGGACGTCGTCGCGGCTGACTGCGCAGATCCGGGACGGGGGTTGTGCGAACAGCAGCAGGAGCAGTCCGGCCGTGCGGTCGCGGACCGCGACGTCGGGTTCCTTCACGAGCCGGTGCACCAGTCGCCAGCGTGTGTCGGCGGCGATGATGTCGGCGGCGAGCGAGCTGGTGCAGCAGGGGGCCCGTCAGGGCTCGGGTGTGCTGGTTGCGGCTGGTCCAGTGCAAAAGGCCCGGGGCTGCGGGCGCCCGGCCGTACCCGTGGCGAGATAGGCGTCGACGTGGTCCTGCGTGCACGCGGCGAGGTTGCCGCCCTGTTCGGGCAACCATTCCAATAGACGGACGACGGCGCGGATCTCCTGCCGGATCCCGCAGGCTTGCCCAGAGCTGGTGTGCTCAGCCTGTCGGTGCAGGCGGCGCAGCGGCTGCCGGCGTGCCCACCGCTCCACGCTCCGCCGCTCCGCCGCGTCGGGAAGACGGCCCAGCACCTTCGGCAGCCACTGCTCGATCCGGGCGAGATGTTCGTCTCGGACCACCAGGACGCCGTGCGGGACGAGGAGTGCGCGCAGATGGTCGGCCACGTGTCCGTCGGCCACGGCGTCCAGGCTCTGGTGTGTCACCGGGCCCGTCGCGGTCGCCAGCGCCCGGAAGCCAACACGGCGGGCCGGCGTCTTGTGCACCCACCGCGGGACGGTGCGGGCATCGAGCGCGCGGAGCGTGTCGACGACGCCCTGGAGTTCGGGCCGCACCTGACCGTCGAGGCCGGCGAGGACTTCGCGCGGACTCCGGTCGCGCGCGCAGTTCGGGCACATGCTCCGATGGAAGAGGCGGGCGACAACTCCACTGTGTACGCAGGGCTTCTTCGCGCCGGGGTGTTTGGTCCAGCAGGTCCGGCACGACCGTCGCCCGTCAGAAGGAGCGCGGAGATCCGGTAGGTCTTCCCGCAACCGTCGCACGGTGAAGGTGGGGTGCCGCAGGTCGCACACAGGGGTTCCCCGTCCGCGGTGCGGTTGTTGACCCGGCGCAGCCGGCCGCACCGCACACACACATCCTGGTGCCGGGCCTTGGCCGTGCACGGCTGGCAGCGCGGCGTCGCGGTCGATGGCGGCCGGTGCGGCAGCGGCCTGAGCCGGAGGAACGCGCGGAGCTGTTGCGCGCGGAGCCGGCCGGTATCTCCTCCGCCCGGCCCAGCCGGTCCAGCGAGATCACCGCCGCCCGCCACGACGAGATCACCGCGCATCTCCGCGAGGCCGGCCCCGGCGCCCTGGCCGACCTCGGCTTCGCCGGCCTGGACGACCAGCGCGACGACGACCCCGTGATCATCACCGGCCGCGAGGCCACCCGGAACCACCGACTCACCGATGCCGAGAAGGAAGCGAACCGGCTGATCAGCCGCGGACGCGCCGCCGGCGAGCACGGGTCCGCCCACCTCACGTCCTGGCACATCCTGACCGAGGTCCGTATGAACGCCCGTCACGCGACCACCCTCCTGCGGGCCCCGCCTCGTCCTCGCGAACACCGGTCCAGGGGTGACCGGCGATCACCCCGCAGTGACCATGATGCTGACCGGCAGGAGTCCGTCACTCCCGGAGCACACCAGCCCCACCCCCAGCCCCGCGATCTGCGGAATCAGGACGAAACGGTCCCACTGGTCGTTCGCGGTGTTCGCCGTACCTGTCCAGTACCTGAGCGGCGGGCGTCGTCCAGAACGTCACGCAGTGCCCAGTAGGCGGGTTTCACCTCGTACGCCGCGTCCCAGGGAAGAGCGTTTCCTGGACTCGGGGGATAGTGTCGCAGGTCAGCCGTGGAGCCGTACTTGTCGGTGAAACCCCAGGTCGAGAACGAGGTGCAGTTGGGTTCTTCGCCGCAGACTGCGAGTTTCCCCGCCAGCTGGCGGGCCTGGATGTCCTCTTCGTCCTCGTCGACGAGGACGTCCGCCTCCGAGACCCGGGCCTTCAGACCGAGCCCGGCCAAAGCCCTGACCTTGCGTCGGAAGACCTCGGGGTCGGTACGGTCGCCGGCGGCGTATTCGTGGTCCTGGAAACCGACGCCATCGATCGGAACGCCCCGCTCCTTCAACCGGATCAGCAGCGCGTAGAGGGCATCCCAGCGTGGACCGTCCTCCTCCACCCCGTACTCGTTGAGGTACAGCACCGCGTGCGGGTCGGCCTCGCGGGCAGCGTGGAAGGCGATGTCGATGTACTGCTCGCCCATCGCGTCGAACCACAACTGTGGCCGCACGCCCCGGTTGCCGTTGACGTAGTCCTCATCCTCGTCGGACATGGGCTCGTTCACCACGTCCCATTCCGCCACCTTCCCCCGGAAGTGACCCGCTACCGCGCGTATGTGCTCCACCATGACGCGTCTGCGTTGCTCGTCCGCCATCTCGGCACGCATCCATGCGGGCAGTGCTTCGAACCAGACGAGGGTGTGGCCGTGCACCTTCATCCTGTTGGCCTCGGCGAAGTCCACCAAGGTATCGCCTTCCGCGAACGCGAACACGCCGCGTCGAGGCTGGACGAACTGCGGCTTGAAGTCGTTCTCCGGCGTAAGCATGGAGAACTCCTCACCCGCCGTCCTGCGGTAGGCGCTGTCAGTCAGCAAGGGGCCCGCGGCCACGGCGGTTCCCATGCGAATCGGGCGTGGGAGAACCGCCGCCAGATCACGCATCGCGTCGCTGGACCGGGGCACTCGCAGGCCAGGCGCGTCCACGACGGACATCCGGCCCCGTCCCAGTGACCGCGCGTGGAGACCGCTGAGGGTCCAGCCCTTTCCGCGCGCTCCCGCGTCCGCGCCGAACCAGATGCGGCCACTGCCGAAGACGTCCCGCGCGGGAACGGTTCCCACGACCTCGCCGTCGGCCTCCAGCACAAGCCTGTTGGCGCGGACTTCGACAGCGAGGCGGACTTCGAGTCCCAGGCCGCTCCCGAAGGTCCGGGTCATCGCAGGGCTGTCGGAGTCCCCGTCCCAGCGGTCGATCCGGAGCCTCCCGCCGACCACGCCGATGCGCACACCGCGCCGTTCGTAGCGCCATTCGTCGTAGATGACCGGCGTTTCACCGTACAGATGCAGGTAGGCATCCGTGTCATCCGTGCGCCGCAGGCCGGCTTCGATCCGGACATCCCCTCGGAACGCCATGTGGGGACCGCGCAGGTTCACCGGTGGGTTCGGCTGTCCGCCGGTACCGTCCTGGCGTGTGATGCGCCGGTCGAGGGGTGTGACCCGTATCCCTGTGCGCGTAGGCTTCCCGCCGGCGAAGTGAGCCCAGTCCCTGCCGTTCAGGAGGTCCTCCACAGGTCCCCCTGCGGGCGCGGAGGTGCCGGCACGGTCCCCCGAGACACCAGCGACCAAGGCACACACAACCGCGACGACAGCGCTCTTTCGAAACCGCATGAACAGCAGCACTCCGTATCCTCAGCCCGTCTTCCGACGGCATCGCCGCCCTCAGCCACACCGTCGCCGAGCACCGTCCTCCCCAGCCGCGGCAAGAACGGTGCGCAACCGGTCGCGCCGCCCCGCTGTGACTGATCGTCATTGTTTCAGGTGCGAGTGAGGGACCGTCGGCCGAGGACCGTTCGGGAACGACGGCCGGAGAGCGGCCGGTACGGTCGGCGGTGGGCCGGTACGGCCGGCAAGGGGATTGCTTCATCCACCGCAGCTCGTGGGGGTGGGGCTGGTGCGGTCCGGGAGTGACGGGCTCCTGCCGGTCAGCCTCTCCTCGCCGGCGTCTCGGCCGGCAACACCCACGACAGCGAAGGGCTGAAGCCGATGGTGGAGGGTCACCAAACGGGACACGGCCCCCACCGCGGCCGGTACTTCAAGCCCCAGCGCCTGCGCGCGGACGCAGCCTACGACCGAGCCGACCTGCGCAGATGGCTCCGCGGCAAGCGCATCGGCGTCCGCGTCGCCCGCAAAGGCACCGAGTCCGGCGAACGATCAGGACGCCGCTGGGTCGTCGAGCGCACCATGACGTGGCTGTCCGGCTACCGCCGACTCAGCCCCCGCTACGAACGCGATCCCCGCAACCACCCGGCTTTTCTCGGTCTCGCCGCCGCTCTGTGCTGCAACAAGCGACTCATCCGCCTCACCACGTAGGACACGGTCTGAGGACTGCTGTCGATCCCGGGATCTCAGGAGCTTTCCACGAGGCGCGCACCCGGCCCGGGCGTGCGGCAGACGTCTTCCGGGGCAAGGTGGCTGTGCCCCGCAGCGCACTCGAGGACGACCTTGACCGGCTCGTCGCAGGAGCTCCCCTCGTCGACGGGCCGGTGCCGGACGATGACCGACGGGCCCTGCGGGTCGGCGAGGTACGTGTCGCCCCATTCAAGAAGCGCCACGAGGGTGGGCCGCAACGCCCGGCCCTGCTCGGTGAGCTCGTAGGCGAAGCGCTGCCGGTCCCCGGGCTCCTGATAGGGCACGCGGCGCATCACTCCCGCGGTCACCAAGGTCTCGAGCCGAGTCGCCAGCAGATTCCTGGCGATCCCGAGGCGGGAGTGGAACTCTCCGAACCGGCGCGCACCGTCCAGCGCTTCACGGACGATCAGCAGCGACCAGCGCTCCCCCACCACCGAGAGGGCGCGCGCCACCGAGCAGTTCACCGGGTCGATTCGCCGCATCTCCATGGGACGAGTGTACCCGCCTGGGTTTACAAGCTGTACTTAGCCCTCGTAGGCTCCCCCCTGAGTTGAAGAATTAAACTCACTAAGGAGATCGGCCATGCCCATGCTCGACGTGTACATTCCCGACGGCGCGCTCCAGCCGGACGCCGAGGCGACGCTGCTGAACCGCATCACCGAGATCCTCGTCCGCAACGAGGGATTCGACCCCGCCGACCCGGTGAGCCGTTCCGTCTCCTGGCTCTGGCTGCACAGACCGGCCGCCATCTACGTCGGCGGAGAACCCGCGGACGCGCCTCGCTACAAGGTCGTCCCGTCGGTGCCCGAAGGCCAGCTCGACGAGCGGAAGCGCGCGAGCGTCATCGCCGAGGTCACCGAGGCGATCCTCGACGCGGAGCACGGCGCCTGGCCGCGTGACGCCAGCCGGATCTGGGTGTTCCCCACCGAGATCCCCGAGGGCCACTGGGGCGGCTGGGGCCGGATCAGGCCGCTCGCCACGATCCTCGCCCGGCTCACCGGCGGCGACACCGAGCGGGCCCGTACGCTCGCGCGTGAGCGGATCGCTGCCAGCCGAGCCGAGCACGCCCGCCTGCCCTGACGAGCGGCGAACGGCGCGGGGATCGATGCGGCCGGTGACACAGTCGTCGGGAACACTCCGATTCGGGCGACGTCGGCCTCGGCCACGACCGCGCGGAGGCGTTCGTCGGCAGTGTGCTGGTCCCGCCGGATGATGTGGCGGCGGATCATGCTGCCCTGTTCTTTGTGAGTGGTGTGGTCGGTGCCGCCCAGGGTGAAGTGGCGCAGGGCGGTGAACCGGGCCTCGACGCGGTTGAGCCAGGAGCTGTCGGTCGGCGTGCAGGCGAGTCCGACGCTGTTCGCCGCGGCCCAGTCGCCGACGCGGCTGTCCCTCTTCGTGGTCAGGTCCGGGGAGAAGTCGTCGAGCACGAACGCGATGCGGATCCCGGGCGGCTGGAGACCGCGCGGGTGACAGCGGAATTCCAGGAACTCGGTCCGGTGCTTCCTCGACTTGGTGTGGCCGTGGGGTTCTTCCTTGCCCAGGTCGCGGGCGGCGAACAGGTGCCTGACCCCGTTGGCTGATGTCGTCGACCACCCCCTCGGCGACGCGGCACGACCCGCCGCGCTCGGTGCCGGGGCTGCTGTTCGGTGTCGACCGTTCCACCGTCACCGGGCGATCGGAGAGGTGCGCGCGCTTCTGGCGGAGCGGGGGCGCGCGGTTCCCGACCGTCCCGGCCTGCGGCTCCGGACTCTGACGGATGTGTTCTGCCCACGCCGGCCCGTCCGCGTACGCACGAGCGAAAACCCGCACACCCCGGGTGAAGGGAAAAGGACTCTGCCATCCGTCGTTCCCCGGCCGGGGTGCCGGTGGTCGAGCGGGGACGACGTGACGGTCCCCTCGTCCCGCGCCGGTGCCCGCCCCTTCGGGGCGTGCTCAGGTGTCGCCGGGTTCCGGGGCGGTGAACGCGCCGGCGGACGCGGCGAGGACGGCGCTCCTGGCCGCGAGGGCGGCCAGGCCGGGTTCGGCGGGCACGCGCATCAGGACCAGCCGGTGGTAGAGCGGCGCGGTGGCACTGATCAGCAGGGGCCGCGCGCGCGTGCCGGCGGGCACCTCGCCGCGCGCCACGGCTCGCCGTACGACCGGCTCGCAGCGGGCGTACCGGTCCTCCCAGAAACGGCCGAGGGCGCGGGCCGCCTCCTCGGAACGGAAGGACGCCGCGATCAGCGCCATGGTGGCGGGCGGCCGCTCGGTCAGCGCCGCCAGGACCTCGTCGTTCAGGGCCAGCAGATCGCCGAGGAGGGAACCGGTGTCCGGAGGCCGCCACGTGTCGTCGCCCGCGGTGTCGAACACGTCCGCGAGCAGACCGCCGACGTCCCGCCAGCGCCGGTAGACGGTGGTGCGGTGCACGCCCGCACGGGCGGCGACGGTGTCGACGGTCAGGGCGTCGTAGCCGTGCTCGACCAGTTCCGCGCGGACGGCGTCGAGCACCTGCCTGCGGATCCGGCCGGTACGGCCGCCCGGACGGGGTACGACCGAAGATCCGGTTGCTCTCGGGGACGACACCATGTCACCATGTTAATGCAACTGTTGTCGCACTAGTGAGGTCGCCGATGCTCTTCCGAAGCGTTCACCCGGTCCCGCAGCCGATGCCGGCCGCCTCGTTCTCGAATGCTTCGGAGTGCATGTATGTCTACGCAGATCACCGTTTCGGACGTCACCAAGTCCTTTGACGGCCGCCTCGTCCTCGACGCCGTCACCTGTACGTTCGCCGTGGGCGAGCGCACCGGCATCGTCGGCGAGAACGGCTCGGGCAAGACCACACTGCTGCGCCTGCTCGCCGGGCGCGACCGGCCCGACCAGGGCGAGGTCGTCGTCCACGCGGAGGGCGGTGTCGGATACCTCGCGCAGGACGGACACCTGCCCCCCGGTGCCACCGTCCAGGAGATCGTCGACCGGGCCCTCGGCGACCTCCGGGCGATCGAACGGCGGCTGCGCGCCCTGGAGGCCGCCATGGCCGCCGGCGACGAATCGGGGATGAGCGAGTACGGCGAACTGGCGACCGTGTTCGAGCTGCGTGGCGGTTACGAGGCCGATGCCCGCGTCGAGCGCGCCCTGCACGGCCTGGGCCTGGGCCGGCTGGACCGGGACCGCACGGTGGGCGGCCTCTCCGGTGGTGAGCAGGTCCGGCTGCGCCTGGCCGCCCTGCTGGCGGCCTCCCCCGAAGTGCTGCTGCTGGACGAGCCGACCAACCACCTCGACGAGCAGGCCCTCGGCTGGCTGGAGGACCACCTCCGCGGCCGTCGCGGCACCACGGTGGCGGTCTCCCACGACCGGGACTTCCTGGAGCGCGTCGCCACCACCCTGGTGGAGGTGGACGCCGACCGGCACCGCGTCGTCCGGTACGGCAACGGCTACGCCGGCTACCTCGCCGAGAAGGCGGCGGCCCGGCAGCGGTGGGCCCAGGCGCACCAGCGGTGGCAGGCCGACGTGGACCGCTACCGGGAGGCCGCCGCGACCACGGCCCGCCGGGTGGCCCCGGGACGCGCCATCAAGGACGGCAACAAGATGGCTTACGACCGTGCGGCGGGGCGCGTGCAGCAGTCGCTCGCCAGCCGGGTGCGGCAGGCCGAGGAACGGCTGCGCCGCCTCCTGGCGAGCCCCGTCCCGCCGCCGCCGGAGCCGCTGCGCTTCGCTCCCGTGCTGCGGTCCGGCCCGCTGCGGGGCGTCCTGCTCCAGGCCGAGGACGTCGCGGTCACCGGCCGGCTCGCCCCGGTCGGCCTCCAGATGCCGGCGGGGGAACGGCTGCTGGTCACCGGGCCGAACGGAGGCGGCAAGAGCACCCTGCTCCAGGTGCTGGCCGGGGACCTGGCGCCGAGCGAGGGCCGGGTCGTACGCCGCGGCCGGATCGGCCACCTCCCCCAGGAGCCCCGCCCCGGCCGGCCGGGCGACACGGTGCTCGCCGCCTTCGCCCGCGGCAGTTCCACAGAGCCCGCCGAGCACGCCGACCGGCTGCTCGCCCTGGGCCTGTTCGACCGCGACCAGCTCTCGGTACCGGTGGGCCGCCTGTCCACCGGGCAGCGCCAGCGGCTCGCCCTGGCCCGGCTGCTCAGCCGGCCGTGGGACGTCCTGCTCCTGGACGAACCCACCAACCACCTCTCCCCCGCGCTCGTCGAGGAACTGGAGGCCGCGCTGCTCGGCTACGACGGCACCCTCGTCGTCGTCAGCCACGACCGGCGGCTGCGCCGGCGCTGGCAGGGCGCGCGGATGACGCTGGAACCGGCGTCCCTCGCCGCCGTCCGGAGCTGACACCGCACCGCACCGCGCCGCGCGGCGCGTCACGCCGCCCCGGCCCGGCACGATGGTGCCCGGGGCGGCGGCGGTTTCAGAGCCGGTCGGCGTCCACCGGGACCACCGGAGTGCTGTCCCTGCTGACCAGGAACGGCGGCCTGACCGGGTGCGCCGGGGTGTTGGTGACGCGGTTGTAGGTGATGAGCAGCACGCAACGGCGCTGTGCGGAGGTGTTGTTGGAGGAGGAGTGGATGATGCTGGGGTGGAAGGCCACGGCCGTGCCGGCGGGTCCGGTGAGGCGCCGCACCCCGAAGGTGCCCGCCAGCCGGCCGGCGATCTCGTCCGGTACGACGTACTCCAGCTTGGCCGAGACGTGGTGGCGCCAGTCGTGGCTGCGCTCGCGGCCCGGCCGGGCGGTGTCCTCGACGATCCCGGCGTGCTGGCTGCCGGGTATGACTTCGAGCGGACCGTTCTCGTCGGTGACGTCGTCGAGGAAGATGGCGATGTTGACCGCGTCGGGGGCGCCCATCCCGTCCTCGTGGTGCCAGAACGCGAAGTCCTGATGCCACGGCCAGGCGGCGCCCTCGTGCGCCTGCTTCATGTTGACCTTGAACTGGTAGACGTACACCGGGCCGCCGAGGAGCTGTTCGGCGAGGCCGACGAGGGCGGGCAGGCGGACGAGCCGGGCGCAGACCTCGTCGAAGTCGTGGCAGCCGTGCAAGGCCCGTACGGCCGACGACCCTTCTTCGAGGACCACTTCGGGGCGCTGCTCCCGGCTGATCCCCTCGATGCGCTGCCGGAGTTTCCTGACGTCCGGATCGCTGAGCGTGTGGGGCAACGGCAGCCATCCGTCCCGGCCGTAACGCACCTTCGCGTCGAGCAGGGGCGCGGACACAGACATGGTGGGGCCTTTCCTCGGGGGAGAAAGGGGTCCGGGCCGTCCGGGCCGAAACGGTGGAGCGGCCCGGCGGCACATCGGCGCATACCGGAACGGATTCTGGACTGCTCGCGCTCCCTTGTTCGACACAGGGCGACAGGGGCCGGCGCGGCCGCGTTCCGGCGGCCGGGTGCGGGAAAAGGGACGGGGTCCGGCAGCGGTGTACGCACATCGCCGCGGCGGATCTCCCGAACCGGGTTCTGCGCTATCACCGTAGAAGGCGCCCGGTCCCCGCCACAACCGGCGTGGTGCACGGCCGCTCGAAAGCCGCTCAAGGACGGACGGAAAGAGGCGCACCGGGAATTCACCGGACGCCGGGACGGCTTTTCCCGAGCGCACCCGAAGGGGCCGCCCGTCGGAGGACGGACGGCCCCGGACAGGCAGGGGTCAGGACAGGGTCGTATAGGCGGCCAGTTCCGCCGCGAGCCGCGCGTCCACGTTCGCCCTGAGGCGCGTGCCGTTCTCGTCGTGGTCCTCCGTGAGGATCTCGCCCTCTTCGTGGACGCGGGACACCAGGTGGCCCTGGGTGTAGGGGATGAGTACCTCCACCTCGACGTCCGGCTGCGGCAGGGCTTCCTCGACGCGGGCCAGCAGGGCGTCGCAGCCCTGCCCGGTGCGCGCCGAGACCGCGACCGCGCCCGGTTCGGCCTCCAGGAGGCGGCTCAGCACCTCGGGGGGCGCCGCGTCCGCCTTGTTGACGACCACGATCTCCTGGACGCCCGCACCGCCGATCTCCCCGATCACCGCCCGGACCGCTTCGATCTGCGCCTCCGGGTCGGGATGCGTACCGTCCACGACGTGCAGGATGAGATCCGCCTCGGCGACCTCCTCCAGGGTGGACCGGAAGGCGTCCACGAGCTGGTGCGGCAGATGCCGGACGAAACCCACGGTGTCGGCGAGGGTGTAGGTACGGCCGCCGCTGGTCTGGCCGCGGCGCACGGTGGGATCGAGCGTGGCGAACAGCGCGTTCCTGACGTACACGTCCGCGCCGGTCAGGCGGTTGAGCAGCGAGGACTTCCCCGCGTTGGTGTAGCCGGCCAGCGCGACCGAGGGCACCTTGTTGCGCCTGCGCTCCATGCGCTTGACGTCGCGCCCGGTCTTCATCTCGTCGAGTTCGCGGCGGAGTTTGGAGATCTTCTCCCGCAGCCGCCGCCGGTCGGTCTCGATCTTCGTCTCACCGGGGCCGCGGGTGGCCATGCCCCCGCCCGCTCCTCCGCCGCCGCCCATCTGCCGGGACAGCGACTGCCCCCAGCCGCGCAACCGGGGCAGCATGTACTGGAGCTGGGCCAGCTCGACCTGCGCCTTGCCCTCCTTGGAGGTGGCGCGCTGGGCGAAGATGTCCAGGATCAGCGCGGTCCGGTCGACGATCTTCGCCTTGACGACCTCCTCGAGGCGGACCAGCTGGGCCGGGCTCAGCTCACCGTCGCAGACCACGGTGTCCGCCGCCCACTCCTCGACGAGTTCCCGCAGTTCCTGCGCCTTTCCGGAACCGATGAAGGTGGCCGGGTCGGGCTTGTCGCGGCGCTGGATGACACCGTCGAGCACCAGACCGCCCGCCGCCTCCGCGAGGGCCGCCAGCTCGGCCATGGAGCTCTCGGCCTCGGCGAGCGTGCCGGACGTCCAGGCACCCACGAGGACGACGCGCTCGGGCCCCGCCGTCCGCTGCTCCGCGGCGGCGGCCCCCTCCCCCGGCTGCGCGGACAGGCCCCGCACGTGGCGCAGCCCGGTGTCCTGGGACTCGTCGGAGGCGTCGAGCGCGTCGGCGAGGCCGAAGGGGCGTTCGGGAGAGGTCATGCGGTTCCTTCCGGGGGAAGTGCGGCCCGGCACCGGGCCGGGGTCGGACAGGCGTGACCTTCGAGCATGACAGCTCGCGCTGGAGAAGGACTCGACAGTGACTCAAGGGCGTACGGCACCGCATTCCGTCAGGCGGCCCTCCGGCGCCGGTAAACCCTTCTGCCTCATTCCTCAGGCCGTCCTCTAGCCGTTCCTGACCGGCGCCGCGAGGGCCGACCGTCCGCCTTCCGGGTGGCGTTGACATCGCAGGGGCGACTCCGTTTACTCGGCCGGAGGGGAAGCCACTGGACGGCAGTTCGATATCCCTCGGGAAGGCCTGTTCGAGATACCTCACGAAGACCGCTGGAAAACCGTTCTCGTATCTCTTGGAGAAGGCTGTGAAGTTCAGAGTCCTGGGTCCCACCGAGTTGTACGACAACGTCCATCAGCGTCGTGTACCGCTCAACAGCCACAAGCAGCGCACCCTCCTCGGCGCGCTGATCGTGAAATACGGATCGATCGTCTCCACCGAGAAGCTCGGGGAGGAGGTCTGGGGCGAACTCACCCCGAGGTCGGCCAACGCGCTCCAGGCGCAGGTCTACCGCCTGCGCCGGCTCATGGACCGGGTCGACCAGGAGGGCGGCCAGCCGCAGCAGCGGCTGATCACCCGCGACTCCGGCTACGGGCTGCGCGCCGACCCCGAGCAGATCGACAGCGAGCTGTTCATGCAGACCGTGGACCGGGCGCGCAGATGTGCCGACAAGGACCCGGTACTCGCCGAGAAGACCCTGCGGAGCGCGCTGCGGCTGTGGCGCGGGACCGCGCTCCAGGGCAGCCGCGGCCCCATCTGCGCGGCCGGCGCGACGATGCTGGAGGAGTCCCGGTTCAGCGCGCTGGAGCTGCTGTACGACGTGTCACTGCGCGCCCGGATGCATCAGAACGTCATCGCGGAGCTGGAGGAGCTGACCATCAGCCACCCGCTGCGGGAACGTTTCTACGACCAGCTCATGGTGGCGCTCTACCGTTCCGGCCACCAGGCGCAGGCTCTCGGGGTGTACGAACGGGCCCGCCGGCACCTGGCGGACGCCCTGGGCATCAATCCGGTGCCGGCGCTCAGCAAGCGTATGCAGCAGATCCTGTCGCACGCCCCCGAGCTGCTCGATCCGCAGGCGGCCACCGCCACCGAGGGCGGCGGGCCGCAGCGGGTCGCCCTGCGGTCCGTTCCGCAGTCACCGGCTCCGGCCGTGCCACCGGTTCCCCCGGTGCGGCGGCAGCCCGCCGTGCCGCCCCAGCGGCCCGTACGGGCGCCGGGCGGCACGCCGGTGCCCGCCCCGGGCGGCGCGGGCGGCGCGGGCGGTCAGACGGACCCGGCGGCGCTCGGTGGTGAACTGCGCCAGTTGCGTTCACTGGTACAGAAGCTGACGACCCAGCAGCAGGCGCTGGTGTCGACGGTCCGCCATCTGTCGGACCAGTTGGAAGAGGCCCTGAAGGCCGCGGAACCCCCGTCGCCGGTGCCCGCGGCCGTCGGGGCGCAGCGCCGGGCCGCCGTACTGCAGCACGACTGACCCGGGGCGCGTGGCGCGCCGGCGGCCTCCCGCGACGCGCCGTCCGGAAGGCCACTCCCAACCGCTTCTCGCCTCGCCCGTCCGGCCCCGCGTCCGCGGCGTGATCCGGACGTCGGAGCCTAGACCGGGCGGTCGTCCGCGGCGCCGTCCGCCCGGCCGGAACCGGACACGGCCGCTTCGGCCTCCCGCGCCGCGGCCCGCGCGCGGTCGGCGCGGTCGGCGCGCAGCAGCAGCGCGCCGGCGAGCCAGCCGCCGAGGAGGACCGCCGCGGCACCGATGAGCTGACTGACCGTCAGGGAGTCGGCGAAGGAGTCCCGCACCTGGGCGAGCAGCCCGCTGTCGTCACCCGCGGCGGCCACCGCGGCGGGGAAGGACTCGGCGGCGGCTCCGCCGAGACCGCCGGGCAGGTTCTGCGAGAAGGCGGCGACCAGGACCGCGCCGAGGACGCCGACGCCGAGCCCGCTGCCCAGTTCCTGGAGGGTGTTGTTGACGCCCGACCCGGTGCTGGCCCGCTCAGGCGGGATGGAACTCATCAGCGCGTTGGCGACCAGCGGCCCGGAGATGCCCGCGCCGCCGCCGAGCAGCAGCAGCCCGGCCGCGAGGACCAGGTACCCGTCGTCGGGCGCCAGCGCGACCGTGAGCAGACCGGCCGCCGAGCAGGTCACGCCGAGCGCCACGCCCTTGCCGATGCCCAGCTTCTTCACCACCCGGGGGCTGATCAGGATGCTGCTGATCAGGACGCCCACGGCCATCGGGGTGAGCTGGGCACCCGCCTCCAGCGGGGCGTACCCGCGCAGGAACTGCAGATCCTGGGTGAGCAGGAACAGCGAACCGGCCATGCCGAAGGCGCTGAGGATGCCACCGAAGACGGCGCCGCGGAACTTGGGGTTCTTGAACATCGTCATGTCCAGCATCGGGTCCGGCGCCCGCAGCTCCCAGCGGACGAAGACCGTCGCGCCGGCCAGTCCGAGCAGCCCGGCCCCGAGGGTCTCGGGGTCGAGCCAGCCCTGGCCGGGCACGGAGATGACCGCCCACACCAGCGCGACCACCGACACGGTGCACAGCAGGGCGCCGATCAGGTCGGGCCGGGCGTTGGCCGGGTCCTTGGACTCGCGCAGCAGCGCGCCCATGGCGATCAGGCCGACCACCGCGACCGGCACGTTGATCAGGAAGGTGACGCCCCACCAGAAGTGGTCGAGGAGGAACCCGCCGAGCACGGGTCCGAGGGCCATGCCGACGGAGGAGACGGCCGCCCAGATGCCGATGGCCTTCGGGCGTTCCTCGTTGTCGAAGGTGCGCACGAGCACGGCCAGGGTGCCGGGCATCAGGAAGGCCGCGCCGACGCCCATGAGGGCGCGGGCACCGATCAGCACCTCGGGCGAGCCGGCGAACGCGCCGATCGCGGAGCCCACTCCGAAGACCAGCAGGCCGAGCAGCAGCGCCCGTTTGCGGCCGAGCCGGTCGGACAGTCCGCCGGCGGTGATGAGCAGACCGGACAGCACCAGTGTGTAGGCGTTGATCGTCCACTGGATCTGGGCGGTGCTCGCGTCGAGCTGCTCGGTGATGGAGGGGATGGCGACGTTCAGGATCGTGTTGTCCAGCACGATCACGAACAGGGACGAACAGAGGACGGCGAGGATCCACCAGCGGCGGGGGTCGCGCTGGGGAGGTGCCGGCGACAGCGGGGCTGACGCTGACGACTGCTGGGACATGGGTGATCTCCTGAGCGGGGTCGGGGTGTCGAACGCACACAGCAACCTGACCGCCCGTCTCCTGCGGCTCCCCCTTGCCGGGCACGCCCGGGGCGCGCGCCGGTGTCCCGCGGCGCGGGCTCGTGCCCGGACGCGCGGAACGGACCGCCGCGTATGCGGTGGTGAGTGGGAGAGGGCCCGACTGCCGGGCGCCGTCGCGGGAACGTCACGTCCCACGGCTGACGGCGGGGGCAGGGATCGGGGCCTGCCGAGGAGAGGGGCAGCGCCCGCGACTCAGTAGATCATGGGACAAGCCTTCCACTCGGCGGGGCCGCCCGTCAACCCCGTTCCCGGCCGGCCCGCCCGCCCGGGGCGGACCGGTCCACGACATGGCACCAGTGGTGCGGGTCGGGTTCCTCGCCCCGGTGCACGGCGGCGAGGAGCGCGGACAGCCGCCCGGCGACCGGCCCCGGCACGCCCTCCCCCACGGTCCACGCGCCGTCGCCCGTGAGGACCTTGCCCACGGAGGTGACGCGGGCCGCGGTGCCGCACGCGAACACCTCGGTGATCCGGCCCCGGGCGCAGCCCTCCCGCCAGTCCGCCAGCGACACCGGGGCCTCGCTGACCCGCATGCCCCGGTCGCGGGCGAGCGTGATGAGGGTGTCCCGGGTGACGCCGGGCAGGATGGTGCCGGTGAGCGGCGGGGTGACGAGTTCGGCCCGGTCGCCCTCGCCGTGCACGAAGAACAGGTTCATGCCGCCGAGTTCCTCGACGTACCGGCGCTCCACGGCGTCCAGCCACACCACCTGGTCGGCGCCGCGCCGGGCCGCCTCCTCCTGGGCGAGGTAGCTCCCGGCGTAGTTGCCGCCGCACTTGGCCGCGCCGGTGCCGCCCGGTGCGGCCCGCACGTACTCCTCGCTGACCGCCACGGTCACGGCGCGCTGTCCGCCGGTGAAGAAGTTCCCGGTGGGGAACGCCAGGAGCAGGAACAGGTAGGAGCGGGCCGGCCGCAGGGCCAGGTGCGGCTCGTCGGCGAAGACCACCGGGCGC
Organism: Streptomyces daghestanicus; assembly: GCF_020521275.1. NCBI lineage: Bacteria > Bacillati > Actinomycetota > Actinomycetes > Kitasatosporales > Streptomycetaceae > Streptomyces > Streptomyces daghestanicus. The sequence continues at coordinate 219,258 of NZ_BNDX01000018.1, read as the reverse complement.
AGGTAGAGGCTCCGGTCGTCGCCCTCGGGTATCCAGTCCAGGTCCGCGCGGACGAGCGCCTCGGTGGCGGCCGTGAACAGGTCGGTGGGCAGCGCGGGGACGGCCATCCGCCGGGCGGAGGCCGCGAGCCGGCGTCCGTGGTCGGCGGGGCGGAAGACCACCGCCCGGTCCGGGCCCCGGCGGTAGGCCTTGAACCCTTCGAAGACGCTCTGCCCGTAGTGCAGGCCGACCGCCGCCGGGCTCATCCGCAGCGGCGCGAAAGGTTCCAGGACCGCCCGGCCCCAGCCGTCGTCCGGGGTCCAGCGGGCCGTGACCATGTGGTCGGTGAAGACCTCCCCGAAGGGCGGCTCGGCGAGCAGCGCACGGCGCCGGGCGGCGGGCGTGGGGTCCGGGTGCGGACGCGGTTCCACGACCGGCGCCGCGGGGCCGGGGGCGGGCGCGGGTCCGTCGGCCGGGCGCGCGGCGGTCGGCCGGGTCATCAGCGGTGGGCGAGGAAGAGGCGGCCGGTGGGGAACGCCAGGGTGAGGGCGCGTACGTCGGAGAAACCGGCGCCGCGCAGCCGCTCCACCCACTCCTCCTCGCTCTGCAGCCTGCGGCGCATGAACTCGCCGTGGTAGTAGGACACGGCGGCGCTGAACCGGCGTTCGCGGTCGTTGCGCAGGTACGGCACCGCGTCGGTGATGGCGAGGAAGCCACCGGGCGCCAGCGACTCGCGGCAGTTGGCGAGCACCTGGTCGCAGACGTCCTCCTCCTCGGGCAGCATGTCGTGGAAGACGAAGCCGGCGTGGATGACGTCGGCGCCTTCGAGGACGCCGGGGTCGGTGGCGACGGACTGGATGGTGCGCTCGACCACGGTGAGCCGGTCGGTCATCCCGGCCTGGGCAACGGCCTGTTCGGCGGCGCGGCAGGCGTCGGCCGCGAAGTCGAGCCCGACGCCGGTGGAGCCGGGGACCGCGCCGAGCACCTCGATGAGCAGCCGGCAGGTGCCGGCGCCGAGGTCGACGACCTTGCGGGGCGCGGCGTCGATGATGGTGGCGAGGGCGGTGGGGTAGAAGGCGTGCGAGCCCATCCACTGGGAGCTGACGGCCACTTCGCGGTAGTCGCGGACATGGGTGCGGGCGGCCTTGTCCCAGTCGGTGAAGAAGTCGCGGGCGTTCTCGATGAACGGCCGGTTGGCGTTCATGGTCCAGGAGATGTAGCCGGCCTGGTGGCGGATGGTGTCGAAGTCCGGGCAGGCACGGTAGCGGCCCTCGCCCTCCCGGATCACCAGGCCGGCGGACTCCACCGCGTCGAGGTAGCGCACGAGCGCCGGTTCGGGCAGGTCGAGGGCGGCGGCGACCTCGGCGGTCTCCAGCGTGCGGTCCGGGTCGAGGTGGGCGACCACGCCGAGGCGGTCGCCCATCTCCAGGAAGGCGGCGGCGGCCGCCAGGTCCGGAGCCGGGCCGCTGGCCGCGATGCCGTCCGCCAGGTGCTGCGCCGCGATGTCGTGGGTTGCCATGCGCGTCTCCCATTCCCTTGCCGGATTCCACGCCGCTGTCCGGCGGCGCCGCGTGCTGCTGTGGACTGTATGCGGGGGCCATGACGATGGGCTCACGTCTCTCTGACGGTCGCGTGATCCGGCCCGCCGGGTGGCCGTCAGCGGTCGCGCCAGGCGGCCTCCAGGGCTTCGATGTCGCTCTGGTCGAGGTCGACCAGCGGGAGGTCGGACGGCGTCCAGCCGCCGGCGTCCGGCCGCCGCACATGGTCGACGAGGGCGGTGAGGGCGCGGGTCCACGCCGTGCTGATCCCGGCGGCGGTGCCGGGGGCGAGGAGCGCGCGCGGCCAGCGGAACACGGCCCGCAGGCGGGGTCCTTCGGGCCCGTCCAGGGTCACCGCGTCGACCTCCAGGACGTGCCCGGCCGGCATGGCGGGGTCGGCGCCCGCCCCCGCCAGGTCCCGTTCGTCCGGGACGGCGCTCCACCGGGCGCCCTCGGTCCGCAGCCGGCCCAGGTAGTTGAAGGCGGCCGGCGGGTGGCCGAGGTCCCCGAGGACGGGCGCGGTGCGGTCGTTGAGGTGGCGCAGCAGACCGTAGCCGGTGCCGTGGCCGGGGACCGCCCGCAGCGTCTCCTTGACCTGTTTGACGGCGTGGCCGAGCGCCGGGCCGCCGGCGAGGGCCTCCTCCGTGTCGGTCCCGGCCAGCGGCAGGCGCAGCGGGTGGACGGTGGTGAACCAGCCGACCCCCGTCTCCAGGCCGGGTACCGCCGCCGGGTCGTCCCGTCCGTGCCGTTCCAGGTCCAGCAGGACGTCGGCGGCGGCCTTCCCGTCCCGTCCGGGCGTGCCGTGGGCCAGGGCGATGCCGAAGGCGGTCAGCAGCGGTTCGAGGACGCGGCAGTGGAAGGCGGCGGGCACCTCCGTGAGCAGCGCCCGGGTGACCGGCTCGGGCAGTTCGGTGGTGAGGTGGCGCAGGGAGCCGTACGTGTCGCGCGCCGGGTCCGGATCGCCCGTGCCGGGACGGACGTGCGGGCCCGACAGCACCGTGGACCAGTACGGGAGTTCGCGGACCGTGCGCTGGTCGGCCGCCGCCTCGGCGAGGCCGGACGCCCAGGCCGCGTAGGGGTGGGCGGCCGGGTGCGGGGGCGGGGCGCTGCCGGTGGCCGCCGCCTCGTAGGCCGCGCGCAGGTCGGGCAGGAGGGTGCCCCAGGAGACGGCGTCGACGGCGAGGTGGTGGACGACCAGGGCCAGCCGTCCGTCCCGGTCCCCGGCGTCGAACCAGACCGCGCGCACCATCCGGCCCTGCCGGGGGGCGAGTTCGCCCCTGGCCCGGTCGACGGCGGCGGCGTGCACGTCGTCGGGTACGGCGCCGGTCACCGGCACCCGCCGCAGCAGCGCGGTGGTGTCCGGCGTTCCGGGGGGCGCGGTGCGCAGCAGCAGACGTGCCGTGGCCGGGTCGTCGGCCGCGCCGCTGAGCAGGGTGGTGCGCAGGGCCGGGTGGGCGTCGAGGACGTGCCGCAGCGCCCGGTGCAGCAGGGCCGCGTCGCGGATCGGCGGGGTGGTGACGGTCATGGTCTGGCTGAACCGGTCGGCGGGGGCGCCCAGGCCGTCGAGCCAGTGCGCGAGGGGTGGCGCCGGGAAGCTGTCGCCGTGTGCCGCGCGGCGCACGGGCCGCGGCGCGGGCGCGGGGACGGCGGCGCGCTCCGCGAGGGCCGCGGCGGTGCGCCGTTCGAACACGTCGCGCGTGGTGAGGGAGAGCCCGTGGGCGCGCAGCCGGCTGACGAGCCGGATGGCGATGATGCTGTCGCCGCCCAGTTCGAAGAAGTCGTCGTCGGGGCCGGCGGCCTGGAGGCCGAGGATCTCCGCGAGCGCCTCGCACACGGTCCGTTCGGCACCCGGCCGGGCGGTCCTGGCGGACACGGCCGGGGCCGGGTCGGGGGCGGGGAGCGCGGCGCGGTCCAGCTTGCCCTGGGGGGTGACGGGCAGCCGGTCCAGGGTGACGAAGGCCGCCGGCACCATGTGGGCGGGGAGCAGGGCCGCCAGGTGGCGCCGCAGCTCCGGATGGCCCGCGTCGGCCGCGGCGGGGACGACGTAGGCGACGAGCCGGCGGTCGCCGGGCCGGTCCTCGCGCACGACGACGGCGCAGCGCCGTACGGCGGGGTGGGTGGTGAGCGCCGTGGCGATCTCGCCGGGTTCGATGCGGAACCCCCGGATCTTCACCTGGTCGTCCGCCCGGCCGAGGTACTCCAGGGTGCCGTCGGCGCGGCGGCGGGCCCGGTCGCCGGTGCGGAAGGCCCGGCTGCCGGGCGGGCCCCAGGGGTCGGGCACGAACCGTTCGGCGGTCGCGCCGGGCCGGCCCAGGTAGCCGTGGGCGACTCCGGGGCCCGCGATGTACAGCTCGCCGGGCACGCCCACCGGGGCGAGGCGCAGCGCGTCGTCGAGGACGTGCACGCGCAGCCCCGCGACCGGGGTGCCGATGGGTACGGGGCCGCCGGGGGCCAGGGGGGCGCTGGTGGTGGCGCAGGCGGTGGTCTCGGTGGGGCCGTAGGCGTTGACCATGCGCCGGCCCGGTGCCCACTGCGCGACGAGGGCGGGCGGGCATGCCTCGCCGCCCACGACCAGGGTGCGCAGGGCGGGCAGTGACTCGGGCGGGACCCCGGTGAGCGCGGTCGGCGGGATCAGGGCGTGGGTGACGCGCGCGTCGGCGAGCAGCCGCGCGAGGTCCTCGCCGACGAGCGGGCCGGGCGGCGGTACGACGAGGGTGGCGCCGGTGCCGAAGGCCATCAGGTACTCCATCACCGACGCGTCGAAGCTGGGTGAGGCGAACTGGAGCACCCGGCTGTCCTCCGTGACGGCGAAGCGCTCGGCCTGCGCGGCGGCGAGCGCGGGGACACCGGCGTGCGGGACGACGACGCCCTTGGGGCGGCCGGTGGAACCGGAGGTGTGGATGACGTAGGCGGGGTCGCCGGGGTGGAGGGGCCGGCCCCGTTCGGTGTCGGTGACGGGCGTGTCCGGCAGGGCGCCCAGCGCGTCGCGCACGTGCGGCGCGTCGAGGACGATGGCGTCCCGCGGGCGGGGCGGCAGGGCGGGCGCGTGCTCGGCGGAGGTGACCACGGGTGTCCCGGGGCCGGCCGCGTCGAGGAGGTGGCGGAGGCGTTCGGCGGGGTAGGACGGGTCGACGGGCAGCGCGGCGGCACCCGTCTTGAGGACGGCGAGCCAGACGGTGGCCATGGCGGCCGAGCGGGGCAGGGCGATCGGCAGCACCGTGCCGCCGCGCACGCCGTGCCGGAGCAGCAGCCGGGCGATCCGGTTGGTACGGGCCTCCAGTTCCGCGTAGTCGAGGACCGTGCCGTCCGCCTCCAGGGCGGGGGCGTGCGGGCGGGCGGCGGCGCGGGCGGCGAACAGTGCCGGCAGGTGGGGGTGGGCCGGGGGTTCGCCGGCCGGGTTCCAGGCGGTCAGCGCGGCCCGCTTCTCCTCCGCCGAAAGCAGGTCGAGGCCGGCGACGGAGCGGGCGGGGTCGTCGCAGACGGCCCGCAGGACGGTGAGCAGCCGGGCGCCCAGGGCGCGGGCGGTGGCCTCGTCGAACAGGGCGGTGGCGTATTCGACGTCCCCGGTGATGCCGGCGGCCGTGCCGTCGGCGGCGTGCCGTTCCACGAGGTTGAGGGTGAGGTCGAACTTGGCCGCCGCGAGGTGGACGGGGCGCGGAGCGGTCTCCAGGCCGGGCAGGTCGAGCCGGGGCTCGAAGTCCTGGAAGGACAGCACCACCTGGAACAGCGGGTGGCGGGCGAGGGAGCGCTGCGGGGCTACGGCGTCCACGATCCGGTCGAAGGCGACGTCCTGATGGTCGTAGGCGGCGAGGTCGGCGCGGCGGACCCGGTCGAGGAGTTCCCGGAACGGCGGACGGCCGCCGGTGTCCACGCGCAGCGGTACCGGGTTGACGAAGAAGCCGACGGCGTCGTCGAGTTCGGGCCCGCCGCGGCCCGAGGTCGGGGTGCCGACGACGATGTCGGTGCCGGCGCCGGAGGCGGTGAGCAGCCCGGCGAGGGCGGCGTGCAGCACCATGAAGACGGTGGCGTGGTGGCGCCGGGCGAGGGTGCGCAGCCGCGCGTGCAGGGCGGGGTCGATCTCCAGCGGGACACTGCCGCCGTCGGTGCCGGCGACGGCGGGGCGCGGGCGGTCGGTGGGCAGCGGGGTCTGCTCAGGTGCGCCGTCGAGGGCGCGGCGCCAGAACTCCAGGGACCCGGCGGCGGGCGCGCCGTGCCACTCGCGGTGGACGTGGTCGGTGTGGCGGGGTGCGGGCCGCCGCCACTCGGGGGCGCGTCCGGCGGCCCGTGCGGTGTAGGCGTGCGCGAGGTCGCGCAGCAGGGGCCCGAGGGACCAGCCGTCGCCGGCGATGTGGTGCAGGACGAGGAGCAGGGTGTGCCGGGGCCGGCCGTCCGGGGCGTGGGGGAGGCCGAACAGGTGGGCGCGCAGCGGCGGCCGGGCGGTGAGGTCGAACGGCTGACGGGCGGCCTCGGTCAGCGCGGTGGCCAGGGCCGCGTCGGTGGTGGTGCGGACGAGCAGGTCCACCGGTCCGGTCGCCTCCGGTGCCAGGACTTCCTGGACGGGCTCGCCGCCGGTGTCGGGGTAGCGGGTGCGCAGGATGTCGTGGCGCCGTACGACATCGAGCAGGGCCGCGCGCAGCGCCGTGCCGTCCAGCGGCCCGCTCAGGTCGACGGCGCACGGCAGGTTGTAGGTGGCGGTGGGGCCGTGCAGCCGGTGCATCGCCCACATGCGCCGCTGCGCGGCGGAGAGCGGGAGGTGTCCCGGTGTGCCGTCGGGGTCCGGCCCGCCGGCGTCGGCCGCCGGGCGCGGGCCGGCGTCGGGGCCGGCGTCGGCGGCGTCCGGCCCGGTGGTGCGCGGGGTGCCGACGGAGGGGGTGAGCAGGGCGGCGAGCCGGGCCGGGGTGGGCGCGTCGAAGACGGCGCCGACGCCGAGTTCGGTGCCGAAGACCGCCCGGACGCGGCTCACCAAGCGGGTCGCCAGCAGGGAGTGCCCGCCGAGGTCGAAGAAGTCGTCGTCGGCACCGACCGGACCGTGGCCGAGGATCTCCGCGAACAGCCCGCACAGCCGTGTCTCGTCCGGCCCCTGCGGGCGGCGGCCGGCGGCCCGGACGGCGGGTTCGGGCAGCGCGTCGCGGTCCAGTTTGCCGTTGGGCGTGAGCGGCAGCGCGGGCAGGACCACGACCGCGCCCGGGACCGACTGGGGCGGCAGCCGCTCCGCGAGCCGGGCCCGCAGGGCCGCGGGTTCCGGGTCCGCCCCGGGGGCGGGCACCACGTAGCTGACCAGCCGGCCGCCGGCGTCGCGCAGGACGGTGGCCGCGGCGGACACCTCGGGCAGCCGGGTGAGCTCGGCGTCGATCTCGGCCGTCTCGATGCGGAAACCCCGCAGTTGCACCTGGCCGTCGGCGCGGCCCAGGTGCTCCAGTTCGCCGTCGGCGTTGTACCGGGCCAGGTCGCCGGTGCGGTACATGCGGGTGCCGGGCGGCCCGTAGGGGTCGGCCACGAACCGGCCGGCCGTCAGGGCGGGCCGTCCGAGGTAGCCGCGGGCGAGGCCCTCGCCGGCGACGTACAGCTCGCCGGTCGTGCCGGGTACGGCGGGGCGCAGGGCGGAGTCCAGCAGGTACAGGCCGAGGTCGGCGAGCGGCCGGCCGATGGGGCTGCCGGTGGCGGTGCGGGCGGTGCCGCGGTCCAGGGGGCGGTGCGTGACGTGCACCGTCGTCTCGGTGATGCCGTACATGTTGATCACGAGCGGGGCGTCGTCGGGGTGGCGTGCGTACCAGTCGCGCAGCATGCCCGGGTCCAGCGCCTCGCCGCCGAGGACGACGCGGCGCAGGGCCGGGAGGTGACCGTCGTCGTGGTGCTCGGCGTCGGCGAGGACCAGCTGCTGGAAGGCGCTCGGGGTCTGGCTGAGGACGGTGACGCCCTCGCGGCCGAGCAGGCGCAGCAGCCGGGCGGGGGTGCGCACGGTGTCGTGGGGCACGACGACGAGACGGCCGCCGTGCAGCAGGGGGCCCCAGATCTCCCAGACGGAGAAGTCGAAGGCGTAGGAGTGCAGCAGGGTCCATACGTCGTCGGGGCCGAAGCCGACGACGGGCCGGGCGGTCCGGAACAGCCGTACGACGTTGTGGTGCGGGACCGGCACGCCTTTGGGGCGGCCCGTCGAGCCCGAGGTGTAGATGACGTAGGCGGTGTCGTCCGGGCGCGGCGCCGGCTGTTCGGTGGCGGTCAGCGGGCCGTCGGGCAGGGCCCGCAGGGCGGCGTCGGCGGGGGGTGTGCCGAGCGCGACGCGGGGCAGGCCCTCGGGCAGCCCGCCCGCGGCGCAGGTGGCGGCGTCGGTGAGCAGGACCGCGGGCCGGGCGTCCTCGACCATCAGGGCGAGCCGGTCGGCGGGATAGCCGGGGTCGAGCGGCAGGTAGGCGGCGCCGGTCTTCAGCACCGCGAGGACGGCGACCGGGAGATCGGCCGTGCGGGGCAGGGCGAGGGCCACCAGGCGGCCCTGGCGGGCGCCGTGGGCGCGCAGCAGGCGGGCGAGGCGGTTGGCGCGCCGGTCCAGTTGCCGGTAGGTGAGACGGGCGTCGCCGGCGGTGACGGCGGTGCGCTCGGGTGTCTCGGCCGCCTGCCGTTCGAACAGCGCGGGCAGGGTCGGGCCGGGGGCCGCCGCGGGCGGGGCCGCCCCGGGGGCCGGCGGTGCCGGCCGGTGGGTGCGGCGTTCGGCCCGGGTACGGACGTCCAGCCGGGCCAGCGGGCGGCCGGGGTCCTCGGTGAACTCGGCCAGCAGCCTGGTGAACCGTTCGAGGTGGCCGTCGAGGTCCTGTCGCGTGTAGCGCTCCGGGTTCCCGTCGAGGTCGACGGGCAGGGCGCCGGTGCCGGCGTCGTAGCAGGTGAACTTGAGGTCGTCGACGGGGCCGTTGGACAGGAAGCGCAGCCGGGCGGGCAGTCCGCCGAAGGTCGGTCCGGGGGCGCGCAGGAGGTTGACCGTGGGCCCGTACAGGGGGCGGCGCGCTCCGAGGGCGCCCAGGTCACGGCGGAGTTCCTCCTGCGGGTAGCGCTGGTGGCGCAGGGCGTCGCGCAGGGCGTGGGCGCTGCGCGCGACGAGTTCGGCGACCGTGAGGCCGGGGCGCACGGTGAGCCGGAGCGGTACGACGTTGGCGGTCATGGCGGGGGTGCGGCGGGCGGCCGGGGTGAGCCGGGCGTTGACCGCGAGGCCGAGGACGACGTCGGTGGCGCCGGTGACGCGGTGGACCAGCGCGGCGACGGCGGCGATGATCGCGGCGGGGCGTCCGCTGCCCTGCCGGGCGGCGAGTTCCTCCAGGGCGTCGGCCGGTCCGGCGGGGACCCGGCCCGTGGCGCGCAGGAAGGCGTGCGAGGCGACGGCGGGTGTCCCGGCCAGGGACACGGGGGCGGGCCGGTCGCCCATGACCCGCTGCCAGTGGGCGCGGTCGGCGGCGTAGTACCCGGATTCCCGGTAGGCGGCCTCCTCCTGCCAGAGCCGGGACAGCGGCGCGGCCGGGTCGTCGGGCACGGGGGCGCCGTCCCGCAGGGCGCGCAGCACGGTGTCCGCGCGCCGCTGGAACAGCCACAGGCCCGTGCCGTCCAGCAGCAGGTGGTGCGCCCGGTAGTACCACAGGTGCCGGTCCTGGCCCAGGCGGAAGATCTCCTGGGCGGACAGCGCGCCGTGCGGCGGTTCGGCGGCGGCGGCGAGTTCCGCGCGCATCCGGCGCAGCGCGGTGTCCTCGTCGGCCGGGCCGTCGGGCAGCCGCACCCGGGGGCGGGCGGCCGGGTCGAGGTGCTGGCGCGGGCCCTCGTCCGGGTGGTCCGGGCCGGTGCCCTCGGTGAAGACCAGGTGCAGCGCGTCGGTGTCCGCGACGGCCCGCCGGACCGCCTCGGCGAGCATGCCGGTGTCGAGGGGGCCGCGGATGTCGAGGCAGGCCGCGCCGCTGTGCAGCGGATTGCCCGGGTCGAGCCGCTGGGCGTACCAGATGCCGCGCTGCGCGGCCCCGAGCGGGGTCCGACCGGTCGTGTGCGCTGTCTCTTCGAGCACCGGGAATGCCCCCTGGATCGCCGGAACGGGTCCGGGCGCCCGACCCGCCGTGCGGGGCGGGAGGGCGCCTCGCGGGCCATCGTCGCCGCCGGCTCTGGCGGACCGCTGACGAGTGTCTGACGGTTCGTCCGGGGGGCGGGTGACGGCCCGCCGGGTCAGGCCGTCGTCAGCCGGTCGTCAGGGGCGGGTGCGCACACTGGCCGGACGGGACGCACGTCCCACCGTCGGAGTCGAGGGCCCGTCAGGGCCGGTGAGGGAGGCGATGGCGCAGTGGTGACGCGTCCGGAGACAGGGAGCGGGGCGGTCTTCCCGGCCAGGCCGGTGCCGCGCCCGCGGGCCCGGCTGTTCCTGTTCCACCACGCCGGCGGGTCCCACCTCGCCTTCCGGGACTGGGCCCGGTACTTCCCGCCGGACTGGGAGATCTGCCTGACGGACGCCCCGGGGCGCGGCATGCTGGCGGACGAGACGCCGGTGGAGGACACGGAGACACTGGTGCGGACGTTCCTCGACGAGCTGCTGCTCCGGCTCGACCGGCCGTTCGCGTTCTTCGGGCACAGCATGGGCGCCCTGGTGGCGCACGAGCTGACCCTGGCGCTGGCGGCGGCCCGGCTGCCGGTGCCGGTCTGGCTGGGGCTCTCGGGGCGGGGCTGCCCGCGCGCGGTGGCCGAGCGGCCCACCGCCCTGCACCGGCTGTCGTCGGGGCAGTTGCGTGCCGAGCTGGCCCGCATGGGCGGCACGCCCCAGCACGTGCTGGACGACCCGGAGCTGTGGGGGCTGCTGGAGCCGGTGATCCGCGCGGACTTCGGCCTGGTGGAGAACTGGCGGCCCGCCGTGGACCGCGACCTGGACGTGCCGGTGCCGTTCACGGTGTTCGGCGCGGCACGGGACCCCTGGGCGTCGCCCGCGGAGCTGGCGGGGTGGGCGGAGTACGGCGAACGCTTCCGGGGCTGCCGTGTCTTCGAGGGCGGGCACTTCTACTTCGCCTCCCGCGGCGGGGAGATACCCTCCCTGGTCGAGCAGGAGGTGCGGGCGGCCCTGGCCGGCGCGCCCGCACGCCCGCGGTCATGAGACGGCGGTGTCCCCCGCCCGCCCGAAGGCCGGCATCACCTCGCGCGCGAACAGCCGCATGGCGGTGGCGGCGCGGTCGCGGCTGAGGGCGCCCGGGCTGAACTGCAGGCTCAGGTCGATGTCGGTGCCGAAGGTGTCGCGTATCCGGGCGATCTGCTCGCGTACCGCGTCGGGGTCACCGGCCAGCACCTTGTCCGCCTTCAGGGCGGTGGCGAAGTCGTAGCCGGCCGCCTTCTCGGCGAACTTCTCGTAACCGGGGTAGTCGGCGCCCGCGCCGCCCGCCAGCGGGGCCACCGCGCGGGCCATGTGGGCGACGTAGCCGCGCTCCCAGCGCTCCGCCCACTCCACCGCCTCGGCGTGCCGCTCGGCCAGGTAGACGGTGTACTTGATCTGGATGCGGTGGCCGCCGGGGGCGTGCCCCGCCCGCGTCCACGCCGCACGGTAGGCGGCGAGCATTCCCCGGAGCTGTTCGGCGCTGGTGACCGACGGCACGACCTGCAGGTGGTGGCCGGCGGTGCCCGCGGCGGCGCAGGAGTCGGCGCTGGTGGCGGAGGCGACGAAGACGGGCGGGTGGGGGCGCTGGTAGGGGCGGGGCAGCAGCGTGACCGGCCCGAAGCGGTGGAACCGCCCCTCGAAGACCACGTCCTCCTCGGTCCACAGCCGCCGGCACGCCTCGACGCCCTCGGCGAAGCGGGCCCGGCTCTCCTCCATCGGCACCTGGAAGGCGGCGAACTCGGTGGGCAGGAAGCCGCGGCCGAAGCCGACGTCCAGACGCCCGTGGGAGAGGTGGTCGAGCATGGCCAGTTTGCCCGCGAGTTTGACGGGGTGGGTGAAGGCCGGGATCACGGCGCCCGTGACGATGCGGACCCGGCGGGTGCGGGCCGCCAGCGCGGTGAGGAGGGTGACGGGGTCGGGGCAGTAGCCGCCGTAGGGGGAGAAGTAGTGCTCCACGGTCTGTACGTGTTCGTAGCCCAGTTCGTCGGCCAGTTCCCCGAGTTCGAGGACGAGGTCGTAGCACTCCGTGGCGCTCCTCTCCGCCGGGTCGACCACGGGAAAGAAGTTCACACCGAATTCCATCGCCGCATCTCCGCCTTCCGATCGAGCGCTCACGCGCATGATGCAACCTGTTTCCAGGTCTAGGAGACAGGATGCTCGGCCGCAATGACGAACCGACCGGACCCGCCACTGCGGATGAATTCCGCCGTCAGTACGTCAGCGGTTCGTCAGCGGGGCGCCAGAACAATTGCCAGGAAGTTCCGCAGACCATAGTGTCGGAAGCGTCGGGGAGGATATCCGGCCGACGGCGCGGTTCAGGACGTGGCGATCAGGTTCCACCAGTGCCCGACCGTCGGCGCGTCGATGAACTCCTGCGACGGTGAGGACAGTCCGGCGCGACGCCAGGAGTTGATGAGCATGAGCGCCGTGACCGAGTCCAGACCCAGCTCGAACAGAACGCTGTCGTCCCGTATGTCGGCCGGCTCCACGCCGATGAGTCCGGCCAGTACTTCTCGGAGTTCCTCGGGTGTCTGCGGAATGGTTTTGTTCATGCCCGGCACCGTAGCAGAACAATTGAAGAAGGGGAAAGGATGACGATTCCCGTGAATTCGGCATTCCTTTCCCGGCGTTCCTGCACCGGTCTTCGTCCCATCCGCCCGAATCCGGAATTCCGTCGGTGTGCCGCCGCGGTGCGGGAACACACCTGATCCGTCGTCGAAGGAGCCGATGTGCTTGAGGGATGCGTCGACTGGCCGCAGGAGACGGCCGAGAGGTACCGGAAGCTCGGCCTGTGGCAGGGGCGAACGCTCGGCGGTGAGCTGCGCGACTGGGCCGGCCGCCACCGGGACCGGGTGGCCCTGGTGGGCGGGGACCGCCGGCTGACCTACGGTGAACTGGACGCCTGGGTCGACCGGCTGGCACGTGGCCTGCGGGCGCGCGGCATCGGCCGCGACGACCGGGTCGTGGTCCAGCTGCCCAACCTCGTGGAGTTCGTGGCGCTCAGCTTCGCGCTCTACCGCGTCGGGGCGCTGCCGGTGCACGCGCTGCCCGCCCACCGCCGCAGCGAGGTCGTCCACCTCTGCGGCCACGCGGAGGCGGTCGCCTATGTCGTCGCCGACCGGTACCACGGCTTCGACTACCGGCCGCTGGCCGGCGAGGTGAAGGCGGCGGTCCCGTCGCTGCGCGAGGTGTTCGTGGTCGGCGATCCCGGCCCGTTCACCTCGTTCGAGGCGCTCGGCGCGCCGGACGGCGAGGTCGCGCCGGCCCTGGAGGAGGACGGGCCCGGCGCGGGGGACGTGGCCTTCTTCCTGCTGTCCGGCGGCACCACGGCGCTGCCGAAGCTGATCCCGCGCACCCACGACGACTACCTGTACCAGGTCCGGGCCGCCGCGGAGATCTGCGCGGTGGACCGGGACTGCGTGTATCTGGCGGTGCTGCCGCTGCCGTTCAACTTCACCTGGGGCTGCCCGGGTGTGATCGGGGTCCTGGCGGCCGGCGGTACCGTCGTGCTGGCCACCGGCACCGGTCCCGAGGAGTGCTTCGAGCTGATCGAGCGGGAGGGCGTCACCCTGACCTCCGTCGTTCCCACCATCGCCCATCTGTGGCTGGACGGCGTGGAGTGGATCGACCGGGACCTGTCCTCGCTGCGGACCCTGCAGATCGGCAGCGCCAAGCTCCACCCCGAGGTGGCGCGGCGCGTCGAGCCGGCCTTCGGCTGCTCCCTGCAGCAGGTGTTCGGCATGGCGGAGGGACTGCTGTGCCTGACCCGCGAGGACTACGACACCGAGCGGACGACCACGGTCCAGGGCAGCCCGATCTCGCCCGAGGACGAGCTGCGCGTGGTGGACCCGCAGGGGCGTCAGGTGCCGCCCGGCACCGCGGGCGAGCTGCTCACCCGCGGCCCGTACACCCTGCGCGGCTACTACCGGGCCGACGAGCACAACGCCACGGCCTTCGACGAGGACGGCTTCTACCGCACCGGCGACCTGGTCCGGCTGACCGAGCGGGGCGACGTCGTGGTCGAGGGGCGGGTCAAGGACGTCATCATCCGCGGCGGTGACAAGGTGTCGGCCACCGAGGTGGAGCGCCATGTCGGCGCCCACGAGCGGGTGCAGCAGGCCGCGGTGGTCCCGGTGCCCGACCCGCTGCTCGGCGAGCGGGTCTGCGTGTGTGTCATCCCGGAGGGCGAGCCGCCGACGCTGGCCGAACTGAAGGCGTTCCTCACCGGGCGCGGCGTCGCCGACTTCAAACTGCCCGAGCGCCTCGTGCTGATGGACTCCTTTCCCCTGACGGGCCTGGGCAAGGTGGACAAGAAGCGGTTGCGCGCCCGGACCGGCGGGTCGGAGGGCTGAGCGGTGTCACAGCGCCCGTCCGCCTCCCGGACCCTTTCCTCGGTCACGCCGCCGGCGGCACAGAGCCCGCCGCGGGCGCGGCCGGCGTCGCGCTACGCCGTGCCCGCCGCCCACCGGGGCAGTGTGCTGGGTGACGCCGAGGCCGCCGCCCTGTCCGGACTGGTCACCTCGTCGGCACCGCTGTCCTCGGGCGAGCGGCGCCTGGAGTTCGAGCGGCGGTTCGCCCGGCACACGGGTGCGCGTCACGCGCTGTCGGTGACCAGCGGCACGGTGGCGCTGGAGCTGGCCGTGCACCTGCTCGATCTGGCGGAGGGCGACGAGGTCGTCGCCACCCCGCAGACGTTCCAGGCGAGCGTGCAGCCCCTGCTCTCCTCACCGGCCACGGTGCGGTTCTGCGACATCGACCCGGTCTCGCTCAACGTGGACCCCGCCCGGCTGGAGGAGCTGATCACCGACCGCACCCGGGCCGTGGTGCTGGTGCACTACGGCGGCTGGCCCGCCGACATGGACCGGGTCATGGCGCTGACCCGGCCGCGGGGCATCACGGTGATCGAGGACTGCGCGCACGCGCTGGGCAGCCGCTACCGGGACCGGGTCCCCGGTTCGCTGGCCGACATCGGCTGCTTCAGTTTCCACGCGTCGAAGAACATCACCACCCTCGGCGAGGGCGGCATGATCACCGTCGGCCGGGACGACTGGGCGGAACGGGTGGACCGGCTGCGGTCCAACGAGGCCGACGGGCAGTACCGGTCCGCGGAGGCGGCCGGCGCGCCGGGGCTGCTGCCCTGGATGATGTACTCCTCGTCGGCGTACGCCAAGGAGTGCACGTCGGTGCTGCGGCACGGCACCAACGCCACCCTGTCGGAGGCGGCGTGCGCGGTCGGCACGGTGCAACTGGACCGCATGGACGCCCTGGTGGCCCGCCGGCGGGCCGTCGCGGCCCGGCTCGACGAGGTCCTCGCCCGCTTCCCGCAGTGCCGGGTCCCGCGTCCGGGCCCCGGTGTCGAACACGCCTACCACCTGTACACGTTCTTCGTCTCCGCCGGGCCGGAGGTGCGGGAGAAGCTGGTGCGGGGGCTCGACGAGCGCGGTGTGCAGATCGCCCTGCGGTACTTCCCCATGCATCTGCTGCCCGAGTGGCGGGCCCGCGGCCACCGTGCCGGGGAGTGCCCGGTGGCCGAGCGCCTCTGGTTCGAGGAGCACGTCAACCTGCCCTGCCACCCCGGCCTGAGCGACGAACAGGTCGACCACCTCGTGTGGGCGCTGGACGACGCCCTCGCGTCGGTGGTGGCCGCCTGAACCGCACCCCTGCCGCACCGCACGACGACCACACGGAAGGACGCTCACCGCCCATGCCACTGATCGAGGTCAAACTGTTCGAGAGCCGGCTCAAGGACGCCGCCACGGAGACGGAGCTGATCGCGGAACTCACCGACGCCGTGGCCCGGGTCCTGGGCGAGGACGCCCGGGAGCAGACCTGGGTGGTGCTCCAGGGGCTGCCGCCGGCCCGCTGGGGCGTGGCCGGCCGGCCGGGCGCCTGACCGCACCGGACGGCGGGACGCCGAGCGCCCCCGGCCCCCCTTCGGAAGGGGGGCCGGGGGCGCTCGGTCGCTCCGGGGCGCCGGTCAGCGGCCCCAGTTGCGGTCCAGGTTGTCGAAGACGGCCTGGCTGTAGGCGCAGTAAGCCTGTTCGCGCGCGTAGTTGGCCATGTAGGTGCGGAAGGTGTCCAGCGGTTCGCCGCCGATGCGCATGGCCCTGCGGTTGGCCAGGACGCTGGACATGCCGGTGGCGCGCAGCCCCTCCACCGCCCGGTCCACCGCCGCCTCCATCTCCCCCGCCGGCACGGTGTCGGCGACGACCATCCGCCCCTCGGGGCTGTCGACCGGGATGTCCCGGCTGAAGAGGACGGCCTGCCGGGCGATGGCCTCGCCGACGAAGCGGGGCAGCCGCATCACGCCACAGCCGGGGATGATGCCCTCGCGTCCGGCCGGCAGGTTGACGTAGGAGCCGTGCTCCGCGACGACGTGGTCCATCACGAGCAGGAACTGGCAGCCCCCGCCGATGGCGAAGGAGTCCACGGCGGCGATCCACGGCTTCTCGCGCAGGCTGCGCGGCTCGGGTTCCCCGGTGAAGTCGCCCGGGTGTCCGCGGTACATCTTGTTCACCGCGCCCATTTCCCGGTCGAGGAAGAAGTCGACCAGGGAGATACGGCCCTGGCGCAGGTGGGTGAGATTGATGCCGGCTCCGAACACGCGCCGCCCGGCCCACTTGGGGTGGGTGGCGACACCGCCGCGCAGGACGCCCACGTCGACGCGGTCGTCCAGCAGGACGAGGTCCACGGCGATCTCCAGCGCCTGGTTGGAGGCGTCGTCCTCGGCGTTGAGGTAGCGGTGGTTCTGGAAGACGACGTAGCCGACGCCGTTCTTGTGGTGCACCGCCACGGGGCCGAGGTCGACGGTGTCCTGCTGGCGGAACTCGTCGAGCAGCCGCTCGGCCCGCTCACGGGGCCGGGCCATGGCGTGCAGGAGGTGACGGCCGCTGACCGGGTCGTCCAGGACCCGGCCGACGAAGAGGCCCTGGTCGATCTCCCAGCCCTCCTTGTCGCGCTGCGCCCGGCCGCTCTCCTCGGCCAGCTCCGCCTCGCCGGGGACCAGGCCCGGGTAGTGTGCGGCGGCGGCGGCGAGCAGCCCGGCCACCCGCAGCGGGCTGCGCAGGTCGTCGGTGAGCCGGGCGTAGACGGCGGGCGCGTGGCGGGCCAGGAACTCCTCGCGCGCGGCCCGGCCGTCCGCGAGGAGCGTGCGTGCCGTGCTCTGTTCGGCCGGCGAGCGGACGGCCTTGCGGGGCAGCCGGTCCAGGTGGCGGCGGAGCGTGTCGAGGCGGGCCCCGAGGCGGCGCGCGTCGTGGTCCGGGGACGGCGGGGAGGGCGGGGGCACAGCGCGGGGTGCCGTCACGACGCCGCCGCTCCCTCGCCGGCCGCGGCCCCCGCCGCCGCGCCGTCGAGGCGGGCGGCCAGGCTCTTGGGCCGCATGTCGGTCCAGTGGTTCTCGATCCAGTCCAGGGCGGCCTGCCGGGTGTCCTCGCCGTGGGCGACGGTCCAGCCCTCGGGCACGTCGGCGAAGACCGGCCACAGGGAGTGCTGGCCCTCGTCGTTGACGAGGACGAGGAAGCGGCCTTCGGAATCTTCGAACGGGTTGGTCACGGTTCTCTCCTGGGGTCACGCCGGCGGGCCGGGCGCACGGTTCGGGATCGGGGGGAGGTCGGTCGGCGGGCGGGGTGAGCGGGCGGTCAGCCGGCGGAGTCGAGGTGGGCGGCGAGTACGGTGCCGATGGTCCGGATGTGTTCCGGCTCGACCATCTGGGCGTGGGAGCAGGCCACCTCGTGCACGGTGAGCGTGCCCGTGGTGTAGCGGCGCCAGCGGTCGGCGCCGGGGGCGCCGTCGACGGCGCCGCGGGTGGCCGCGAAGAACAGCACGTCGCTGCGGACGGCTCCGAGGGGAGGATCGAACATCATGCGGCTGCAGTGCACGAAGACGTCGGTGAACGCCTCGACGCGGTCCTCGTCCATCAGTCCGGCCAGGGCGGTGCCGCCCTCCTTCAGCAGGGCGACGACCTCGGCGCGGTCCAGGTCCCGGCCCTGGGCGCGGGCCGGGTCGACGCCCGCCTCGGTGAGCAGCACCTGGTGGATGCCCCGGGTCAGTTCCGCCGGGTCCTGTCCGCCGGCGGGCCGTTCGATGTCGGGGTAGGCGTCCATCAGCGCGAGGGTGGCGACCTTCTGGCCCCGCGCCTCCAGGGTGGCGGCGACCGCGTGGGCGAGGAGCCCGCCGAGCGACCAGCCGAGCAGGTGGTAGGGCCCGGCCGGCTGCACGGCCCGGATCTCGTCGGCGTACTCGGCGGCGAGTTCGGCGATGGTGGCCGGGGTGGTGCCCGGCCGGGTCAGGCCGCGGGCCTGGATGCCGTAGACCGGCCTGCCGGGGTCGAGCCAGCGCAGCAGACCCGAGTACACCCAGCTGACGCCGCCGGCGGGGTGCAGGCAGAACAGCGGTGCCCGGTCGCCGCCGCGGCGCAGCGGCAGCATCACGTCGAAGGCGTCGGACCCGTCGGACACGCCCAGCCGGTCGGCGAGTCCGGCCACCGTCGGCGTCTCGAACAGGGCGCGTACGGCCAGTTCGGTGCCGAGGGTGGCACGGACCCGGTTGATGAGCCGGGCGGCCAGCAGCGAGTGCCCGCCCAGGGCGAAGAAGTCGTCGTCGACGCCGACCGACGGCACGCCGAGCACCTCGGCGAACAGGGCGCACAGCACTTCTTCCTGCGGGGAGCGCGGGGGGCGTCCGGGAGCCGTGGTGCGCCGGCCCACCGCGGGCAGCGCCCGGTGGTCGACCTTGCCGTTGGGGGTCAGCGGCAGCCGGTCGAGGACCGCGAAGAAGCCGGGGACCATGTACTCGGGGAGGCGCTCGGCGAGGTCGGCGCGGACCCGGGCGACGAGCGCGGCGTGGTCGTCGGCCCGGCGCGGGTCGCCGGCGTGCGCCCACAGCGGCAGCGCCGCGGCCTCCGCCGGGGCCCGGTACCGGCCCAGCGGGGCGTGGTCCGCCGTGCCCGGCAGCAGCAGGACGTCGTACGCGCCCGGTTCGCCCGGTGCCGGTATCAGGGCGGCGCGGTGTCCGAGGCGTGCCGCGGCCCGGTGGAAGTCCTCGGGGCCGGGCAGTCCGGCGGGGGCCGGGCCGCGCAGCCGGGCGAGGACCACCTCGGGGTCGCTGCCGTTGTCGAGGGCGGTGACGGCGGCCCGGTGCGCGGCGGTCCGGGCGTCGGGCACCCGGACGATGCGCAGGCCGGTGCCGTCGCCGAGGGCGTCGGCGAGCCGGTCGAGGCCGGTGATGTCCCGGCCCCAGCGCAGGACGGGCGGCTGCGGCGCGTCGGCGTCGGCGGCCGGGGCGGTGCGCAGCACGACGTCGTAGCGGTAGCAGCTCAGTTCGTTGTGGTGCGCGGAGCGTTTGAGGCCGATGTCGGCCGCCTCGACGGCGGGGATCTCGGCGGGGAGTCCGGCGAAGAAGTCGGGGGACAGCAGGAGTTCGTTCTCCAGCATGACCTCGCGTTCGACGGCCGTGCGCAGTGCCGCGAGGTCGGCGGTGGCGTCGGCGTCGTGCAGGGCGACGGCCGCCGCGAAGGTGCGGTGGTGGCGCAGGTCGCGTACGTCGCCGACGAAGATCCGGCCGCCGGGCGCGAGCAGCCGCACCGCCTTGCGCAGCACCTCCACCGCGTACCGGGCACCGGGGAAGTACTGCACCACCGAGTTCAGCACCACCGTGTCGAAGAAGCCCTCCGGCAGCGACTCCGTCTCCAGCGCCGACGCCGCCCGCAGCTCCACCCGGTCCGCCCACGGCTCACCGGCGACCGCGCGCCGCAGCCCCTCGATCGCCGCACCCGACAGGTCCGTGCCCCAGTAGCACTCCGCGTCCCCGGCCAGCTCCCGCAGCAGCAGCCCGTTGCCCACCCCGATCTCCAGCACCCGGCCCGGACCGAGCGCGCGCACGCGCTCCACCGCGCCCGCCCGCCACTCGTCCATCTCCGCCACCGGAAGGGGAGCACCGTCGTAGCTGCTGTTCCAGCCGGCGTACGGCTCGCCCTCCCGGTCCCGGTAGAGGTCGTCGTAGATGCCCTTCCACTCCTGGACGCCCTCGGCCTCGGTGGGCAGGTCGCGGGCGGTGGGTCCGGTCCCGTCGGCGGGGACGAGGTAGGCGACCAGTGCGCGGTCGCCGGGGCGGTCCTCCCGGACGGTGACGGTGGCCTGGGCGAGTTCGGGATGGCGGACGAGGGCGGCTTCGATCTCGCCGGTCTCCACCCGGAAACCACGGATCTTCACCTGCCCGTCCACCCGCCCCGCGAACTCCAGCACCCCGTCCGCCCGCCACACCGCCACATCACCCGTGCGGTACATCCGCTCCCCCGCACCACCGAACGGGTCCGCCACGAACCGCTCCGCCGTCAGACCCGGACGACCCCCGTACCCACGAGCCAGACCCGCACCCGCCACATACAGATCCCCCCGCACCCCCACCGGCACCGGCCGCAACGCACCGTCCAGCACATACACCCGCGTGTTCGCCATCGGCCGGCCCAGCGGGACGGTGGTCTCGACGCGGTGCGGGTGGCGCATGGGGTACCGGGTGGCGCACAGGGTGATCTCGGTCGGGCCGTAGATGGCGGTGACCGCGGTGCCGGGGCAGGTGTCCAGGACCCGCTGGACGGCGGCCGGCGACACCACGTCCCCGCCGGTCCACACCTCGCGCACCCCGGCGAAGCTCTCCGGCCGTTCCTCGGCGATCAGCCGGAACAGGCCGGCGGTGTAGAGCACTCCGGTCACCCGCTCGTCGGTCATGACGCCTTCGAGGGTGGCGAGGTCGAGTTCGCCGGCCGGGGCGACGACCACGCGGTGGCCGTTGAGCAGGGGCGCCCACAGTTCGAAGGTGGCCGGGTCGAAGGCGTACGGGGAGTGCATGAGGACCCGTTCGGCCGGGCACCGCGGGTTGGCGCAGGCGCGGGCGGTGTCCTCGCGCGGGCCGTGCCACACCGGGTCGTGCGCGAGGTCCAGGACGTCCCGGTGGGTGATCTCGACGCCCTTCGGCTCGCCGGTGGAGCCCGAGGTGAACATGGTGTACGCCAGGTCGTCGGGCCCGCCCGCGACGAGCGGGTCACCGGTCGGCAGGCCGGTGAGGTCGTCCTCGTCGACGACCACGACCGGGCCGTCGTGCCGCAGGTCCCGTTCGCGCATGGCGCGGTCGGTGAGCAGGAGCCGGGCCCCGGTGCGGGCCAGCGCCATCCGCATCCAGGACACGGGGTAGCCGGTGTGCAGGGGCACGTAGACGCAGCCCGCCTTGACGACGGCGAGCAGGGACACCACCAGGTCGGCGGAGCGTTCCTGGAGCACGGCGACGGCGGTCTGCGGCCGGGCGCCGAGTGCGATGATCCGGTGCGCCAGCCGGTTGGCCCGTTCGTCGAGTTCGCGGTACGTCAGGCTCTGCCCGTCCGCGCGGACGGCGACGGCGTCGGGGGTGGCCGCGGCCTGGGCGCGGAAGGCCGCCTGGAGGCTGTCCGGGGTGGTGCCGCGCGGGAGCGCGGTGGCGTTCCAGCCGGTGACGAGCCGGTGGTGTTCCTCCTCGGCGAGCAGGTCGAGGGCCGAGACGGGCACGCCCGGGTCGGTGACCGCGGAGCGCAGCAGCCTGGCCAGGCGTTCGAGGAGCACGACGACGCTCTCGCGGTCGAACAGGTCGGTGCTGAACTCCGCCAGCATGTCCAGGCCGCCGGTGCCGTCCCCGCGTTCGAAGCAGAACAGGGAGAGGTCGAAGCGGGAGGCGCCCGCGGTCAGCGGGATGTACTCGGCGCGGGCCTCGGAGAGCCGGAAGTCGGCGTCCGGGGTGTTCTGGAGCGCCAGGACGACCTGGACGAGGGGGTTGCGGGAGAGGGACCGCTGCGGGTTCAGCTCCTCCACCAGCCGCTCGAACGGCACGTCCTGATGCGCGTACGCCGCCAGGTCCCCCTCCCGCACCCGCCCCAGCAGCTCACGGAACGACGGATCACCCGACACATCCGTCCGCAGCACCAGCGTGTTCACGAAGAACCCGACCAGATCGTCCAGCGCCTCGTCCGTACGCCCCGCCACCGGCGAACCCACCGCCACATCACTGCCCGCACCCAGCCGCGACAGCAACGCCACCAGACCCGCCTGCACCACCATGAACAACGTCGCCGACGACTCCCGCGCCAACGACACCAGACCCGCGTGCAGCTCCGGCTCCAGCCGGAACGCCACACTCCCGCCCCGGTGCGTGAACACCGCCGGACGAGGCCGGTCCGTCGGGATCTCCAGCTGATCCGGCAACCCGGCCAGCCGCTCCCGCCAGAACCCCAGCTGACGCGCCATCTCGCTGCCGCCGTCCGACTCCTCGCCCAGCAGCTCACGCTGCCACACCGCGTAGTCCGCGTACTGCACCGGCAACGCCGCCCACCCCGGCGCCTCCCCACGGCACCGCGCCTCGTACGCCACCGCCAGATCCCGCCCCAGCGGACCCAGCGACCACCCGTCCCCCGCGATGTGATGCAACGTCAGCAGCAGGACGTGCCGTTGCTCTCCGAGGACGAAGAGGTCGGCCCGCAGGGGCAGTTCGCCGGACAGGTCGAAGGCGTGCCGGGCGGCGTCGGCGAGGGCGGCGTCGAGGCCGGCCTCCGTGACGGTCCGCACGGTCAGCTCGGGCGACACCGTCTCCGGGGCGAGGACCCGCTGGACCGCGACGCCGTCGCTCTCGGGGAAGACGGTGCGCAGCACCTCGTGGCGGACGACGACGTCCCGCAGGGCGGCCCGCAGGGCTCCGGCGTCGACGGGTCCCGCGAGGCGCAGGGCGAGCGGGATGTTGTAGGTGGGGCTCGGGCCCTCCATCTGGTCGAGGAACCACAGCCGGTGCTGGGCGAAGGAGAGCGGCAGCGCGCCGGTCCGGTCGGCGGGGCGCAGGGGGGTGCGGGCGGCGCCCGCGGCGTCCAGGTGACGCACCAGCCCCGCCGGCGTCGGAGCGTCGAACAGCGACCGCACCGCCAGCTCCACCCCGAACACCGAACGCACCCGGCTCACCAGCCGCGTCGCCAGCAGCGAGTGACCGCCCGCCTCGAAGAAGTCGTCGTCCGCCGCCACCGACGCCACACCCAGCACCTCGGCGAACAGACCGCACAGGATCTCCTCACGCGGCGAACGCGCCACCCGGCCACGCCCCCCGCCCGACAGCTCCGGCACCGGCAGCGCCGCCCGGTCCAGCTTCCCGTTCACCGTCAGCGGCAACCGCTCCAGCACCACGAACGCCGCCGGGACGAGGTGCCCCGGCAGGGCCTGTGCGGCGTGGGCGCGCAGGGTGTCGGGGGTGACGGCGGCGTCGGCGCGGAGCACCGCGTAGGCGACGAGGCGCCGTTCGCCGGCCGGGTCGGGCACGGCGGTGACGACGGCCTCCCGGACGTCGGGCAGGGCAGTGAGGACGGTCTCGATCTCGCGGGGCTCGACGCGGAAGCCGCGGATCTTGACCTGGTCGTCCTGGCGGCCGAGGTACTCGATGCTGCCGTCGGCCCGCCTGCGGACGAGGTCGCCGGTGCGGTACATGCGGCTGCCGGGCGGCCCGTAGGGGTCGGCCACGAAGCGCTCGGCCGTCAGGGCGGGGCGGCGCAGATAGCCGCGGGCCAGGTGGAGTTCGCCCGCCAGGTACAGTTCGCCCGCCGATCCCGGGGGAAGGGGGCGCAGCCGGTCGTCGAGGACGTGCGCGGTGACGTTGCGCAGCGGGCCGCCGATGGCGGGCGGGCGGTCCTCGTCGGGTGACAGTTCCGCCCGGGTGGCGTACACGGTGGCCTCGGTCGGGCCGTAGACGTTGAGGACCCGGCAGCCGGGCAGGGCCCGGTGGGTGTCGCGGACGAGGGCGGCGGGCAGGGCCTCGCCCGCGT
Organism: Streptomyces daghestanicus; assembly: GCF_020521275.1. Classification (NCBI taxonomy): domain Bacteria; kingdom Bacillati; phylum Actinomycetota; class Actinomycetes; order Kitasatosporales; family Streptomycetaceae; genus Streptomyces; species Streptomyces daghestanicus. Next base: position 195,824 of record NZ_BNDX01000018.1, on the reverse strand, counting down.
AGAGCAGGGTGTGCGGTCGGGTCCGCAGGCCGGGTCCGGAGAGCAGGGCGGCCAGGGCGGAGGGGACCGTGCTGAGCAGCCCGCCGCCGTCCGTACCGCCGTCCGTGTCACCGCTCGTGGTCTCGCTCGGGTCCCCGGCGAGGGCCAGGACGTCGTCCACGAGGTCGACGCGCCCGCCGTTCAGCAGGGGGCAGAACAGCTCGAAGACGGAGACGTCGAAGTTCAGGGAGGTGGAGGCGGTGACGGAGGCCAGGGCGCCGGCGCCCAACTCCCCCGCCGCCCAGGCCGCGAGGTCGGCCACGTTCCGGTGCGGGACGACCACGGCCTTGGGCCGGCCGGTGGAGCCCGAGGTGAAGATCGCGTAGGCCGCGTGGCCGGGGCGCAGCGGGCGCAGCCGGTCGGTGTCGGTCAGGTCGCCGGGGTCCTCGGCGGCCACGCGGGCGCGGACGCCGGGGTCGTCCAGGGCGAGGCAGCGGGCCGCGTCCGGCAGGGCGGTCGCGCCGTCGAGGGTGGTCAGGACGTACGCGGGGGCCGCGTCGTCGAGCATGAGGGTCAGACGTTGCGCCGGGTACCCCGGGTCCAGCGGGACGTAGGCGGCGCCGGCCTTGAGCACGGCCCATACGGCGACGAGAAGCTCGGGGGTGCGCGGCAGGGCGATCCCGATGAGGTCCTCGGTGCCGACGCCCGCCCGGACCAGGTGCCGGGCGAGCCGGTTGGCGCGGGCGTTGAGGTCGGCGTAGCCGGTGTCGGTGCCCGCGTGGCGCACGGCCGGCGCGTCGGGGGCGCGGCGTACCCGGTCCTCGAAGAGCCGGGGCAGGGTCTCGGCGACGGGAGGCGCGGCGGTGTCGTTCCACCGGGCCAGCCGGGCGCGTTCGGCGGGCGTGAGCAGTTCGGCGGCGCTCAGGGGCTGTTCGGGGCGGGCGACCAGCTGCCGCAGCAGTGCGGTCAGCCGGTCGGCGAGGGCTCGGACGGTGTCGTGGTCGAACAGGTCGGTGCTGTATTCGAGGACGCCGTCGATGCCGCCCTCCGCGCCGTCGGCGCCGCGGCTCTCCCGGAGGTGGAAGGAGAGGTCGAACTTGGAGATGCCCATGTCGAGGGGTTCGGGCCGCACGCGCAGTCCGGGCAGGGCCGCTTCGGCGCGCGGCATGTTCTGGAGGGCGAGCATGACCTGGACGAGGGGGTTGCGGGAGAGGGACCGCTGCGGGTTCAGCTCCTCCACCAGCCGCTCGAACGGCACGTCCTGATGCGCGTACGCCGCCAGGTCCCCCTCCCGCACCCGCCCCAGCAGCTCACGGAACGACGGATCACCCGACACATCCGTCCGCAGCACCAGCGTGTTCACGAAGAACCCGACCAGATCGTCCAGCGCCTCGTCCGTACGCCCCGCCACCGGCGAACCCACCGCCACATCACTGCCCGCACCCAGCCGCGACAGCAACGCCACCAGACCCGCCTGCACCACCATGAACAACGTCGCCGACGACTCCCGCGCCAACGACACCAGACCCGCGTGCAGCTCCGGCTCCAGCCGGAAGCGGACGAGGGCGCCATCGTACCCGGCGACGGCGGGCCGGGGGCGGTCGGTGGGCAGGGTGATCTCGGCGGGCAGTGCGGCCAGGTTCTCGCGCCAGTGGTCGAGCTGGCGTGCCAGCTCGCTGTCGCCGTCCCCTTCCTCGCCCAGCAGCTCGCGCTGCCACAGCGCGTAGTCGGCGTACTGCACCGGCAGCGGCGCCCACCCCGGCGCCTCCCCACGGCACCGCGCCTCGTAGGCCGTCATCAGGTCGCGGGCGAGGGGGGCCATGGACCAGCCGTCACCGGCGATGTGGTGCAGGTTGAGCAGCAGGACGCACTCGGTGGGCGAGGTGCGCAGCAGGTGGGCGCGGAGCGGCAGGTCGCGGGCGAGGTCGAAGCCGGTGCGTCCCGCCTCGGTGAGCGCGGCCGGCAGGTCGTCCTCGGTGGTCTGCGCCACGGTGAGCGGTACGCGTGCCCGGTCGGCGGGAACGATCCGCTGGTACGGCGTGCCGCCCTGGTCGGGGAAGACGGTGCGCAGGCTCTCGTGGCGGGCCACGACGTCGTCCAGGGCCACGCGCAGCGCGTCCTCGTCGAGGCGGCCGGACAGCCGCAGGGCGTAGGGGATGTTGTACGTGGGTCCCGCGCCCTCGACCTGGCTGAGGAACCACAGGCGCCACTGGGCGGGTGACAGGGGTATCCGCTCGGGGCGTCCGGCGGGGCGCAGGGGGGTGCGGGCGGCGCCCGCGGCGTCCAGGTGACGCACCAGCCCCGCCGGCGTCGGAGCGTCGAACAGCGACCGCACCGCCAGCTCCACCCCGAACACCGAACGCACCCGGCTCACCAGCCGCGTCGCCAGCAGCGAGTGACCGCCCGCCTCGAAGAAGTCGTCGTCCGCCGCCACCGACGCCACACCCAGCACCTCGGCGAACAGACCGCACAGGATCTCCTCACGCGGCGAACGCGCCACCCGGCCACGCCCCCCGCCCGAGAACTCCGGCACCGGCAGCGCCGCCCGGTCCAGCTTCCCGTTCACCGTCAGCGGCAACCGCTCCAGCACCACGAACGCCGCCGGGACGGTGGGTGCGGGCAGCCGGTCGCGGAGGTGGTCGCGGAGGGTGCCGACGAGGGTGCCGGCCAGTGAGGCGCGGCGGGGGCTGTTGGTGAACGCCAGGGGGTCGGCGGCCTCGTTCGCGGTGGGGCGGTACAGGTCGTCGATCACCGGGCCGACGGGGGGCGCCTTCGTGAACAGCACGTCGAGGGCGCCTTCCGAGGAGGTGGCGGACCAGGTCACCGCGGTGCGGTAGCCGAACCGTTCGCCGAGGGCGTGGAGTTCCTCTGGGTCGACGGCGTCCGGTACCCCGGTGCCGTCGCGCACCGCGAGCCGGGCGGCGTCGACGTCGCCGGCCCCGTCGAGCAGCCGCAGGGCGGTCGTCTCCGCGGCCAGCCGGGCGTTGGGCACGTCCTCGACGCGCAGGGCGGCGGGGCCGTCGCCCAGGAGGCGGGCCAGGGCGTCGGGTCCGCCGAGGTCGCGGGGCCAGGACACGGTCGTGCCGGGGCGGGCGGCCGGGGTGGCGGGGCCGCCGCGTTTGCGGAGCACCACGTCGTAGCGGTGCCGGCTCAGTTCGTTGTGGTGCGCGCCCCGCTTGACGCGGACGTCGACGGCCTCGATGTCCGGCAGCCGGGTGCGCAGCGCGGGGAAGAACTCGGGGTCGGCGAGGAGTTCGGTCTCCAGGAGTACGCCCTGGTCGACGCCGCGGATCACGTCGGCCGGGTCGGCCGTGTCGTCGGCCTGGTGCAGGCGCACCGCCGCGCTGAAGCAGCGCAGCAGCCGGTGGTTGCGGACGTCGCCGATGAAGAGGTGGCCGCCGGGGGCGAGCAGGCGCAGCGCTCCGGCGATGACGTCGACGAGGTAGGCGCCGTGCGGGAAGTAGGGGACGACGGAGTTGACGACGACGGTGTCGAAGTGGCCTTCGGGCAGGCCGTCGGTGACGTCGGCGGGCTGGACGCGCAGCTGGACCCGGGACCGGGTGCCGGGCCGCGCTTCGAGCTGGACGCGCAGCGCCTCGACCGCGGCGGCGGAGAAGTCCGTGGCCCAGTAGCTCTCGCAGTCGTCGGCGAGCTGGGACAGGATCAGCCCGCTGCCGACGCCGATCTCCAGGACCCGGCGGGGGTTCAGTTCGCGGATGCGGTCCACTGCGGCCGCGCGCCACTCCCGCATCTGGGGCAGCGGAATGGGCCGGGAGTCGTAACTGCTGGTCCAACCGGTGAAGTTGGCGCCGAACTCGGCCGTGGCGGCGTCCTGGTAGACCTCCTGGTAGACGTCGTGCCACTCCGCGACCTGTTCGGCCTCGCCGTCCCGGTCGCGGTCGGTGTCGTCCCCCGGCACCACGTAGGCGACGAGCTGCCGCTCCCCCGGCCGGTCCTCGCGGACGAGGGCGACGGCCTGGGCGACCTGGGGGTGGCTGCGCAGGGCGGCTTCGACCTCGCCGAGTTCCACCCGCAGTCCGCGCAGTTTCACCTGGGAGTCGGCGCGGCCGACGAAGTGCAGCCGGCCGTCGCGGTCCCTGCGGACCACGTCGCCGGTGCGGTACAGCCGCCCGCCGGGCGGGCCGAAGGGGTCGGCGACGAACCGGGCGGCGGTCTCGGCGGGTGCCCGGAAGTAGCCGCGGGCCATGCCGGCGCCGGCGATGTACAGCTCGCCGGGCACGCCCGTGGGGACCGGGGAGAGGCGGTCGTCGAGGACGTACAGCCGCATGTCGTCCAGCGGCAGGCCGATGGGGACGGGCAGGCCGGGGTCGCACGTGCCGCGGAAGGTGTGCCGGGTGGCGTAGACGGTCGTCTCGGTGGGGCCGTAGCCGTTGAGGACGACGGTGTCGGGGCAGTCGGCGGCGAGCCGGGCCGCCGCCGCCGGGGAGAGCACGTCCCCGCCGGTCCACAGCGCGGTCAGGCCGCTCAGCCAGTCGGTGCGGTCGTCGGCGACGGCGTTGAAGACACCGGTGGGCAGCAGCAGCCCGGTGATGTCCCAGCGGGTGACGAGCCGTTCCAGGACCCGCAGGTCGAGCCGTCCGGGCGGAGCCATCACCACGTGGCCGCCGGACATCAGCGGCAGCCAGAACTCCATGTTGAAGGCGTCCCAGGCGTGGGCGGAGTGCAGCAGCACCCGGTCGGTGCTGCCGGGCTCCCAGCAGCGGTCGTGGCGCAGGCACTCGATGCCGCCGTGGGTGAGGGCGACGCCCTTGGGTTCGCCGGTGGAGCCGGAGGTGTACATGATGGCGGCCAGCCGGCCGGGGTCGGTGACGGGCGGCGGGCCGGTCAGCTCCCCGGTGTCCGGCAGCGGGTCGTCGAGGACGGTCACCGGGAGGCCGTACCCGGCCGCCTCGTCCTTCAGGGCGCGGTCGGTGAGCAGGACCGGAGTGCCGGTCCGGGCGAGGACGAGGGCCTTGCGGGCCGGCGGATGGTCGGCGTTCAGGGGCACGTAGGCGCCGCCGGCCTTGAGGACGCCGAGGACACCGACGGCGAGGTGGACGCCGCGTTCGGTGAGCATGGCGACCGGGGTCTCCTCGCGGACGCCGCGGTCGCGCAGGTGGCGGGCGAGGCGGGTGGAGCGCCGGTCGAGTTCGGCGTAGGTGAGGGTGGTGTCGCCGGCGGAGACGGCGGGTGCCCCGGGGGTCCGCTCGGCGAGCCGTGCGAAGCGGGCGGTGAGGGTGGTGGGGGCCGGGGCGTCGGGTCGTGCGGTGGCGTTCCACTCGTGCAGCACGCGGTGGCGTTCGCCCGGTTCCAGCAGGTCGACGGCGCCGACGCGCTGTTCGGCGTCGTCGACGCAGGCGCGCAGGAGCAGGAGGAGCCGGTCGGTGAACCGCTGTACGGTCTCCTGCTCGAACAGGTCGCCGCTGTACTCCACCAGGCCCCACACGCCGTCGGGGTCGCCGTGCGCGGTGTGCGCCTCGGTGAGGAAGACGGCCAGGTCGAAGCGGGAGACCTCGGGGCGGATGCGCTCGGGTTCGATGGTGAGGCCCGGCAGCCGGAACGCGGCCTCGGCGGTGTTCTGGAGGGCGAGCATGACCTGGACGAGGGGGTTGCGGGAGAGGGACCGCTGCGGGTTCAGCTCCTCCACCAGCCGCTCGAACGGCACGTCCTGATGCGCGTACGCCGCCAGGTCCCCCTCCCGCACCCGCCCCAGCAGCTCACGGAACGACGGATCACCCGACACATCCGTCCGCAGCACCAGCGTGTTCACGAAGAACCCGACCAGATCGTCCAGCGCCTCGTCCGTACGCCCCGCCACCGGCGAACCCACCGCCACATCACTGCCCGCACCCAGCCGCGACAGCAACGCCACCAGACCCGCCTGCACCACCATGAACAACGTCGCCGACGACTCCCGCGCCAACGACACCAGACCCGCGTGCAGCTCCGGCTCCAGCCGGAACGCCACACTCCCGCCCCGGTGCGTGAACACCGCCGGACGAGGCCGGTCCGTCGGGATCTCCAGCTGATCCGGCAACCCGGCCAGCCGCTCCCGCCAGAACCCCAGCTGACGCGCCATCTCGCTGCCGCCGTCCGACTCCTCGCCCAGCAGCTCACGCTGCCACACCGCGTAGTCCGCGTACTGCACCGGCAACGCCGCCCACCCCGGCGCCTCCCCACGGCACCGCGCCTCGTACGCCACCGCCAGATCCCGCCCCAGCGGACCCAGCGACCACCCGTCCCCCGCGATGTGATGCAACGTCAGGACGAGGAGGGCCTGCTGTTCGCCGCAGGGGAACAGGTCGGCGCGGAGCGGGGGTTCGGTGGCCAGATCGAAGGGGGCGCGGACGGCGTCGGCGACGGCTTCGTCGAGGTCCCCGGCGGGTACGTGCGTGATGCGCAGGGGGCAGGGCGGGGCGGGGTCGAGGATGCGCTGGGCGGGGCGTCCGCCGGGGGCGGGGAAGACGGTGCGCAGGCTCTCGTGGCGGTCCATGACGTCGTCCAGGGCGGCGCGCAGCGCGTCCACGTCCAGGGCGCCGGTGATCCGCAGGCCGAGCGGGATGTGGTACGTGGGGCTCGGGCCCTCCATCTGGTTGATGAACCACAGCCGGCTCTGCGCGAACGACAGGGGCGGTTCCCCGTCGCGCTCCCTGGGCCGCAGCGCCGGCCGGCCGGCCGCCTCCGCGTCGTGCAGGAGCGCGGCGAGCCCGGCCGGGCTGGGGTGCTGGAAGAGGCGGCGGATCGGCAGGTCCACGCCGAGGGTGGAGCGGACGCGGTTGATCAGCCGGGTACCGAGCAGGGAGTGCCCGCCGAGGTCGAAGAAGTTGTCGGTCGGGTTCACCCGGGACAGGCCGAGGACGTCCGCGAAGAGGGAGCACATGATCTCCTCCTGCGGGGTCCGGGCGGCCCGGCCGGAGCGGGCCAGGGGTCCGGCGTCCGGCAGGGAGCGCCGGTCGAGCTTGCCGTTGGCGGTGCGCGGCAGGGCGTCCAGGAGGGTGAGGGTGGCGGGCACCATGTACTCCGGCAGGCGCTCGCGGAGGTAGGGGCGCAGTTCCTGGGCCAGGGCGGGGTCGCCGGCGGAGCGCAGCGGGTCGTTGGTGAGGGCGGCCCCGGTCGGGTCCGCGCCGGCGGGGGCCGGGGGGCACAGGTCGGCGTAGAGGGGGGCCGGGTCCTCGGTCGCGGGCGTGAACACGGCGTCCAGGCTCGCGGCGGGGCCGGTGGCCGACCAGCCGAGGCCGAGGCGGTACCCGTGCCGTTCGGCCAGTGCCGCCAGTGCGGCGGGGTCGGGCGCGTCCGGTTCCGCCGGCCGGGACAGGGCGGCGTGGGCGGTACGGGGGTCCGCGCCCTCGCCGAGCAGGCGTTCGGCGGCGAGTTCGCCGGCGAGTCGGGCGTTGGGCAGGGCGGTGACCCGCAGCGGGGTGCCGGCGTCCAGCAGGGCGGCGAGCCCGTCGGTGCCGGTGACGTCGGTGCCCCAGACCAGGGCGGGCAGCTCCGCCGACCTGGGGGTGGCGTCGGTGGCCGTGTGCAGGACGACGTCGTAGCGGTGGCGGGTGAGTTCGTTGTGGTGCGTCCCGCTCTTGACGCGCACGTCGACGGCGTCGAGGGCGGGCACGGCGTGGCGCAGGGCGGCGAAGAAGGCGGGGGCGAAGAGGAGTTCCCGTTCCGCGGCGACGCCCCGGGCGACCGCGGCCCGTACGGTCTCGGCGTCGGCGTTCTCCCCGGTGCGGGCGGCGCGCTCCAGTTCCACGGCGGTGCGCAGGGTGCGGTGGTGGCGCAGGTCGCGTACGTCGCCGACGAAGATCCGGCCGCCGGGCGCGAGCAGCCGCACCGCCTTGCGCAGCACCTCCACCGCGTACCGGGCACCGGGGAAGTACTGCACCACCGAGTTCAGCACCACCGTGTCGAAGAAGCCCTCCGGCAGCGACTCCGTCTCCAGCGCCGACGCCACCCGCAGCTCCACCCGGTCCGCCCACGGCTCACCGGCGACCGCGCGCCGCAGCCCCTCGATCGCCGCACCCGACAGGTCCGTGCCCCAGTAGCACTCCGCGTCCCCGGCCAGCTCCCGCAGCAGCAGCCCGTTGCCCACCCCGATCTCCAGCACCCGGCCCGGACCGAGCGCGCGCACGCGCTCCACCGCGCCCGCCCGCCACTCGTCCATCTCCGCCACCGGAAGGGGAGCACCGTCGTAGGCGCTGGTCCAGGCCGCGTACGGCTCGCCCTCCCGGTCCCGGTAGAGCGTGTCGTACACGTCGCGCCAGGCGCGCTCGCGGTCCTGTTCGCGCGCTGCGGACGCGCTGTCGCCGCCGGCCGCGGCGGGGACGACGTAGCCATCCAGGCGCCGGGCGCCGTCCCGGTCGGTGCGGGCGACGACGGCGGCCTCGGCGACCTGCGGGTGGGTGCGCAGGGCGGCTTCGATCTCGCCGGTCTCCACCCGGAAACCACGGATCTTCACCTGCCCGTCCACCCGCCCCGCGAACTCCAGCACCCCGTCCGCCCGCCACACCGCCACATCACCCGTGCGGTACATCCGCTCCCCCGCACCACCGAACGGGTCCGCCACGAACCGCTCCGCCGTCAGACCCGGACGACCCCCGTACCCACGAGCCAGACCCGCACCCGCCACATACAGATCCCCCCGCACCCCCACCGGCACCGGCCGCAACGCACCGTCCAGCACATACACCCGCGTGTTCGCCATCGGCCGGCCGATGGTGACGGGGTCGCCGGGGGCGAGGGACGCGGCCGTCGACCAGATGGTGGTCTCGGTGGGCCCGTAGAGGTTGATCACCTCGGCGGCGGCGCCGGTCAGGGCCGCCGCCAGGTCGCCCGGGAGGGGTTCGCCGCCGGTGAGGACGCGCAGGCCGCGCAGCGCGTCGGTGTGGCCGTCCGCCAGGGTGCGCCACAGCGTCGGAGTCGCCTGCATGACGGTGGCGCCGCACGTGGTGATCGTCCCGGCGAGGGCGGCCGGGTCGAGGACGGTGTCCTGGTCGGCGAGGACGACGGTGGCACCGCGGGTCAGCGGCAGGAAGATCTCCAGGGCCGCGATGTCGAAGGACACGGTGGTGACGGCGAGCAGCCGGTCGCCGGGGCCCAGCGGCACCCGTTCCCGCATGTCGGCGAGGTGGTTGGCCAGCGCCCCGTGCGGGACGACGACTCCCTTGGGACGGCCCGTCGAACCGGAGGTGTGGATGACGTACGCGGCCTGGTCGGGGTGGGGCACGGCGGCCGGGGCGCCGCCGTCGCCGGTCTCCGCGTCCGCGGGCAGGTCCGCGAGCCGCAGCACGGGCACGCCGGCCGGCAGCGGCACGGCGGCGGTGCCGTCGGTCACCACGCACACCGGGCGGACGTCGTCGAGGACCTGGGCGACGCGCTCGGCCGGGTGGAGCGGGTCGAGGGGGGCGTAGGCCGCCCCGGTCCGCAGGACGGCGAGCAGGGTGGCCGGCAGGTCCGCGGTGCGCTCGGCCATGACCGCGACCCGCTGCTCGGGTCCGGCGCCCAGCGCGGCGAGCCGGCCGGCCAGCAGGGCGGACCGGCGGTCCAGCGCGGCGTAGGTCAGCTCCCGCCCGCCGGCCCGGACGGCGACGGCGCCGGGGTGGTCGCGGACCTGCGCGGCGAACAGCTGCGGTACGGCGGCGCCGGGCACGGGGCGGGCGGTGTCGTTGCGGGTGACCAGCAGGTCCCAGCGTTCGGCGGCGGACAGCACGTCGACCGTCGCGGCCGGGCGGTCCGGGTCGTGGGCGAGGAGTTCGAGGAGCGCGGTGAGCCGCTCGGTGAGCCGGGCGACGGTGTCCCGGTCGTACAGGTCGGTGCGGTAGCTCAGCCGCAGGCGCAGCCGGGCGCCGGGCAGCACCATCAGGCACAGCGGGTAGTGCGTGGCGGCGTGTTCGCTGACCTCGGTGAGCCTGATGTCCCCGGCGGTGACCTGGAGGGTGTCCGGGTCGAGGGGGTAGTTCTCGAAGATCACCATCGTGTCGAAGAGTTCGGCGGGCTCGACGAGGCTCTGGATGGTGCTGAGCCCGAGGTGCTGGTGGGGCATGAGCGCGCCGCGCGCGTCCTGGAGCCGGCGCAGCGCGGTGGTCAGGGACTCCCCGGGCGCGACGGTCATCCGTACCGGCAGGGCGTTGGCGAACATGCCGATCATCGTCTCGGCACCGGACAGGTCGGCCGGGCGGCCGGAGACGATCTCGGCGAAGGTGACGTCGTGCCGTCCGGTGAGTCCGCCGACGAGGAGCCCCCACGCGCCCTGGACCAGGGTGTTGAGGGTGAGGCGGGCGGACCGGCCGCGGGCGATGAGGGCCGCGGTCAGCTCCTCGGACAGGTCGGTGACGAGTTCGGCGGGGGCTCCGGTGGCGCGTCCTCGTTCCTGGCCCGCGACGAGCGTCGGCTCCTCGACGCCGGCGAGCGCGTCGCTCCAGGCCCGCCGGGCGGCGGTGTCGTCCTGCCGGGCCAGCCAGCCGAGGTAGTCGCGGTAGGGGACGGGGGCGGGCAGCCTGTGCCGGTCGGCGGGCCGCTCGTACAGGGTGAACAGCTCTTTGATGAGCAGGCCCATCGACCAGCCGTCGAGGAGCAGGTGGTGGTGGGTGAAGACCAGGCGGTGGGTGCGCGGGCCCAGGCGGAGCAGCGTGAACCGCATGAGCGGCGGGCGCGCGAGGTCGAACCGGCGTGCCCGGTCGGCCGTGAGCAGCCGGTCCGTCTCCGCGGCGCGTTCGGCGTCGGGCAGGCCGGACAGGTCGACCTCGTCCCATGGGAGGCGGACCGTGCGGGGCACGACCTGGACGGGGCGTCCCTCGCGGCGCTGCTGGCGGAAACCGGCCCGCAGGTTGGGGTGGCGTTCGAGCAGGGCCTCGGCGGCCGTCCGCATCCGGCCGCCGTCCAGGGGGCCGTCGATGTCGAAGCGGAACTGCACGACGTAGACGTCGTCGCTGCCGCTGTCGTCGTACCGGGAGAGGAACAGCAGCCCCTCCTGGAGGGGGGAGAGCGGCAGTACGTCGTCGATCCGGGACCTGGTCACTGCGTTGCCTCGTCTTCCTCGCCCAGTTCGCTCTCTAGCAGGTCGATGTCCGTCTGGCTCAGTTCCACCATCGGCAGGTCGGAAGGGGTGCGGCCGCCCGCGCCCCGGGCGCCGGTGTGCCGCACCAGCGCCCGGAGCACCGTGGACCAGCCCTCGGCCAGTTCCTCGATGTCGGCCGGCGTCCACAGCGCGCCGGGCCACGACCACAGGGCCGTGAGCCGCGGCCCGTCGGCGTGGTCCCGGGTGAACGCGTTGAGGGTGAGCGACCGGCCGAACGGCAGGCCGGGGTCGACGCCGCCGCCCAGCGGGGGTGCCTCGGGCGCGGGCGACCAGTCGGCGTCCACCGGTTCCGGGAAGCGCCCGAGGTAGTTGAAGAGCAGCTCCGCGCGGGCCCCGCCGGCGAGCCGGGGCGCGGTGTCCTCGTTCAGGTAGCGCAGCAGGCCGTGGCCGAGGCCCTGGTCCGGTACGGCGCGCAGTTGCTCCTTGACGCGTTTGACGGCGCGGCCGAGCGCGGGGCCGCCCGTCCGCAGCTCCCGGTGGTCGACGTGGCCGATGTCCAGGCGCACCGGGTACAGGCAGGTCAGCCAGCCGACGGTGCGGGACAGGTCCAGGTCGTCGCCGGCCGTGTCCCGGCCGTGGCCCTCGATGTCGACGAGCAGGTCGGTCGCGTACGAACCGCGGGCCCGGCGCCAGTCGGTGACCGCGGCAGTGAGGGCGGTCAGCAGGATGTCGTTCATGCCCGCGTGGAACGCCGCCGGCACCGAGGTCAGCAGCGCCCGGGTGAGGTCGGCGGGCAGTTCGGCGGTGACGAGCCGGGCGGTGCCCGCGACATCGCGCCGGGGGTCCGGCGGCACCAGGGACGGCAGTGGTTCCGCGGGCCGGGTCACGCGGCGCCAGAACGGCTCGTGCGCGCGCTGGTCCGGGTGCCGGGCGAGTTCCTGGAGCCGGTGCGCCCACTGCCGCAGGGGGGTGGCGACGGGCTCCGGCTCGGGCGGGCGTCCGGCGGCGACGGCCGGCCAGGCGGCGGCGAGGTCGGCGAGGAGGACCCGCCAGGAGACCCCGTCGACGGCGAAGTGATGGGCCGTCAGCAGCAGTCGGCCGGGCCGGTCGCCGGCGTCGCACCACACCGCGCGCAGCACGTCGCCCAGGGCGGGGCGCAGCAGCCGGTCGGCCGCGGCGCCCTCCTTCTCCAGCACCTCGCGCAGTGCCTGGGCGTCGAGCCCCCGGACGTCGACCCGGCGGACGCGCCGCGCGGCGTCCACCGAGCCGGCCGGCAGGATCTCCGGGGCCCAGGTGCCGTCGGGGCGGGTCGTCACACGCAGCCGGAGCGCGTCGTGCCGGTCCACGAGGCTCTGCAGCAGCGTGGCGAGCCGGGGCTCGTCCAGGGCGGCCGGGACCCGCAGGACCACGGACTGGCTGAAGCCGTCGGCGGGGCCGTCGAGGGTACGGAACCAGTGCATGATCGGTGTCACCGGGAAGGGGCCCGCGGCTTCCGTGCGTGCTCCGGCCGGCCGCGCGCCGGTGTCGTCGCCGGCCGGGGCGGCGGCGGCGAGCCGGGCCGCGGTGCGCCGCTCGAAGACGTCGCGCGGGGAGATCGCCAGGCCGGCCTTGCGGGCCCGCCCGGCGAGCTGCATCGACATGATGCTGTCACCGCCGAGGGCGAAGAAGTCGTCGTCCACCCCCACGCCGTGGACGCCGACCACCTCCTCGAAGAGCTGGACGAGCAGGGCCTCGCGGGGGTCGCGGGGCGCGGGCCCGCCGCCGTGGCCGGTGACGTCGGGGGCGGGCAGCGCCTGCCGGTCGATCTTGCCGTTGGCGTTGCGCGGCAGTTCGCCGAGGACGACGCAGACCGCGGGGACCAGCGCGGTGGGCAGGGTGCGGGCCAGTTCGTCCCGGAGCGCCGCCGGGTCGGGGGTGTGGCCCGGCGCGGGAACGGCGTAGGCGACCAGCCGTTTGGCACCGGGGGTGTCCTCGCGGACGAGGACGACGGCCTGGGCGACACCCGTCAGGCGTTCCAGGGCGGCGCGGGTCTCCCCGGGTTCGACCCGCTGGCCGCCGATCTTCACCTGGTCGTCGGCGCGTCCGAGGAAGTCCAGGGCGCCGTCGGGGCGCAGCCGTACCAGGTCGCCGGTGCGGTACAGCCGGGCGCCCGGCGGGCCGAAGGGGTCGGCGACGAACCGGGCCGCAGTCAGGGCGGGGCGGCGCAGATAGCCCCGGGCGGGCATCACCCCGCCGACGTACAGCTCACCCGCGACGCCGGGGGGCGAGGGGCGCAGCCACGCGTCGAGCACGTACAGCCGGGTGTTGGGCACGGGCGTGCCGATGGGCACCTCGGCGGGCCAGTCGTCGGGGTCGCCGGTCAGGACGGCGGCGGTCACCACGTGCGTCTCGGTGGGCCCGTAGAGGTTGTGCAGCCGGCGGCCGGGGTGCCCGCGGAAGAGCCGCTTGAGGTCCTCGCCGGGGGTCAGGGCCTCTCCCGCCTGGACGACCTCCAGGAGCGCGGGGAGGTCGCGGTCCCCGGTGGCGGCCGCGTCGGCGAGCGCCTCCAGCACGGTGTGGGTGGTGTAGAGGTGGCGGGCGCCGTCCCGCTCCAGCCAGTGCAGCAGTTCCTGCGGGTCGTGGCGGGCGAGGTCGCTCGCCACGGTGACGGTCTGCCCCTGGGTGAGGGCGCAGAGCATCTCCAGCGGGGCGGGGTCGAAGGCGAGGGTGGAGAACTGGGAGACGACCGAGCCGACCGGGCCGGGTATCGCGCCGGTGTACCAGGCCATCAGGTTGAGCAGCGGCTCCGCGTGCATGACGACCCCCTTGGGGCGGCCGGTGGAGCCGGAGGTGTACAGCGCGTAGACGGGGTGCCCGGTGGTCAGCGGACGCAGCCGGTCGGCGTCGGTGAGGCCGGTGTCCGGCAGGGCGGCCAGTTCCCGGGCGCACGCGGGGCCGTCCAGGACGACCGGGTCGGTGTCCGGGGGCAGCAGGCGGGCCTCGGCGGTGGTGGTCACGACGGCCGCCGGTGCGGCGTCCGCGAGGAGGAAGCGGACCCGCTCGGGCGGGTAGGAGGTGTCGATGGGGGTGTAGGCCGCGCCGGACTTCAGTACGGCGACGAAGGCGACGACCTGGTCGGCGCCGCGGGGCAGGGCGAGGGTCACGAGGTCCTCGGGGCCCGCGCCGCGCCGGACGAGCAGCCGGGCCAGGCGGTTGGAGCGGGAGGCGAGTTCGCGGTACGTCAGCCGGACGTCACCGTCGACGACCGCGGTGGCGTCCGGGGTGAGCGCGGCCTGGCGGTCCAGGAGCCGGGGCAGCGGCTCGCGGGGGAAGGGCCGTTCGGTGGTGTGCGGCGTGGGCAGCACGGTGGCGCGTTCCCCGGCGGAGAGCAGTTCCACGCGGGCGGTGGGGATGTCGAGGTCCCGGGCCATGGTGCGCAGGAGGCGTTCCAGGCGCGCGGCGAGGCCGCGGGACACCTCGGGGGCGCACCGGCCGGGGTCGTGCTCGACGCGCAGGCGCAGCCGTGGTCCGGGGATGGCGACCAGGCTGAGCGGGTAGTGCGTGGCGTCCCGCACGTCGAGGCCGTGCAGCCGGACACCGGCCGCGGCCAGGTCGAGGGCGTCGGCTTCGAGCGGGTAGTTCTCGAAGACGACGAGGGTGTCGAAGAGTTCGGGGAGCCCGGCCGCGCGCTGGATGGCGGGGAGGTCGGCGTACTGGTGGTCCGTGAGCCTGGCCTGGGCGTCCTGGAGCCGGCGGAGGTTGCCGGCGAGGGTCCGGCCGGGGTCGAGGCGGACGCGTACCGGGACGGTGTTGATGAACAGCCCCACCATGGCCTCGGACCGCTCGACCTCGGGCGGCCGGCCGGAGACGACGGCGCCGAACGTGACGTCGTCGCTGCCGGTGAGCGCGCCGAGCAGCAGGGCCCAGGCTCCCTGGACGAGGGTGTTGAGGGTGAGGCGGTGGTGCCGTCCCCGGGCAGCGAGCGCCGCGGTCGCCGTCTCGTCGAGTTCGACGTACTCCTGCCGCTGGGCCGAGGTGGCGGCGGGGTCCGGTCCGGGCGCCGGGGTGGCCGGGGCGGGGGCCCGGGTCACCGTGGTCGGCTGTTCCAGTCCGGCCAGCTCCGCCCGCCAGGCCCGGGTGTCGCCGGCGGTGTCCCGGGCGCCGAGCCAGGCCAGTTGGTCGCGGAACGGGGCCGGCGGGGGCAGCGCCGTCTCGTCGCCGCCGTTGTCGTACAGCGCGAACAGGTCGGCGAGCAGCAGGGGCATGGACCAGCCGTCGACGAGCAGGTGGTGGTGGCTGAGGACGAGCCGGTGCTCCTCGGGTCCGAAGGCGACCAGGGTGCACCGGGTCAGCGGCGGACGTGCCGGGTCGAAGCGGTGGGCCCGGTCCGCGGCGAGCACCCGCTCCAGGGCGGCGGGCCGCTGGTCCGCCGGCACCCCGGTGGCGTCGTGCTCCGTCCAGGGCAGGCGCACGGACCGCGGGATGACCTGGACGGCGCGCTTCATGCCCTCCTGCCAGAAACCGGCCCGCAGGTTGGGGTGGCGGCGCAGCAGGGCCTCGACGGCGCCCCGCAGCCGTCCGGCGTCCAGCGGGCCGCGCAGGTCGAGGACGAACTGGACGACGTACACGTCCGCGGCCCGCTCGTCGTACAGGGCGTGGAACAGCAGGCCGTTCTGAAGCGGCGACAGCGGAAGCACGTCCGTCAGTCCCGTACGCGTCACTACGTCTCCTCACGTCGCGTGCCCCGGCGGTGCGCACCAGCCTCCGCGCCGTTCCCAGAATTGCGGTCGCCCGTAGCTTTACAAAGGGATCTGACCCCTCGCTGACGGACTGCTGACGAAACGTCACCGGGGCCGGGGGCGCCGCCGGGCACACCATTTGCGGCTCTTTCCCGGCATGAACCGGCTGCTAGTCTCCGAAATGACGGGGCGGCAGCCGCGGCGGCCTTTTCTGACCTCCGCCGACGGTCGGCACGCCGCTCCGTTCCGGCCGATCAGGTTTCCCACGCCGCGGTCTTCCCGTGCTTCCCACGGGCGTCCCGTCGGCCACCGCAAGTGACCGGACACAATGGGGTGAGGACCATGCTGAGGAATACGCGGAAAGCGCTGGGCGAACCACTCGGACGTTTTTATGGACCGCCTGCCGCGGAATCCACGAGGCCGGCCGCTCCGCAATTCCCGGAGCGGGGAATGCGCACCGCACCGGCGAGGACGCGGCACGGGGGCGTCGCCCCGGCCGCCCGACCGCTGCCCACGGCGCACCGGGGGCTGTGAGATGCCCGGCATCGAGCAGAGCGGCACGGCGCGCGACGCGGCGGCCCCGGCGGCCTGGCGGCCCGGTGCGGCGGGACCGCTGCGCGATCCCGCGCCGCTGCTCCCGGACACCGCGCCGGTGCGGGTGATCGGCACCCCGGCCGCGGCCGGCGCCGACCCGGAGACGGCCCGGCTGCTGCACCGGTCGCTCGTACGCGGCAGGCGCTTCAACGAGCAGGCCACCGCGCTCGCCCGCCAGGGGCGTCTGGCGGTCTATCCGTCCTCGACGGGCCAGGAGGCGTGCCAGGCGGTGGCCGCGGCCGTCCTGCGGCCCGGGGACTGGCTGTTCCCCACCTACCGTGACACGCTCGCGGTCCACCTCAGGGGCGTGCCCGCCGCCCAGGCCCTGGCCCTGCTGCGCGGTGGCGAGCACGGCGGCTGGGACCCGCGGCGGTGGCGGACGGCGCCGCTGTGCACTCCGCTGGCCACTCATCTGCCGCACGCGGTGGGCCTGGCGCACGCGGCCCGGCTGCGGGGCGACGACGTGGTCGCGCTCGCCCTGGTCGGTGACGGCGGCACCAGCGAGGGCGACTTCCACGAGGCGCTCACCTTCGCCGGGGTGCTGCGCGCGCCGGTCGTCTTCCTGGTGCAGAACAACCAGTTCGCCATCTCCGTGCCGCTGGCCCGCCAGAACGCGGCGCCGAGCATCGCCCACAAGGCGGTGGGGTACGGGGTCGCCGGCCGCCTGGTCGACGGCAACGACGTCCTCGCGGCCCACCAGGTGGTCGGCGATGCCGTGGCGCGGGCGCGGGGCGGCGCCGGGCCGGTCCTGGTGGAGGCGGTGACCTACCGGATCGATCCGCACACCAACGCCGACGACCCGCGCCGCTACCGCTCGGACGCCGAGCGCACGGCCTGGCGCGCGCACGACCCGGTGGGACTGGCCGAGGACCATCTGCGGGCCGCCGGGCTGCTCGACGAGGAGACCGCCGCCGCCGCGGCCGGGGCCGCCGAGCGCACGGCCGCCGAGCAGCGTGCCGCGTTCCCCGACACGCCGCCCCCCGGCAGCCCGGAGGACCTGTTCACGCACGTGTACGCCCGTCCGACCGCCCAGTTGCGTGAGCAGGCCGCGGCCGCTCGGGCCGGGGCGGCGGCCGCACCCCGGGAGGTCCCGGCATGACCACGCTCAAGGACACCGGGGCCCCGCCGGGCACCGCGGAGAACTCCGCACCGCTCCCCCGCCCGGCCGCCACCCCGATGGCCCGGGCCCTCAACCAGGCGCTGCGGGACGCGATGAGCGCCGACGCCTCGGTCCATGTGCTCGGCGAGGACGTGGGCGCGCTCGGCGGGGTGTTCCGGGTCACCGACGGGCTGGCGGCGGAGTTCGGCGAGGACCGCTGCACCGACACGCCGCTCGCCGAGGCCGGCATCCTCGGGACCGCCGTCGGCATGGCCATGTACGGGCTGCGCCCGGTCGTGGAGATGCAGTTCGACGCGTTCGCCTACCCGGCGTTCGAGCAGGTGGTCAGCCATGTGGCGAAGATGCGGAACCGGACCCGGGGCGCGCTGCCGCTGCCCTTGGTCGTGCGGATGCCCTACGGCGGCGGCATCGGCGGCGTCGAGCACCACAGCGACTCGTCCGAGGCGTACTACATGGCGACTCCGGGGCTCCACGTCGTCACGCCCGCGACCGTCGCCGACGCGTACGGGCTGCTGCGCGCCGCCATCGCCTCCGACGACCCGGTGGTCTTCCTCGAACCCAAGCGCCTGTACTGGTCGAAGGACGCCTGGTCGCCCGCGGCGCCGGACGCCGTCCCGCCGATCGGCCGCGCGGTGGTGCGGCGTCCGGGCCGCGACGCCACGCTCCTCACCTACGGGCCGTCCCTGCCGGTGTGCATGGCCGCCGCCGAGGAGGCGGTCCGGGCCGACGGCTGGGACCTGGAGGTCGTCGACCTGCGGTCGCTGGTGCCGTTCGACGACGAGACGGTGTGCGCCTCGGTGCGGCGCACCGGCCGCGCGGTCGTCGTCCACGAGTCGTCCGGTTTCGGCGGGCCGGGCGCGGAGATCGCCGCCCGGGTGACCGAACGCTGCTTCCACCACCTGGCGGCGCCGGTGCTGCGGGTGACCGGGTTCGACGTGCCCTATCCGCCACCGCTGCTGGAGCACCATCACCTGCCCGGCGCGGAACGGGTGCTGGACGCGGTGGCACGGCTCCAGTGGGAGCAGGGGTGAGCGCCGTGCGGCGGGAGTTCCCGCTGCCCGACCTCGGCGAGGGCCTCACCGGGGCGGAGGTCGTCCGCTGGCTGGTCCGGCGGGGCGACCGCGTCGGTGTGGACCAGCCCCTGGTGGAGGTGGAGACGGCCAAGACCCGGGTCGAGATCCCGAGCCCGTACGCGGGCGAGGTCCTGGAGTGCCGGGGCGTGGCCGGCGAGGAACTGCCGGTGGGGGCGCCCCTGGTGGTGATCGCGGAGGACGACGCCTCCGGTGCCGGTCCCCGGCCGGAGCCGGTGATGCCGGGCGCGGCGGAAGCCTCCTCGGCGGCACCGGTCTGGGAGGACCCCGCCGAGCGGGAACCGGTGCTCGTCGGCTACGGCAGCCGGGGCGCCGCCCCCGCCGCGGGGCCGGCCCCGTCTCCTACCCCCGCCCCGGCCGGGGCTCGCGGTGGGCCGGTGCCGGTCGTGTCGCCGCTGGTGCGGCGCCTCGCCCGCGACCACGGCATCGACCTGCGGACGGTGTCCGGCACGGGCCCCGCCGGACTCGTGGGGCGCTCGGACGTGCTCAGGGCCGTCGAGGCGCTCGCCGGGGCGGCGCACGGGTCCGGCCCGGACGGCGGCCCGCCCGCCGCCCCTGCCGCCCACGCCCCGCCCACCGGACCCGCCCCTCGGGCCCCGGCCGCCTTCCTCTCCGGGGTCCGGCCGGAGGACGACGTGCTCCTCTGGCCCGGTGCCGGCCGGGCGGCCGCCAGGAAGGTGACGGACAGCCACCGGGAGATCCCGGCCGCGACCTGCTGGCTGGAGGCGGACGCCACCGGGCTGCTCGACCTGTGCCGGGACGCCGCCGACACGCCGTCCGGTCCGCGCGTCGGTGTCCTCACGCTCATCGCCCGGATGTGCGTGGCCGCCCTCGGGCGCTACCCCGCGCTGGGCTCCCGCGTGGTCCACGACGCGGACGGCACGGCCGTGGGCGTCCGGCCGCCGCGGTCGATCGGGCTCGGCATCGCCACCCGTACCGACCACGGCGTGGTCGTCCCCGTGGTGCACGACGCCGCCCGGCTCACCACCGCCCAGCTCGGCGAGGAGATCGCCCGGCTGACCGCGGGCGCCCGGGACGGCACCCTCGCCCCGCACGAACTGACCGGTGGCTGCTTCACGCTCAACAACCACGGCGTCCTGGGCACGGACGGCGCCGTCCCCCTCATCAACCACCCGGAGACGGCCATGCTCGGAGTGGGCCGCATCGCGCGCAGGCCCTGGGTGGACGGGGACACCGTGGTGCCCCGCAGCACCGCCCCGCTGTCGCTGACCTTCGACCACCGGGTCTGCGACGGGGCCACCGCGGCAGGCTTCCTCGATCTCGTGGCCCGGGCGGTGACCCGCCCCGGCACCCTGGCGCTGCACCTGTGACGTCCACCACGACCGGCGGCCGGTCCCGCGACGGGCCGGCCGCCGACCCGCCCGACGGCGAACCGCTGTCGCTCGGCGGAGCCGGCCGCTACACTGAAAGGCATGATCTTCTGACCGGTCGGCGGGATGTCCCAGTCCCCCACAGCCCCTCGCCCGCAGGCGCGTCCACCGCGCCGGAGCCGCTCGGCGGCCAGGGCCGGGCTGTGGCGTACCCGTCTCCGGAGGAAATCTCTACGTATGCCTTCTCAACTCACGCTTTCCCACGTCTCCAAGGTGTTCGGCGACCACCCCGTGCTCGACCAGGTCTCCTTCAGCATCCGTCCCGGCGACACCGTCGGCGTCGTCGGTGAGAACGGGGCCGGCAAGACCACCCTGCTGCGTCTGATGGCGGGCGTCGAGCAGCCCGACGAGGGGACGGTCACCCTCGACACCGAGGGCGGCGTCGGGCTGCTGGGGCAGACCCTCGACCTGCCCGCCCACTACACCGTGCGCGACGCGGTGGACTGGGCCCTGGCCGACCTGCGCGAGACGGAGGCCCGGCTGCGCTCCCTGGAGTCCGGCATGGCCACCGCGACCCGCGCCGAACTCGACGCCTACGGCGAGCTGCTCCACCGCTTCGAGGCCCGCGGCGGTTACACGGCCGACGCCCGTGCGGCGGCCATGCTCGACGAACTCGGCATCGGCCACATCCCGTTCGACCGTCCGCTCGGCGCGTTGTCGGGCGGCGAGCAGAGCCGTCTCGCGCTCGCCTGCATGCTGGCCACCGAGCCCGGCCTGCTGCTGCTCGACGAGCCCTCCAACCACCTCGACGACCGGGCCATGGCCTGGCTGGAGAACCGGCTGCGGGACTTCCCCGGCACGGTCGTCGCGGTCTCCCACGACCGGGTCTTCCTGGAGCGGGTCACCGAGACCATCCTGGAGGTCGACGGCGACCGGCACACCGTCAACCGCTACGGCAACGGCTACGCGGGGTACCTGGAGGAGAAGGCGGCGGCCCGCAGGCGGTGGGAGGAGGCGTACCAGAACTGGCTGGACGACATGGAGTTCCAGCGGGTGCGCAGCGTGACCACCGCCCACCGGGTGGGCTACGCCAACCGCTTCCACTCCAACAAGCTCCAGTACTTCAACCACGGGCTGCGGGCGGAACGCCAGGTCGGCAGCCGGGTCCGCAACGCCCTGGAACGGCTGCGCCGGCTGGAGGAGGACCCGGTCCCCCGGCCGCCCGACCCGCTGCGGTTCACCGCCGGACTGGCGGGCACCGGCCGGACGTTCGAGACGCCCCTGGTGACGCTGACGGACGTGGTGGTGGGCGACCGGCTGCGGGTCGGCTCGCTCAGCATCGGCCAGGACAGCCGGCTGCTCGTCCAGGGGCCCAACGGCGCGGGGAAGACGACCCTGCTCGACGTCATCGCGGGCGTCCTGGAGCCCGACGAGGGAGAGGTGGTCCGGCAGGGCCGCATCAGCTACCTGCCGCAGGAGGTGAGCGTCGGCAAGCCGCAGCAGCCGCTGCTGGCGGCGTTCGCCGAGGGCCGGGCGGGCACGGAGGAGGAACACCGTGAACAGCTCGCCTCGCTCGGCCTGTTCGACCCGGACACGTTCCACGTGCCCGTGGGTGAGCTGTCGGTGGGGCAGCAGCGCCGGCTGGTCCTGGCCCGCCTCGTGGTGGAACCCGCGGACCTGCTGCTGCTCGACGAGCCCACCAACCACCTGGCGCTGACCCTGCTGGAGGAACTGGAGGACGCGCTGGCGCTGTTCCCGGGCGCCGTGGTGATCGTCTCGCACGACCGCCGGCTGCGCTCGCGGTTCCGCGGCGAGCCGGTGGACCTGCGGGACGGGGTGCTGCGCCGCGCGCAGGCGGCCGGTACGTCACCGGCCGCCGCACCCGACGCCTGACACGGGGCCGCGGTCCGCACCCGCCGGTGGGCGGTGCGGACCGCGGCCCGACGCCGCCGTGGACCCACCGGGGTACCGGTGGACACCGCCGGCCGGTGGACCGGCCGGGGCGACGAGCGGGATGCCACCGGGGTACGGCGGGGCGGCGCCGCCGCGGCTCACCAGGTGACGGGGATCTCGGCGAACCCGCTGAGCATCGAACCGGGACTCGACCAGCGAAGCCCCGACTCGTCGGTGGCGAGGGCCAGCCGCGGGAAGCGGCGCAGCAGCGCACCGATGGCCACCTGGAGTTCCACCCGGGCCAGTGCCGCGCCGAGGCAGAAGTGGATGCCGTGGCCCAGCGCGGTGTGCTGGTTGTCCGGCCGGTCCAGCCTGAGCCCGGTGGGGTCGTCGAAGCGGCGCGGGTCCCAGTTGGCGGCCTGGGTCGAGGCGAGGACCGCGCTGTTGGCGGGGATGTGGGTGTCCCCGATGGTGACGTCCTCCAGGGTGACGCGGAACAGGGCGCCGTCGCCGGCGGGGGCGTACCGCATCAGTTCCTCCACCGCCGACGGCAGCAGACCCGGGTCACGGCGGAGTTCCGCGAGGCGGTCGGGGAAGCGGAGCAGCGTCAGCACGCTGCTGCCGAGCTGGTTCGAGGCCGGTTCGTAACCGGCGAGCAGCAGGATCAGCGAGAGGGAGCGGACGTCGTGGTCGGTCAGCTCGTTGTCCTCGGCCGCCGTGGCGACCAGGGCGCTGAGCAGGTCGGCGCCGGGGTTCTCGCGCTTGGCGGCGACGAGCCCGTCCAAGTAGCTTTCCAGGGCGTCACGGGCGGCGGTCCAGTCCTCCATGGAGTAGCCGGTCAGCGAGACCATGGTGTCGGCCCAGCCGCGGAAGCGGGCGACGTCCACCATGGGCACCCCGAGCAACTCGCAGATGACGGTGATGGGGAACGGCACGGCGAGTGACTCCACGATGTCGGCCGGCGCTCCCTTCTTCTCCATCTCGTCGAGCAGACCCTCGGCGATCTCCTCGAGGCGCGGGCGCATCCGCTCGATCCGCCGCGCCGTGAAGTCACGGGAGAGCAGCCGCCGCAGCCGGGTGTGGACGGGCGGGTCCGTCGTCATGACGCTCTCGAAGGTCATCTCGGTCAGGCGCGGCGCCCCGGGGAGGTCCTGGCGGACGCTGAACCTCGGGTCGGACAGCACGAACCGGACGTCCTCGTAACGGGTCACCAGGAAGCCGGGGTCACCGGTCGCCATGGTGATCGCGGCGACACGCTCGGTCTCGCGGAGCTCCTCGTACAGCGGTGGGATCGCGGTGGGGACCGCTCGGTCGAAGGGGTACGGGTGGCGCGTGGCGCTGGCTGCCATGTCTCTCCCTGTCCATCGTCGTGCATCGTCGCGGACCGTCCGGTGAGCCGTCCCGGCTCGTCCCCGGTGAGTCTGCTCACCCGGCGGTGACGGCGAGCGGGGCCGTGGCGGACCCGTCAGGTGACCGTCATGGCCGCATCAGGTGCGGCGCCCATAGTGGACCGGGCAGCGGCGGTACCCGGCGAGGAGGCCTTATGGGAGCGGGCACGACGGACGGCAACCGGGAGGACCCGGCCGGCGACTGTACGGGCGCCGCCTCGGCCGTGCGTCTTCCACGGTTGTCGGAGGACGTCGCCGAGGCACGGCTGCTGAGGTGTTACCGGGCGGCCGGCGAGCGCGTCACCGAGGGCGAGCCGCTGTACGAGTGCGAGACGGACAAGGTCACCGTGGACGTCGACGCCCCGTTCAGCGGGCGGTTGACGCGGTGGCTGGTCGCGGAGGGCGACGTGGTCGCCACCGGTACGCCGATGGCTCTGGTCCAGGCCGACGGCCCGGCTCCCCGGGTGCCGGAGCCCGGTCCCGAGCGGGACGCCACGGCCGAGCCCGCCCCGGACGGTCCCGAACCGGGCAGCCCCCTTCCGGACGGCCCCGCTCCTGACGCCCCCACGGACGCCGTACCGGGCGAGCGGGACACGCCGGCCGAGCCGGACACGCCGGACGCCGGGGCCCCGCCCGCGGACCTGCGCATGTCGCCGCTGGCACGCAAGCACGCCCGGCTGCGCGGCCTCGGCCCGCGGGAGCTGTCCCGGATACCGCGCCGGGGCTCGATGCTCACCCCCGCCGACATCGACCGCCACCTGGCGGCGACGGCCGCGCCCGCGGCCGGTCCCGGCCATGAGGGGACGACCGCGCCCGCGGCCGGTCCCGGCCATGAGGGGACGACCGCGCCCGCGGACGGCCCCGGTTACGACGACGTGCCCCTGTCGGCCCCGCAGGTCCGGCTGAACCGGGCGCTGGACCGGTCGCGTGCCGAAGTGACGGCCGGAACCGTCACGGTGGCCCTGGACGCGGCGGCCCTGCGGCGGGCTGCGGCGCGGTTGCGCGCCGGGACGGACGTCGGGTTCGTCAGCGACTTCCAGGCGCTGGCCCGCCTGGCGGCGCTCACCGCGCGGACCCACCCCCGGCTGCGGGCCCGCCGCGTGGGCCGCGACACGCTGCGGGTCTTCCACGACGTGACGCTCGGGCTGGCGGTCGCCACGGACGACGCCGACCTGCTGGTGGCGGGCCTGCCGCGCGCCGATGACGACGACTTCGCCGCCTTCGCCCGGCGATGGGTGGAGGGCATCGACGCGGCGCGGGCCGGGCGGTCCACGGTGGACGGCACCGCCACGCTGCTGGTGTCGGCGCTCGACGACGACGGCGCCCTGCACGCCACGCCCGTCGTGGTGCCCCCGGCCGTCGGCACCCTGCTGCTCGGCGCGCCGTCCGGGGCGGACGGCCGGCGCCTGCTGACCCTGGCCTACGACCACGGCGTCCTCAACGGCAGGGAGGCGGCACGCTTCCTGGACGCCGTACGGCACCGGGTCGGGGAGACGGGCGCGGAACGGCCGGAGCCCCTGCCCGCCACCCCCGCTCCCCCGTCGTCCGGGCCGGCCGGGTCCGCGGGCCCGGACGACGGGGTCCTCGCACGCCTGACCGCCCTGGCCGGACAGGTGATGGGGCACGCCCCGGCGCCGGACGCCCCGCTCGGCGAGCACGGCCTGACCTCCCAAGGCGCCGTGCACCTGGTCGCGCTCGCCAACGAGACCTTCGGCTGCCGCCTCCCGGAGACCGCCGTCTGGCACCACCCGACCCTGCGTTCGCTGGCGTCGGCCGTCGGCGAGCCGGCCCGCTCCCCCGCCGCCGCCAGCGGCCTCACGACGCCGCGCCCCGCCGAGGACGACCGGGCGGCCGTCGTCGTCGGCCTGGCGTGCCGCTTCCCCGGCGCGGAGGGACCCGACGCCTTCTGGGACCTCCTCGTACGGGAGGAGTGCACCGTCACCGAGGTGCCGGCCGGGCGTCTGGGCCCCGTCCCGGGCGGGGACGCCGCGCGCGGCACGCACCGCGCCGGGCTGCTCGCCGAACCGGACGCGTTCGACTCCGAGTTCTTCGGCATAGCGCCGCGCCAGGCACGGTCGATGGACCCGCAGCAGCGGGTCCTGCTCGAACTGAGCCGGCACGCCCTGGAGGACGCCGGCCTGCCGCCCGCCCGGCTGGCCGGCACCCGCACCGGCGTCTTCGTGGGCGCGTCCAGCTACGACTTCCGGGAGCGCACGGTCGCCGCGGGCGCCGCCGACGGATACGCCACGCTCGGCACGCTCCCCACCTTCCTGGCCAACCGGATCTCGTACCACTACGACCTGACGGGTCCCAGCATCACGGTGGACACCGCCTGCTCCGCGTCGCTCACCGCGCTGGTGCTGGCGGTGAGCGCGATCGAGCGCGGCGAGTGCGACACCGCTCTGGTCGGCGGGGTGAACCTGCTCGGCAACGGCTTCAACCAGGCCGCGTTCCAGCAGGCCGGCATGTTGTCCCCGCAGGGCCTGAGCCGCGCCTTCGACGCGGGCGCCGACGGCTACGTACGGGGTGAGGGCGCGGCCTGGCTGGTGCTCAGGTCCCGGCACCGGGCGCTGGCGGACGGGGACCCGCTGCGCGCCGTCGTGCG
This sequence comes from Streptomyces daghestanicus, assembly GCF_020521275.1. Classification (NCBI taxonomy): domain Bacteria; kingdom Bacillati; phylum Actinomycetota; class Actinomycetes; order Kitasatosporales; family Streptomycetaceae; genus Streptomyces; species Streptomyces daghestanicus. The sequence continues at coordinate 170,094 of NZ_BNDX01000018.1, read as the reverse complement.
GGGGGCCGGCGCCAACCACGGCGGCCGGGCCAGCGGCCCCACCGCCCCCAATCCCCGGGCGCAGACCCGGCTGATCCGGGACGCGCTGGACCGGGCCGGGCTGAGCGGCCGGGACCTCGGGTACGTGGAGGCGCACGGCACCGGCACCCCGCTCGGCGACCCGATCGAGCTGGAGGCGCTGCGCGCGGCCGTCGGCACCGGTACCGCGGCCGGGCCCGGCGGGACGCTGCCGGTGGGCTCGGTGAAGGCCAACATCGGGCACCTGGAGGCCGCCGCCGGGCTCGCCGGGGTGGTGAAGGTCCTGCTGGCCATGCGGCACGGGACGATCCCGGGCACCCCGCACTTCACCCGGCTCAACCCCGCCGTCGACCTCTCGGACAGCGCGCTCACCGTCGCCGGGCGGACCGTGCCGTGGCCCTCGGGAGGGACACCGCGGCGGGCCGCCGTCAGCTCGTTCGGCATCGGCGGGTCCAACGCCCACGTCGTGCTGGAGGAGTGCGGAGAGGAGTACCGGAAGACGTACGGAGCGGAGCCGGGAGCGCCGGTCGCGGAGGACGTGCCGTACGTCCTGCCGCTGTCGGTGGCCACGCCGCGGGCCCTGCCGGTCCTGGCCCGGACCCTGCTGGACCACCTCGACCGGGCCACCGCCGGGGGCCGGCCGGTCGACCTCGGGGCCTGGGCCTGGACCCTCCAGACGGGCCGTGCGGCGCTGCCGGTGCGGACGGCGGTGACGGCGCGCTGCCCCGGCGAGCTGCGCGCCGCGCTGCGGGCGGTCGCGGCCGGGACGCCCCACCCCGCGCTCGACGGCGCCGGCGACCCGGACGGCCCCGCCGCACGGTGGCCGGCGGGGCAGGACGTCGACTGGGCGGCGCACTGGCCGGGTCCGGGCCGTCCGCCGCGGCGCGTACCGCTGCCGGGGCATCCCTTCGACCGCCGCCGGTTCGCACCGCCCTGGGAACGGGACGACGCACCGGCCGCCTCCGCGTCCCGCGCCGCCGCCCCTTCGGTCCACGTGCCGCGCTGGGTGCACGCCCCGGCGGTCGGGGCGCGGCCGGACACGGAACGGTCCGGGGCCGCCGTCACGCTGCTGTTCCACGACCACGGGACCGGGGATCTCGCCCGTTCCTGGGCGGACCGTGCGCTGCCCGCCCCCCGGCTGGTCGGGTACGACGAGGAGCCTCCGGAGCTGCCGGACGGGCCGGTCCCGGTGCGGGTGCTGTTCGTCGTGGGCGGGGCCCGCTGGGACCTCGACGCCTCGGGCAGCGCCCGGCTGCACCGCTGGCTGCGCACCGTGGTGCGGACGGCCGCGGCGCTGGACGCGCGCGGGTCGGCCGCGGCGCTGACGCTCGTCACCACCGGCCTGGCCGCGCCCGGCGGCCGGGCCGCCGAGGGCGCCGCGTTGCAGGGAGCGCTGCTCGGCGCGGTGCGTTCGCTGCCGCTGGAGTCCCCGCTGCTGTCGGTGGCCGCCGTCGACCTGACCGGTCCGGGGGCCGCCGGAGCGCCCCCGCTCGCGGCGGTCCTGGCCGAGCCGTGCGGTGTCCGGGCGCCGCTCGTGTCGCTCGGCGCCACCGACGGGGAACGGCGCGTGGAGTGCCTCGTCCCGGCCCCCGACACCCCGTCCGCCACGGCCGGGGACGCCCTGTGGCCGGACCGGTCACCCGTGCTGATCGTGTTCGGCGGCGCGGGCGGCGCGGGCGGCGCGGTCGCCCGTGACCTCGCCGCCCGGCGGGCCGCCCGGCTGGTCCTGGTGGGCCGCTCCGCGCCCGACGCCACCGTGCGCTCGCTGCTCCGGGACGTCCGGGACTCCGGCGGGGACGCCCACTACGTGCGGGGCGACGTCCGGGACGAGGCCGACGTGGCCACGGCGTTCGCGCGCTGCGCGGAGCGGTACGGGCCGCCCGACGCCGTCCTGCACGCGGCCGGGGCGGCGCACGACGCGCTGCTGTCCCAGCTCACCGACGAGGCACTGGACCCGCTGCGCGACGCGAAGCTCGCCGCCATCGGGCCGCTGCACCGGGCGCGGGCCCGTCACCCGGGGACGGCCCTGGTGCTGTTCTCGTCGTTCCTCGGCACCTTCGGCAGCCAGGGCGGACTCGTGTACGCCGCCGCCAACGCCTGCCTCGACCGGGTCGCCGCCGCCCTGGACGGGCCGGAGACACCCACCCGGGCGGTGGCGTGGGGCCTGTGGCGGGACACCGGGCTCGCGCGGCGCTACACCGGGCCGGTGCGGGCGGCCCACCCCGGGCTGGAGACCTTCGACGCCGCCGACGCCTGCGCGGCACTGGAGCGGTGCGTGCGCTCGCCGCACCCGTACGCGCTCGTGCTCGGCGGGCGGCCCCGGGCACTGGACGCCTTCCGGCCCGACGCGGTGGGCGCCGTCACCGCCGGTGCCGCCGCGCGCCGCACGCCGCCGGCGGCCACCGACGACCACGACGACCGCGCGGACCCCCGCGCGCGGGGCGAAGGGGAGGGAGCGCACGTGCCGGAGCAGGCCGAGACGGCGACCGGACGGGACGGGCGGACGGCACGGGCCACGCTGGAGGAACGCATCCGTTCCGTGGTGCGGGACGTGCTGCCCGGCAACCGGCCCCTGCCCGCCGACCTGCCGTGGCGGGAACTGGGGGTGGACTCGCTGCTGCACGTGGAGCTGACGACGGCCCTCAGCGGCGTCTTCGGGCCCCTGCCCGGCACCACCCTCCACGAGTACGGCACGATCGGCGCGCTGGCCGGCCGTCTCGCGTCCGCCCCCGGAGCGGACGGCGCGGGCGGCGCGGGCGGCGCGGGCGGCGCGGGCGGCGCGGGCGGCGCGGACGGCGCGGACGAGCGCCCGGCCGTGCGGAGCGCGCCCCGCGCCGAACCGCCCGCCGCCCCGCCGCCCCGCCCGCGCCCGGTCCCGGCCGCTCCCCGCGGTGCGGCGGCGCAGCCGCCCGTGGCGGTCGTCGGCCTCGCGGGCCGCTACCCCGGCGCGTCCGACGTGGACGGTCTGTGGCGGCTGCTGTCCGAGGGGCGTACGGCCGTCCGCGAGGTCCCCGCCGACCGGTGGGACTGGCGGACGGCCCACGTCCTGGACCCGAACACGACCCGATGGGGCTGCTTCCTCGACGACTGGGACCGGTTCGACGCGGAACTGTTCCGCATCCCGCCCCGCGACGCCGCCGTGCTCGACCCCCAGGAGCGGCAGTTCCTGGAGACGGCGTGGGAGGCGTTCGAGTCGGCCGGGTACTCCCGGTCCCGGCTCTCCCAGCGGGTGTCGGCGGACCGCGTGGGCGTGTACGTGGGCGTCACCTCGCACAGCGGTCTGCTGGCGCAGCGCGACGCCCGCCTGGCGGGCGCGGACAACGCCGAGTACGGCATCACCGCCTACTCCTCCGTCGCCAACCGCGTCTCCTACGCCTTCGACCTCAGCGGGCCGAGCCTGGCCGTGGACACCATGTGCTCCTCCTCCCTGACCGCCGTCCACCTGGCCTGCCAGGCGCTGGCCGCCGGGGACGCCGACCTGGCCCTCGCCGGGGGCGTGCACCTGTTCACCCACCCGGACCGGTTCGCCGCGCTCGCCTCGGTCGGGATGACCTCGCGCGGGCCGCTGAACCGGGCGTTCGGCGCCGGGGGTGACGGCTTCGTGCCCGGTGAGGGCGCCGGGGCCGTGCTCCTCAAGCCGCTGGAGCGGGCGCTCGCGGACGGGGACACCGTGTACGCGGTCATCACCGGCAGCGCGGTCAACCACGGCGGCCAGGGCGGCGGTTACACCGTGCCGAGCCCGGTCGCGCAGGCCGACCTGATCGGCCTGGCGCTCGACCGCGCGGGGCTGCTCCCGCACGACATCGGCTACGTCGAGGCGCACGGCACCGGCACGGAACTGGGCGACCCGATCGAAGTGCGCGCCCTGGCGCGGGCGTTCGGGACCGATCCCGCGGTGCGGCCCGGTTCCGTGCGGATCGGCTCGGTGAAGTCGAACATCGGGCACGGCGAGGCGGTGGCCGGCGTGGCCGGGCTGACCAAGGCCATCCTGCAACTGCGGCACCGGCGGCTGGTACCGAGCCTGCACGCCCGTCCGGAGAACCCCCGTCTCGAACTGGCCGGCGGCCCGCTGCGGGTGCAGCACGACGCGGAGCGGTGGAGCGCCGGCGAGGGCGTCCCGGACGTACGGCGCGCGGCCGTCAGCTCCTTCGGCGCGGGCGGGTCCAACGCGCACGTGGTGGTCGAGGAGTTCACCGGTCACCGGCCCGCGCCCGCCCCGGCCCCGGGGCCGCTCGTCGTCCCGCTGGGCGCCCCCGACCCCGGGCGGCTCGCCCGCGTCGCGGACCGCCTGGCCGCCCTGCTCGACGCCACCGGCGAGACGCTGACGGGCCCGGTGTCCCTGGCCGACGTGGCCGGCACCCTGCGCGAGGGGCGTGACGAGTGGCCGTGCCGGGCCGCGGTGCTCTGCGCGGGACCCGACGACATCGGCACGGCCCGCGCCGCGCTGCGGGCGCTGGCGGCCGGGGAACGCCATCCCGCCCTGGTCGTCGCGGACGGTGACGCCCCGTCGCCGGCGCCGGGCGCGGACGGGTCCGGGGACGCGGGTGAACCGGGCGGGGCGGGCCCGGCGGCGGCGCGCCTGGCCCGTGCCTGGGTGACGTCGGGGGCGAGCGCCTGGCACGCCGAGGAGCCCGCCCCGTACCGGAAGGTCGCCCTGCCCACCACCCCGTTCGCGGGGCGGCGGCACCGGGTGGCGGGGCCCCCGGCCGGGGCGTTGGAGACCGCCGCGCTGCCGTTGCGGACCGGCCGGCTGCTGCCCGTGGTGGCCGCCGCGCCGGCCGGTGACACGGTGCGGGTCGGACTGCCCGACGGACACCCGTGGGTGACGGATCACGTGGTCGACGGCGCCCCGCTGGTGCCCGCCGCGCTGGCCCTGGAGTCCGTGTGCGAGTCGCTGCTGGCCCGGGGGACCGATCCGTACGCCGTCGCCGTCGAGGACGTCACCTTCGTCAGCCCCTGGCGGGGCGCCGACGGGGACGCCGACGTGGTGTTCGGGGACGGGCCGGAGGCCGGCGGGCCCGCGCCCGGGGGCCGGCTCCCCTTCGTCGTCCGCTGCGCGGACACCGCCGTGGTGCGCGGCTCCGTCGCCCAGGGACCGCCGGACGGCACGGACACCGGTCCGTTCGCCGGTCTGCTCGCCTACCTCCCGGAGCGGCTGGACGCCGCGCTGGCCGGCGCCGGCGCCGGTTCCGCCGACGCCTTCTACCGGGTCCTGGCCGCCCATGGTTTCGCCTACGGTCCCGGCTACCGCCGCGTCACCGACGTGATCCGCCGCGGTGCCGAGGTCCTGGCCCGGATCGACGCCGACGGCCCGGCCGGGCCCGCCGGGCGGCCGGTGCTGCACCCGGCCGTGCTGGACGGCGCGTTCCAGGCGGCCGGCTACGCGGTGATGGCTCCGGACGGGCAGCCGCCGGCGGAACGGCTGCGGCCCCTGTCCGTCGACCGGTTCAGGGTCCACCGCCCCGCCGTCGGACCGGTGTACGTCCATGTGCGTCCGGCGCGCGCCGGCGGCCCGCGCGGCACGCACGTCCTGGATCTGCGGCTGGTCGACCCCACCGGTGCCCCGGTCGCGGACGTCGAGGGGTTCCTGCTGCGGGCGGACCCGCTGGACCGGCCCCCGGCCGCCGCCCCGCGCCCCGTCCGCGTCCCCGCGCCGGACGGCCCGGGGGGCCCGCCCGGCCGGTCCGGGGACGACGACCGCACCGCCGCGTACGCCCTGGGGTGGTCCCCGGTGGCCGAGCCGCCCGCGGCGTCCGGCCGGGGGCTGCTGGTCATCGGCGGCCGGGGTCCCCTCGGCAATGCCCTGACGGCCCTGGCCGGCGCGGCCCTGCCCTGGGACGCCTTTCCTCCCGCCGACCCCGGGGCCGCCCGCGCCGCCCTCGACGCGGCCCTCGCCCGGCTGGACGACGACGCGGACGTCGTCCTGCTCCTGGACGAGGAGGAACTCGCGCCCGACGGCGACGGGCTGTGGGACAGTCCGCAGGACGCCCGCGACGCGTACGAGCGGTTCGCCGCCGGGGTGGCCCTGCCCGTCTTCGCGGCGCTGCGCGCGCTCGTCGCCGGCCGCCGGCCGCCGGGCGCGCAGGTTCGCCTGGTGACGTGTGCCGGACCCGGGGCGGCGCCGGCGGCGCGGCACGCGCTGCACGGTCTGGTGCGCACGGCCGCGGGCGAGACGGGCCGCTTCGGCATCGGGCTGGTCTCGGTGGACCGTCCGTGGTGCGCGCAATCGCCCGGGGACGCGGCGGCCTCGGTACGCGCCGAACTCGCCCGGTCCGCGCCTCCCCCGTGGGTGCGCCTGACGTCCGGCGGCGCCCGCCTGGCCGCCGCGCTGGAGCGATCACCGCGGGCGCGGGACCCGTTGGAGCTGCGGCCCGACGGCTGCTATCTCGTCGTGGGCGGTACGGGCGGCCTCGGCCGGGCCGTCACCGCGTCGATCCTCCGCCGTGCGCCGCGGGCCCGCGTGGTGGTCACCGGGCGGCGCACCCCGGTCACGCCGCCGGCCGGCGCGCCCGGCACGGGGCCGGACGACCGGATCGTGCCCGTGCCGTGCGACGTCACCGATCCCGGCGCGGTGTCCGCTCTCGCCGCCGAACTGGACTCCCGTGGCCTGCGGCTCAACGGCGTCGTGTGTCTGGCGGGGGTGCTGCGTGACGGGTTCCTGCGCACCAAGACGGCCGAGGCGGTGGACGAGGTATGCCGGGTGAAACTGCTGGGCGCCACGGCGCTGGACGCCGCGCTGGTCCGGCACCCGCTGGACTTCTTCGTCCTGGCGTCGTCGGTGGCCGTCCACGTCGGCAACCAGGGGCAGTCGGACTACGCCTTCGCCAACGGCTTCCTCGACGGCTTCGCCGAGGCCAGGGCCCTGCGGGTGGCGGCCGGGACCAGGGCGGGGCGCACCCTGGCCGTGGGCTGGCCGGCGCTGACCGGCGGCGGGATGCGCCCGCCCGCCGCGACGCTCGACTTCCTGCGCGACGCCTACGGGCTGGAGCCCCTGCCCGTCACGGAGGCCGCCGAGGAGCTGTGGCGGCTGCTCGCGCCCGGCGCGACGGCGGCGCACGCCGTCCTCGCCCACGGTGACCTCGCCCGCTGGGCCCGGGCGACCGGCGCCCGCACCACCGCCCCCGCCCCGGACCCCGTCCCCGCTCCGCGCCGTGCCGCCGGGCCACGGGACACCGCCCCGGCCCGCACCGAACCGCCGGTCGCGCCCACGGCCGAGGTCGCCCCGGCCCGCACCGACCCACCGGGAACCGCCCCGGCCGGTGCCGCGCCCCGGGGCGCCGAGGACCCGCGCGCCGCCGCGATCCGGTGGCTGACCGAGCAGGTCCACGCGGTGACCGGCCTGCCCGTGGACGATCTCGCGCCGGACGCCGGACTGACCGCGCTCGGCGTGGACTCCATCGCCCTGACCCGGCTCGGCCGGACCCTGGAGAACTCCCTCGGCCGGCTGCCGCGCAGCACGCTGTACGACCACGACAGCATCGCCGAACTCGCCGAGGGTCTGCTGGCCTCCCACGGCGACGCCCTGGCACGGGCCGCCGCCCCCGCGCGACCGCCCACCCGGCCGGGGACGGCGGACCACGAGAGGGCGGACCTCGGCACGGCGGACCGTACGGCGCCGGACCGCGGTGCCCCGGACCACTGGCCGGTGACGGAGCGCCAGATGCCGCTGTGGACCGCGGAGTACGCGGCACAGCCCCACGCCCCGTACAACCTGTCGGTGGCCTGGCGCCTTCCGGCGGGCCAGGACCGGGACGACGCCGCGGCGGCCGTGGCCGCACTGCTCACCCGCCATCCGGCCCTGACCCGGCGGATCGGCCCCGAGGACGGGTCCCTCCGGCTGCTGCCGGCGGGCACCGGCGGACCGGGGCGCCGGCCGGTGCCCGCCGGGGTGTGGAACCTCCGCGGCGTCCCCCCGGAGGACCTCTTCGACGCGCTGCGCGACGAGGCGGCCCGGCGGCTGCCGCTGGAGACCGGGCCCGCCGTGCGCGCCGTGCTGTGGGACGACGGCTCGGGGCGCGACGTGCTCCAGCTGACGGTGCACCACCTGGTCGCGGACGGCCGGTCGGTGGAGCTGCTCACGCAGGACCTGGGCGCGCTGCTGGAGCGTCCGGCGGCGTCCGGCGCCGTACCGGAGCCGCCCGCGGACGCCGACTCGTTCGGCCGGTTCCTCTCCCTGGAGGAGAGGGACACCGCGCACCGCGCGGAGGCGGCGCGGGCCTGGCGCGAACGGCTGAGTACGGTGCCTCCCGCCCCGCGCTTCCCCGGCGGTACGCCCGCCGCGGACCCCTGGGCGGCCGGACACCGTGAGTACCGTATGCCCGGCGCGCTGCGCGACCGCCTGCGCGCCGCCGCCGCCGGGGCCGGGGTGAGCGACTTCACCGTCCAGCTCGCCGCCTACGCCCTCACCGTCGCCACCGTGACCGGCCGGGCCTCCTTCCTCGTCGCGGTGCCCACCTACGGACGGCCGGGTCCCGAGTACGACCGGACCGTCGGGCACTTCGTGAACTCCGTGGCCGTCCGTCTCCGGCCCGACCCCGGGGGTTCGCTGCGCCACTGGCTCACGGAGCTGCACGACGAGGTCCGTTCGGCGCTGGCGCTGGCCGACCTGCCCTACCCGGCCGCCGCCGGGCTGTGCCGGGAGGCCGGCGGCGATCCGGCGGTGCCCACCCTGACCTTCGCCTACCAGAACTGGCCGCGCCCGCCCGGCGCCGGCCCCGGCCCGCTGGCGGAGCGGGTCTTCATCCGGGGTCAGGGCGGCCACTGGGACCTGGGACTGGAGCTGACCGACACGGCCGACGGCGTGGAGATCCTCGCCAACCACCGCCGCACGGCGCTGACCTCCGCGGAGCTCGACGCGTTCGTGGACACCTGGTTCGTGCTGGCCGCGGCGCTCGCCGACGACCTCGACGCTCCGGCCGGCGATCTGCTGCGGCCCGGCGCGCTGACGGTGCCGGGACGCTTCCGCGCCCTGGTACGGCGATGTCCGGACGCGGTGGCGGTACGCGACACGTCGGGCGGCACCCTGACCTACGCCGAGGCGGACCGGCGTACCGCGGCGCTGGCCCGGGCGGTGCGCGCGGCCGGGGCACGGCCGGGCGAGCCGGTCGCCGTCCTCGTGGGCCGCAGCGCCCGGCTGCCGGTGGCGCTGCTGGGGGTCCTGCGGGCCGGGTGCCCGTACGTCCCGCTCGACGCGTCCTATCCGGCCGAGCGCATCCGGACCGTGCTGGCGGACGCGGGGTGTTCGGTCGCGGTGACCGAGCGGTCCGAAGCCGGGCACCTGGCGGACACCGGGACGCGCACCGTGCTGCTCGACGAGCTCACCGACGAGGAGTCCTCCGACGAGCCGGCGGACGCCGGTGCGGGTCCGGGCGGCGACGGTCCCGCCGACCCCGGCGCCCCCGCGTACCTCATGTTCACCTCCGGCAGCACCGGGCGGCCCAAGGGAGTGGCCGTCAGCCACCGCAGTGTCCTGCACACGCTGGACGCGTTCCGGACGCTGCTGGGCTGGGGGGCGCGGGACCGGCTGCTGGCGGTCACCACGGCGAGCTTCGACATCTCGGTGCTGGAACTCTTCCTCCCCCTGGCCTGCGGCGGCGGCCGGGTCGTGGTGGCCGACCGGGACACCGTGCGGGACGCCTCCCGGCTGGACCGGGTGCTGGCGGCCGAGGAGATCACGGTGCTGCAGGCCACACCCAGTGGCTGGCAACTGCTCCTGGACAGCGGCTGGCCGGGACGGCCGGGGCTCACCGCCCTGTGCGGCGGCGAACCGCTGCCGCCGCCGCTCGCCCGCGAACTGGCCGCCCGGGTGGGCTCGCTGTGGAACGTGTACGGGCCGACCGAGGCCACCATCTGGTCCACCGCGGCCCGGCTGTCCGCCGAGGGGCCGGTGGTCCTCGGCGAGCCGGTGGGCGCCACCGCCCTCGTCGTCACCGTGCCGGGGCCGGACGGCCGGACGGCGGTCGCGGCGGACGGCGAGACCGGTGAGCTGTGGATCGGCGGTCCCGCGGTCGCCCTCGGGTACTGGGGACGACCGGAGCAGACCGCGCGACGGTTCACCGGGCACCCGCTGTCTCCGGGGCTCGGCGGACGGTGGTTCCGTACCGGCGACCTCGTCAGGCGTTCGTCCGACGGCGTCCTGTGCTTCGTGGGCCGCGCGGACACCCAGGTGAAGATCCGCGGCCACCGCCTGGAACTGGGCGAGGTCGAGACGGTCCTCGGCGAGCACCCGGGGACCGGACGTGCCGTGGTCCTGGTCCGGGGCAGCGGCGCCGCCGCGCGCCTGGTGGCGGTCGTGGTGCCCCGGGCTGGCGGTGCGGACCCGGACCCGGCGGACCTGGCCGGGTTCGTGGCGCGCCGCCTGCCCGAGTGGATGCGGCCCCAGGAGTACGTGGTGCGGGCGGCACTGCCCCGTACGCCCAACGGCAAGACGGACCGGGCCGCCCTGGCCTCAGAACTGGCCTCCGAACTGGCCTCCGGACCGGCCGGCCGCGCGCCGTCCCCGGCCGGGGACGGCTCCGGGGAGAACCCGGGGAAGACGCCGTCCACCGGTGCCGGGCACGCGTCCGCGCACGGCACCGGGGACGCGTCTGCCGCCGGTGCCGGGGACGGCCCGGAGGACACCGGAGGGCAGATCGCGCGGGAGTGGCGGCGGCTGCTCGGCGTGACCGAGGTGGACCCGGACCTGACGTTCTTCGCGGCGGGGGGCAACTCGGTCCTCCTGGGCACCCTCTTCGCCCGGCTCTCGGCCCGGTTCCCGGCCGCCCGCCTGGAGATGGGCGACCTGTTCTCCCACCCCACGCCGGCCGCCCAGGCAGCCCTCCTGGCGGAACGCCTGGCCCCGGCGCACACCGCCGTCCCGCGACCGGGCACCGCACCGCCGCGACCGGGCACCGCACCGCCGGGACCGGGCACCGCACCGGCGCCGGTCCCGGAGGGGGCCGCCCCCGGCGCAGGTCCCGGCGCGCTTCCGGGCGCGGACGGGGACACGGCCGGGGCGCGGGAAACCCCCGTCCGTCCGTCCACCGCTCAGCAGCCGTCCCCGCAGGCACTCCGCCGGGCCCGCAGGCGGTCCTTTCGCAGCGCAGTCACGGAAGCAGGATGACCATGTCCTTCGTTCAGCAGGAGACGTCACCGGCCGTGGACGACCCCACCGCGGTCGCGGTCGTGGGGGCGTCGTGCCGCTTCGGTCCGCTGTCCTCGCCCGCCGCCTACTGGGACCTGTTGGTCCGGGGGGAGACGGCGGTGCGGAGCCACGGGCGCGAGGAACTGCTCGCCCTCGGCCATGAACCCGAGCACCTGGAGCGCCCCGGGTTCGTCCCCGCGGGCTGCGCCCTGTCCGACGCGGACCGCTTCGACGCGGAGCTGTTCGGTTTCAACCCGCGGCAGGCCGAATGGCTCGATCCGCAGCAGCGGCTCCTCCTCGAACTGGCGTGGTCCGCCCTGGAGGACGCCGGGCTGGCTCCCGGCGACACCCCGGGCACCACCGGGGTGTTCACCTCCTCCGCCCGGCCGACGCTGCCGCCGGTGGGCATCACGGACCTCGACGCGGCGGGCATGGCCCGCTTCTCCTCGGCCGACCGTGACTTCACCGCGACCCGGATCGCCCACCGCCTGGGCCTGACCGGGCCGGCGCTCACCGTGCAGACGGCGTGCTCCAGTTCGCTGGTCGGTGTCCACCTGGCCGTGGAGAGCCTGCTGGGCGAGGAGTGCGACACGGCCCTGGTGGGCGCGGTGTCGCTGCACCTCCCGCAGGCGGGCTACCCGTCCTCCCCCGGCATGATCCTGTCCCCCAGCGGTGTCTGCCGCCCCTTCGACGCACGGGCCGACGGCACGGTCTTCGGCAACGGCGGCGGTGCGGTGGTGCTGCGCCGGCTCGCCGACGCGCTGCGGGACGGCGATCCGGTGCGGGCCGTCGTCCGTGGCACCGCCGTCAACAACGACGGCGCGGACCGCCAGGACTACCAGGCGCCCTCCCCCAGGGGGCAGGCCGCCGCCCTCAGCGAGGCCCTCGCCGTCGGAGCGGTGGCACCCGGCACGGTGGGCCTCGTGGAGGCCCACGGCACGGGCACCCCCCTCGGTGACCCGGTGGAGTTCTCCGCCCTCCGCGAGGCGTACGGCGACGGCCCGGATCCGGCCCCCTGCGCCCTGGGGTCCGCCAAGTCGGTGGTGGGGCACCTGAACACGGCCGCCGGCCTCGCCGGACTCCTCAAGTGCGTCCTCGCCCTCGAACAGGGCATCGTGCCGCCCCAGCACGGCTACGAGACCCCCAACCCCCTGCTCGGCCTGGCCACGAGCCGCTTCTTCGTGCCGCGGACGCCCCAGCCCTGGCCGGTGCCGCGGGGGCCCCGGCGGGCGGCCGTCAGCTCCTTCGGCATCGGCGGCACCAACGCGCACGTCGTCCTCGAACAGGCACCCCCGGTTCCGGCGCGGGACCCGGAACCCGCCGCCGGGCCGGTGCCCCTGGTCCTGTCGGCACGGACCCCGCAGGCGCTGCGGGCGTCCGCGGAGCGGCTCGCCGGGCACCTGGAGAGCCCGGACCACACCGACTCCCTCGACGCGGTGGCCCGCACGCTCCGCGAGGGCCGCAGCCGGCTGCCCTGCCGGCTGGCCGTGGTGGCCCGGGACCCGGCGGATGCGGCACGGGTCCTGCGCGAGCGCGCGGCGGGCGGTGCCGCGGACGAGCCGGCCACCGCCGTGGAGCGCGCGGCGCGGGCCTGGGAGGCCGGCGAGACCGACGACGTACCGGTCACCGGCCCGCGGGCCGGCCGGCCGCGGCGGGCGCGGCTGCCCGGTTACCCCTTCGACCACAGCCGCAGCTGGCCCCTGGGAGCGCCCCGGGACGGCCGGGACGGTCCCGCCGGGCGCCGCGCGGACGGCCCCCGCGGCATGGTGGACCGCAACACCTCCACCCTGCGCGGGATCTCCTTCGAGCGGGATCTCGACCCGGGCGAACCGCTGCTGGCCGACCACGTGGTGGCCGGCCGGCCGGTCCTGCCCGCCGCCGCCTTCATGGAGTTCGTCCGGGCCGTGTCCGCCGCGGCGGCCGGCGCGCCGCCGCGGCGGCTGGAGGACCTCACCTTCCGGCAGCCGGCCGAGGCCGGCGGGCCGCTGGTGCTGCGGGCCGAGGTGAGCGGCGACGAGACCGCGCTGACCGTCACCGTGACCTCCGCGCCGCCGGCCGCCGGCGCCGGCACGCCGGAGAGCCGCGTCCACGTGACCGCCCGCGTGCCGGCACCGACGGACCCGGCGGCGGCACCCGCGCCGCCCCCGGCCGCCGTCCTCGCCGCGCTCCGGGAGAGGTGCCCGTCCTCGCTGGCGCCGGCCGACCTGTACGCGCTGTTCGCCCGGCATTCGGTGCACTACGGCCCGCTGTACCAGGTCGTCACCGACTTCTCCTACGGCGAGCGGGACGTCGTGGCGCGCGTCTCGTCGGAGGCGGCGGGCGGGACGGCCGGGACGGCGCTGCCGCCGGCCCTGCTGGACGGCGCCCTGCAGACCGTGATGGGCTTCCTCGCGCACGGCGGCGGTGCGAGCGAGCGCTACCTGCCGTTCGCCGTGGAACGCCTCGACGTGTACGGGCCGTTGCCGGCCGAGGTGGTCGTGCACGCCAGGCCGCGGCGGCTGGCGGGCGGCGGCGCACGCGTCCGCAAGTTCGACCTCACCCTGTACGACCCGGACGGCGGGACGCGCGCCGAGCTGACGGGGCTCGCGCTGCGGCCCACCGTGCCGGCGGGCGGGGAGCCACCGGCCGGCGGTCCCGCCGTACGGGTGCTGGCCCCGACCGACGTACCGCTGCCGCCCGCGCGGCGGTCCGGCCCCCCGGTGGCGCCGGGGCCACTGGTCGTGCTCGGCGGCGGTCCCTCGCTGCGGGACGCGGTGACCCGGCACCTCGGCCCCGCCACCGGCCTGCCGGAGGGCGACGCCGCGCAGGCCGGCCGCCGGATCGCGGCGGTGGCCGGCGGTGCTTCCTCCCCGGGCCGCCCGGTCGTCGTCTGGCTGGGCGCCTGCGCCGCGGCCGGCGGCGGCCCGGACACCGCCGTGGAACGGCTGCGCGACGCCGTGGCCCTGCTCCGCGAACTGCTGCGGCCCCTGGCCCGTACCGGGGCCGTGATCCGCGTCCCCTACCCGGCCGGTGACCCGGGGCACGGGGCCCTCGGCGCCGGCCTCGCCGCGCTCGGCCGCTCCCTCGCCCGGGAGAACCCGCGCTTCGACCTGTGCGCGGTGGGACTGCCCGACGGGTTCCCGGACGACCGGACGGCCGCCGTCCTCGCCGCCGAGGCCGGCACGCCCGCGCCCGGCACCCGCCATGTGCTCGTCGACGCCGGCGGCGGACGCCGCACCCCGGTCCTCCGGCCCGCCGCCCCGCGCGCCGGCGGCGGCCCCGGACTGCGCGAACGGGGACGGTACTGGATCAACGGGCACGGACGGCTCGCGGCGCTGCTCGCCGAGCACCTGCTCACCTCGTACCGGGCCGAGGTGCTCCTCACCGGCCGCCGGGACCGGACCTCCGGCGACCCCGCGTGGGAGCGGCTGCGCGCGCTCGCCGCCCGTACCGGCGGATCGGTGGAGCACCTGGTCGCGGACACCACCGACGCCGCCGCCCTCGCGGCGGTCGCGGCCCGGCTGACGGCCGAGGGCCGCCCGCCGCACGGTGTGTTCCACTGCGCGGGTGTCCTGCGCGACGGCTTCCTGCTGACCAAGGACCCTGCGGCGGCGGTGGCCGTGGCCGGGCCCAAGGTGCGGGGCACGGCCGCGCTCGACGCCGCGACGGCCGGGTTCGACCTGGACTTCTTCGTGGCGTACTCGTCGGTCTCCGCCGCGCTGGGCAGCGAGGGACAGGCCGACTACGCCTTCGCCAACGCGGCGATGGACCGGATCGCCGTGGACCGGGCCGCCGCCGTACGGGCCGGTACCCGCACCGGCCGCACGCTCTCCGTCGCCTGGCCGTACTGGGCCGACGGAGGCATGGAGATGCCGGGCGACCCGGCCGAGCTGCTCGCCCCGACGGGAGCCGTACCGCTGCCGGCGCGGACCGGCCTCGACGTCCTGGAGACGCTGCTGCGCGCCGACCCGGACGGACCGGTGTGCCCGCTGGTGTTCTACGGCGACCCGGCCGGCCCGCCCGCGTCGCTCCTGCCCGGCCCGGACGCCCACACCGGCGCCGTCACCGGCGCCGATCATGACGGCGTCGACGGCGGAGACGGCACCGCCGCCGGACCGCCGCCGGTCCGGAGCGCCACCGGTGACGGCACCGCCCCGGAGGACCCGCTGCTCGCCGTCGTCCGTGGGGTGCTGGCCGAGGTGACGGGCCATCCGCTGCGGGCGGTGGCGGCGGACACGCTCTTCGACGACCTCGGGATCGACTCCCTGACCGGTATCCGCGCCGTGGAGCGGCTCTCCGAGCGGTTCGGCCGGCTGCCGCGCACGCTGCTCTTCGAATGCCGCAGCGCCGCGGAGATCGTCGCCCACCTGCGCGCCGAAGTCCCGGAGAGCCGGCTGGAGCACGCCGCCGCGCCCGGCCCGGACGAGCAGGCACCGCCCTCGGCCGACGTCCCCGCCGGCCCCCCGGTCCAGATCCTGGTCCCCGTCCCGGTCCCCGCACGGGGTGACGGCACGGAGCACGACCCGGCCGCGGGGGACGACGGAGCCGTCGCCGTCATCGGCATCGCGGGCCGCTTCCCGCAGGCCGACGGCCTGGAGGAGTTCTGGCGCAACCTCCTGGACGGCCGTGACTGCGTCACCGAGATACCGGCGGACCGCTGGCCGCTCGAAGGGTTCTTCCGTCCCGAGCGGGACCGGCCGAACACGTCGTACGCGAAGTGGGGCGGTTTCCTGGACGGCATCGACCGGTTCGACGCCCCCCTGTTCAACATCTCGGCGCGGGAGGCCGGCACCGTCGACCCGCAGGCCCGGCTCTTCCTGGAGAGCTGCTGGGCGGCGATGGAGGACGCCGGGTACACCCCGTCCGCCCTCGCGCCGGACGACGACCCGCGCCGCCCCCGGGACGTCGGCGTGTACGTCGGCGCCATGTACAGCGAGTACCAGGTGCACGAGGGCGAGGAGCGGTTGCGCGGCAATCCGGTGCACGCCAACAGCGCCTTCTGGTGCATCGCCAACCGGGTGTCGTACTTCTTCGGTTTCGAGGGTCCGAGCATCGCCCTGGACACGGCCTGTTCGTCGGGGCTCAGCTCGCTGCACACGGCGTGCCGGGCGCTGCGCGCGGGCGACTGCGCGGTCGCCCTGGCGGGGGCCGTCAACGTGACGGTCCACCCGAACAAGTACCTGATGCTCAGTCAGGGGCGGTTCCTGTCCAGCGACGGCCGGTGCCGCAGCTTCGGTGCCGGCGGCGACGGCTATGTGCCCGGCGAGGGGGTGGCGGCCGTCGTCCTCAAACCGCTCGCGGCGGCCCTGCGGGACGGTGACCAGATCCACGCGGTGATCCGCGGCAGTGCCGTGAACCACGGCGGCCGCACCAACGGCTACACCGTGCCCAATCCGCGCGCCCAGGCCAACCTGGTGGGCCGGGCGCTCGCCGACGCCGGCCTGACCGCGTGGGACCTCGACTACGTGGAGGCGCACGGCACGGGCACCGCGCTCGGTGACCCGCTGGAGATACGCGGCCTGGCCTCGGCGTTCGGCCGGGACGGCCGCGTCGCCGGGGCGGACCCGGGGGGCCGGGACCCGCACTGTCCGATCGGATCGGTGAAGTCGAACATCGGACACCTGGAGTCGGCGGCGGGCATGGCCGCGTTCGCCAAGGTCCTGCTCCAGTTCCGGCACCGGACGCTGGTGCCCTCGCTGCACGCGGACCCGCCCAACCCGGAGATCGACTTCGCGGCGACCCCGTTCACGGTGCAGCGGCGGGTCGCCGCCTGGGAACCGGCGCGGGCGGGCGGCCCGGCGCCGCTGCGGGCGGGGATCAGCTCGTTCGGCGCGGGCGGGAGCAACGCCCATGTCGTCGTCGAGGAGGGTCCGCGGCGCGGTCCCGCGCCGGCCGACGACGGCCGGCCGCTGGTGGCGTTCCTGTCGGCCCGCACCCCGGCCGCCCTCGCCGAACTGGCCGGCCGGCTCCGCCGGTACCTGGTGCGGGCGCGGGCCGAGGGCACCGCGCCGGCCCGCGCCGACGTGACGTACACGCTGGCCGTCGGCCGGGCGCAGCTGGGCACGCGGGCCGCGGTCCGCCACCGCGACGAGGAGGAGCTGCTGGCCGGGCTCGCCCGGATCGAGTCGGGGGGCGGTGCCGCCGGTGCCGGGGAGCAGGACCCGGCGGCCGAGGCGTGGCTGGGCGGTGGCCGGGCCGATCTGGCGGAGCTGTGCGGCGCGGCGGGGCGGGGCCGCCGGGTCACGCTGCCGCACTACCCGTTCGAACGCATCCGCTGCTGGTACGACAACCAGCTCCAGCGGCCGGACGACGCGGCGGGCCCGCGGGAGGGCACGGACGCCGGGGCCTGGGTGCGGGGCGACCTGCGGGACTTCGGACGCGCCCCGCGACCGGCCCCGGACACGCCGCCCGCCTCTCCGACGCCGCCCACCGGGCCACCGGTCCCGACACCCGCGCCGCCCACCGGGCCACCGGTGCCGACGCCCGCGCCGCCCACCGGGCCACCCGTGCCGACGCCCGCCCCACCCGCCGGGCGGCCACCGGTGTCCACGCCCGCCCCGGAACCGGTTCCGGTCTCGGTCTCGCGCGAGGAGCCCGACCCCGGTCCCGGCGTCGACCGGATCAGGCGGACACTCCTGGACATCCTCGGCGAGGTGCTCTACGAGGATCCCGCCGCGATCGGCGCCGACCGCCCCTTCGAGGAGATGGGCCTCGACTCGCTGCTGACGGAGGAACTGGCCGTGGCCCTGCGCGAACGGCTCGGTCTCACCCTTGAGGTGCGGGACCTCTACGAGCACACCACCGCCGACCGGCTCGCCCGGCACCTCGCCGCCTCGGCCCCGCCCGCGCCGGACACCGGGGCGGAGTCGCCCGACGCCGTGCTCGACGCGCTGGCGAGCGGCGGCATCGGCCTGGAGGAAGCCGTCTCGCTGCTGGAGGCGAGCCGATGACCCACGACGACGAGAGGGAGCCGTCCGGTATGAGCGAGCCGTCCGGTACGGGCACACGGGAGATCCTGGGCCGGTTCGCCGCCGGCGAACTGTCGAAACGCGAGGTCCTGGCCCTGCTGGCCGCCGCACGGGCGGCCCCGCCCGCACCGGGGACCGCACCTCGGCGGCCCCCTTCCTCCCCCGGGCCCGCCGGCCAGGCCCCCGGTGACGAGGCGCGCGGGACGCCGGAGCCGATCGCCGTCATCGGGTGCGGTGCCAGGTTCCCCGGCGCCGACGGGCTCGACGCGTTCCGGCGCGTGGTCCGCGAGGGCCTGGACACCGTCGGCGAGGTGCCGCCGGACCGCTGGCCCGTCCAGCGCTGGTACGACCCGGACCCGGCCGCGCCCGCCCGGTCGCTCTCCCGCTGGGGCGGCATGCTGGAGGACGCCGCCGGCTTCGACGCGGAACTGTTCCGGATGACCCCGCGCGAGGCCGAACTGACCGACCCGCAGGCCCGGTTGTTCCTCCAGGAGTGCTGGCGAGCGGTGGAGAACGCGGGTTACGCGCCGCCGGACCTGGCCGGGACGCGCTGCGGCGTGTACGCGGGCGTGATGCTCAACGACTACGCCCACCGGATCGAGCGCTCCAGCCCGCACTCCCGGCTGCCGCAGGTGATGCAGGGCAACTCCCAGTCGATCCTCGCGGCCCGGGTCGCCTACCTGCTCGACCTCGCCGGGCCCGTCGCCGCCGTGGACACCGCGTGTTCCAGTTCCCTCGTCGCCCTGCACCAGGCGTGCCAGGCCCTGTGGCTGGGCGAGGCCGACATGATGCTGGCGGGCGGAGTCACCCTCTACACCACCGAGTTGCCGTACATCTACATGAGCAAGGCGGGGATGCTGTCCCCGACCGGCCGGTGCCGCCCCTTCGACGCGGCGGCGGACGGCTTCGTGCCCGGTGAGGGCAGTGCCGCGGTCCTCCTGAAGCCGCTGCGCCGGGCGCTGGCCGACGGTGACCCCGTCCAATTGGTGATCCGTGCCTCCGGCATCAATCACGACGGCGCGAGCAACGGGCTGACCGCGCCCTCTCCCCGCGCCCAGACGGCACTCGTCCGGGACACCTACCGCCGGTTCGGGATCGACCCGTCGACGATCGACTACGTCGAGTGCCACGGCACCGGCACCCCCCTGGGCGATCCCCTGGAGATCTCCGCGCTCAACGACGCCTTCGCCGGTGTCACGCCGGCCGCCGGGCACATTCCGGTGGGATCGGTGAAGGCCAATGTGGGGCACAGTTCGGCGGCGGCGGGGCTGGCCGGGCTGTTCAAGGCGATGGAGGTGGTCGTCTCCGGGCGGGTCCCGCCCACCCCGCATTTCACCGAACCCAACCCGCGCATCCCGTTCGGCCAGGGGCCGTTCCGGCCGGCCGGCGGGCCCGTGGCCCTGCCCCCCGTGACGGGGCGGCCGTGGCGGGCGGCCGTCAGCTCGTTCGGACTGAGCGGGACCAACGCGCACGTCGTGGTGGAGGCGCCGCCGCCGCGCGGTCCCGGCGGCGGGACGGGACCGGCGCTGGTCGTGCTCTCGGCACGCGGCCCGGAACTGCTCACCGCCGAGGCCCACGCGCTCGCCGACTGGCTGGCCGGCCCGGCCGCCGACTCGGACGTGACGGTGCACGACGTGGCCCGTACGCTCGCCCACGGCCGGGTCCACCGGGACCGGCGGCTGGCCGTGGTCGCCGAGGACCGGCGCGAACTGGCCGCCGCGCTGGCCGCGTTCGCCGACGGGCGGACGGCGGGACCGTGGACGGTCCCGGCACCGGACGGGCCCGGCGGCCACCCCGGGCCGGTTCCGGAGCCGTCGCCGGAGCGGCTCTACGCGCGCCTGGCCTCTCCCGGCCCGGCCGCCCGTGACGACCTGCTGGCCCTCGGCCGGCTCTACACCCTCCAGCACCCCGTCGACTGGCACCGGGTGTTCCCGCCGGGCCTCGGCCGGACGGTCGCGCTGCCCGGTTCGGTGCCGTCCGCGCGGCGCTACTGGGTGGAGGAGGACACGGGAACCGCCGCCGGCACCGGCACGGGGAGTGGTACGGCGGCAGGCGGCACGACGGCAGGCGGTACGGCGGCAGGCGATCCGGTCCGTCCGGTCCCCGGCGCGCGGGCCCTCGCCGCTCCCCCGGCCGCGGGCACGCCCGCTCCGTCGCTGGACGGCGTCAGCCTCTACGTGCCCCGCTGGCGGCCCGAACCGCCACCGGAGCCCGACGACGCGCCGGGACCGCTGCTGGTCGTCACGGACGCGATGACCGCACGGGAGGACGTCCGCTCCCCCGGGACGCCGGGCGGGCTGCTCGCGGCCCTCGCCCCGGTGTGGCCCGGGGCGGTGCGGCCGGTGGGGCCCGGCGGCGAGCCGCCCCGGGTGGTGGCGGAACTGTCGGCCCACGGGCCCGGCGAACGGCTGACCGTCCTGGTGCCGCTGCCCGCCGACGCCCCGCAGCCCTGCTGGGCTCCGCTGTTCGGTCCGGTCCGCGAGATGCTCACCGGGCTGTGGAAGCGGTCGCTGCACCTGGTGGTGGCCGCCGAGGACCCGTCGACGGCCCTGGCCGCCGCCGGTTTCGCGCAGAGCCTCGCGCACGAGAATCCGCGTCTGACCGGCCGGGTCGTCCTGGTGGACCGTCTCGACGTGGGCTGCGCGGTCCCGCTGGCCCGGGAGTGCGCGGGTCCCGACGCCGGGTCGGGCCGGATCGTGGACCTGCGGGCGGGCCGCCGGCTCAGCCGTCTGCTGCGCCGGATCGACGCGCCGGGCGCGACGGCCGGCCCGGACGCCCCGATCCGCCCCGGTGGCGTCCACCTGATCACCGGCGGGCTCGGCGGGCTCGGCCTGCTGACGGCCCGTCACCTCGTCGAACGGTACGGCGCCCGGGTGGTGCTGTGCGGCCGGCGCCCGCCGGAGGCCCTCGCGGACAGCGACCGTGCCGCCCTCGCCGGCCTCGGCGCGTCGGCGCGCTACGCACCGGTGGACGTCACCGACACGGCGGCCGTACGGGCCCTGGTCACGGACGTGCTGGCCACCGAGGGAGCCCTGCACGGGGTGTTCCACGCCGCCGGTGTGCTGCGCGACGCCTATCTCGTCCGCAAGCGACCCGAGGACGCCGACGAGGTGATCGGGCCGAAGGCCGACGGTGTCCGGGCCCTGGACGCGGCGACCGCGGACGTCGCGCTGGACCTCTTCGTGCTGTACGCGTCGGTGTCGGGCACCGTGGGCAACCTCGGTCAGTCGGACTACGCGAGCGGCAACGGCTTCCTCGACGGTTTCGCCGAGGGGCGCCGGGTGGCCGTGGCCCGGGGCGAACGCTCCGGGCGCACCCTGTCCGTGGGGTGGCCGTTGTGGCGGGACGGCGGGATGTCGGTACCGGACGCGGTGCTCGCCACCATGCGCGAGCGCACCGGCGCCGAGCCCCTCCCCACGGCGACCGGACTGGCCGTGCTGGAAGCGCTCCTGACCCTGCCGGACGCGCCCCCGGTCGTGGCGGTGCACCACGGGCGGCGGGACCCGTGGGAAGCGACGCTCGGCGCCTTCCGCGTACTCGACGCCACGGGACCGGAGCCGGACGGCGCCCGCGGGGAGCACGAGCGCTCCCCCGCCCAGGTGTTCCCCCCGGTCCCCCCGGTCTCCCCGGTCCCCCCGCCCGCCGCACCCGCGCCGGTCGCGCCGGCCGCGCCGGTCGCGCCGGTCGCGTCCGCGGACCCGGACGGCGGGGACGTGCCCGGCCGGGTGCGCCGGGTCGTCTCGGAGGTGACCGGGATGCCCCCGCACACGGTGCGCATGGGGGCCGCGCTGCGCGACCTCGGTTTCGACTCGCTGACGCTGCGGGCGCTCGCCGACGCCCTCACCGCGGCCGTCGCGCGGGTCTCCGCCCCGGAGATCTTCGCCGCGGCCTCGCTGGCCGACCTGGCCGCGCTGCTCGCGCCCCGGACCGGCGAGGCACCAGCACCAGCACCAGCACCAGCACCAGCACCAGCACCAGCACCAGCACCGAACCATCGGCCGTCCGGGCACCCCGCTCCGGCGTCCCCCGCAGCGGCCACCGCCCCACCACACCGGGCCACCGTGCCCGTCACCGGGGCGGACCGGGCCCCCATTCCCCGGGAGGACCGGGCCCCCACCCTCCGGGAGGACCCGACGCCCGGCCTCCGCACCGCCCCCGGCGAACGGCGGCCGGCGGACGCTCTGGCCGTCGTCGGCATGAGCGGCCGCTATCCCGGCGCGCCCGACCTCACCGCGTTCCTCGCCAACCTGCGCGAGGGCCGCGACACCTCCGGCCCGGTCCCCCGTGACCGTTGGCGCCCGGGTTCGGCCGTCGATGACGTACGGGGCCACTTCCTGACCGGTGTGGACCACTTCGACGCGGATTTCTTCGGGCTGAGTCCGTACGAGTCGGCCCTGGTGGACCCGCAGGAACGGCTGCTGCTGGAGACGGCCGTGGAGGCCCTGGAGGACGCCGGGGCGCTCGGGGAACGGCTGGACGCCCTGTGCGACGACACCGGGGAACCCCGGAGCGTCGGGGTGTTCGTCGGCGTCACCTCCAGCGACTACCAGAAGGTGGGGATCGAGACCTGGGCCCGGGGCAACCGCACCGTCCCCGCCGGGCACTACTGGAGCACCGCCAACCGGATCTCCTACCTGCTGGACCTGCGGGGGCCCAGCCAGCCCGTGGACACCGCCTGCTCGTCCTCCCTGACGGCCCTCCACCTCGCGGCGCAGGCCATCGAGCGGGGCGAGTGCGGCGCGGCGCTCGTGGCGGGCGTCAATCTCTACCTCCACCCGTCACGGCTGCTGCTGCTCAAGGAGTTCGGGTTCCTCTCGCCGGACGGCCGGTGCCGCTCGTTCGGACGCGGGGGCACCGGTTTCGGCCCGGGCGAGGGAGTCGGCGCCGTGGTCGTCAAACCCCTGGAGCGGGCCCTCGCCGACGGTGACCAGGTGTACGCGGTGGTCCGCGGCACCGCCGTCGGCCACGCCGGACGCGGCCACGGCTACACCGCGCCCAGCCCGCAGGCGCAGGAGCGGGTCATCCGGCGGGCGCTCTCCCGGGCCGGGGTGGATCCCGCGACGGTCGGCCTGATCGAGGCGCACGGCACCGGGACCGAACTGGGCGACCCGATCGAAGTCACCGCGCTCACCCGGGTGTTCGGCGGCCGTTCCGCGGCGGCGGGCACCGTCGCCCCCGTGGCGCTCGGCTCGGTCAAGTCGCAGATCGGGCACGGCGAGTCCGTGGCCGGTCTGGCCGCGCTGACCAAGGTGGTGCTGCAACTGCGCCACGGCGAGCTGCTGCCGACCCTGCACGCCGACGAGGTCAATCCCGCGCTCGACCTCTCCGCGGGGCCGTTCGCCCTGACGACCGGGCACGCCGCCTGGCCCGCGCCGGACCGGCCGGGCGGGAGTGCGGTGCCGCGCCGGGCCGGGGTCAGTTCCTTCGGCGCCGGAGGGGTGAACGCGCATGCCGTGCTGGAGGCGTACGACCCGGCGCTGCACGGCGCGGGGAAACGGGCGGGCGGGCCGGGCGGCGGCGCGGCGCTGGCACCGGTGCTGGTCCTGCTGCGGGCCCCCAGCGCGGCACACCTGGCCGCGTCCGCCGGACGGCTCGGGGCCTGGCTGGACGACGCCGGCGGCCCGGGGCCCGGCACCGACCTCGGCGACCTGGCATACACCTTGCGCAGCGGGCGTGCCGAGCAGCCCTGCCGGCTGGCCTGCACCGCCCGCACGACGGCGGAGCTGGCCCGTACCCTCGCCGCCGTCGCGGCCTGCGGCGCGGCCCCCGGTGCCGCACTGCCCGCGGGGGTGCACATCAACGACGTACGGACCCACCCGGCCGACACCGAGTCCTTCGTGGACGACGAGGCGCTGCGGTCGTACCTGACCGCGTTGTGGGCCGCCGGGGAGTACGGCCGGGTCGGCCGGCTGTGGACCCAGGGGGTGCCGGTGCGCTGGAGCGAACTGGCGCCCGGCGGCCGGATCGTGCCGCTGCCGCCGCCGGTCTTCCTGCGCCGGCGGATCTGGGTGGAGGCCACGGCCCCGGACCCCGGCGCGACGCCCGGCGGTCCCCCGGCCCCGGACACCGGCCCGCTCACCGGCGGTCCGCGCGTCCCCGCCGTCCATGAGGCGCGCGCGGACCAGGACGGGGGACGGCCGTACACCGCCGCACCACCGGGCGCCGGCGCCGGCGCCCGCCCGGCCGGCCCGGCGGCCGGCGCGTCGGACGGGGCGGTCGGCGGCGCGGCGGACAGTGCGCCCGGCACCGGGGGCGGCGAGCGCGCCGCGCTTCCCGCCGCGCGACCGCACTCCGGGTACGACGACGTGCTCGCGCGTCTCGTCGCGCTCGTCCGGCCCCGGGTCCCGGACCCGGAGGCCGGCGTCGACCCCGGGCACTCCCTGACCGGGCTGGGCATGGACTCGCTGAACCTGATGAGTCTGCGTTTCGCGGCCGAGGAGGAGTTCGGGGTGGAGCTGCCGCTCGACCTGCTCGGCGGCGACGCCCCGCTCACCGCGCTCGCCGAGCGGATCGGCGCCACTGCCGCCGGCCTGCCCCGCGCCCACCCCCGCAACCACTCCTGAAGGAGCCGCAGTGCAGCCGACCCGAACCGACAGCGTGGCCTCCGCCCCGGCGGGCACGGCGTCGCCACCGGACGCCTTCCCGCTCACGGACATGCAGGAGGCCTACTGCGTGGGCCGTTTCTGGGAGGCCGGATCGGCGGCCCGGGTCTACGTGGAGTTCGACGTCGCGGACGTCGACCCGACGGCGCTGGAGGACGCCTGGAACGCGGTCGTCGCCGAGACCGGGATGCTGCGCGCCGTCATCCTGCCCGACGGCCGGCAGGCCGTGCGGCCCCGCGTACCGCGCCACCGGCTGCCCGTCACGGACCTGCGCGCCGCGGGTCCCGACGACCGCGACGCCGCGCTGGAGCGACTGCGCGAACGCTGCCACGGGACGCCCCTCGACCCGTACGACGGGCCGCTGTTCGTCATGGCGGTCGCCCTGCTGCCCGGTGGCCGCGCACGGGTCCATCTCGCGCTCGACGAACTGGTGGTGGACGGCCCGAGCGTGTCCCTGCTGCTGCACCGCTGGTACGCGCTGTACCGGGGCGGACCGGTCCCGCCCCCGCCCGCTCTCGGTTTCCGCGACTACGTCGAGGCGGTGCGCGCCCGCGAGAACCCGGCGCGCACCGAGGCCGCCCTGGCCTACTGGCGGGACAAGCTGTCCGGGGTGCGGATGCGGCCGGCCCCGCGCGCGGGCGGCGGACACCCCGGCGCGGCGGGCACCCGCGGCGTCCGGGGACCCGCGGCGGCGGGCGCCGCGCGGCGCCGGCTGACGCTGCGGCTCCCCGCCGACCGCTGGCGGCGCGTCACCGGGCACGCGGCGGCACTGCGGGTGACCCCCTCGGCGCTGCTGCTGACCCTGTACGGAAGTCTGCT
Organism: Streptomyces daghestanicus; assembly: GCF_020521275.1. Lineage (NCBI taxonomy): Bacteria > Bacillati > Actinomycetota > Actinomycetes > Kitasatosporales > Streptomycetaceae > Streptomyces > Streptomyces daghestanicus. The sequence goes on along the minus strand of NZ_BNDX01000018.1, from coordinate 144,586 downwards.
GCACCGGCTGCTGCCGCCGGACGGCGCCGGGCCGCTGCCGCTGGTCATCACCACGTACAACCGGCTGCCCGTGCACCCGGACGTCCCCCGCGTCGTCGGTCCGTTCGTGTCCACGTCGGTGTTCCTCGCACCGCCGCCGACCGCTTCCCTCGCGGTGCTCAGCGGCGCGGTCCGCGACCAGTTGTGGGCCGACCTGGAGCACGGCGCGGTCAGCGGGGTGCGCGCGCTGCGGGAACGGGCCGCGCGCGACGGCGACGGACCGGGGGCGCCACCGTACGTCTTCACCAGCATGCTCGGCACCCTCGGGAACGGTCTCGGGACCGCGGGGACGGCACATGGCGCCGGGGACGACGTCTGGGCGTCCGCCGCGCGCACGGAGGCCGGCCGGACCCGCACCCCCGGGGTGTGGCTGGAGTGCATCGTGCACGAACGGGCGGGCGAACTGCACGTCGTCCTCGACCACGACGAGGAGGCGATCGGCCCTGACCTCGCCGACCGGCTCCTCTCCGCCTGGTCCACGGCGCTCGGCACCCTGGCGGACCTCGCCCCGGACGAGGCGGCCGGCCTGCCGGACCCGGCCGCCCTGTTCGAGCCCCGGCCCGCGCCGGAGGCCGGGGCCGCCGAGGAACCGGAGGACGCCCGGACGAGACTGCCCCTGACGGCCATGCAGACCGCGTACCTGGTGGGCCGCCTGACGACGCCCGGCGTCGCCGGGGAGACCCGGGTGCACCAGGAGTTCCGGCTCACCTCGCCCGACCTGCGGCGCCTCGGCGACGCGTGGCGGCTCCTCGTCCGGCGGCATCCGGCGCTGCGGGCACGCATCGGCGAGGACGGGACGCTGTCGGTGGACCCCGCCCCCGCGGACCCCGCGGCCCCGCGCATCCCGCACCACGACCTGACGCACCTGTCACCGGCCGGGGCGGAGCGGGCCGAGACCGAGCGGCGCGGCCGGCTCGCCGCGACCTCCCTGCCGCTCGACGAGGGCCCGCTGTGGCGGTTGGAGACCAGTGCGCTGCCCGACGGTTCCGTCGTCCTGCACGTCCTGTTCGACGCCCTGGTGGCGGACGCGCGTGCGGTGGCGACGCTGTTCCACCAGCTGTTCCGGCTGCACGCCGGGGAGCCGCCCGAGCGGGTGCTCCCCGCGGCGCCCCCGCCGTTCGGCCCCTTCCTCCGGGCTCGCGAACGGGCCCGGCAGGGCCCCGCCGCCGACGCGGCGCGCGCCGTGTGGGACGAGGTGCTCGCCCGCGTGCCGGACGGCCCGGGGCCCGCCCGCCGCGCGGTGGCGCCGGCGACGGCGGGCAGCGAGCACCGGCGGCTGGACGTGCCGGGGTGGCGGGCGCTGCGGGCCCGGGCGGACGAGTGGGGGGTGGCCCCGGACATCGTCCTGCTCACCGTCTACTGCGACGTCTGGCGCCGGGCCTGCGCTCCGGGCGAGCCGTTCACCGTCGTGGTGGTCTCCTGGGACCGGCCGGAGAACCCGCCGGGTGCCGGGGAACTGGTCACGGACTTCACCCGGCTGAGCTGGCTCGTCGTGGACGACTCGCTGCCGGCGGAGTTCGGGGCGCGGGTGCGGGCGGTGGACGCGCGGCTCCGCGTCGACCTGGAGCGCTCGGCGGTGGCGGACGGCCTGGCCGCGGCGCGCGCCCGGACCCGGCCGGGCGCCGTCCCGCCGTTCCCGGTGGTCTTCACCCGGCTGCCGGCCGAACAGCCCGACGGCATCCCTGGGGTGGAGCTGCGCCACAGCCAGTCGAGGACCTCGGGGGTGGCCGTCGACCACGTGCCGATGTTCGTCGGCGACACCCTGGTCTGCCAGTGGGACGCCCGCGCGGGCGTCCTGCCCGACGGCCTGCTCGACGCCCTGTTCGCCGACTACGCGGCCGTCGTACGGGACCTGGCCGGCGCGGAGACGCGTCCGGTCCCGGACCCGGCCGGCGCGGACACCCGTCCGGCTCCGGGTCCGGCCGGCGCACCGGCCGGTGGTGCCGTCCAGGCCGCGCTGCGGGGTCCGGCGCGGGACTTCCGCCCGGAGCTGACGCTCGCCGACCGCCTCGAACGCGCCCTGGCGGCCCACGCCGACCGCCTCGCGGTGCGCTTCGAGGACGAGGAGCTGACCTACCGCGAACTCGGCGCCCGCAGCGCCCGGCTCGCCCGGTTCCTGCGGGCGTCCGGCGCCGGACCGGGCACCCGGGTCGCGGTGCGCATGGACCGCTCCGCGGCCCTGGTGACGGCGCTGCTGGCGGTGGTACGGGCCGGTGCGGCGTACGTCCCGCTCGACCCCGCCCACCCGCCGGCCCGTACCCGGTTGCTGGCGGAGGACTGCGAACCGGTCCTCGTCCTCACCGACGAGCGATGTCGGACCGGCCTGGAGGGGAGCACCGCTCCGGTGGTGGCCGTCGACCCGTCCGGCGCCGCCTACCGGCACCTCGACGACGGCCCGCTGGAGTCCGGGGCCACGCCCGCGGACCCGGCGTACATGATCTACACGTCGGGCACCACGGGCCGCCCCAAGGGCTGTCCCAACGCCCACCGGGCCGTCTCCAACCGGCTGAACTGGGCTCAGGAGACGTTCCGGCTCCGGCCCGGCGACCGGGTCGCGCAGAAGACGCCGTACGGCTTCGACGTGTCGGTCTGGGAGTTCTTCTGGCCGCTGCTCGCCGGGGCCGCCGTGGTGGTGGCGCGGCCCGAGGGGCACCGGTCGCCCGCCTACCTGGCCCGCTGGTTCCGGGAGAGCGGGGTGACGGTCGCCCATTTCGTCCCGTCGATGCTCGCGCTGTTCCTGGCCGAGCCGGAGGCCGCGCGGGCCGGTTCGCTGCGCCTGGTGCTGGCCAGCGGCGAGGCCCTGCCGGCCGCCACCGCGCACGCCTTCGGGCGGGTGCTGCCCGGTGCGGAGCTGCACAACCTGTACGGGCCCACGGAAGCCGCCATCGACGTCACGCACTGGGCGGTGCCCCCCGGCTGGTCCGGCACCGACGTCCCGCTGGGCCGGCCCATCGACAACACCGTCATCCGGCTCCTGGACGCCCGGCTCAGCCCCGTCGCCGCCGGTGAGCCCGGGGAGATCTGCGTCGGCGGACCCGCGGTGGGGCTCGGCTACCACCGGCGCCCCGAGGAGCAGGCCCTGCGTTTCGTGCCGTCGCCGTTCGCGGAGGACGGGGGCGGCCGGCTGTACCGCACGGGCGACCTGGGCCGGGTCGGCCCCGACGGCCTGCTGCGCTATCTGGGACGCCAGGACGACCAGTTCAAGATCCGCGGGCTGCGGGTGGAGGCGGGCGAGGTCGAGGCGGCGCTGCTGGCGGTGCCGGGGATCGCCCAGGCCCGGGTCCTGCCGTGGCGGGGACCGGGTGACGAGCCGCAGCTCGCGGCGGTGTGCGTGGCCGGGGACGGGGGCCCCGTCCCGGTGGCCCGGCTGCGGGCGGAGCTGGCGCGTACGCTGCCCGCGCCGCTCCTTCCGTCCCGGACGGTGTTCACCGACGCGCTGCCCCTGACCCCGAACGGCAAGCTCGACCGGGCGGCGGCCGGCCGGCTGCTCGACGCGCCGGGGCGCACCGCCGCCGCGCCCGCGCCGCGGGACCGCCCGGGGCCGGCGGCGGCCTGCGCGCCGGACGCCGAGGCCGTCGCCCAGCTCGCCGCCTCGCTGCTGGACGGGACGGCGGTCGGCCCGGACGACGACCTGTTCGCGCTCGGCGCCACCTCCTTCACCATGATCCGGCTGGCCCGGGAGATCGAGCGGCGCCACGGCACCCGGGTGCCGGTCGACCTCCTGGTGACCCGCCCGACCGCCCGGGGCGTGGCCGAGGGGCTGGCCGCCGCGCCCGCCGGCGCCGGTGCCGCCGACGGCGCCGGCGCGCGGGGCGGCCCGGCAGGGCCCCGGGACGCCGCGGACGTGCGGATCGCCTTCGACCCGGAGGCGAAGGCCGCCTTCAAGGCGGAACGGCGCTCGTTGCGCCGGTTCCCCGAGGACCGGCCCAGGGTCGCCCTCGACCTGCCGGCGGACGACGGGCCGGCCGGCGGGTGCGGGGGCTCGGTCCGGGAGTTCGACCCGGCGCCGCTGTCCTTCCGCGGGCTGTCGCTGCTGGCCCGCTCGTTCACCCAGCCGGGCCCGGGGCACGGGACCCGGCGGCCCTACCCGTCGGCGGGCGGCTTCTACCCGGTCCAGGTGTACGTGTACGTGAAGCCGGGCCGGGTCACCGGCCTCGGACCCGGCGTCTATTACCTGGACCCGGCGGAGCGCGCCCTGGTCCCCGTCACCGAGGGCGCCGTGCTCGACGAGCGCAGCCAGGTCCGGTACAACCGGCCGCTGTTCACGGGCGCCGCCTTCGGTCTCTTCCTGGTCTCCACGCCCCGCGCCATCGAACCGGCCTACGGCCGGGCCCTCGGCACCCGGTACACCGCGGTGGAGGCGGGGCACATGTGCCAGGCGGCCATGGAACGCGCGAGCGGACTGGGGCTGGGCCTGTGCCCCATCGGCGACATGGACTTCACCGCGGTGCGGGAGCACTTCGCGCTGGACGACGGCCAGGACCTGGTGGTCTCGCTGTGGGGCGGCGCCCTGCCGGACTCCCCGGCCGCGCCGGAACCCGCCACGGCGACACCGGCCACGTCGACGGCGGTCCTTCCTGCGTCGGGCATCTCTCCGCCGGCCCTCCCGGCGTCGGGCGTCTCGCCGTCCCCCCCGCCGGCGTCGGACGTCTCGCCGACGGGCACCGCGCCGTCACCCTGCTCGGCGGCGTCCGCTGCGGGTGAGGTGCCCCCGGGCGCGGTCGCGGTGATCGGGTTCGCCGGGCTGCTGCCGGGCGCGGACCCCGCCGACAGCGTCGCCGGGCTCGGGCGGCTGCTCGCCGAGGGCGGCACCGCGATCGGCCCGCCGCCCCCCGGCCGCGCGCCCTCCCCCGCCCCGCGTGCCGCGCGCGGCGGTGCCACCGTGGGCGCCTATCTGCCCGATGTCTCCGCCTGGGAGCCGGACGAGTGGGGCATCCCGCCGCAGGAGGCCGCCGCCGTCGATCCGCAGGAACACCTGCTGCTCGCCGTGGTGCGGGGCTGTCTGGAGAACGCCGGGACACGCCCCGAGACGCTGTCCGCGGCGGGCCCCGTCGGGGTGTTCACCGGGGCCATGTGGCACGACCACGGACGGCGCGGGGGCGGCACCGCGCCGCGCGCCGTGCCGACGATGACCGGGCTGGCGCACCGCGTCTCGCACGCCTTCGACTTCCACGGGACGAGCCTGGTGGTCGACGCGGGCTGCGCCTCGGGGCTCGCGGCGGTCGACGCGGCGCTGCGGGCCCTGCGCGGCGGTCAGTGCACCACGGCCGTGGCGGCGGCCGTGAACCTCGTCCTGGACGGTGCGCACCTCGAGTTCCTGGCCGAGACGGGACTGCTCGCCGCGTCGGCCGGCTCCCGTCCGCTGTCGGGCCGGTCCGACGGCTGGATCCTGGGGGAGGGCGTCGGCGCGGTGCTCCTGAAGCCGCTGGAGCGGGCGCTCGCGGACGGCGACCCCGTGCACGCGGTCCTGCGGGGCGGCTCCTGCCGGCACGCGGGGACCACCCGGGGGTACGGCATGCCGAGCCCCCGGCGCCAGGAGGAGACCATGCGCGCGGCCCTCGACGACGCGGGCGTCACCGCGGACGACATCGGGTACGTCGAGTCGTCGGCGACCGGCGCCGCCGTCGCGGACGCCCTGGAGCTGGAGGTGCTCGGGCGGGTGCTCGGCGACCGGCCGCAGCCGGTCCCGGTGGGCTCCGTCAAGGGCGTGCTCGGCCACATGGAAGCGGCCTCCGCCTTCGGGCAGCTGGCGAAGGTGCTGGCGCAGTTCCGGCAGGACCGGCTGCTGCCGACCCCGCTGCCGCCCGACGCCTCGTCCCCCGGTGGTGACGGCCGGGTGCGGGTCGTCGGGGCCGTGGAGCCCTGGCCCGCGCGGCGCCGGGTCCTGCTCAACAGCTTCGCGGGCACGGGCGGCTACGCCAGTGTGGTGCTGGAGGCACCGCCGGTCCGGGCGTGCGGCCCGGTGCCCGCCGGACCCGTGACGCTGCCGCTGAGCGCCGGCTCCCCGGCCGCTCTGGCCGCGTACGCCGGCCGCCTCGCCGACCACCTGGAGCGGGAGGCGCCGCCGCTGCACACCGTCGCGGCGGCGCTGCGCGGCGGGCGCCGCGACCGGCGCTGCCGGGCGGCGGTGGTGGTCACCGGGGACGGCGCCGTACCGGCGCTGCGCGCCCTCGCGGAGCGGGTGTCGCGCCAGGGCGGCGGCGTCGTGGTGACCGGTGCCGGGGTCCCCGAGGACCGGGAGCCCGACCTGCCGTCCGGGTGGCTCGACGGCGCGGACGCCCCGTGGCCGCCCGCGCCTGGGGGCGTACCCCGGGCCGCGCTGCCCCCGACCCCCGTCGACACCGCCCCGGTCGCCCCACGGGGACAGGAGGCTCCCGCACCCCCGGACGCGGCCAGCGGCCCCACGCCCACGGTTCCGGGACCGGCCCCGGAACCGGTCCTGCCCGCCGACGCCCAGGACACCGCCGCGCAGGACGCCGGCTCCCGGGAAACCGGTGCCCGCGACGCCCCCGCCCAGGACGCCCCCGCCCGGAGCACCACCGCCGGGGACCTCACCCCCCGGGACGTGCCTCCGGCGGAACCCGCGCCCCGTGACCCCCTGCTCCGCCTGGCCGGCATCGTGGCGCGCGAGACCGGCCTGCCCGCCGCCCGCCTCACCGAGGGCACCGATCTGCTCACCCTGGGCGTGGACAGCCTGCGCCTGGTGCGGATCGTGCACGCGATCTCCGCCGCCGGCGGCCGTGCCCCGTCCCTGACGGAACTGTACGAGCGGCCGGTGCTCGGCGCGCTCGCCGCGGCCGCGTTCCCGCCCGCCGCGCCGCGGTCCGTTCCGCAGGACGCCTTCGCCCTGTCCGAGGACGAGATCGACGCACTCGACGAGTCCGTCCTCGACGCCCTGCTGGCCCGGCACACCGCCGCCCTCCGACCTGCCGAGGAGTCATGAGCGCACCCACGAGCACCCGCACGGACGGCACCCCGGACGAGACCGTCGAGGCCAAGCGGGAGCGGCTGAAGTCCCTGCTGCGCCGGGGCGGGGACACCTCCCCGGGGCCGGGCCCCGCGACCACCGCCCCGGAACGGCCGGAGCAGCCCTCGGAGATCCCCCTGACACCGGAGCAGCGCGGTCTGCTGTTCCTGCACCGGCTCGACCCCGGCACCGGGCTGTACGACATCCCGGTCGCGGTCGAACTGCGCGGGCCACTCGACGTGCCCCGCCTGTCACGGGCCTTCGACGCGCTGACGGCCCGTCACCCCGTGCTGGCCACCCGGGTCGCGGCCCGGCCGGACGGCCCGGTCCTCGTGGCCGCGCCCGCCCCACCGCGCCTGGAGGTGCGGGAGGCGGCCGGCGATGCGGACGCGCCGCCCGAGTCGTACCGGGCGGCCCCGGCGCGCGAGGCGGCACGGCCCCTGGACCCCGAGCGGGGCCTGCTGCGCGCCGTGCTGTTCGCGCACGCCCCGGACCACCACCACCTGCTCCTCGTCGTGCACCACCTGGTCTTCGACGGGCATTCGTCGGTGGTGGTGCTGCAGGACCTGTGGGCGCTGTACCGGGCGCCGGACGATCCTGGGGCCCCGGGGCCCGCAGGGCCGTCGTTCGCCGACTACGCCGCCCTGCGCGCCGAACGCGCCGCACAGGACCAGGAGCGGCTGACCGGCTTCTGGCGCGAACGGATGTCCGGGGTGACGGGAGCACCGCTGCTCCCCTTCGACCGGCCCGGGACCACCCGGCGGACCCGGGCGTCGGCGAGCGTCCCCGTCCGGTTCGGCACCGGGGAGACGGCGGCGTTGCGGTCGTTCGCCGCGCGGAGCCGCTCCAGCGTGTTCGCCGTGCTGCTCGCCGCCTACCTGCTGACCCTCGGCCGGCACGATCCCGGGCGGCGGCTGGCCGTGGGCACCCCGGTCGCCATCCGGCACGACGCGCGCTTCGACCGGACCGTCGGCTACCTCACCAACCTGATACCGGTCCGCTCCCCGCTCCCCGCGGGCGACGACGGCGGCACGACGACGGCCGCCGGATACGTCCGTGCCGTACGCGCCGAACTCACCGCCGGTCTCGACCACTGCGACCTGCCCTTCCCCCGCATCGCGGAACTCCTGGACGACGGCTTCGACCCGGAGGACGGCTCCCCGTTCACCTGCCCGTTCGCCTTCCTGCACGAGCAGGCGGACCCGGCGGGCGACATCGCCCCCGGCCTCACGGCCGCGATCGTGGAGGAGATCCAGCAGCCGGGCGTGGGGCACGTCAACCTGACCCTGGTGGAACGCGACGGTGAGATCCGGGGCCTGCTCAAGTACGACCGGGAACGGTTCGACCGGCCGTCGGCGGAGCGCTGCGCCGCCGAGGTGGCCGCGGTGGCCGGGGCGCTGGCGGCAGCCCCCGACGCTCCGGTCGCCGAGGTCCTCGGCCGGGCGCTGCGCGAGGCGCCGGGTGCGGCCCGGCCGCACGGAGCGGCTTCCGTGACGGGCACGGCCACCCCCGCCCGGGCCTCCGGCGGCGCCGGTCAGGACCGGTCCGGATCCGGCGTCCCCGCCCCCGTGGACGCGAGGGCGCTGGCGGCGTGCCGGGAGGCGTGGGCCGCCCTGCTGCCGGGACTCTCCACGGACGAGGGGGGCGAGGGGGCGGACGCCGGCCCGGACGGGCCGAACTTCTTCGCCGCGGGCGGCGACTCCATCCTCGCCGTGCAGTTGGTGACCCGGTTGCGCGGGGCCGGGTTCTCGCTGTCGGCCCGCGACGTCTTCCGCGACCCCACACCGGGCGCGCTGGCCCGCCTGCTCACCGGCCGGGCGTCCGCGCCGCCACCCCCGGACGACGGCGGGGACGCCCCGGCGCCCGTACCGCCCCGGACGGGCGCCGCGCCCGCCGTCCCCGGCCCGTCACCGGTCCAGTCGTGGTTCTTCGAGCGCGTCGCAGGGCCGGAACGCCGGCACTGGAACCTGTCGGCCGCCGTACGGCTGCGGCAGCCGGCCGACCCGCTCCTCGTACGGCTGGCCCTTCAGTGCGTCCTCGCCGCCCACCCGGCTCTCACCTGCCGGATCGCCATCGCCGGCGCGGACCACCGGGTACGGCCCGCGCCGGCGCCCTCCGGCCGAGCGGTACGCGACCTGCTCACGGTCGTCGACGCCGGCGGGGACGACGGCGAGGCCGAGCGGCGCTGGCGGGACGTGCAGCGCGGCCTCGACCCGGAGGCGGGCCGGGTCTTCGGCGCCCTGCTGGTCCGCGGCGCCACGGCCTCCCCCGACTCCGGCGAAGCCGGCTCCGGCGATGCGGAGTCCGACGAACCGGCGTGTGAGGACATCCTGCGCCTGACCGCGCACCACCTGGTGATGGACGCCGTCTCCTGGGGGATCGTCCTGTCCGACCTGGACACGGCGCTCGGCGCGCTGCGGGAGGGCGAACTGCCCCGCCTGCCGCCCGAGCCGACCGGGGAGCGCGCCTGGGCCGCCCTCCTCGCCCGCGCCGCCGCCGATCCCGAGGGTGCCGCCTACTGGCGGGCGGTGGCCGAGGTCCGGCACGAGTGCGACGGTCTCCTCGCGTCCCTGCCGCCGGGCCGCGAGGAGGAGGGGCGGCACGAGGAGTTCGTCCTGGCCGCGGACCCGACGAAGCTGCTGCTGACCGACGTGCCCCGGCGGCTCGGCCTGCCGGTGCACACGGTCCTCACCGGCGCGGTGGCGCTCGCCCTCGCCCGGTGGCGGGGCTGCCGTCTGGTCACCCTGGACGTGGAGACGCACGGCCGCCTCGACAGCGCGGCCGGGCCCGGTCCGCGGGCGTGTGCGGGGGCCGACCTGTCCCGTACCGTGGGCTGGCTGACCTCTGTCGATCCGGTGGTCGTCAGCGGCCCGCGGCAGGCCGGGGCCGAGGAGTTCCTGCGCGAGGCCGCCGGTGCGCTCGCCGCCCCCGCCGGCCACGCGGGTTTCCTGGCCTACCGTCACCTCTCCCCGGACGCGGACCTGCGTGAGGAGCTGGCCGCGGTGCCGCCGGCCCTCGTCTCGTTCAACTACCTGGGGCAGACCGACCGGCTGGCGGTCTCGGACCGGTTCGCACCGGCCGCGCCGCCGCCCGGGGACCGTTCGCCGCGGGCGCGGCGGCCGTATCCGGTGGAGGTGTACGCGGTGGTCCGCGACGGGCGGCTGCGGGTGGGCGTGGTGTGGAGCCCCGCGGCGGCCGACGGCCTCGACGCCGGCAGTGTGCGCTCCCTGAGCACCCAGGTGCGCGTCGCCCTGACCGAACTGGCCTGCCCCGGCGGTGGCACGGCGGACGGCACCGGCACGTCCGGCGCCGTGAGCTGGCCGCTCACCCCCCAGCAGTACGGCGTGGTGGCGGAGGCCCTCGCGGCGGCGGCCGGACGGCACGTGGAGCAGTTCCACTGGTGGTGGCGGGGGGCCTTCGACCGGGAGCGGTTCGCCCGCGCCTGGCGGGTGCTGGCGCGTCGTCACATCGTCCTGCGCGCCCGGGTGGCGGACGGCACGCCCCCGTGCCTCACGGCCCCGCCCGAGGACCGGCCGCCGCTCACCTGGCTCACGGCGGACGGTCCGGACAGCACCCCGTGGGAGGAGGTCGTGCGGGCCGAACGCGACCGGGGCTTCGGCACGGCCGGCGAGCCCCTGCTGCGGGTGACGGTACGGCGGGAGGCGGACGGCCACCGCGTCCTGCTGACGTTCCACCACGCGCTGCTCGACGGCTGGAGCGTCGCCCTGCTCCTCGGGCAGCTCTACGAGGCATACCTGGACGGCACCGACCCGGCGGCGGCCCGGCCGCGGCGGCCCGATGCCCGCGACCACGCCGCCTGGGTGGCCGGCCGGGACGAGGACCGGGCCCGCGCCTACTGGTCGGAGAGGCTCGCCGGTCCTCGCGCGGCCGTCCTGCCCGGGGTGCTCCGGCCGGTCACCGCACCGGCCGCGCCGGCCCCGGCCGCGGAGGTCCGTACCGAACTGCCCGGAGACGCCGCCGACGCGCTGCGGGTGTGGGCGGCCCGGCACGCCGCCACCGAGAGCAATGTGCTGCAGGCCGTGTGGGCCGCCCTGCTGTGGCGCTGCGCCGGGGGCGGCGGCACGGGCCGGGCCCGGCTCGGAGTGACGCTGTCCGGCCGCGCGAACGGCCCCGACGGGGTACGCGGCATCCCCGGCATGCTCGCCACCACCCTGCCGCTGGACCTGGCCGTGGACCCGGACGACCGCGTCGCCGACCTGGTCGAGCGGGCCCGGGAGGCGACGCTCGACCTGCAGGACTTCGAATGGGTGAGCACCGGCCAGATCCACGGATGGGCCGGGCTGCCGGGCCGTGAACCGCTCTTCGACAGTCTCCTGGTGGTGGAGAACTACCCGGCCTCACTGGGCGATGTCGGGGAGCGGCTCGCGGCGGCCGGCTGCGAGGTGGAGGTGCCCACGGCCACCGGGGCGCGCACCGGCTACGCCGTGACCGCCGTCGTGCACCGTGCCGCCGGAGCGCTGGTGACGGTGTTCGTGCCGGACCCGGGCCGCGTCGAGAAGGGGGACGCGGACCGGCTCGCCGAGCTGTGGGACCGTTCGCTGCGCCGGCTGGCCGACGACCCGGACGGCCTGACCGTGCGGGACCTGGTCGGCCGCATCGGGGACGAGGACCTGCCCGGGCTCGCCCCGCGCGGCACGGGCGGGGTCCTCGCCCGGCCCGCGGACCGGCCCGTGGCCTGGCCGCCGTCGGCGCGCGACGCCGGCCTGGTACGGGACGCCTTCCGCGAGGTGCTCGGCGTCGGGGAGGTGGCCCCGGGCGACCACTTCTACGAACTGGGCGGCCACTCGCTGCTCTCGGTCCGGTTGCTGCGGGCCCTGGCGGATCTCGGCGCCCCGCCCCTCACCCTGGGCGACCTGGTACGGCACCCGGTGGCCGGGGAACTGGCCGCGTTCCTGGCCGGACGCCGCGCGGACGACGTGCGGGGCGACGGGCCACCGGAGGCGCCGGACGCGCCGGACGCCGTGGACCCGCTCGTTCCGCTGCGCGAACCCGGTCCGGACGCCGACGGCACACCGGTGACGGTGTACCTGGTGCACCCGCCGGGCGGTCAGGTCGCCTGCTACGGCGCGCTGGCCGCCCACTTCCCCGGCCCGGCCCGCCTGGTCGGCGTCCAGGACGTGCGTACGGTCCTGACCGGTGAGCCCCCGGCCCGTACCGTCGAGGAACTCGCCCGGGCCTACGCGCGGGCCGTGCCGCCGCCGGCACCCGGCGAGCGGGTCGTCCTCGGCGGGTTCTCCGGGGGCGGGGCCATCGCCTACGAGCTGGCGCGGGCCCTGCGCGCCGAGGGGCGGGCGCCCGACCTCGTGGTGATGCTGGACGCGGCGGCGCCGACCGGGCAGCGGACCGACACCACGGCCGACGGGAGCTTCCTGCGGCAGGTCGAGGCGTACGAGCGGACCCGCGCCGGGGCGGCGTCCCGCGCCCCCGGCTCCGGCGGTCCCGACGCGGCCGAGCTGGCACCCGACGAGTACCTCGACGAACTCGCCTCGGTGGCCGACTGGATGGGCACCACGGGTGCCGACCCGTTCGCGCTGCTGCGCGAGACACTCGGCGCGGTCGAGTCGTACCGGCCGGGCCCCTATCCGGGTCCGCTGCTCGTCCTGCGGGCCGCGGAGACGGATTTCGGCCGGGGCAGCGCCTTCGACGCCTCGGACACCTACTACGCGCGGCCCGCGATGGGCTGGGCGGAGCACTGTCCGCTCGTCACGGTGGAGGAGATCCCCGGCAACCACATCAGCCTGCTCTCGCACCGCCACGCGCCCGCCCTCGGCGAGCTGCTGGCCGCCCGGGTCGCGGGAAGGGAGGAGACGACATGACCACGGTCCACATGTTCGCCGGGCAGGGCAGCCAGCGACGGGGCATGGGAGAGGGGCTGTTCGACCGCTACCCGGACCTCACCGCCGAGGCCGACGAGGTGCTCGGCTACTCGATCCGCGACCTCTGCCTGACCGGCGGCCGGGACGGCCAACTGAACGACACGCGCTACACCCAGCCCGCCGTCTACGTCGTCAACGCGCTGGCGCACCACGCGCTGGCGGACCGGGGCGAACACCCCGACGCGGTCCTCGGCCACAGCCTCGGCGAGTACAACGCCCTGGTCGCGGCCGGGGTGCTCGGCTTCGCCGAGGGACTGCGCCTGGTGGCGGCGCGCGCCGCGGCGATGGCGGCCGTGACCGGCGGCGGCATGAGCGTGGTCGTCGGTCTGCGGGAGTCCACGCTCCGTTTCCTGCTGCACCGCTCCGGGTTCGCGGCCGTGCACCTGGCCAACCTCAACGCCCCCGACCAGATGGTGCTGGCGGGGCCGCGCGAGGACCTGGAGATGATGGAGCTGATCCTGACGGACGCGGGGGCGAAGCTGGCGCGCCGGCTGCCGGTCAGCGGCCCGTTCCACTCCCCCCACATGAGCCCCGCCGCACGGGAGCTGGGCCCCCTGCTGCGGGCCACGCCCTTCGGTCCGCCGCGGTGCCCCGTCATCGCCAACCGGACGGCCCGCCCGCACCGGCCGGCGGAGCTGGCCGCCGCCCTGACCGAGCAGATCGACCACCCGGTGCGCTGGACGGAGTCGGTGGAGTACCTGATCGGCCTCGACGAGGACAGCCCGCCGCACTTCGTGGAGGTCGGCGGGGGCACCGCCCTGACCGGCATGGTCGACCGGATCGTCAAGGAGCGCGACCGGCACGCCGCGCGAGCGGCCCGCACGTCCCCGGCACCGGAGCCGCACCGCCCCGGTCACCGCGAACTCATCGCTCAGGAGGCATGGTGACGTCCCCCTTCCCCGCCGGCGTGGTGACCGGCCACCTGGCCGCCGTGCTCGGCGTGGACACCCGGCGGATCGATCCCGACCTGCCCCTGACGGCACTCGGGCTGCAACCGTGGACGGCGGTGCTGCTGCGGGACCGGCTGCGCGCGGCCGACGGCGTCGACGTCCCGCTGCGGCGGCTGCTCGACGGGGGTTCGGCGCGCGCGGTCGCCCGTCTGGTGGACCGCCGCACGCTCCGGACGCCGCCGGCGCACCGCCCCGGAGCGGACCCGGACCCGCCCGGCGTGCACCTCGTGCCGCTCGACGCCGTTCTCGTGGACCGCCTCACCGCCCGCGCCCGCGACCACGGACTGGCCCTGGCACAGGCCCTGGCGGCGGCGGCCACGCTCACCCTGGCGCGCTGGTCCTGCGGCACGGCCCCCCTGGAGCTGACCGTCGGGGGGACGGACGCCCCGGGCACCGTCCGGTTGCCGGGACCCGACCCGCTGCACTGGTCGGGCTTCGCCGCCTACGCCCGGGACCTGCGGGCCGTCGCCCCGCCCGCCGCCGGCCCCGTCGTCCGCCTCGGGCTGGGCGCGCCGCTGCCGCGCGCCGGGGAGGACCGGCTGGAGTACCTCCTCGTCGTCGACCCGTCGGGCCCCGGACCGTACGCCCGGTGGGAGCGGCGGGGCGCGGTACCGGAGCAGGGCGGCGACCCGCTGACCCGCGGCCTCGGCACGGCGTACGCGACGCTGCTGGCGGCACTGTCCGGCACGGCGGACGCCTGGCTGCGGACGGACCTCGGCTGGGACCCCACCTTCGCCTTCCGGGAACCGCTCACCGCACGCCCGTTCCCCGCGGCCGGGCCGCAGCTCGACGCCCCGGCGCGGGCCGCCGCCCGCCGTGCACCGGACGCGCCCGCGCTGCTGGGGGCGTCCGGCTCGCTGTCGCACGGGGCGCTGGCGGACCGGGCCGGGGGGATCGCACGGCTCCTGCACCGGGCGGGGGTACGGGCGGGCAGCACGGTCGCCGTCACGCTGCCCAAGGGGTTCGACCAGATCGCGGCGGTGCTCGCGGTCGCCCGGCAGGGCGCGGTGTACGTGCCGGTGGACCCGGCGTGGCCGGGACCGCGGATCGCAGCCGTCTGCCGCAGGGCGGACATCGCGTACGCCGTCGTGGCACCCGGTGTCCGGCCCGGACTGCCACCGGAGGTCACCGAGGTGCCGATCGGCCCGGACCCGGAGCCGGACCCCGCCGAGGCCGCGCGGGTGCCCGGCGAGCCGTCGCCGGACACCGGTGCGGCCCCCGACTCCCCCGCGTACGTCATCTTCACCTCCGGTTCGACGGGGGAGCCGAAGGGCGTGGTCGTGGACCACGCCGCCGCCCGCGTCACCGTGGACGACATCACCGACCGTCTGGGCGTCGGCCCCCGCGACCGGGTGCTGGGTCTCTCGGCGCTCAGCTTCGACCTGTCCGTGTACGACATCTTCGGGGTCCTCGGCGCGGGCGGGGCGCTGGTCCTGCCCGAACCGGACGGCGAGCGGGACCCGCAGCACTGGCTCGACCTCGTGGAGCGGCACCGGGTCACCTTGTGGAACACGGCACCCGCCCTGATGCAGATGCTGCTGGACCTGGCCGAGTCCGACCCCGGCGGCGCGGCGCGGCAACTGGCGTCGCTGCGCTGCGTCCTGCTGTCGGGCGACTGGATCCCGGTGACCCTGCCGGACCGGCTGCGGGCGCTGGTGCCCGGCGTGCGGGTGATCAGCGCCGGCGGCGCGACGGAGGCCGCGATCTGGTCGATCTGCCAACCGGTGGGGACCGTACCGGACCACTGGCGGAGCATCCCCTACGGCCGTCCGCTGCGCGGGCAGTCCTTCCACATCCTCGACGACGAGGGCCGTCCGGTGCCGGTCGGCTGCGCGGGGGAACTGCACATCGCCGGACAGGGCCTGGCCCGCGGGTACGCCGGCGACGAGGAGCAGACCGCTGCCCGGTTCCCGGTCCACCCCGCACTCGGCGAACGGCTGTACCGTACGGGCGACCTGGGCCTGTGGCGGACCGACGGCGCCATCGAGTTCCTGGGGCGCAAGGACCGCCAGGTGAAGATCAGGGGGCACCGGATCGAGCTGGGCGAGATCGAGTCGGTGCTCGACCGGCTGCCGGCGGTCCGGCGCGCGGTGGCGTCGGTGGACCGCGCGGCCGACGGCCGGGCCCGGCTCGTGGCCCACGCCGCGCTGGCTCCCGAGGCGCTGGCCCGCGACGCGGCGGTGGTCCGGGACGAACTGCGGGACGCGCTGCGCAACGCCGTACCGGCCTACATGGTGCCGCAGCGCATCGTGCTCACCGACGCCCTGCCGGTCACGGCGAACGGCAAGATCGACCACGCCCGCCTCCCGGAGCTGACGGACCATCAGGGAGGTGCCGGGAGCGCTGGACCGCGCTGAGGGCGATATGAAACACTACGGAACGTTCTGCGTCGGCCGAACGCAGCGTTCCGCGGGGGCCGGCGGACGACCGGACCACCGGGCCTCCGCCGCCGCCACACCTTGCGAAGCGAGCTTCCACCCCGATGCACTTAGCCCGGCCTCCTCCCGTGAGCCGTCGCCCCGTCGCGCCCGTCCCCCTTGCGGACCGCGCGTACGCCGCAACGCCCCCTTTCGACTTCTGTCCGTCACGAGAGGACCGCTGAACCCATGACGAGCACGTCGCAGGAAGCGCCCCGGACGACCACCTCGCACCCGCGCGTGGTCCTGGCCATCCTCTGCCTCACCCAGCTCCTGCTGACCCTGGACGACAACGTCGTCAACATCGCCCTGCCCACCATTCAGCGGGAACTCGGCTTCTCCGGACCGTCCTTGGTGTGGGTGGTGAACACCTACATGCTGGCCTTCGGCGGTTTCCTCGTCCTGGGCGGCCGGCTAGGTGACCGCTACAGCCTGGTGCGCACCTTCGCCGCGGGCACCGCGGTGTTCGCGCTGGCCTCCTTGCTGAGCGGCCTGGCCGCCGAGCCCTGGCAGCTGATCGGCGCCCGCGCGCTCCAGGGCCTGGGCGCGGCCCTGGTGGCGCCGGCCGTCCTGGGGCTGCTGACGCTGGTGTTCACCGAACCGGCGGCGCGGGCCAAGGCGTTCGCGGTGTGGGGCGCCACGGCGGTGACCGGTGCGCTGGCCGGTCTGATCCTCTCGGGTGTCATCACCGAGTACTGGTCGTGGCGCTGGGTCTTCTTCATCAACCTGCCGGTCGCGGCGCTGGCCCTGGTGCTCCTGCCCAGGCTGCTGCGCGGCGTCCACCGCCCGCACGGCGACCAGGCGCTCAACTGGGGCGGTGCCGCCCTGCTCACCTGCGGTCTCGCGCTCCTGGTGTACGCGCTGCTGTCGTTCGGCGGCGACGGCGGCCGGCCGGCCGTGGCCGCGGCGTGTGCCGTGCTGTCGCTGGCGCTGCTCGCCGCGTTCGCCGTCGACCAGCGCCGTTCGGCCAACCCGCTGGTCACCAAGGGGGTCTTCGCCTCTCCCGTGCGGGCGCGGGCGCTGGTGGCGGCCGTGCTGCTGTCCGCGGCGACGTTCCAGGGGTTCCTGGTGCTGACGCTGTACCTGCAGAACGGGCTGGGGTTCACGCCGCTGGAGGCCGGGCTCGGTTATGTGCCGTTCGCCCTGGGGTCGCTGACCGGGGTCAAGGCCGGTGAGCGCGCCACGGTGCGGTTCACGGCCGGCCGGGTGCTGACCGTGGCGTGCGCGGGCACCGCGGCGGGCGCGCTGCTGCTGTCCTGGGCCGCCTCCCGGGAGTTCGGCTACGCCGGGCTGCTGCCAGGCATCCTGCTGTTCGCGATCGGGGTGGGGGCCGGGCTGCCGGCCGCGGCGTCGGCCGCGGCGCGGGACGCCGACGAGCGGACCTCCGGTGTCATCGCCTCGCTGGTCAACTCCAGCCAGCAGCTCGGCGGCGCGGTGGGCCTCGCCCTGACGGGCCTCTCGCTGGGCGACTCGGGGCACGGCTTCGGCGCGGCCCTGGCGGTGTGCGCCGCCGCCGCGCTGCTGGCCTGCGGCTGGGCGGCCGTCGTGGCGCGGCGCGAGCCCCTCGTCTCGCCGTCGTCCTGACGGCCCGGGGCGGGGCCGCGGGTCCCGCCCCGCTCAGCGCGGCGTCAGCCGCACCAGTTCCCCGCTCTCCGTCGCCGTCCAGACGGTGTCCGTCCCGGCCGTGACGATCCCGTGCGGCTCGCTGACACCGGGGGGCAGCTCGTACGTCCGTACCCGCCCGGCCGGGGTGACGCGGCCGATCCGGCGGGTTCCCCACGCGGTGAACCAGCAGCCGCCGTCGGCCGCGGCGGCGACGCCGTGCGGCCGGGTGGCGGCGCCGCCGGGCAGCGCCACCTCGTCCACCTGTCCGTCGCCGGCGATGCGGCCGATGCGGCCGACGCCGTTCTCGGTGAACCACAGGGTGCCGTCGGGCGCCGCGGTGATGTCCACCGGCCGGGCCCCGGGGGTGGGCAGCCGGTGGAGGCGGACGGAGCCGTCGGTGCCGACGCGTCCGATGGCGTCGGCCTGGCTGAGGGCGAACCACATGGCGCCGTCGGCGCCCGCCGTGATGCCGGCGGCTCCGGCGGCCCGCACCGGCAGCGGGAACGTCTCGACCGCCGGGGGACGGCCGTCCAGGGCGGGTCCGGGGTGCGGGAGCCGTCCGACCCGGTCCGCGGTCAGCTCGGTGAACCACATCGCGCCGTCCGGTCCGGCGGCGATGCCGAAGGGTCCCGCGCCGCGGTCCAGCGGCACCCGCACGGTGCGGCCGTCGACGGTGTCGATGCCCGTGATCGCGTCGCCCAGGAACTGGGTGACCCACATGGTCCGCGCGCCGGGCCCCGGTGCGACGACGGTGGGCCGGGCCGAGACGCCGCCGGCCGGGTGGCGCCGTGCCGGTTCCCCGTCCTTGATCCGGGCGAGCTCACCGGAACGGGCGAGCGTCACCCACAGCGCCCCGTCGGCGGCGACGGCGACGGCGTAGGGGCCGTCGCCCGGGACCGGGACCACGGTCGTTACGCAGGCGGGGGACGGATCGCCGGGACGTGCCGGGGCATCCGCCCCGGCGCCGGATCGCTCGGTGGGCAAGACGGGGTTCCCCTCGTGGCGCGGTGGCCCCGTCGGGCGGCGCTCGGGAACGCGCCGCGCTGCCGTACGGGGGCGTGGACTGATCCCGCGATCATGTCCGCTTCCCACCTGCCGCGCGCACCGTGTTCACTCCGGAGAGTGAGGATCGCGGCGGATTCACCCGACGGTGTCAGCGCAGGGCCGCCCGGTCGGGTGAGGCGAAGTCCAGGGGCATCCGGGGGGTCCCGCCGGTGACGAGGTCGCCCAGCGCCTCGCCGATGCCGGTGGCGTGCTTGAAGCCGTGGGCGTTGCAGCCGCCGGCCAGCACCAGCCGGGGGTCGCCGCCGGGGCGGCCCAGGACGAACTGCCCGTCGGGGGTGGCGGTCAGCATGCACACCGAGACCTTCGCGGGGGCCGGCTCGAGACCGGGCAGGCGGGTGTCCAGCACGGCCGCGAGGTCGGTCCAGTCCTCGGCGACGACGGAGCGGTCGTCGGTGCGCGGGTCGAGCGGCCGGCCGGGGCGGCCGTGGATCTCCAGGCCGAGTTTGACCGGGTGGGGGCCTTCGCTGCCGTTGCCCCACAGGACCTGACCGCCTGGCAGGTCGCGCATGAACACCGGGAACCGGTCGAGCGTGTACCGGTCGTCCCCGGTGCCGGAGCGGAACCAGGTGATGGGCATGCGCAGGGTGGTCAGCGGCAGGCCGGGAACCAGGCCGTCGAGCCAGGAGCCGACGGTGACGACGGCCTGGCGCACGCGCAGGGTGCGGGCGGCGGTGCGCAGTTCCACGCCCCCGGGCACCAGGTCCACCGCGTGGACCCGGGTGCCGGTGAGCACGGGCGCGCCGGCGGAGCGGGCGAGGCGGACCGCGGCGCGTACGGACTCCTCGGGGCGCAGGATGCCGGCGGACGGTTCCCACACGGCGATGTCCTGGGGGCCGAGGGCGGCGTGCTGGCCGTACCGCTCGGTCAGCTCACCGTGGGAGAGCCGGTGCACGGTGATGCCGTGCCGCCGGGCCGCGCGCAGGGTCCCGCCGACGATCCGGCCGTCCTCGGGGCCGATGAGCAGACCGCCCCGGTTGTCGAAGAGGGGGCGGCCGGCGGCGTCGGCGAGTTCGTGCCACAGCTCCAGGGAGCGCCGGGCGAGCGGGACGAGGCCGGGGTGTTCCAGGCAGGTGACGCGGAACATCCGGGAGCCGCCGTGCGAGGAACCGAGGGGGTGCCCGGGCTCGAACTGCTCGACGCCCAGGACGTCCAGGCCCCGGTCGGCCATGCGCCACAGCGCGCACGCGCCCCAGGCGCCCAGGCCGACGACGGCGACTTCGGCGTCCCAGTTGCTCACGCCCGCTCCTTCTCGATGGTTCGCCCCGCCACGGGCGGCGGGGCGGCACAGGGGTGGTCCGAGGGGTGGTGCGAGGGGTGGTGCGCGCTGCTGCGGGGCCTGCGGTCCGTCAGCCGGTGTGGGCCAGTCGTACGCCCGAGTCGCCGTGCCGGGCGGGTTCCTCGGGCCCGGCCATGAGGATGGAGTGCTGCAGCCTGCGCAGGTGGGCGGAGGGCTCCAGGCCCAGTTCCCGTACGAGAGTGCCGCGCAGGCGCTGGTAGGTCTCCAGCGCCTCGCCCCGCCGTCCGGAGCGGTGCAGGGCGATCATGAACTGGGCGTGCAGGTTCTCGTGGGTGGGGTGGCGGCTGGCCAGCACCGTCAGCTCGGGGAGCAGTTCGCGGTGCCGGCCCAGGCGCAGGTCGGCCTCGATGCGCTGGTCGAGCGCGCACAGCCGGCTCTCCTCCAGGCGGCGGATCTCCGTCTCCAGCTGCGACCCGGCCTGTACGTCGGTCAGCGCGGGGCCCGACCACAGGTCCAGGGCCGTCCGCAACTGCTGCGCCGCGCGCGGGTAGTCCTCGGCGTCCATGGCCCGGTACCCGGTGCCGACGAGCCGGTCGAACTCCCTGACGTCGTGCGAGCCGCCGCCCGTGTTCAGCATGTATCCGCCCGGCGAGGTGACCAGGACGTCCTTGGGGCTGCACCGCTCGGCGCCCGGTGCCGCCTCGGGCCTGCCGCCGTGCTTCAGAGCCTTCGCGATCAGTTCGCGGATCTGCAGGACGTACGTCTGGAGCGTGGTGCGCGCGCTGCGGGGCGGCGTGCCGGCCCACAGCTCCTCGGTCAGGACGGACACCGGCACCACCCGGTCCGCGTGCAGTGCCAGCAGAGCGAGCACCTGCCTAGGTTTGGGGGCGGTCGGTGTGATCGAAAGACCGTTCTCCCGCACCGCCAGCACGCCCAGTACACCGATGTCCACGCTGTCTCCCCTGTTGACGCCACGGTCGGAACGCGTCGCACCCGCCGGCACCCGTCGCCCGGCACGGAAATGTGACCGTCCTGGTCCTGGTCCCGGACGAGTTCGGTCACCCGAGCGATGTCGGCTCACAGCCGATTAAAAGACAGCACGAACGGTCTGTCAATGGAAAACCGCGTGACTGGTTTTTTCATGGGGTTCCGACGGCGCCGATCGCCGGCCCGTTCCCGGCGGAACTTCCTTGACCTGCCCGTTCCTTGAAGCGGAAAGGTGCGATCCGCCACTGCACGCGCCCGTTCGACGGTGATTTCGTCGGCCCACTCGGGCAAAAACCGCACGGAAGCGCTTACTCCACCATGCGAACAGAGCACGAACAAGACCGGATCGGCTGTTTACGGCAGGCGCTTTCCCCTCCGGTCGCCCTGCGGGTCGGCCCCGCGGATGTCCAACTCCCGCAGGACGCCCGGCCGCGACAGGCGGGGCAGCACCAACTCCCAGAAGCGGGTGAGTCGTTCCCGCGCGATCCAGGTACGGCTTCCCGTGCCCAGCACCTCGAAACCCACCGTCGCCGCGACCACGACCGTGGCCGCGTCGGCGGGTGACACCCCGTCCGCCAGGGACCCGTCCGCCGCGGCGTCCCGGAGGACGCTCTCGACCCAGTCCTGCCACTGCCCGCGCAGGCCGAGCCCGGCCCGCCTGCGCGCCGGGGAGCCGGACAACGCGAACCCGGCGCGTACGACCACGTCCCGGTCGAGCCCGTTCATCAAGCGGTGCGAGGCGTCGACCAGCCGCTGCAGCGCGCCGTCGCCCGACTCCCCGTCCGGCAGCATCCGGCGCAGGGCCGCGGCGGCACTCTGCTCCACGGCGTCGGCGAGCGCGTCCTTGGTCTCGAAGTGGAAGTGCAGCGCGCCGT
The DNA here is from genome assembly GCF_020521275.1 of Streptomyces daghestanicus. NCBI lineage: Bacteria > Bacillati > Actinomycetota > Actinomycetes > Kitasatosporales > Streptomycetaceae > Streptomyces > Streptomyces daghestanicus. Next base: position 122,547 of record NZ_BNDX01000018.1, on the reverse strand, counting down.
TGCTCACCCCGGCCTGCCGGCTGATGGCGGCGATCGAGGCGCGCGTGAAGCCCTTCTGCACGAACGCCTCGGCGGCGGCCTGGATCAGCAGCCATCTGGTACGTGCCGCGCGTTCCTGTTTGACCATCGGCTGACTCCTGGTGTCGGGAGCCGGCCGGCCGGACCCACGGCCGCAGCCGGGGGCCCGGCCGGCTCGCCCCATCGATGAGCGGATCACTGCGGGGGTGCCGTGCCCGCGGGGCGCGGCGGGGCCGGGCACGCCGCCGCCCGCACACACCCCACGCACGGTTCGGGCGTCGCGAGTTCACGCGTGAGAAGCAGGGGAAGATTAGCAAACCGCTCATGCGGTTTGAAGGTACGGGTGGCAGCGAGGCACACATCGTCCCTCTCCATCGACGGCCCCGCCCCTGTCGTCGTCGGCACCGCCTGCCGGTACGCGGCCCGCGCGGCCCACGCCGTACCGGCGCTTGAGAACGGCTCGTGACCCGGTGGAGAGGACGGTACCGAGGGTGCCCCGCCCCACCGGGCCACCTCGTGCGGCACGCGTACGATCAACGCGACACGTCGGCCCCAGGCGGCCCGGCGCGGCGGCGCGAGGGAGAGATGACATGGGTGCCCTCACGGGCAGGACGGCTCTGGTCACGGGCGCGGGACGGGGCATCGGCCGGGGCATCGCCCGCCGCCTGGCGGCGGACGGCGCGCTGGTCGCCGTCCACTACCGGGCCGACGAGGCCGCGGCCCGCGAGACCGTCGCGTCGATCACCGGGAACGGCGGGCGGGCCGTTCTCGTGCGCGCCCCGCTCGGCGTGCCCGACGACGCGCGGCGGCTGTACGAGCGCTTCGACGCGGCGCTGGCCGAGCGGGGCGAGGAGCCGTGCCTCGACATCCTGGTCAACAACGCGGGCTTCAACAGGCGGGGTTCCGTGGCCGACGTGCGGTCGGAGGACTTCGACGAGCTGATCGCCGTACACGCCAGGGCACCGCTCTTCCTCGTCCAGCACGGACTGGGACGGCTGCGCGACGGCGGACGGATCGTCACCATCAGTTCCGCCGCGACCAGGGTGGCGCTTCCCGAGTCCATCGCCTACTCCATGGCCAAGGCGGCCGCCGAGGCCATGACCCGCGCGCTGGCCAAGGATCTCGGCCGGCGTCGCATCACCGTGAACGCGGTCGCACCGGGCTTCGTCAAGACGGACATGAACGCCCGGCGCTGGGCCACCCCCGAGGGCGAGGCCGCACACGCCGCCCTCTCGGTGTTCTCGCGGATGGGCGAGGCCGCCGACATCGCCGACATCGTGGCCTTCCTCGCCTCGGACGACGCGCGGTGGATCACCGGTCAGTGCCTGGACGCCTCGGGTGGCGTCGGCCTGTGACGGCGGGAGGTGAGGACCGGGGCCGGGAACCGCGGCGCCGTCTCGGATCCTCCGGCGGGGAAGGTCCACCACCGTAGAAGTTAAACCGGGTGGTATGTATCTTCGCTTGTCAGAACTGCCGCCGCGCGTCCCACCCACGACGACTCAGGGAGATCAGACATGTCTGCGAGCGCGTTCCGTGTCGGGAAAGTGATGTCGGGGGCCCCGTACAGCGAGGACGGCTCCGCAGCGCCGGCCGGACTCGGCGCACCGCGCCGGCCGGCCCTGACCACCACGGTCCCGAGGGAGTTGGTGCACCGTGCCAGCGTCGCCGAGGTCCTGCTGACCGGCTGGGACCGCGTGGACGACGCCCGGTTCACCGTGACCGCGCAACTGCCCCGGCAGCACGGCTTTCACGTGTCCGTGGGCGGCTGTCACGATCCCCTGCTGATCACGGAGACGGTCCGTCAGGCCGGCCTGCTGCTGGCCCACGCGGAGCTGGGGGTGCCACTGGAGCACCAGTTCCTGATGTGGGACCTCTCGGCGGACGTCGTGCCCGAGGCGCTGCGGGTCGGCGGGGCGCCGGCCTCCCTGGACATCGATGTCGCGTGCGAGGACGTCAGGCGACGGGGCGCGCAGGTCGCGGGGGCCCACTACGACATGGTGATACGCCGTGACGGCGAGGTGGCGGCGCGCGGCGGGGCCACCTTCACCTGTACCTCTCCGGCGGTCTACCGGCGCCTGCGCGCGGCGGCCAGGGCCGGTGCCGGCGCTCCCGTCCCGCTCCCGCTGCCCAGTCCCGCGCCGCCGCGGGAGGTGGGCCGCGTCTCGGCCGCGGACGTCGTCCTGTCCCCGTCGCCCGCGGCGGGCAGGTGGCGGCTGCGGGCGGACACCACGCATCCCGCCCTCTTCGACCACCCGGTGGATCATGTGCCGGGCATGGTGCTCCTGGAGGCGGCCCGTCAGGCGACGACGGCCTTTCTGCGCCGCCCGTGCCTGCCCGTGGGCCTCACCGGCGAGTTCAGCCGCTACGTGGAGCTGGACCGCGAGTGCGCGATCGAGGCATGCGCGCTGCCCGGCGGCGCGGCGGAGGGGAGGGAGCGGGTGCTCGTGACCGGACGTCAGGACGGCGGCCAGGTCTTCCGGGCCACCGTCACGGCGGCCCCGGTGCCCCTGTGAACACGGGTCGCGCCGGTCGCCGTGCTACCCGGCCACGAGTGCCGGGTCGTCCGTGAGGCTGCCGCCGGTCACGTCCGGCGCGGGTCCGAGACCCGCGAGCACCCGGCTGCCCCGGTCCGGCGCGATGTCCAGGTGCAGCAGCACCGAGGGCAGGGCGATCGACGGCAGCAGGTGTTTCAGCAGGACGGAGACCCGGCGCTCTATGTCCTGGAAGTCGGTTTCGAGCTGGGCGTAGAGCTGCACCCCGTTGAAGGCGCTGACCACCAGCTCGGCGATCTCCCGCGGCACCACGTGCGGGAGTGTCTCCCCTCGCTGCCTGGCCACGGTGACGATCTCCGTGAGGACGTCGACCCACATCGGCCAGGCGCTGCCGTAGTGCCTGCGCCCGATGGGGTCGGCGGACAGCCGGGCACCCGCCTGCACCACGGGGTCGAAGACCAGCCGGTGGGCCACCGTCATGGCGACGTCGATCATTTCCTGGAGCTTGGTGTCCTGTTCGGGCAGCTCCAGCAGCCCCTGGGCCTCCAGGACGCCTTGGGCCAGCGCCTCCTTGGAGTCGAAGTGGAAGTACAGGGCGCCCTTCGTCACGCCGGCGGCCTTGAGGATGTCCGCGACCGTCGCCGCGGTGTACCCCTGCTTGGCGAAGACCTCCGCGGCGGCCATCAGTACCGCGCGCCGGGTCCTGATCGCCCGCTCCTGCTGTGCCATCGGCCCCTCATTTCCCCGAACCACATCGATCCGCTCGAGTGCGGCGCCCCGAGAAAGAACAAACCGTCCGTGAGGTATCTTACCAGTTCGGTGCCGGACCATACGGTCACGGAACGGGCACTCTTCAGCCCGCCGGCGGCCAGGAACGGCCTTCGGCGGCCTCGGAGTCGACCAGGCGCAGCAGGCGCTCGTCCACCTCGTCGAGCGAGCCGACCACGTGCCGCACGCCGGCCTCGCGCATCAACGCGCGCTGGAAACCGTGCGGGTAGGCCGTGGGATGCCCGATGAAGGCCGCGCCCCGCGACCGTGCCGCCTCGGCCACCCGTGCCACGTCGTCCAGGAAGAGGACCTGGTCGCAGCGGAGCCCGAAGACGTCCTCGGCGATCTCCCGTACGCCGGGCCTGAAGGAGTCGGTGCACACGTACCCGGGTTCGTCGAAGCAGTCCCCGTAGGCGGCCAGGTGCCGGTCGAAGTGGGCGCGGGCGAGCCCTCCGTAGCAGACGACGGACGCCCCGGTGGCGCGCAGCCGCGCCAGCAGGGCGCCGGCTCCGTCGAGGAGCCGTACCGGTTCTTCCGCGAGATACTGCTCGCGCTCCCGGAAGTAGGCCTCGATCACGTCCTCGGGCCGCTCCCCCGGCTCCGCCAGGACGGTCGCGGCCCGCATCCGGGGCTGCGAGAACACCGCTCGCTCCAGCTCGGCCGTGTAGGTGCCGCCGCGTTTCACCACGAACCGGTGAATGACCGGGCTGAAGGTGTCGTTGAGCAGCACACCGTCGATGTTCACTGCGATCAGCCGCAGATGCCGAAGACCCACCAGGACCGCCTAGCGTCGAGCCGCCCGGCTTCCCGCCGGGCGGCACTGATAGTAGGAGCAATCCTGGCAGGTGGCCATGGCGTGTCCGGGGACCGGGACGAACCGCCTGAGTGGTTTCTCCGGACGCGGGCCGGCGGCCGGGCGACGCGTGGAGGCGGGCCGCCCGGCCGCCGGCGGCGAGCGGTGTCACGCGGTGTCGGTGTGCCATCCGCCGCAGTCGAACGCGCCCTTGGAGCTGTTGTGCTGGCAGGCGCGGTAGCGGACGGCGGTGCCCTCGGCGATCTCGTAGTCGACGGTCACCGGGGCGGCGTCGTACCCCTTGGCGTTGACGACGTCGTCGTACGGGTACCACACGCCACCGGACTTGATGTCGAACTGCCCGATGGTGCCGACGCCGTTGGAGGCGTAGTCGTGGACCACGAAGACCTCTCCGTACGACTGGAAGTCGACGGCGGCCTCGCAGCCCGGGTTGCACACGCTGCCGTCCGCGGACGCGGTCGGTGCTCCGACGAGCAGGCTGGTGCCGATCGCCCCGGCGGTGCCCAGTGCGGCGGCGAGATACCTGATGCGCACGGTGTTCTCCTCTTCCTCGATGCGGCTCTGCGGGGGCCGGTGGGTGAGGCCCGGGTGACCGCCCCCCGTCGCGGTCACCCGGTGCCCCACAACGTACGGAGCCGTTCCGGCCGTCACATCAGGGCTGGCCCTGAGAGGCCGTGGCGTCCTGCCGGCGGGCGGGTCAGACGCGCAGCCAGGCCAGCACCGCCAGGACGCGGCGGTGGTCGTCGGGCGCGGGTTCCAGGCAGAGCTTGCCGAACACGCTGCGCACATGGGTCTCCAGCGTCTTGCCGCTGACCCGCAGGCGGCGGGCGATGGCCTCGTTGGAGCGGCCCTCGGCCATCAGCCCGAGCACCTCCCGCTCGCGCGGGGTGAGCGCGTCGAGCGAGTCCCCGGGCCGGGGCCGGTTCATCAGTCGCTCCACGATCCGGGGGTCCACCGCCGAGCCGCCCGCGGCCACCCGCCGCAAGGCGTCCAGGAGTTCCTCCGCGTCCGCGACCCGGTCCTTCAGGAGGTAGCCGAAGCCGCGCGGGTCACGGGCCAGCGCGCGCACCGGGTCACCGGTCTCGGCGTACTGCGACAACAGCAGCACACCGGTCCCGGGGCAGCGGGCCCTGACGGCGTGCGCCGCGCGCAGCCCCTCGTCGGTGTGGGTCGGCGGCATCCGGATGTCGAGCAGCACGGCGTCGGGGCGATGCGCCACGACCTGCTCCAGGAGGCTGTCGGCGTCCGGCAGTTGGGCGGCCACCTCGACGCCGAAGTCGTCCAGCAGGCGGGCCAGTCCCTGGCGCAGCAGCGCGGAGTCCTCGGCGACGATCACCCGCACGGCAGCTCCGCCCGTATCCGGGTTCCGGCCCCGGGCGCGCTGGAGACCTCCAGGGTGCCGCCGAGCGCGCCCACCCGGTCGGCGAGGCCGCGCAGGCCGCCGCCTCCGGGATCGGCGCCGCCGGTGCCGTCGTCGCTCACCTCGACGACCAGCCGGCCGCGGTCCGGGCGGACCGTCACCCCGACGGCCCGGGGGGAGGCGTGCCGCGTCGCGTTCCCCACCGCCTCGCACACCACGAAGTACGCCGTGCTCTCCACGAGTGCGGGGTAGCGTTCGGGTCCGGCCGCCACCACGACCGGTACGGGACAGCGCTCGGCCAGGGCGGTGACAGCGGGCCCCAGCCCGGAGCGGGCCAGGACCGCCGGGTGGATGCCGTGGGCCAGGTCGCGCAGTTCCTCCAGTGCCTCGCGCAGGGTGCGTTCCGTCTCGGCCACGTCCGAGCGCAGGGCCGCGTCGCCGCCGGCGAGCCGGGCGCGGAGCCGGGCCAGCCCCATCAGCGCGAACACGAGTCTGGCCTGGGCGCCGTCGTGGAGGTCGCGTTCCAGCCGCCGCCGTTCCTCGTCGGCCGCGCGCAGCAGCCGCCGGCGGCTCTCCAGGGCACGGGTGGCGAGGGCGTCGTTCTCCCCGCGCAGGCGGCTGTCGCGCAGGCACAGCCGCAGCGCCGCGCTCACCGCTCGCATCAGCTCCGGATCGCTGTGCAGCGCGCTGTCGTGGACGAGTACCGCCTCCGGGGTCTCGCGCCCGTCGCGCACGACGGTCACGGCCTGCCCCCGCCGTCCCGTCCCGTGGGGGACGGCCGTCGCGGGGACGGGGGTCGTGGGGGCGGTCGCAGCGGCGGTCGTGGGGAGGGGGTCCGCCGCTCCGCCGGCGGCCCGGGCGGCGGTGCCGGTGGTGACCGCGCCGGACGCGATCCGCAGGACGGCGCCGGCCGGGTCGGTGAAGACGGGGCCGTGCCGCCCCTCGCTCCCCGAGCGCAGTCCCAGCCGGAGCGTCGGGTCACCGAGCGCCCGGCGCAGTTCCTCCTGGAGCCGCTGGGGCGTGGGGTCATTGCCGGCCGCGATCACCAGCCCGCCCACCGAGGCCCGCCGCAGCCGCATCCGCAGCAGACCGGTCAGGAAGGCGACGGGCACGGCGATCTGGCTGAGATCGGAGGGTACGGTCAGGTAGGTGCCGGCGCCGGCGAGGGTGTCCGGGGCCAGCACATGGAGGATCTCCCAGCCCACGAAGGCCACGGCCAGGGCGACGGCCACCCAGGCCGGCAGCAGCACGCGGCGCCGGGCGGGCCCGCTCGTCCGCCACCGCCGTACCAGGGACAGGACCACCGCGACGGTGAGCGCGACCCCGGCCCACCGGTACGTCAGGTCGACCGCCGCGAAGAGCCGGTGGTCGTGGACGAGGAGCAGCGCGTTGGGCCCGCACCGGCCGCAGGCCAGATAGCTGGCGCCGGCCCCTTCCACGGCCGGGTCGTAGGCGAGGGTGCGGACCAGTCCGCCCACGGCGACCAGCCCGTACCCGGTGCGGATCACCCCTCGCTCGGCCGGGCCGCCGGGCACTCCCTCGGGGTAGACCAGCAGCAGGTGGGCCAGCACGGCGAGGTTGAGGGCCTCGCCCCAGGCGCCGAGCGCGAACACCACGGGCTGCCCGGAACCCTGGAGGTTGCCGACGAACCAGGTGATGCCCTCGGCGAGCATGAGCCGCCCGGTGGGGTTGGCGGGCCGCAGCCGCCAGGCCACCAGTCCCGCGACGGCGAACGACCAGCCGACCGCCAGGTCCCGTGCCACGTCCGCGGGCCCGGCCCCCGCCCGCAGGTACGCCCAGGAGCCCGCGAGGCCGGCACCGGCCGCCCCGGCCGCTCCCGCCGCCCATGTCCCCACGGCCGCCCGGTGCTCCCCCGCTGCCCGCACCGTCACCGTCCTCACCCCCGCCTTCGACGCACCCGTCATCATCCGAACCAGGGACGACGTGGGGCGAGGCGCTTTTCAGACCGCTTGGCGCGCCGCCGGGCAGCCGGCGAACGTCCGCCGCACGGAACGGCGGCGGCGGGGCATGCGGAGAGGGCAGCAGCCGTTCGACAGGGAGGGGGTGCCCACGATGGGGACCGCTGTGCACGTGCCGGAGACCAGGGACATGATCGGGGAGGAGCTCTCCGGTGACGAGGCGTACACCGCGCTGCGCCGCTACGGCGGACTGCGGCTGCTGGCCGACGCCTTCGCCCGGTTCCGGTACGCGGACGGTTTCACCAACGCGCGGGCCCTCGCCTTCCAGGTGGTGCTCGGGCTGCTGCCGTGCCTGGTGGTGCTGGTGGGGCTGGCGACCTCCGTGCACACGGAAGGGGCCGGCCGGGTCATCGAGCTGACCTTGAGCCGGATCGTGCCCGGTGCCAGTGAGGGGGTGGTGGCCGACGTGTTCGACAGCACGCGGCGCACCGCGGACGGGGACGTGTGGGGCGCGCTCGCCCTGTGGCTGGGCCTGGGCATGGCGGTGCTGAACCTCGCGTCGGCCATGGGGCAGATCGAGCGCGGTGCCAACCGCATCTACGGCATCGAACGGGACCGTCCGCCGCTGCGCAAGTACGGGCGGGCGTCGGTGCTGGCGTTCGCCGCGGGGCTGCCGCTGGTGCTGGGCTTCGTCGTGCTGGTGGCCGGGGAGGCCGTGGGGGACGCGGTCGCGGAGTTCTCCGGGAGCGGGGGCGGCGGGCCGAGGTGGTGGGACGCGCTGGACCTGCCGGTGGGCCTCGCCCTGGCCTGGGTGGCGTCGGCGGTGATCTTCCGGTGGTCGCCGCGGCGGGTCCAGCCGGGCTACACATGGCTGGCGTTCGGCTCGGCCGTGCACCTGCTGCTGTGGGTGTCGGCGACCTGGCTGCTGGCCCTGTACGTGGAGAAGAGCGGGGCCTTCGGTGCCGTGTACGGGCCGCTGACCGCGTTCATCGCCCTGCTGCTGTGGGCCAATCTCACGGCGGTCGCGCTCTTCCTCGGCATCGCCTTCGCCGCCCAGCTGGAGGCGGCCCGCGCCGGACTCACCCGCGCCGTCCGGCCGGACCCCGTGCCGGGCGGCGCGGCGGGCGACGCGCGCCGCGTCAGTTCGTGAGGGCGACGCCGCGGACGGAGACCTCGGCCGTGCCCTCCTCGGGCCGGCCGGCGTCCGGGCGTCAGGCGACCGTGGGCACGATGCCCGGCTCCACCGGCTCCAGGCCGGTGAGGAAGGACGCGGTCCGCTCCGGGGACCGCAGGGGGTAGGCGTGGGCGGACTGCGTGGTGCAGGCCGCGACCGCCGTGTCGAGCGCCTCGTCGGTGCCCGTGCCGTCGCTGAGGGCGAGGTGGCTGCCGGCCTGCCGTCCCGCCAGCGGGGCGCGCACCAGTTCTCCTGGACGCCCGGCGTCGGAGACCTGGCCCAGGATGCCGAGCATGGTCACGGCGACCGGGCGGTCGAGGTCCGGCGGCCTCGGCCAGGACGCGCTCCGGGTCCCTGGCCGGCGTCGAGGCAGGCGCAGGCGCCTTCCGGGCCGCTGGTGGGCAGGGCCTGGGCGCGCGCCAGGACGAGGGAGTCGTTGTCGGCGTACACGACGCGGCCCTCCGGCGCGACGCGCTGGACCACCTCGTGGGTGTTGTCCGCGGTGGGCGGTCCGGTGCCGATGCCGAGCGACTGGCGGACACCGGCCTCCCCGGACAGGAAGCGCACGGCCCGTGCCAGGAAGCACACGGCCAGGGGCGGTGACGGGTCCCTCGGACCCCCTTCGCCCTGATGCAACATCAACTTCCTTCGGGAAAGCGGTGGTTGCCTCTTGCGCGACACCAGAGGACTTAGGTTAGCCTTACTTTGCTCACTCGACAGGTCCTCTTGATCGGCGGCACGTCCCGCGCCGGCCGGAGAAAAGGATTCGCCGACGTGTCCCTATCAGCAGTGGTACGACCCCGTCCCGTCCACCTGTCCGCCGATCTCCTGGCGGCCTATCTGACCGGCTCGTTCTACTTCTCCTCGGCGCGCGGCACCCTGCTCGCCGACGGGGTCCGGGCCCATGTCCGCGCCACCGGCGGCACACACGCCCCGGCCGCCGCCGAGGCGCTGGAGGCCGCCGCGACGGCCGGGCTGCCGGACCCGGTGGTCGTCGGGGCCGTGGGCTTCCGTCCCGGTGCGCGGGCCGGCCTGGTGGTGCCGGCCGTCGTACGCCGCGCGGGCGCCCCCGCCGACCCCCGCCCGCCCGCCGTGGCACCCGGCACGGACTGGCGGGTCACGCCGCGTCCCGGCCCTGCGGCCTACGCCGAGGCGGTCCGCCGGGCGCTGGAGCTGATCGACGGCGGCGAGCTGCGCAAGGTCGTGCTGGCCCGCTGTCTGGAGCTGACGTCCGCCTCCCCGGTCTGGGTGCCCGCGCTGCTGGCCCGGCTGGTCCACGCGGACCCCGCCTGCTACGCCTTCGCCGCCGACGTCACCGCGCCCGGCGACCCCGCGCCCCGCACCCTGGTCGGGGCCAGCCCCGAGCTGCTGGTGTCCCGGCGCGGCGCGACCGTGACCGCCAACCCGCTGGCCGGGTCGGCGCCCCGCTCCGGTGACGACGCGGTCGACCGGGAGCGGATCGCCGCCCTGCGCGCCTCCGCCAAGGACCTCGGCGAACACGCCCACACCGCCGACCGGGTGGCCGAGGTGCTCGCCGGTTTCTGCACCGACCTCCGGGTGCCGGAGCGGCCCGAGGTGATCGGCACACCGACGATGTGGCACCTGTCCACCCGGATCACCGGACGGCTGCGCGACCCCGCCGACCCGGCCTCCTCGGCCCTGGGCCTCGCCGAGGCACTGCACCCGACCCCGGCGGTCTGCGGGGTGCCCACGGACGGGGCGCTGGCGGCGATCGAGGAGCTGGAGCCCGAGGACCGCGGGTACTACGCGGGAATGGCCGGCTGGACCGGCCTGGACGGCGACGGCGAGTGGGCCGTGGCCATCCGCAGCGCCGAGGTCTGCGACCGGACGGTCCGGCTGTTCGCCGGTGCCGGGATCGTCGCCGGCTCGGACCCGCGGGCCGAACTGGCCGAGACCGCAGCCAAGTTCCGCACCCTGCTGCGGGCCGTGGGCCTGACGGACGTGGTGTGACCACGGACGCGGGGCCCGGCACCCGGCACCGCCTTCCCGCCCGACCCGCCGGCCCCGCCGCCGGCCCCGACCCCACCAGGAGCACCCCGATGAACGAGCCACTGTCGCCCGACCGCATCCGCGCGGACGTCGCGGAGCTGCTCGGCTGCGACCCTGCCGAGATCGAACCCGACGAGGACCTGCGCGACCTCGGCCTGGACTCGGTGCGCCTGATGACCCTGGTGGAGCGCTGGCGCGCCGAGGGCGCCCCCGAGCTGGAACTCCCCGACCTCGCGGAGAAACCCGAACTCGCGCACTGGACGGCGCTGCTGACGGGCGCCGCCTCGTGATCCGGACCGGCCGCCGGCACCTGGACCGGATCGCGGAGGTCCGGGCGGGCCGCCGCCCGGAGAAGGTGCGCTATCCGATCCGGGTCCGTGAGACGCGGGTGGTGCGCACCGCCATGGTGGGCACCGGGCTGCTGCGGGTCACACTGGGCGGGCCGGGCACCGCCGGGTTCGAGGCGCACTCCCCCATCGACCACGTGCGGCTGCTCTTCCCCGACCCGGACGGCTCGCTCCGCCTGCCCGAACCCGACGGCGACCTGCTGCGCTGGCCGCGCCCGGCACCGGTCTCCCGGGAGTACACCGTCCGCCGCTACGACCCGGCGGCCGGCGAGATCGACATCGACATCGCCCCGCACCCGGGCGGTCTCGCCTCGGACTGGGCGCTCGCCGCCGAACCCGGGGCCGTGGTCCATGTCGCGGGCCCGCCCGGCGGCCTGTTCGTGCCGCCCGCCTACGACCGCTACCTCCTCGCCGGCGACATCACCGCGCTGCCCGCGATCGCGCGCTGGCTGGAGGAACTCCCCCGCTCCGCCCGGGGCTGGGCGTTCGTCGAGGTCGCCGACGCAGGCGAGGAGATCGACCTCGACGCGCCCGCCGGTGTCGAGGTGCGCTGGCTGCACCGCGGCGACCGCCCGCCGGGCACCGGCGGTGCCCTCGCCAGGGCCGTGACCGGGGTGGAGGTGCCCGGGGGAGAGCGGCTGTACGCGTGGATCGCGGGCGAGGCCGGCGAGATCAAGCCGCTGCGCCGCTGGGTCCGCGACGTGCTGCGCCTGGACCGGGCCGACCACGTCGTCAGCGGCTACTGGAAGCGCGGCGTCGCCGACTTCGACGACGAGGACGAGCACCCCCACGAGCACCCGCACCCGCGCCCCCACGAATCCGGACCCGAGCACTGAGCGAGCACGAGCACGTGCACCAGCACCGAGACCGTGCAGGAACCGAAGGAGCAGCGCATGCTGGCACACAGATCGGCGGCCCTGGCCGGCGCCCTCGCCCTGGCCCTGGCCCTCACCGCGTGCGGGTCGTCCTCGGACGACGCCGACACGGCGGGAGGGTCCGGGGAGAAGGGCGGCACCCGGGTCTTCACCGCCGACAACGGCAAGGTGACCATCCCCGCCCGTCCCGAGCGCGTGGTGGCCACCGGGTACGCCGTGCCCGCCCTGATCGAGGGCGACGCGCCGCTCGTCGGGATCTCCTCGTGGCAGCGCGGTGAGCCGCTGCTGAGCGACGAGGACCTCGCCACGTACAAGAAGCTGACGAAGGTCGCGGGTGAGTCGGCGGCCGAGACCAACTACGAGGCCATCGCGGAGGCCGAGCCGGACCTGATCGTGCTGGGCGTGCCGACGCCGGTGCTCGGGGACATCGACATGGACCGGCTGAAGTCCATCGCCCCGGTCGTGGCGGTCGGCCCGACCGTGCCGTCCCAGTGGCGGGAGGTGTCCCGCAAGCACGCCGACGCCGCCGGGGTGCTGGCGAGCCACGAGGCGGACAAGGCCGCGTACGAGGCGAAGGCGGCGGAGCTGAGGAAGAAGTACCAAGGGGTGCTGTCCGGGCTGGAGTTCGGGCACATCGGCGCCTACGGCGACACCTCGAAGGGCACCTTCCAGCGGGAGTTCGGCGGGTCCTGGGGCACCAGCGTCGCCCAGGACGTCGGCGCCGCCTACTACGGCGAGGTCAAGAAGGCCGGTCCGGGCTCGCAGTCGGTCAGCGAGTACCCGTCCGTGGAGGAGCTGTCCGACTCGCTGGGCGAAGCCGACGCCATCACCTACTCGGTGAACCCGGACGGCAGTGTCCCGGAGTCGGTGAAGTACGCCATGGAATCGAAGCTGTGGAAGAACCTCCCCGCGGTGAAGGAAGGCAGGACCTTCCCGATCGCCTACACCGAGGCGGCGACGTACCAGGACGCCATGAAGACCCTCGACGCGATCGACACGTCGTTCGCGCCCCTGCTGGACCGGTGACGGTCGCCGACCGCGTCGCGGAGGTGACACGCGGCGGGCGGGAGACGCCGCGGGTCGCCCTCCTCCTCGGCGGGCTGGTGCTGCTGGCCGTCACCGCCGTGCTCAGCGTCGGCGTCGGCGCGCACGCGGTGCCGCCCACCGAGGTGGTGCGGGCCCTGTTCGACCCCCGGGGCACGGACGACCACGTGATCGTCCGGGACGTACGGCTGCCGCGGGCGCTGCTGGCGGTCGCGGTGGGTGCCGCGCTGGCGGCGGCGGGCGCCCTGATCCAGACACTGGCCCGCAATCCGCTGGCCGAGCCCGGGGTCCTCGGGGTGACGGCGGGCGCGGGTTTCGCGGTCACCGTCGGCTCGGCGCTCGGTCTGGCCGGCGCGCAGACCGGCCAGCTCGTGTTCGCCGTGGCCGGCTCGGTCCTGGCGGCGCTGCTGGTGATGGCGGTCGGGCGGCGCTCGCCGCTGCGGCTGGTGCTGACCGGCGTGGCGCTGACCGCCGTACTGAACGGCATCGCGCTGGGGCTGCGGCTGATGCTGCCGGACACCTTCGACGCGTACCGGTTCTGGTCGGTGGGGACCCTGGCCGGTCGTGAACAGGCGCCGCTGGCGGTGCCGTTGACTGCGATCGTGCTGTCCCTGGCGGGTGCGCTGCTGCTGAGCCGGCCGCTGAACGCGCTGGCGCTCGGCGAGAGCGTGGCGCAGACGCTGGGCGCGGGCGTGGCCCGGACCCGGACCGCCGCCCTGGTACTGATCACCGTGCTCAGCGGGGCGGCGACGGCGGTGGCCGGGCCGATCCTGTTCGTCGGGCTGATCGTGCCGCACCTGGTGCGCCGGATCGCGGCGGGGTCGGTTCCCTGGCTGCTGCTGTACTCGATGGTGCTGGGCCCGGTGCTGCTGCTGGCCGCGGACATCGGCTCACGGGTGCTGCTGCCCACCGGCGAGGTGCCGGTGGCGATCGTGACCGCGTTCCTCGGGGGGCCCGCGCTGATCTGGGCCGTCCGCCGGTACGGGGCGGGGTCGCTGTGAGCGCGGCGGGGGTGCGGGTGGCCGCCCGGGTCGCCGTCGGGCTGCGCGCGGAACGCCGTACCGTCCTGGTCTGTTCGGTGCTGGTCGCCCTGATGCTGGGCCTCGGTCTGCTCGGGCTGTGCTACGGCGCGTCCTGGGCGTCCCCGGGCAGGGTGCTGGCGGTGCTCGCCGGGTCGGAGCACTCGGTGGTGATCCGGGACTGGCGGCTGCCGCGGGTGACGGCGGGGCTGGTCTTCGGGGCGGCGCTCGGCGTGTCCGGGGCGGTCTTCCAGAACCTGACCCGCAACCCGCTGGGCAGCCCGGACGTGATCGGCCTCGACGCGGGCGCGTACACGGGGGCCCTGGTCGCGCTGACCGTGCTGTCGGGAACGTCCGCGCAGCTGGCCGGGGCGTCCGTGCTCGGCGGGCTGCTGGTGTCGGCGGTGGTCTATCTGCTCTCCGCCGACCGGGGGTTCTCGGGGCTGCGGCTGGTGGTGATCGGCATCGCGGTCAACGCGATGGTGACCGCGCTCAACTCGTGGATCGTGCTCCGGGCCGAACTGGAGGTGGCCATCGCGGCGGTGGGCTGGAGCGCCGGCTCGCTCAACGGCGTGGACTGGGCGGACCTGTGGGTCCCGTTCTGGGTGATCGGGGTACTGCTGGCGCTGGCGGCCGTACGGTCCCGGGCCATGCACCAGACGCTGCTCGGGGACGCCCTCGCGGTGACCACCGGGGTGTCGCTGAACCGGCTGCGGCTGCTGATGGTGCTGGTCGGGGTGGGATGCACGGCGACGGTGACGGCGGTGGCCGGGCCGATCGCGTTCATCGCGCTGGCCGCCCCGCAGATCGGCCGCCGGCTGGCGGGCGCGCCGGGCATCCCGCTGCTGCCGGCCGCGCTGGCCGGGGCGGTCCTGCTCCAGGGGGCCGACCTGATCGCCCAGATGCTGCTGGCGCCGGTGGCGCTGCCGGTGGGCGTGGTGAGCACCGCGATCGGTGGCTGCTATCTGATCTGGCTGCTGACCAAGGAGGTGGGGCGGGCGTGAGCGCACGTCTGACCGCACGGGAGATCACCCTGCGCTACGGCGACCGGGTCGTGTCCACCCGGCTGAGCCTGGACGTCCCCGACGGCGCGTTCACGGCCGTGGTGGGCCCCAACGCGTGCGGCAAGTCGACGCTGCTGCGGGCGTTCGTACGGCTGCTGCGGCCCGACGACGGGCGGGTGGAGCTGGACGGGCGGGAGGTCGGCGGGTATCCGTCGAAGGCGCTGGCCAAGCAGCTCGGTTTCCTGCCGCAGGACCCGGTCTCCCCCGACGACATCAAGGTCCGCCAGCTCGTGGCGCGGGGACGCTTCCCGCACCAGTCGCTGCTGACGGTGTGGTCGGCCGGTGAGGAGGACGCCGTCGAGGAGGCGATGGACGCGGCGGGCGTCTCCGGGCTGGCCGGGCGGCCGGTGCGGGAGCTGTCCGGCGGGCAGCGGCAGCGGGTGTGGATCGCGATGGTGCTGGCCCAGCGGACGCCGTACCTGCTGCTGGACGAGCCGACGTCCTTCCTCGACATCACCCACCAGTACCAACTGCTCGCTCTGCTGGCCCGGTTGCGTGACCAGGGCCGCACGGTCGTCGCCGTGCTGCACGACATCAACCAGGCGTGCCGGTTCGCCGACCACCTGGTCGCCATGCGGGACGGACGGGTGGTCGCCGAGGGGAAACCGGCGGACATCGTGGACGCCGCGCTGATGAAGGACGTGTTCGACCTGCCCAGCGTCATCGTGCCCGACCCGGTGACCGGCACCCCCATGGTCGTCCCCACACTCCAAGGAGAGTGAGTTGAGCACTGCCCGCGTGCCCTCGGACCGTCCGCTCCCCCTGACCGGCGCCCAACTGGGCATCTGGAACGCGCAACGCCTGGAGCCGGACTCCCCGTACTACGTCGTCGGTGACGTCATCGAGATCCGCGGCGAGGAGCCCGTCGACACCGGGGCGCTGGCCGAGGCGGTCCGGGCGGTCCACGAGGAGGCCGAGACGCTGCGGCTGCGGGTGCACGACACACCGGACGGGCCGCGGCAGACGGTCAGCGACACGCCGGTGCCCACGCCCCGGCTGTTCGACGTGGCCGGCGAGGCCTATCCCCGGCGGGCCGCGGAGGCGCTGGTGGAGGCCGAGCGGGAGCGGGCGGCGCAGACCTGCCGGGACATGGTGGACCGGCCGCTGTACTCCCCCGTGCTGATCCGGCTCTCCGACCGGGAGGTCTGGTACACGCAACTGGGCCATCACCTGGTCATCGACGGCTACAGCGGCGCGATGCTGGCCCGCCGCACCGCCGCCCGCTACACGGCCCTGGTGCGCGGCGCCGAGCCGCCCCGGCCCGCCTTCGGCACGATCGAGGGGCTGGTCGCCGCCGACCGGGCGTACCGGGAGAGCGCGCGGGCGGCCGAGGACCGGGCGTACTGGGTGGACCGGTTCACGCCGCTCCCGGACGTCGGGGAGCCCGGCACCGCCGCCGGGCCGCCCGGCCCCGCGCTGACCGCCCGCACGGCGCTCACCCCGGACGAGACGGCCCGGCTGCGGGCCTTCGCCGACCGGGAGGGCGTCACCTGGGGCGAGGCGGTGATCGCCTGCTACGCCGCGTTCCTGCACCGGGTGCTGGGCCGCGCCGACGTGGTGTTCGCGCTGCCGCTGATGTGCCGTACCGAGCCGGTGGAGCTGCGCACCCCGGCGATGGCGGTCAACGTGCTGCCGCTGCGGGTGACGGTGCGCCCCGGTGACGGCTTCGGGGAGCTGACCCGGCGGGTGGCCGGCGTGCTGCGGGAGACCCGGAAGCACCAGCGGTACCGGGGTGAGGACCTCCCCCGTGACCTCGGGGTGCCCGGCGCGGGCGCGCTGCTGCACGGGCGCGGCATCAACCTGAAGGCGTTCGACCTGGCGCTGGACTTCGCCGGGGCGCGGGGCGTGATGCGCAATGTGGCGGGCGGCCCGCCGGAGGACATGGGCCTGTCGGTGCTGCCCGCCCCCGACGGCGGGCTGCTCCTCGGCTTCGAGGTGGACGCCCGGACCAACGACCGGGCGTCCGTCGACGGCAAACTGGCCGCGCTGCGGGCGCTGCTGGCCGGGCTGCTGGACGGCACGGCGGTGGGCGGCGTCCCGCTGGGCGGCGCGGTGCCGGCCGACTGGACGCCCCGGGCGGTGCCGGGCACGCCGCTCGCGGTGCCGGACGCGTTCGACGCGATGGCCGCCGCGGGTCCCGGGCACACCGCGCTGGTCTGCGGGGCGGAGCGGCTGACGGCGGCGGACCTGGCGGACCGGGTGCACCGGCTGGCCCGCGCGCTGCGGGCCCGCGGCATCGGCCCCGACGACGTGGTGGCGCTCGCGCTGCCCCGCTCGGCGGACCTGGTGGCCGCGCAGCTCGCGGTGCTGGACGCGGGCGCCGCGTTCCTGCCGCTGGACCTCGCCCATCCGCGTGAGCGGCTGCGCGCGCTGCTCGCGGACGCCCGGCCGGCACTGGTGCTGACCGGCGGCACGGTCGAGGGACTGCCGTGGGAGACGCTGCTCGGCGAGGCGAAGGCGCTGTCCGGCGCCCCGCTCGGCGCCGGTGAACTGGCCGCGCCCCGGCACCCCGAGCACCTGGCGTACGTCATCCACACCTCCGGGTCGACCGGCCGGCCCAAGGGCGTGCTGGGCCGGGCCGGCGGTCTCGCGGCGCTGCTGCACCACCACCGGGCCACGCTCGTCGCGGACGCCGAGCGGGCGGCGGGCCGGCGGCTGCGCACCGCCCACACCTACTCCTTCGCCTTCGACTCCGCCCTCGACCACCTGGTCTGGCTGCTGTGCGGGCACGAACTGCACGTCTACGACGCCGAGACCGCCCGCGACGCCGACGCCCTGCTCGCCGCGTACACCCGGGACGGCATCGACGTCGTCGACACCACCCCGTCGATGGCGGCGCCGCTGATCGACGCCGGCCTGCTCGGCCTGCGCCCGGCGCTGCTCGTCCTCGGCGGCGAGGCGACCCCGCCCGCGCTGTGGCGCCGGATCGCCGCGTCCGGGGTGCCCGCCCGCAACATGTACGGGCCGACCGAGGCCACCGTCGACAGCACCAGCGCCCCGCTCACCGGTGACGAGCCGTCCGCCGGCCGGCCCCTCGCGGGCACCCGCGCCTACGTCCTGGACGCCGCCCTGCACCCGGTGCCGCCGGGCGCGGCCGGCGAACTGTACCTGGCCGGGCCCCAGTTGGCGCGGGGTTATCTCGGGCGGCCCGGCGCGACGGCGGACCGGTTCGTCGCCGACCCGTTCGGCCCGCCCGGCAGCCGGATGTACCGCACCGGCGACCTGGCCCGCTGGGTGCCGGACCGGGGCCTGGCGTACCTCGGGCGGGCCGACGGGCAGGTGAAGATCCGCGGGCACCGGGTGGAGACCGGCGAGGTCGAGGCGGCGCTGGCCGCGCTGCCCGGGGTGACGGCCGCGGCGGCGGCCGTACGGGCGTCCCGGCTGGTGGGGTACGTGGTGCCCGCGTCCGGCGCCGGCGCGGACCCGGTCACCCCCGACGGGGCGCGTACCGCGCTCGCCGAGCGGCTGCCCGACCACCTCGTGCCCTCGTCGGTGGTGGTGCTGGACGCGCTGCCGCTCACTCCCAACGGCAAGCTGGACCGCGCGGCGCTGCCCGCGCCGGCGGCGGCCGGGGGCGGGCGGGAGCCGGGCACCGAGCGGGAGCGGCTGCTGTGCGCGGCCCTCGCCGAGGTGTTCGAGGTGGACCGGGTCGCCGTGGACGACGACTTCTTCGCCCTCGGCGGGGACAGCATCACCGCGATCAGTGTCAGCAGCCGGCTCCGCGCGCTCGGCCTGGAGCTGCGGCCCCGCGATCTGCTGGCCCGGCGCAGTTTCGCCGCCCTGGCCGCCGCGGCCGGGCAGATCGCCGCGGACGCCGACGGGCCCGCCGACGAGCCGACCGGGCCCGTGCCCGCGCCGCCGATCGTGCGCCAGCTCCTCGACGCCCACCCCGACATCGCCGTCGTCGCGGGGTACGCGCAGTGGACGGCGCTGCGGGTGGACGGGCTCGCCGTCGACGCCCTGCGGGCGGGCGTCCGCGCGGTCCTCGCCCGGCACGACGCGCTGCGGCTGCGGGCCGGCGCCGACGGGAGCCTGGAGGTGCTGTCCGAGGACGCGGTGCGGGCCGTCGTGCGCGAGGAGCACGGTGCGGACGCCGGGACGGTGGCCCGGCGGCTGGCGGGCGAACTGGACCCGCGCTCGGGCGAGCTGCTGGGGGCCGCGCTGGTCCGCGCCGGCGACGGGGGACCGGACCGCATGGTCGTGGTCGTGCACCACCTCGCCGTGGACGGCGTGTCCTGGCGGGTGCTCCTGCCGGACCTGCACACGGCATGCGCGGGCGGCACCCTGCCCCGCACCGGCGCGTCCTGGCGGCGGCACGCGCTGCTCCTCGCCGAGCAGGGCGCGTCGGGCGCCCGCCGGGACGAACTCGGCCACTGGCGTACGGCGCTGGAATCCGCGACCCGGCTGGGCGACCGCCCGCTGGACCCGGCGCGGGACACGGTGGCCACCGCCCGCCGGTCGCTCACCGTCGCCTCCCCGGAGGTCACCGAGGCGGTGCTGACCACGCTCCCCGCCGCCTACCGGGCGGGCGTCGACGAGGTGCTGCTCGCCGCGCTGGTGCTGGCGCTGCGCGCGTGGGGCGCGGGCGGCGAGGCGGTGACCGTCACCCTGGAGGGGCACGGACGCGAACACCTCGACCTGGCCCGCACGGTCGGCTGGTTCACCAGCGAGTACCCGGTGCGGGTGCCGGCCGCCGGGGACGTGGCGGACGTCCTGCGCGCGGCGAAGGAGGCCAAGCGCGGCGTGCCCGGCGCCGGGATCGGCTACGGCGTGCTGCGCCACCTGGACCCGGTCGGCGGCGCCGCGCTGGCCGCCGTACCGCCGCCGGACGTGCTGCTGAACTACCTGGGCCGGTTCGCGCCGCTGCCGGGGACGGGATGGCGGCTGCCCGAGGAGGACGCGTTCTCGGTGCACGAGCCGGAGGGCAAGGCGCTGGAGCAGGTCCTCGCCCTGAACTGCTTCGTCCACGAGGGCCGCGAGGACCACGAGGGCGGCGCGGGGCACGAGGGCGGCGCGGCGAGCGGGCCCCGGCTGGCCGTGGAGTGGACGGCCGCGGGCGGGGTGCTCGGGTCCGACGCCCTGGCGGCGCTGCGCGCCCGCTGGGCGGACGCGCTGGCGGCGCTGGCCGCGCACGCGCGCACCGCCGCCGGCGGGCTCACCCCCTCCGACCTGCCGCTCGTCACGCTCGGCCAGGAAACCATCCAGGCCCTGGAACGCTCCGGGCGGATCGCGGACGTCTGGCCCGCCACGCCGCTCCAGATCGGCCTGTCCTTCCACACGCAGGTCCGCGACGACCCGGACACGGACGTCTACGTCGTCCAGGCCGTGACGACCCTGGAGGGAGCGGTCGACCCGGAGCTGATGGCCGAGGCGGCGCGTGAACTGCTGCGCCGCACGCCCTCGTTGCGGATGCACCTCGCCCCGGCCGGGGACGAGGTGGTGCAGGTGGTCCCCGCCGAGGCCGCCCTGGAGTGGCGGCGGGACGACCGGTTCGCCGAGGCCGTCCAGGAGGAACTGCGGCGCCCGTTCGACCCGTTCCGGCCGCCGCTGATCCGGTTCCTGCTGTCCCGTACCGGCCCCGCCGCGCACAAGCTGGTGATCACCAACCACCACGCGCTGCTCGACGGCTGGTCCATGCCGCTGGTCGGCCGGTCCCTGCTGGGCATCTACGCCGAACTGAGCGGCACCGGACCGGCCGTGCCGGCGGCCACCGACGTGACGCCGTACTACCGGTGGCTGGGCGCCCGGGACCGCGAGGCGTCGCTGGCGGCCTGGCGCGAGGCGCTGGCCGGTGTCGACGAGGGGACGCGGCTGGCGCCCGCGAGCGCCGGCACCTCGGTGGAGCGGCCGGGGCGGGTGACGGTCGAGCTGGGCCGGGAGTTCAGCGACCGGCTGCGCGCCTTCGCCCGCGACCGGGGCGTCACCCTCACCACGGTCCTCCAGACGGCCTGGGGGCTGCTCCTGGGCCGGCTGACCGGGCGGCGGGACGTGGTGTTCGGCTGCCCGGTGTCCGGACGGCCCGCCGAGGTGGACGGCGTGGAGTCGATGATCGGTCAGCTCGGCACCACCGTCCCGGTGCGGGTCCGGCACACCCAGGACGAGACGGCCCGCGAGCTGCTGGCGCGGGTGCACGCCGAGAGCGTGGCGCTCGCCGACCACCACTGGGTGGGCCTGCCCGGCATCCAACGGGCGGCGGGGGCCGGCGACCTCTTCGACACCATGCTGGTGATGGAGAACTTCCCGCTCTCCAGCCGCGACCGCACCCCGGTCGCCCCCGGTCTCGCACTGGCCGGGGTCGACATCACCGACGCCACGCACTACGCGCTGACGGTGATCGTCCTGCCCGGCGACGGCATCACGATCGGCCTGGGCCACCAGCCGCGCGCCTTCGCCGAGGAGACCGTCCGCGACGTCGGCCGGTGGCTGGAGCGGCTGCTGCGGGAGATCGTCGCCGACCCGGACCGGCCCGTGCTCGCCCTGCCGCTGCTCGGACCGGCCGAGCGGGACCGGATGCTGCGCACCGGCACCGAGGTGGTCGCGGCCCGGGAACGCGGGCCGTGGCTGGACGAGTTCGCCGCGTGGGTGCGCCGCAAGCCCGACGCCGAGGCCCTGGTCTGCCGCGACCGCAGCCTCACCTACGCCGAGCTGGACCGGGCGGCCAACCGGCTCGCGCACGCGCTGATCCGGCGGGGGGTCAGGCCGCAGGACCCGGTGGCGGTGCTGCTCGGCCGGGACATCGAGATGACGGTGGCGTTGTTCGGCGTGGTCAAGGCGGGCGCGGTGTACGTGCCGCTGGACCCGGCGCACCCGCGGGACCGGCTGGCGTACATGCTGGACGACCTCGCCCCGGCCGCCGCCGTGACCACCGGTGACGGCGGCCTGCCCGCCGAGCGCGGCATCCCGGTGCTGCGCCTGGACGACCCGGCCGCCCTCGACGGCGTACCGGACACCGATCCGGCCGGGGCACGGGCCCGGCTCACCGAGGACGCGCTCGCGTACGTCATCTACACCTCCGGCACCACCGGCCGGCCCAAGGGCGTCGGTGTCACCCACCGCGGCGTGCCGGACCTGATCGCGCTCCAGGAGGAGGTCGTCGGGGTCACCGAGCACGACCGGTACCTGCACTTCGCGTCGACCGGGTTCGACGTGGCGTTCTGGCAGACGATGGTGCCGCTGCTGTCCGGCGGTACGTCCGTGATCGCGCCGGAGGAGGTCCGGGTCCCCGGCGACGAACTCCTCGACTACATCGTCCGGCACCGGGTCACCGGCGTGAACCTGCTCCCCTCGTTCCTCGCGGCGATGCCCGACGACCGCACCGTCGACCCGGACGTGTTCTTCGTCGTCGGGGCCGAGCGCCTCGACCCGGCACTCGCCCGCCGCTGGGGCGCGGGACGCCGGGCGCTGTTCAACGCGTACGGCCCGACCGAGGTGACCGTCAACTCCGTGACCTGGCGGTACGACCCGGACGACCCGGGCCCGCTGCCGATCGGCCGTCCCGACCCGAACGTCCGCGCCTATGTGCTGGACGGCGGGCTCCAGCCGGCCGGCACCGGGGTGACGGGCGAGCTGTACCTGGCCGGGCCGAGCCTGGCCCGCGGCTACCTGGGGCGGCCCGGCCTCACCGCCGCCGCGTTCGTCGCCGACCCGTTCGGGCCGCCGGGGACGCGGATGTACCGCACGGGCGACCTGGTGCGGTGGCGCCCGGACGGGCAGCTGGTCTTCCTCGGCCGCGCCGACCACCAGGTCAAGATCCGCGGCTTCCGGGTCGAACTCGGCGAGATCGAGTCCACCCTGACCCGCCACCCCGGAGTGCGCGCGAGCACGGTGCTGGTGCGCGAGGGCCGGCTCGTCGGCTACGTCATCCCCGTCGACGGCGCCGGGTGGGACCCGGCGGGCCTGCGGGCGTACCTGGCCGAGCGGCTGCCCGACCACATGGTGCCGGTGGCGCTGGTGCCGCTGGAGCGGCTGCCGCTGGGTCCGGGCGGGAAGCTGGACGCGGCGGCGCTGCCCGCGCCGGAGACGTCGGCGGCCCGCCGCCGGGAGCCGGCCACCGAGGCGGAGGCGGTGCTGCTCGGCGTGTTCCGGGACATCCTCGGTCATGACGGCGTCGGCCCCGACGACGGCTTCTTCGCCCTGGGCGGGGACAGCATCGTCTCCCTCCAGGTGGTGTCACGGGCCCGGCGCCGGGGGCTCGGGCTGACCGCCCGGGACGTGTTCGAGGGCGAGACGGTCGCCGGGATCGCGGCCCGCGCCCACGCCCTGGACGAAGGGGACGCCCCCGCCGTGGGGGACGCGCCGCTGACCCCGGTCATGCGGGACCTGCTGCGCCGCGCGGGCCGGGCCGCCGACGGGTTCTGCCAGTGGGTGGAGGTGGTGGTGCCGCCCGGCGGCGACGAGGCCCGCTGGCGGGCGGTGCTCGACGCGGTGCTGGCCCGCCACGACGTCCTGCGGGCCCGCCTCGCGGGCGACGTGCTGCGCATCCCCCCGGCCGGGACGGTGACCGGCGCCGACATCCTGACCCGCCGGCCGGCGGAGCCGGACGTCCGCGCCCTGGTCGACGCGTGGACCGCCGCCGTGCGGGCGGCGATGGACCCGCGCACCGGCCCGCTGCTGCGCGCCCTGTGGGTGGACGCCGGGCCGGACGCGCCGGGCCGGCTGGTGCTGATCGCCCATCACCTCGTCGTCGACGGCGTCTCCTGGCGCGTCCTGCTGGACGACGTGCGCCACGCCCACGAGGGCGGGACACCGGCCCGGCACGGGCAGTCGTTCCTCGGCTGGGCACGCGCCCTGCGGGAGGCCGACCGGCGGGACGAACTCCCGCACTGGCGCCGGATGTCGGCCACGCCCGCCCTGGCGGCCCGGCCGCTCGACCCGGCCCGGGACACCGCCGCCACCGCGCGCCACCACGAGTTCCGCCTCCCCCCGGACCTCACCCACGCCCTGGTCACGGCCCTGCCCGCCGCCCTGCGGAGCACGCCGGACGCGGTGCTGCTCGCGGCGCTCGCCCGCGCCGTACGGGCCTGGCGGGGGACGCCGCGGCTGCTGGTCGCGCTGGAGAGCCACGGCCGGCCCCCGGCGGTGGACCTCTCCCAGACCGTGGGCTGGTTCACCGCCGTGCACCCCGTGCTGCTCGACGCCGACGACGGTCCGGGCAAGGTCGGGGAACGGCTGCGCGCCCAGGGCGACGGCCTCGGGTACGGCGTCCTCACCACGGCCGGCCTGCTGGAACCCGTCGCACCGGAGGTCTCCTGGAACTACCTCGGCCGCTTCCCCGCCGCCCCCGGTACGGAACGGCCCTGGCAGACGCCGCCGGACGCGGACCCACTGGGCTCCGGCGGCGTGGACGCGCTGCCGCTGCCGTCCGCCCTGATGGTGAACGCGCTGGTCCGGGACGACCGGCTGGGCGTCCGGCTGACCTGGCCGGACGGGCTGTTCCCGGCCGGTGACGTCGAGGAGTTGGCCGGGCACCTGCGGGAGGCGCTGGCCCGGACCGCCGACGCGCCCGAGATCGCGGGGCTCGGCGACGGCCGGACGGTGGCCGAGGTGCAGCCGCTGACGCCGTTGCAGGAGGTGATGCTGCGGCACTCGCGCACCGAGCGCCCCGATCCGTACACCGTGCAGTCGGTGTTCTCGCTGGCCGGTCCGCTGGACGTCGGCGCGCTGCGCGCCGCGGGGGCCGATCTGCTGGCCCGGCACCCGAACCTGGGGGCGGTGTTCCCCGCCGCCCTGGCGGTGATCCCGAAGGAGCCGCGGCCGGGGTTCCGGGTGTGCGACGGGCCCGCCGAGGAGGTGCTCGCCGCCGATCTGGCCGAGCCGTTCGACCTGGCCGCGGGCCCGCTGCTGCGGCTGACCGTGATCCGGCTGGGCGCCGACCGCGCCGACCTGGTGCTGACCAGCCACCACGTCCTCTCCGACGGCTGGTCGGCGCCGCGCCTGCTCGGCGAGCTGTTCGCGCTGTACACGGCACGGGTGCGGGGCGGGGCCCCGGAGCTGCCCGCGCCGGTGCCGTTCGCCGGCTACCTGCGCTGGCGCGCCGCCCACGAGCCCGATCTCTCCGTCTGGGCAGCCGAGTTGGCGGGGCTGCCCGAGGGCGACTACCTCGGCGGCGGGGCGGCGCCCGGCCCCGCGTGGCAGGAGCCGGCGGTCATCTCCTTCGAGCCGGAGCTGGTGGACCGGCTCTCCCGGCTCGCCGCGCGGCGCGGCCTGACCCGGAACACGCTGGTGCAGGGCGCCTGGGCGGTGCTGCTGGCCCGGCGGTCCGGCCGGACGGACGTGTGCTTCGGCGCGATGGTGGCCTGCCGTCCCCCGGAGCTGGCGGGCGTGGAGGAGATCATCGGGCTGCTGGCCAACACCGTGCCGGTACGGGCCCGGCTGACCGGCACCCTCGCCGAGAGCCTCGCCGCGCTCCAGGCCGGCCAGCGGGCGCTGGCCGAGCACCAGCACGTGGCCCTGGCCGACCTGGAGCGGCTGACCGGGCGGCACCGCCTCTTCGACAGCCTGGTGGTGTTCGAGAACTATCCGGTCGACCCGGAACGGCTGCGCGCGCCCGCCCCCGGTCTCACGGTCGTCGGCACCCGCTTCCGCGAGGCCACCCACCACCCGGTGACGCTGACGGTCATGCCCGACGGCGACGGCTGGACCGGCGTCCTCGCCCATCGCGCCGGGGTGCCGGTGGCCGGATTGGCCGAGGAACTCATCGCCCTGCTGCGCGCCTTGGGCGATCATCTCGACACCGACGTCCGCACCCTTCTGGAGCATCCGTGAGCAAGGAGCAGGTGGCACCCGCCGAGGCGGGGCGGCAGCGCATCGACGCGGCGCTGTGGCGGGTGGCGTTCGTCCTGGTGCTCGGCACGTTCATGGCGTCGGTGGACGCCACCATCGTCAGTGTCGGCATCGACACCCTGGCCGGGGAGTTCGGCGCCTCCGTCGCCGGCATCCAGTGGGTCAGCACGGCCTATCTGCTGGCCGTCGTCACGGCCGTGCCGGCGTCCGGCTGGCTGGCCGACCGGTACGGCGCGCGCCGGGTCTGGCTGGTGGCGGTCGGTGTGTTCCTGCTGGGGTCGGCGCTGTGCGCGCTGGCCTGGTCGGCGCCGAGCCTGATCGTCTTCCGGGTGGTGCAGGGGCTCGGCGCGGGACTGCTGCCGGCGACCGGGCAGGCGCTGCTGGCCCGGATCGCCGGTCCGGACCGCACCGGACGGCTGATCAGCGTCGTCGCGGTGGTGCCCCTGCTGGCGCCGGTGCTCGGGCCGCTGGCCGGCGGCGGGCTGCTCGCGGTGGCGTCCTGGCCGTGGCTGTTCCTGGTCAACCTGCCGGTCGGGGCGGTGGCTGTGCTGCTCGCCCGCCGCCATGTGCCGGTGGTGCCCGCGTCGCCGGGCCGGCCGGCGTTCGACGTCCAGGGCGCCCTGCTGCTCTCCCCCGGCCTCGCCGTGCTGGTGTTCGGCCTGACGGAGGTCGCCCACGGGCGTGCCCTGACCGCGGGGCTCGGGGTGGCGGCGGGCCTGCTGATGCTGGCCGGTTTCGCCGTGCACGGGCTGCGGACCCGCCGGACGCCGCTGGTCGACCCGCGGCTCTTCGCCCGGCCGCCGTTCGGGGCCGCCGCGCTGGCGCTGCTGATGCTGGGCGCGTCGGTGTTCGGCACGATGTTCCTGCTGCCGCTGTACTTCCAGACCGGCCGGGGCCTGTCGGCGTGGGAGTCGGGGCTGCTGCTGGCGCCGCAGGGGCTGGGCGCGGCGGTGGGGACGGTGCTGGTCAACCGGACGATCGACGCGGTCGCGCCGCGGACCCTGGTGGTCACCGGGATCGTGCTGGTGCTGGCCGGGACGGTGCCGTTCACCCAGCTCGGCCACGGGCTGCCGGACGCGGTGACGGCGGCGGCGCTCGCGCTGCGCGGCGTCGGCATGGCGATGACCGGCGCCCCCGTGATGAACATCGTGTACAGCCGGATCGAGCCCGAGCGGGTCCCGCGTGCGGCGGCGGCGCTCAACCTGCTCAACACGGTGGGCGGTTCGCTCGGCACGGCCGCCCTCGCGGTGGTCGTGCAGAGCCGGCTGACCGCCCGTCACCAGGACGTGCCGGCCGCGTTCGCGGACACCTTCTGGTGGGTGGTCGCCCTGGGCGTGCTGGCCGCCGCGGGCGCGACGCGGCTGCCGCGGACCCGGGCGGTGCGGCGGACCTAAGAAGGTACGGTCGTACGCTCTTGGGTGTAGGGTCGGGGCATGCCGATGACCGAGCACTTCACGGACGACCCCCGCAGCAACCTGGAGCGCATGCAGGCCGGCGAGCTGTACGTCGCCGACGATCCGGAGATCGTCCGCCGCCAGCAGCGGGCCGTGCGCCTGGCCGCCCGGTACCAGGCCGCCTACGCCGAGGACGCCGACGCCGCGCGGCCGGTCCTCGCCGAACTGCTCGGCTCGCTCGGCGAGGAGGCGCACGTCCGCCCGCCGCTGTACGTCGACTACGGCAGCAACATCACGATCGGCGCCCGCACCTTCGTCAATTACAACCTGACCGCGCTGGACGTCGCGGGTGTCACCATCGGCGCGGACTGCCAGATCGGCCCGAACGTGCAGCTGCTCACCCCGACGCACCCGCTGGAGCCGGGGCCCCGCCGGGACAAGCTGGAGGCCGCCCGGCCGGTCACCATCGGCGACAACGTGTGGCTGGGCGGCGGTGTGATCGTCCTGCCGGGCGTGACCATCGGGGACGACGCGGTGGTCGGCGCCGGTTCCGTGGTGACGAAGGACGTGCCCGCGGGCGTCGTCGCCGTGGGGAACCCCGCCCGCGTGGTCCGGAGTCTGTGACCATGTCCCCATGGCCACCGGACACACCGACCCGCGGCGCCGCGAGCGCATCCTCGACGCGACCCTCGACCTCATCGCCGACGAGGGGGTCGCCGGCGTCTCGCACCGGAAGATCGCCGCACGCGCCGGCGTGCCCCTGGGGTCGATGACGTACCACTTCAGCGGCATGGACGAGGTGCTGCGGGAGGCGTTCCGCCGGTTCACCGACCACATCGTGGAACTGTTCGACGCCCGGCTCAGCGCCCCGGCCGACCCGGACGAGGCGAGGGCGGCGGTGACCGACCTCGTCCACACCCTCTCCGAGGGCAGCCCGCGCGACCTCGTGCTCACCCAGGAGCTGTACACGCTCGCCGCCCGCCGGCCCGCCTACCGTGAACTGACCCACGCGTGGATGGCCCGCAGCCGCGTGCACCTGGAGAAGCACTTCGACCCGGACACCGCCCGCCAGCTCGACGCCCTCATCGAGGGCCTCACCCTGCACCGGGCCCTGGCCCAGCAGCCCCACGACCGCGCCCTCACCCTGGAAGCCGTCACCCGCATCACCGCGCCGGGCACCCGCCCCTCCTGACCGCCCGTGCGGCACGGAACCTGACCTCCGTGCCGCACGGGCCACCCGCCGCCGTGCCCCGCCTCCGGGCCCCACGGGCCGGGGGCCCTAGGATCGGGGACGGCCGCGCCTCGTACGGGTGTGCGGGCCGGCGGGGGTCCGGGCACGGAGGGGGAAGGGGTCGGTGACGCCTTCCCGGAGGGAGCGGGAATGGCGGAGAGTCCGGCGGTCGGGCGGAAGGACGGTCCGGCGGCGCCCCGGCTGCGGCTGGACGAACTGCTGGAGGGCCTCCAGGCCCAGGTCGCGCAGGTGCGTGCCACCCGGGACCGGGTGCACACCCTGCTCGACGCGGTCCTCGCCATCGGCTCCGACCTCGACCTCGACGTGGTCCTGCGGCGCATCACCGAGTCCGCGGTGGCCCTGGTGGACGCCCGGTACGGGGCGCTCGGGGTGCTCGGCGAGCAGGGGCGGATCAAGCAGTTCATCGTGGTCGGCGTGGACGAGGGGGCGGTCGAGGAGATCGGCGACTACCCCGAGGGCCACGGCATCCTGGGACTGCTGATCAAGGAGCCCCGGCCGCTGCGCCTCGCCGACCTCGGCGGGCACCCCGCCTCCGTCGGCTTCCCGCCCGGGCATCCGCCGATGACCACCTTCCTGGGAACGCCGGTACGGGTGCGCGAGCGGGTCTTCGGCAACCTGTACCTCACCGACAAGCGGGACGGCGCCCAGTTCGACGACGAGGACGAGGCGGTACTGCGCACACTGGCCGCGGCGGCCGGGGTGGCCGTCGACAACGCCCGGCTCTACGAGGACACCCGCCGCCGGGAGCAGTGGCTCGCCGCCAGCAGCGAGCTGACCCGCGGTCTGCTCTCGGGCACCGATCCCGACCAGGTGCTGCACCAGGTGGCGGCCACCGTACGGACGCTGGCCGGGGCCGACCTGGTGACCGTGGCGGTGCCGCTGGACGGCGGGGACGAGCTGGTGATCGAGGCCGCCGACGGCGAGGGCGCCGGACGGGTGCGCGGGCTGGTGCTGGCGCCGGACACGCTGGCCGCGCGGGTGTACCGGACCAACGAGCGGATCAGCAGCGCCCGGCTGTCGGAGATGGCGCAAGGGGGTGGCGGTTCGGCCGGGCTGGTCGGTCTCGGGCCGGGGTTCCTGCTGCCGCTCGGCGGCCGGGAGCACGCCCGCGGAGTGCTCCAGGTCGCCAACCTGCCCGGGGCGCCGGAGTTCTCCGAGGCCGCCATGGCGATGATCAGCGGCTTCGCCGACCAGGCCGCGCTCGCCCTGGAGATCGCCGACCACCGGCGCGAGGCCGAGCGGCTGATGGTCCTCTCCGACCGCGACCGGATCGCCCGTGACCTGCACGACCTGGCCATCCAGCGGCTGTTCGCCTCCGGGCTGACCCTGAACTCGGTGCTGGGCCGGATCGCCGACCGGCCGGAGGCCGCCGAACGCGTCCAGCGGGTGGTCGACGACCTCGACGACACCATCAAGACGGTACGCGGCACCATCTACGCGCTGCGCGAGCGGGACCGCCCCGGCGGGCGCGGCGCGCTGCGGGCCGGGCTGCTGGCCGAGACCGACCGGGCCGCCGCCGCGCTCGGCTTCCCGCCCGCCCTGCGGATGACCGGCCTGCTGGACACCTGCGTGCCCGAGGAGTACGCCGGGCACCTGCTGGCGGTGGTGCGCGAGACCCTCTCCAACGCCGCCCGGCACGCCGGCGCCGGCCAGGTCGAGGTCACCGCCGAGACCGACGGGAGCCGGTTGTCGGTGCGGGTCACGGACGACGGCCGGGGCATCGGCCCCGCCGTCACCCGCCGCAGCGGCCTCGACAATCTGCGCCGGCGCGCCGCCGACCTCGGCGGCACCTTCACCCTCCGGCCGAACGACCCGTCCGGGACGGTGGCGGAGTGGACGGTGCCACTGCCGGCCCGGGAGGCACCGGACGCCTGACCGGGGCCCGGCGGGGGCGCTCCGCTGCCGTCACGTCCGGGGCGAGGGAGGGGCCGTCCGGCCCTACCCGGCCGCCGGGCCGCGCCGCGACGATGGGCCGATGCACCAGAACGACGCCTTCGGCGCACTCGGCCGCCCGGAGTGCCTGCGCCTGCTCGCCGAGGTGCCGGTCGGCCGGGTGGTCTACACCCGGCAGGCCCTGCCCGCGGTCCTCCCGGTCAACTTCGCCCTGGACGCGGACGGTTCCGTCGTGCTGAGCACCTCGCCGGAGTCCGAGCTGGTGCGGGCCGTCGACGGGGTCGTGGTCGCCTTCGAGGCGGACGAGTTCGACGCCCGGACCCGGTCCGGGTGGAGCGTGGTCGTCACCGGCCGGGCCGCGCTGGTCACCGACCCCGCCGAGCACGCGCGGCTGGTCCAGGACGGCCCCGCCTCCTGGATGCCGCTGCGGGACGTGGTGTTCCTGCGGATCGAGTCGGAGATGGTCACCGGGCGCGACCTCAGGGGCGCGCGCGGCGTGCGCTGACCCGGCCCGGCGCCCCGCACCCTCACCGGGCCCGCGGGACACCGGCCGCGCGGAGGGGTGCGCCCGCCCTCCGGGCCGTAGCCGTAACCGAACCGGATCAGCCGCTGCGGGAAGCGCCACGGCGGCCTGGGTCCGGCCGCCTGCGCCCGCGGGTCCGGCCACTCCGTCACCTGGTGCGGCACCGACGTGCGCACACCGTGCCGGGTCGCCGCCAGCGGGGCGCGCTCCGGTGCCTGCCCGGCCCGCAGCCAGTCGGCCCGCCGGTCCCGGGTGGTCCCCGACAGGCCCGCCTGGACGTGCCGTCCGAAAGGCGGCGCGGGCCGCCGTCCGCCGTCGCGCCCGCCCGTGAAGTCCCGGACCGGTATCCGCCCGGACGCGTCCCGCGGGCCGAGCGCGGTCAGGGGGACGCCGTACGGGGTGTCCGCTCCGGGAGCGGTGAGCCACCGGCGGTTCTCGGCCGTGCGGGCCGGGTCGCGGGCGGTGCGCGCCTCCGCCTCCCGGGGGAGCCGCGGCAGGCGCCGGGTGGCCGGGATGCCGGGCACGTCGAGGCGGGCGCCCTCGGTGCGGGCCGCGCCGGACAGGTCCGCCACGACGGGGTCCGCGACCGGCCGTCCGGTGATCGGCAGCCGGCTGGTGTGCCGCCGCTGGACCGTCTCGTACAGGTCGGGCAGGGGCAGCGGGGCGCCGGCCCCGGGGCGGGTGAGCCGGACCGCCGGCCAGCAGGCCGGGGTCGGCCGAGACGGGCGGCAGCCGGACACCGGGGAGGAGGCCGGGACGGGCGGCGGCCACCTGGAGGTCGAGGACGGCGGCCCCGACGGACAGGTACTGGGCGCGCAGGCCGGGGCCGGTCCCCGGCAGGGTGCCGCCGCCGGTCCGCGCGGACCTCGACCGATCCGCTCACCGGGTCCAGCGCGAACCGCCAGGGCTGGGTGCCGTGGATCGACGGGGCGGCCACGGCGGCCGTCAGGAGGAACTCCACGGTGGCCGCGTCCAGCGGCGATCGGGCCGGCCTGACGTCCTCGCTTCCTGCCCGCCGGTCCCGCCGGCGAGCCGCGCGCCACCGGACGGGCGCGGAACGCGGTCCGGCCACTCCTCAGCATGCCGGGCCCGGCCCGGCGGAGCACCGGCCGGACTGCCCCGGCCGCCGGGACCGGCGGCCCCGCTCACGGGGGCCGTCCGGGGTCCCCCGCGCCCGTTCAGCGGGGGTCGCGCCGGAGCCGGTCCTGGGCCTGGGTGGCGATGACGGCGGCCTGGATGCGCCGCTCCACGCCGAGCTTGGCCAGCAGCCGGGAGATGTGGTTCTTGACGGTCTTCTCGGCGAGGTAGAGCCGCGCGCCGATCTGACGGTTGGTCAGTCCTTCGCCGATCAGGGCGAGGATCTCGCGTTCCCGGTCGGTGAGGCCGGGCAGGGCCTCCGGTTCGGGCTCCGGGTCGGGGCCCTGCCGCAGCCGGGCCATCAGCCGGGCGGTGGCGCTCGGGTCGAGCAGGGACTGCCCGGCGGCCACGGTCCGGACGGCGGAGACCAGGTCGGAGCCCTGGATCTGCTTGAGCACATATCCGGAGGCCCCGGCCATGACGGAGTCCAGCAGCGCCTCCTCGTCGTCGAACGAGGTGAGCATCAGACAGGCCAGTTCCGGCATCCGGGAGCGCAGTTCCCGGCAGAGGGTGACGCCGTCGCCGTCCGGCAGGCGGACGTCCAGCACCGCGACCTGCGGGCGGAGCGCGGGGATTCGCACCAGCGCCTGTGCCACGGTGGCGGCCTCGCCGACGACCGTGATGTCGGGCTCGTCGGTCAGCAGGTCGTGCACCCCGCGCCGGACCACCTCGTGGTCGTCCAGCAGGAAGACCCGGATCGACTGGTCGGGTCCGGGCTGCTCGCCGTCGGCCATGAATTCGCTCCTCGTTCCGCGCTGTCCGGTACGGCACGGGACCGCCCGCGAGGTCGCGGACGGTCCGGGTGTCCGCGCAGCAGTCTCGGTGACCGGAGGCCCTGGTGACCAGGGCCGATCGGCCCTACCGCGGTCACCGGGCCGGGTGGGCGCGGCCGGCCGCGAGGAGGAGGGTCAGCCCGGTCAGCGCGGCGGGGACCAGGCAGGCGGCCCCGGGGCGGCCGGTGCCGGCCAGGGCGAGCGCCGCGCCGGCGGAGGCCGCCAGGCCGGTGCCCAGGAGGGCGGCGCAGCGGTACCGGGGGTGGCGGGGCGGGCGGGCCGGGGGCCGGCGCCGCGTCAGGGCGGTCCAGGCGCGGACGGTCTCCCGGCGTTCACGACGGCGCCGTACGGCCGCGCGGACCAGGAGGGCGGCCGTGAGCAGGGAGCCCGCCTCGGCCGCGCCGGCCGCCGGCCACCAGGAGCCGGCCGCCGGGAGCAGGACGGCGACGCCCGCGAGTGTGCCCCAGCCGGTCAGGCAGGCAGCGGCCCGGTCGCGCCGGGAGTCCGGGCGGTCGGCGCCGGCCCGCAGCTCGGCGAGGGCCGGCAGGTACCAGACGCAGCCGGCGGCGGTCAGCAGGGCGGCGCCGAGGGCGAGTACGGGGTGCGCCATCGTCAGACCGCCGTCCGGTCGGCCGCGGTGATCTCCGGGTGGTGCAGGTCGAAGGCGGGGGCCTCGGAGCGGACGCGGGGCAGGGCGGTGAAGTTGTGCCGGGGCGGCGGGCAGGAGGTCGCCCACTCCAGGGAGCGGCCGTACCCCCACGGGTCGTCGACCTCGACGGGCTTGCCGTACTTGGCGGTCTTCCAGACGTTGTAGAAGAAGGGCAGGACCGACAGGCCCAGCAGGAACGAGCCGGTGCTGGAGAGGGTGTTGAGGGCGGTGAAGCCGTCGGCGGCCAGGTAGTCGGCGTAGCGGCGGGGCATGCCCTCGGCGCCGAGCCAGTGCTGGACGAGGAAGGTGAGGTGGAAACCGGCCGTCAGCGTCCAGAAGGTGATCTTGCCGAGGCGTTCGTCGAGCATCTTGCCGGTGAACTTGGGCCACCAGAAGTGGAACCCGGCGAACATCGCGTACACCACCGTGCCGAACACCGTGTAGTGGAAGTGGGCGACGACGAAGTACGAGTCGGACAGGTGGAAGTCGAGCGGCGGTGAGGCGAGGATGACGCCGGTCAGGCCGCCGAAGAGGAACGTGACGAGGAAGCCGGTGGTCCAGAGCATCGGTGTCTCGAAGGAGAGGCTGCCGCGCCACATGGTGCCGATCCAGTTGAAGAACTTCACCCCGGTCGGCACCGCGATGAGGAAGGTCATGAAGGAGAAGAACGGCAGCAGCACCCCGCCGGTGGTGTACATGTGGTGGGCCCACACGGTCACCGACAGGCCCGCGATGGCGATGGTCGCGCCGATCAGGCCCATGTAGCCGAACATCGGCTTGCGGGCGAAGACCGGGATCACCTCGGAGACGATGCCGAAGAACGGCAGCGCGAGGATGTACACCTCGGGGTGGCCGAAGAACCAGAACAGGTGCTGCCACAGCAGGGCGCCGCCGTTGGCCGCGTCGAAGACATGGCTGCCGAACCGGCGGTCGCACTCCAGGGCGAACAGGGCGGCGGCCAGCACCGGGAAGACCATCAGGATCAGCAGCGCGGTCAGGAGCACGTTCCAGGTGAAGATCGGCATCCGGAACATGGTCATGCCGGGGGCGCGCATGCAGACGACGGTGGTGATGAAGTTGACCGCGCCGAGGATCGAGCCGAACCCGGAGAGCGCCACGCCCATGATCCACAGGTCGGCGCCGACCTGCGGCGAGTGCACGGCGTCGGAGAGCGGCGCGTACAGGAACCAGCCGAAGTCGGCGGCGCCGCCCGGCGTGAGGAGACCGGCCGCGGCGATGGTCGAGCCGAACAGGAACAGCCAGTAGGCGAGCATGTTCAGCCGGGGGAAGGCGACGTCCGGGGCGCCGATCTGGAGCGGCATGATCCAGTTGGCGAAGCCGGTGAACAGCGGCATGGCGAACATCAGCAGCATGATCGAGCCGTGCATGGTGAACGCCTGGTTGAACTGCTCGTTCGACATGATCTGGAGTCCGGGCCGGGCGAGTTCGGCGCGCATCATCAGCGCCATCACCCCGCCGACGACGAAGAACGCGAACGCGGAGACCAGGTACATCGTCCCGATCCTCTTGTGGTCGGTGGTGGTCAGCCACTCCACCCACGACGCCCGGCGTACGGCCGGCCGTACCCGACCCTCCTCGGTGGGCCGCACCTGCTGTACCTGCGTTCCGTCCACGGGACGACGTCCTCCCCATCCGTTCGGGTCGCTCACGGGCCGGGAGGCGCCGTCTCGACGGGGGATGTGCCGCGGCGCCTCCCGGCCGCCGCCCCATGATCGTCGCGGCGGCCCCTCCCCCGGACAGGGCCGAACGGTCCCGGGAGCGGCCCCCGCCCGGGCCGAACGTCCCTCGCCGGCAAGAGAAAAGCCCGAAAACGGTCTTATGTGCCGGGCGGCGGATGGACTATGACATTCGGTGTGGTCCGGTACGGCCCATACGGCGGCCCGGCGGGGCCGGCCCGTCAGCGCCCGTCGAAGGGAGCGCCGCGTGCCCGAGCAGCGCACGTATGTCCTGGACCCCACCGGCTCCGACCGGCACGCCGAGGACCGGGCGCTGCGCGCCCGCGGCCCGGCCACCCGGGTGGACGTCCTCGGGGTGACCGCCTGGTCCGTCAGCGACCCCCGGCTGCTCAAACGGCTGCTGACCAGCCCGCAGGTCTCCAAGGACGGCCGGGCCCACTGGCCCGACTACGCCGAGACCGTCGCGACCTGGCCGCTGGCCCTGTGGATCGGGGTGAACAACATGTTCACCGCGTACGGCGCCGATCACCGCAGGCTGCGCCGGATGGTCGCGCCGGCCTTCGCCGCCCGCCGGGTCCGGGAACTGCGCCCGGCCGTGGAGGGAATCGTCGCCGACCTGCTGGACGGGCTGTCCGCGCGGCCCGCCGGGGAGGTGGTGGACCTGCGCGAGGAACTCGCCTATCCGCTGCCGATCGCGGTGATCGGCCGGCTCCTGGGCGTCCCCGAGGACCAGCGGGAGGGGTTCCGGGCGCTGGTCGACGGGGTCTTCGCCACCACGCTCACCGCCGAGGAGGCCGCCGCCAACACCGCCGCGCTGTGGGAGGCCCTGGAGCGGCTGATCGCGGCCAAGCGGGCCGCGCCGGGCGACGACACGATCTCCCTGCTCATCGCCGCCCGGGACGAGGAGGGCGACGGCGGCGGCTTCACCGGCGACGAACTGCTGGGCACGCTGGTGCTGATGATCAGCGCCGGGTACGAGACCACCGTCAACGTCATCGACCAGGCCGTCACCGCCCTGCTGTCCGACCCCGGGCAGCTCGGCCTGGTGCGGTCCGGGCGGGCCGGCTGGGAGGACGTCGTCGAGGAGACCCTGCGCTGCGAACCCGCGGTCAAGCACCTGCCGTTGCGGTTCGCCCTCGCCGACATCCCGCTGCCCGACGGCCAGGTGATCGCGCGGGGCGAGGCGATCCTCGCCTCGTACGGCACGGCGGGCGGCCACCCGGACTGGCACGGGCCGACTGCGGGCCGCTTCGACGTGACCCGGCCGGACAAGGAGCACCTGGCCTTCGGGTACGGGGTGCACTTCTGCCTCGGCGCGCCGCTGGCCCGCCTGGAGCTGGTCACCGTGCTGCGGGACCTGTTCACGCGCTTCCCCGACCTGGAACTCGCCGTGCCGGCCGAGGAGTTGGTCCCGCTCCCCTCGCTGATCAGCAACGGGCACCGGTCGCTGCCCGTGCGGCTGCGGCGGGCCGCCGGGTCAGGCGCCGGGGCGGTCGCTCAGGCGGACGCCGAGGAGCACCACGGCCAGTGAGACGGCGCCGACCGCCGCCGCGCTCCACACGCCCGCCCGGACGCCGAGCGGCAGCAGGACCGCGGCGGCGAGCGCGGCGCCGAGTTCCCGGCCGCCCGCGGTGACGCCGGAGGCGACGCCCTCCTTGCCGCGCCGGGCGCGGGCCAGTCCGGCGGCGGAGGTGGTGGGCACCAGCAGGCCCCAGCCGGCGCCCATCAGGACGAGCGGGGCGACCAGCGCGGCGTAGTGGCCGAAGACCAGCGGGATGACGGCCAGGGCGGCGATCAGCAGGACCGAGCCGAGGACCATCGTGCCCCGGACGCCGAGGCGGCCGATGACCCGGCCGGCCGCGAGCGCCGCGACGATGTTGCCGCCGGCCAGCGGCAGCAGCGCCACCCCGGCCACGAACGGCGCCATGCCCAGTTCGTCCTGGAAGCCCATGCTGGTCAGGTACAGGGTGCCGAAGAAGGCGGCGGTGCCGACCACCGTGACGACGGCGTTGGCGCTGAACGGCAGGTCCCGCAGCTGGCTCAGCGGCAGCATCGGCGCGGACGAGCGCCGCTCCACCCGGGCGAACAGCCACACCGCCGCGCAGCCGAGGAGCACCCCGGCGGCCAGCACCGGCCGGGGCAGCGAGCGCCAGTCGTGCGCGAGGAAGGCCACGTCGCCGAGGAGCACCACCATGACCAGCAGGCCGGGCAGGTCCAGCCGGGCCCCGCCGCCCCGCAGCCGCGGCAGGACGGGCCGTCCCACCAGCGCGAAGACGACGGCGAGGACGGCGACGGCCAGGAACATGGCCCGCCAGGACGCGACCGACACCAGCGCGCCGCACAGCACCGGACCGAGGGCCGCGCCCAGCGCGTTGGCGCCGGCCCAGATGCCGATCGCCCAGGAGAGCCGGCCGGGGAGGTCCTGGTACACGGACTGGATCAGCGCCAGCGCGGACGGCAGGACGAGGGCCGCCCCGACACCCTCGCCGAAGGTGCCGGCGACGACCAGGCCCACGGAGGGCGCCGCGGCGGCGACCAGGCTGAACAGGGTGAAGACGCCGAGGCCCGCGAGGAAGACCCGGCGGGCGCCGAACCGGTCGGTCAGCGCCCCGCCGGTCAGCGACAGCATCGCGAAGGCCAGGGTGTATCCGGAGAGCACCCAGCCGATCGCGGTGCCGCTCGCGTCGAAGGAGGAGCGGATCTCGGGC
The DNA here is from genome assembly GCF_020521275.1 of Streptomyces daghestanicus. Taxonomy (NCBI): domain Bacteria; kingdom Bacillati; phylum Actinomycetota; class Actinomycetes; order Kitasatosporales; family Streptomycetaceae; genus Streptomyces; species Streptomyces daghestanicus. The sequence goes on along the minus strand of NZ_BNDX01000018.1, from coordinate 84,835 downwards.
GAGGCGATGTTGAGGCCCGAGGTCAGCAGGATCACCAGCAGGGTGCCGAGGCTGGCGCAGGCGAGCACCAGGTGGGGTGAGCGGCGCCGGGGGGCCACTGCCTCGCGGGCGGCGGACCCGGTGGCCTCGGTGGCGCCGCCGGTCATGTGCCGCTCCCCGCCGCCCCGCCGGTCCCCGCGCAGCGGCGGGCGAAGGCGAGGGTACGGGCGAAGCAGTCCGCCGCGTCGGCGTCGGACAGCCCGACCCACAGGTGGTCGGCGCCGCCGACGAGGCAAAGGTCGGGGTGGTGACCGGCGGCGCGCAGCGCCTCGGCGAGACGGACGGACTGCCGGGGCGGGACCAGGCTGTCGTCGGTGCCGTGCAGGAGGAGGAAGGGCGGCGCGCCGGTGCCGACGTGGGTGACCGGGCTGGCGTCCCGGGCGGTGTCCGGCCGGCCGGCCGGGGCGCCGCCGAGCAGCAGCGCCTCGAAGGAGGCCGGGTCGTGGGCGTCGTACGTGCCCTCGGGGCGGTCCTCGGCGAGGCCGGGCAGGTCGGTGGGGGCGTACCAGGTGACGCAGCCGACGACGGTGCCCGGCGGCTGGGTGAGGGCGGTCAGCGCGGCGAGGTGTCCGCCGGCCGACTCGCCCCACAGAACGGTGCGTGAGGGGTCGAGGCCGAGATCGCCGGCGCGGGTGCGCAGCCAGGCCAGTACGGCGGCCAGGTCGTCGCGCTGGGCGGGGTGGGGTGCCTCGCCGCTGAGCCGGTAGTCGGGGCAGACGACGGCGAACCCGGCCCGCGCGAGCCGGGCGAAGGGGCCGGGCCGCCAGGCACGGAAGCGGGGGCCGGGGTCGTCGCGCAGGCCGGTGTGCCAGGCACCGCCGTGCACGAAGACGACGACCGGCACGGGTCCGGCGGCGTCCTCGGGCAGCCAGAGGTCGGTGGTGAGCGGACGCCCGCCGTCGGGGACGGCGTACACCGCGCCGCGCAGCAGCGTCACCCCGTCGGCCGGGCAGGCCGGGTGGGGCAGGGGCAGGGCCGCCGGGTCGGGCGGGGCGAGCAGGTGGAAGGGGAAGGGCACGGGGCGGCCTTACGTCAGCGGGCGGTACGGGGCAGGACGCGGTGGGCGTTGGCGGTGGTGAGGGTCCGCCAGTCGGGGGCGCCGTCGGGCGCGGGGGCGGCGTCCAGGCCGGCGATGTGCGCCTCGACCCCGGCGGCCGGTGTCCAGCAGTGGTCGCTGCCGTACAGCAGCCGGTCGGCGCCGACCAGGCCGAGCAGGGCGGGGAGCTGGCGGGGCAGGGCGGGGCCGGCGAGGTCGTAGTAGAGGCGGCGGAGCTGTTCGACGGCGCCGGGGGCCTCGGTGCCGGCGGGCATGAACATCTTCATGAAGCCGTCGATGCGGTCGGCGAGGACCGGCAGGGCGCCGCCGCAGTGCGGGACGATCACGGTGAGGTTCCGGTACCGGTCGAGGGTGCCGGCCATCAGCAGGTCGGTGACGGTACGGGCGGTGTCGAAGACGAACTCGACCATCGGGCGGGGCCGGCCGAGCGCGGACCGCTCCCAGCACACCGGGGAGGTGGGGTGCAGGAAGACGACGGCGCCGCGCCGGTCCAGTTCGGCCCAGACCGGCTCCAGGTCCAGGTTGCCGAGGTAGGTGCCGTGGGTGTTGGTCTCCAGGACCACGCCGTCGGCGCCGAGGGTGTCGAAGGCGTACGCGGTCTCCGCGAGGGCGCCGTCGACGTCGGGCAGCGGCAGGGAGGCGAACAGGCCGAAGCGGCCGGGGTGTTCCCGGACGGCGGTGGCGCCGTCCTCGTTGACCTCGCGGGCCAGGCGGCGGGCGGCGGTGTCGTCGCCGAAGTGGATGCCGGGCGACGAGACCGACAGCATCGAGGTCTCGATGCCGCAGCGGTCCATCAGCTCCAGGTGGGCCGCCGCCGACCAGGCGGGCCAGGCGGGGACGCCGTCGGGGTGCTCGTGCCCGGCCGCGCGGGCCTGCCGGACGTAGGAGTCGGTGACGAAGTGGGCGTGGACGTCGAGGTAGCCGGGGCTGCGGCTGGTCATGTCGCGGCTCCCCCTCAGTTCCCGGTACGCCACTGGTGGTCGGGCAGGAACGTCACGTCGTACCGCTGCGGCACGGTGCCGAACTTCCGCGGATCGGGAACGAACGGCCGCTGCGGCGGGGAGAGTTCGTCGGTGGGGGTGCCGAGGTTCTCGAAGAACCGCTCGAAGGTGCCGCCCGGTCCGGCCGCCACGCCGACGATGCGGCTGTGGTGGCGCTCGATGCGGTAGGCGTGCGGGCAGTTCTTCGGCACGAAGCCGAAGTCGCCGACGGTCAGCAGCTTCTCGTACTGCTCGCCCTCGGTGTCCTCCACGAACAGCCGCACCGCGCCGTCGGTGATGTAGAAGACCTCGTAGGTGTCCGGGTGGGAGTGGGCGGGGATGATGTCGCCCTTGGGTCCCTCGCAGGTGAAGAAGTTGAAGGTGTTCTCGGTCTGCTCGCCGCCGGCGTAGATCGTGAACATGTCGGTGAAGAGGTGGGCGCGGTCGCCCATGCCCTTCTCTATGAAGTACGGCTTGCCCGGCTCCGGCGGGATGTGGGAGCGCTGCCGGTAGCGGGTGGCGAACTCGATGGTCATCGTGGTCCTTCCTGCGGCTCGTACGACTCCGGCCAACGTAGGACCGGTCCGGGGAAGGGGTCCGCATACACTCGGGCACGCGATGAAGAAAAACGGACAGTTCGCGGCCGGTGGTCCGGCGGGCGGCGTTCCGGCGGTGTCCTACAGCCCGACGCCGGGCCGGCCGCCGGGTCTGGAGGTGCTCGATCTGCCGGGCCTCGCGGCCCGCGCGCGGCAGCGGCAGCGCCCGCTCACCGCGCCGGTGCGGCCGGCCTTCCACCTGGTCGTCGCGGTGCGCGGCGGGCGGCTGGAGTGCGCGGTGGACTTCACCGCGTACACGCTGGGCGCGGGCGACTGGCTGTGGGTGTGGCCGGGGCAGGTGCTCCAGTTCCCGGACGGCGGCGGGGACGGCGCCGACGCGACCGTGCTGGTCTTCCCGACCGGTTTCCCGAGCGCCGCGACGGACGCGCTGATCCGGGCCTGGGAGCATGCCCCGTACCGTCTGATCACCCCGGACCCGGCGCGGCAGGCGGCGCTGCTGCGCCTGCTGGACGCGCTGGTCGAGGAGCACGCGGGGCTCGGCGACCTGTCGCTGGAGGCGTACGTCGAGACGCTGCGCGACCTGCTCGCGGTGATCCTGGTGCGGCTGGTCCACCTGGCCGACCCGCGCCGCCGCGGCCGGGCCGGCGGCGGGGAGCCGTTCGAGCGGTTCCGGCGGGCCGTGGAGGAGGACTTCGGGCGGACCCACCGGGTGGAGGACTACGCCGCGCGGCTGGGGTACAGCGCGCGCACCCTCACCCGTGCGACCCGGGCGGCTCTCGGGGTCGGGGCCAAGCGGTACATCGACGACCGGGTGCTGCTGGAGGCGAAACGGCTGCTGATCCACACGGCGCTGCCCCCGGCCGCGGTCGGCGAGCGCATCGGCTTCGCGTACCCCACCGCGTTCAGCGCGTTCTTCCGCCAGCACACCGGCATGACTCCGACGGATTTCCGAACCCTGACCAAGCCCTGACACCTCCCTCAGCGGCGACGCCCCCAGGGGCGCGGGAAACCGCGCGACCAGCCACGACGCACCCGCACCCGCCCACCACCATCAGCCCGACGGCGCGATATAGGAGTACACGTCCGCGATCCGGTGCCGCTCGTCGTAGTACACGACCGTGTCACCACCGGTGTTGTTCAGCATTCCGCTGCCGTACCCGTTGTAGTACGCCGTGGGCGAATCCGTACCCCCGCCGACATAGACGTCCAGAAGGCTCCCCGGCTGGATGACATAACCCTCACCGATGAACAACCGGAGGTTCCCCGCGCCGTCACGCAGATAGTGACCACCGACATCGATCGGACGCCCCGTGGTGTTGCGCAGCGTGACATGCTCCCCGTGCTCGGGCTGCACGTCGTCACCCGCGGGGTTCTCGATGACATGGTCGACGACCACCCCCGGCTCCCGCGGCGCGGGACCACGCCCGTCCCGCACCCGGACGGCGGTGCCGGTGAGGTTGCTGACGAGGTGGTCGTACCCCTGGTCGAGGGCCATGTCGAGTTGCTCGGGGCTGTCCACCGGGTCGTTGTAGACGACCAGCCCGGCGTCGTGCGCGCGCCGCACGTCGGACGCGGTGGTCAGCCGGGGATCGGCGAAGACACCCTCGGTCCAGGCCGCGAGGTCCCGCAGCTCCGCGTCGGGCAGCATCGCGCCGCCGGTCAGGTACACCAGCGGGACCTCGGGGAGGACGGAGGCGAACTCCCGCAGGGCGTCCTCGTCCCGCGAATGGACCATGATCTTCCAGGCGCCGGAGCGGGTGCGGGCGGCGTCGTCGTAGCCGTACCGGCCGAGCAGCGCGGCGAGCTTCCCGGCGACGCCGGGGCTGTGCGCCGGGGACTTCAGTTCCAGGGTGAGGCCGGCCCGGCCGCGGTTCAGCCGGAGCAGCTCCTCGACGGTCGGGACGCGCGCGCCGGCGAAGTCCTCCCGGTGCCAGGAGCCGGCGTCGAGCCGTCCGATCTCGGCGAGGGTGAACGCGCCGACCCGCGCGTCCGCCCGGTCGGGGAACACCTCCGCCACGTCCGTGGTGCGCGCCGGCGTGTCGTCGTGCAGCAGTACCGGCTCACCGTCGGCGGTCAGCTGGACGTCGCCCTCCAGGACGTCCGCGCCCTGGGCGAGCGCCGTCCGGTAGGAGGCGAAAGTCTCCTCGGGCGCGTCGCGGGGCGCCCCCCGGTGGGCGACCACCGGGACGTCACGGTGGTCGCCGCCGAGGCCCGCTGCGCGGCCCACGGCGGCGGTGCCCCGGAGGGGTGCGGCGGTGCCGGGCGCGGTGCCGGTGGTCCCGGCGACCAGGACGGCGGCCGACAAGGCGGCCACCGCCGGCAGCAGGGCGGGGTGCGGGCGTACGCGCATGGTTCCTCCGTGTCCGGCGGCCCGGCCCCGTGGGCCCGGACGCGTGCGGCGGCCGTGTGTGGCATGCGCACGCTAGGTGGCGTCCGGATACGGGGAGTGAACGCCGGATGACACATCCTGCCCCCGGCTCACGCCACCGCGCCCGCGGGCGCGTCCGGCCGCCCGGCGAACTGGGTGCGGTACAGCTCCGCGTACCGGCCGCCCGCGGCGAGGAGCGCCTCGTGGGTGCCGCGCTCCACGACCCGGCCGGCCTCGATCACCAGGATCTGGTCGGCGGTGCGGACCGTGGACAGGCGGTGGGCGATGACCAGGGCGGTCCGGTCCGCCAGTGCCTCGGTGAGCGCCTCCTGCACGGCCGCCTCCGAGGTGTTGTCGAGGTGGGCGGTGGCCTCGTCCAGGACGACGACGCGCTGCCGGGCCAGCAGCAGCCGGGCGATGGTCATGCGCTGGCGCTCCCCGCCGGAGAGCCGGTAGCCGCGCTCGCCGACCACCGTGTCCAGGCCGTCCGGTAGGGACCGTACGAGACCGTCGAGGCGGGCACGGGCGAGCGCGTCCCACAGGTCGGAGTCGGTGGCGCCGGGCGCGGCGAGCAGCAGGTTGGCCCGGACCGTGTCGTGGAAGAGGTGGCCGTCCTGGGTGACCATGCCGACGGTGGCGCGCAGCGACGCGGCGGTCAGCTCGCGGACGTCCACGCCGCCGACGCGCACGGTGCCCGCGTCGGCGTCGTACAGCCGCGGCAGCAACTGGGCGACGGTGGACTTGCCGGCGCCGGAGGACCCGACGAGGGCGACGGTCTGTCCGGGCTCGGCGCGGAAGGAGATGCCGTGCAGCACCTCGGCGCCGCCCCGCGTGTCCAGGGCGGCGACCTCCTCCAGGGAGGCGAGGGAGACCTTGTCGGCCGAGGGATAGCCGAAGCGGACGTCGTCGAACTCCACGGCGACGGGGCCGTCGGGGACGCGGCGGGCGTCCGGCCGCTCGGCGATGAGCGGTTCGAGGTCGAGCACCTCGAAGACCCGCTCGAAGCTGACCAGCGCGCTCATCACCTCCACCCGGGCCCCGGCCAGCGCGGTGAGCGGCGCGTACATGCGGGTCAGCAGCAGGGCGAGGGCCACGACGGCACCCGGTTCGAGGGCGCCGCGCAGCGCGAACCAGCCGCCGAGACCGTAGACCAGGGCGAGGGCCAGCGCGGAGACCAAGGTGAGCGCGGTGAGGAACGCGGCCTGCGCGGTGGCGGTGCGCACCCCGATGTCCGAGACCCGGCGGGCCCGCTCGGCGAACTGCGCCGACTCCTCCTCGGGCCGACCGAACAGCTTGACCAGGGTGGCACCGGGCGCGGAGAACCGCTCGGTCATGCGGGTGCCCATCGCCGCGTTGAGGGCGGCGGCCTCCCGTTGCATCCGGGCCATCCGGCCGCCCATGCGGCGGGCCGGGACCACGAAGACGGGCAGCAGCACCAGCGCGAGGAGGGTGATCTGCCAGGAGAGGGTGAGCATGACGGCGACGGTGAGCACCAACGTCACCAGGTTGCTGACGACGCCGGAGAGGGTGTTGCTGAAAGCCCGCTGCGCGCCGATGACGTCGTTGTTGAGACGGGAGACCAGCGCTCCCGTACGGGTCCGGGTGAAGAACGCGACCGGCATGCGCTGGACATGATCGAAGACGGCCGTCCGCAGATCCAGGATGAGTCCCTCACCGAGCCGCGCCGACAGCCTCCGGGAGAGGATGCCGAGCGCGGCCTCGGCGACGGCGATCACGGCGATCAGCAGGGCGAGCCGTACGACGGTGTGCTCGTCGGCACGCCCGTCGCCGCCGCCGGTGACGATCGCGTCGACGACGCGTCCGGCCAGCACGGGCGTGGCGACCGCGAGCAGCGCGCTCCCCACCCCGAGCAGCACGAACACCGCGATGCGGCGGCGGTGCGGACGGGCGAAGGCGGCGATGCGGCGCAGCGTGGCGCGGGCGAAGGGGCGGCGGTCCCGCTCGGCGTTGAGGATGCCGTGCAGCTGTGCCCAGGCGGTGGTCTCCATGCTCATGCCGGAGAAGCTAGAACCTCCACCAATCTTGAGGTCAAGGCGTCCGGTGCGCGTCCGGGCGAGCCGCTGTCCACCCGCCGTCCGGCACCGGTCGGTGCTCGCCGAGGGGTTCGCGCACCTGGCCACCGGCCGCCGGCCGTGGCTGCCGGCGCGACCTGCCTGACCTGGATGGCCGCCGCCTGCACCCGGCAGGGCGCGGTGGTGGAGCGGCTGCCCGGACGGCGGCTGCCCGCCACCCGGTTCGCGGCGGGCGCGGCCAACCACCTGCTGCCCTCGGGACTGGGCGCGGGCGCGGTCGACCTGCGGTTTCTCACGGTGTGCGGGGTGCCGCCGGCCCGTTCCTCGGCCGCGCCGGCGCTGTATCTGCTGGCGGAGAGCGTGGGCCGGGTGGTCCTGCTGGGCGCGCTCCTGCTGGCCCTTCCCGGCGCGCTGCGGCTCGGGGCGCTGCTGCCCGAGGGGTTCCTCGGTCCGCTCCCACTGAGGGGCGTGGCGGTACTGGTGGGTGCCGTGGTGGTGCTGGCGCTGGCCTGCCGGGCGGTGCCCGGTTTCCTGCGGACGGCGCTCGGCGAGGCCCGCTCCGTGCACAGCCCTCCGGCGCTGGCGCTGGCGCTCTGGGGCGGTTCCCCGGCGTTCCCCGCGCTCCGGGCGACGGCGCTGGTGCTGGTCGGACGGGCGCTGGCGCTGGCGCTCTGGGGCGGTTCCCCGGCGTTCCCCGCGCTCCGGGCGACGGCGCTGGTGCTGGTCGGACGGGCGCTGGGGGCTGCCGGTGCCGGCCACCCACATGGCGCCGGCCTGTCCGGCGGCGACCGTGGCGGTCGCGCTGGTGCCCACGCCGGGCGGCATCGGCTCGGTCGAGGCGGCGCTGGTCGTGGCGCCGGTGGCGGCGGCCCGGCGGCCGTGGCGACGGCGGTGGTACTGGCGTACCGGATCATCACGGTCTGGCTGCCGCTGCTGCCGGGGGCGCTGACCCTGGGGCGCTGGTCCGGCTGAAGGTGATCTGGCGCCGGGAGGCGACCCGCGCGTCATCCCGGCCGCGTCACCCACCGCGCCACCGAGCAGCGGTGGAAGCGGGCGAGGGCGGCCGGAACCGGCCGGAAGACGGCCGAAGCACCGCCATGTCCCCCTGTCCCGGTACGGTCCACCGTCGCGGATACGGCAGGATGAACGCTCGCGCCGTTCGAACTGCCGTACTGGAGCGGCGCGACCGCACATCAGGAAACGAGCAGGTGACGACGTGACGCGACTCCCCCTCCCGCCGTCGGCGAGCTTCCTCGCCGCCGCTTCCGCCCCCGGAGGCGACCGGTGACCCGTGACCTCACCGTGGACGACCTGGTCATCGCGGGCATCGCCCTCGCCGCCGGGCTGCTGGGCGCCTTCCTGCTGCGCGCGGTGCTGCGCTGGCTGGCCGGGCACGCCGACCGCACCCGCTGGAGCGGCGACGACGTGATCGTGGCCGCGCTGCGCACGGTGGCACCGTGGGTGGCGGTCTCGGGCGGCGTCGCGGGCGCCGCGGCGGCGCTGCCCCTGAGGGGCGCGCTCCAGCACACCGTGAACCAGGTGCTGACGGTCCTGCTGATCTTCGTGGTGACCGTCTCGGCGGCCCGGGTCTTCGCCGGTCTGGTGCGGACCGTCACCGCGTCCCGCTCCGGCGTCGCCGGGTCGGCGACGATCTTCGTCAACATCACCCGGGTCCTGGTCCTGGCGATCGGCTTCCTGGTGGTGCTGCAGACACTGGGCATCTCCATAGCGCCCCTGCTCACCGCGCTCGGCGTCGGCGGCCTCGCGGTCGCCCTCGCCCTCCAGGACACCCTGGCCAACCTCTTCGCCGGCATCCACATCCTCGCCTCCAAGACCGTGCAGCCCGGCGACTACATCCGGCTCAGCAGCGGCGAGGAGGGCTATGTCGAGGACATCAACTGGCGCCAGACCACCGTCCGCGACCTCTCCAACAACCTGGTCGTGATCCCCAACGGTCAGCTCGCCAAGACCAACATGACCAACTTCATGCGGCCCGAGCAGCAGCTGACCATCACCGTCCAGGTCGGCGTCGCCTACGACAGCGACCTGGAGCAGGTCGAACGGGTGACCGCCGAGGTCGTCACCGAGGTGATGAAGGAGATCACCGGCGCCGTCCCGGAGCACGAGCCGGCGATCCGCTTCCACACCTTCGGCGACTCCCGGATCGGCTTCACGGTCATCCTCGGCGTCGGTGAGTTCAGCGACCAGTACCGGATCAAGCACGAGTTCATCAAGCGGCTGCACCGGCGCTACCGCGACGAGGGCATCCGCATCCCCTCGCCCGCCCGCACCGTCGCGCTCCAGCAGGGCGCGGTGGTCCTCCCGCAGCAGCGCACGACCCCGCCGGGGCCGCCCGCCGGGGTCCGCGCCGGAACGCGCGGGGATTCCACGGCGGACCCCTGTCGAGACGAGCCCGATCACGAGATATCTTGATGTCGAGCAATGTTGCAGACGTGGAGCGGAGCACCGGTGACTGACTCGACCATCATCTATACGCACACTGACGAGGCCCCGGCCCTGGCAACGTATTCCTTCCTGCCGGTGGTCCGGGCGTACGCCTCGCAGGCGGGCGTCCCCGTGGAGACCCGCGACATCTCGCTGGCCGGACGCATCATCGCCGTGTTCCCGGAGTACCTCACCGAGGACCAGCGCATCCCGGACGCCCTCGCCGAGCTGGGCGAGCTGGCCAAGACGCCGGCCGCCAACATCATCAAGCTGCCGAACATCTCGGCGTCCATCCCGCAGCTCAAGGCCGCCGTCGCCGAGCTGCAGGCCCAGGGCTACGCGCTGCCGGACTACCCGGACGACCCGAAGACGGACGAGGAGCGCGACATCCGCGCCCGCTACGACAAGGTCAAGGGCTCCGCGGTCAACCCGGTGCTGCGCGAGGGCAACTCCGACCGCCGCGCCCCCGCCTCGGTCAAGAACTACGCCAAGGCCCACCCGCACCGCATGGGCGCCTGGACCTCCGAGTCCAGGACCAATGTGGCGACCATGGGCGAGAACGACTTCCGCTCCACCGAGAAGTCCGTGGTGATCGCCGAGGACGGCACCCTCCGCATCGAACTGGTCGGCGACGACGGCACCACCACGGTGCTGCGCGAGTCCGTGCCCGTGAAGAAGGACGAGGTCGTCGACGCCTCCGTGCTGCGCGTCGCCGCGCTGCGCGAGTTCCTCACCGCGCAGGTCGCCCGCGCCAAGGCCGAGGGCATCCTGTACTCCGTGCACCTGAAGGCCACGATGATGAAGGTCTCCGACCCGATCATCTTCGGCCACGTGGTGCGCGCCTTCTTCCCGAAGACCTTCGCGCAGTACGGCGAGACGCTGGCCAAGGCCGGGCTCACCCCGAACGACGGTCTGGGCGGCATCTACAAGGGCCTGGAGTCCCTGCCCGAGGGCGCGGAGATCAAGGCGTCCTTCGACGCGGAGCTGGCCGAGGGCCCGGAGCTGGCCATGGTCGACTCCGACAAGGGCATCACCAACCTGCACGTGCCCTCCGACGTCATCATCGACGCCTCCATGCCGGCCATGATCCGCACCTCCGGCCACATGTGGGGCCCGGACGGCCAGGAGCACGACGCCCTCGCGGTCATCCCGGACTCCTCCTACGCCGGCGTGTACCAGGCCGTCATCGACGACTGCCGCGCCAACGGCGCCTACGACCCGTCCACCATGGGCTCGGTCCCGAACGTCGGTCTGATGGCGCAGAAGGCCGAGGAGTACGGCAGCCACGACAAGACCTTCGAGATCCCCGCCACGGGCACCGTCCGCCTGGTCGACCAGAACGGCACCGCCGTCATCGAGCAGACCGTCTCCGCCGGTGACATCTTCCGCGCCTGCCAGACCAAGGACGCCCCGATCCGCGACTGGGTGAAGCTGGCCGTCACCCGCGCCCGCGCCACCGGCGACCCGGCCGTCTTCTGGCTGGACGAGACCCGCGCCCACGACGCCAACCTGATCGCCAAGGTCGAGGCGTACCTGCCGGAGCACGACACCGAGGGCCTGGACATCCGGATCCTCAACCCGGTCGAGGCGACCAAGCTGTCGGTGGAGCGCATCCGCCGCGGCGAGAACACCATCTCGGTCACCGGCAACGTGCTGCGCGACTACCTCACCGACCTCTTCCCCATCCTGGAGCTGGGCACCAGCGCCAAGATGCTGTCGGTGGTCCCGCTGATGGCGGGCGGCGGTCTGTTCGAGACCGGCGCCGGCGGCAGCGCGCCCAAGCACGTGCAGCAGCTCGTCAAGGAGAACTACCTGCGCTGGGACTCCCTCGGTGAGTTCTTCGCGCTGGTGCCGTCCCTGGAGCAGTTCGCCGAGGCCACGGGCAACACCCGGGCCAAGGTCCTCGCGGACACCCTCGACCGCGCGACGGCGACCTTCCTCGAGGAGGACAAGTCCCCGACCCGTCGTGTCGGCGGCATCGACAACCGCGGCAGCCACTTCTACCTCTCCCTCTACTGGGCGCAGGAACTGGCCGGGCAGACCGACGACGCGGACCTGGCCAAGGTCTTCGCGCCGCTCGCCGAGACGCTCTCCGCCAACGAGGCGAAGATCGTCGAGGAGCTGAACGCCGTCCAGGGCGAGCCGGCCGACATCGGCGGCTACTACCAGCCCGACCCGGCCAAGGCCGCCGAGGTCATGCGCCCGTCGGCGACCTGGAACGAGGCGCTGGCGTCCCTCGCCTGATCCGGTCACCCCGGGTGGGCTCCGCGGGCACCCCGTCTCCGCAGCGGCGGAGGCGGGGTGCCCGTCTCTCACCACGCGCGCGGCGCGATCAGCTCCTCGACGTCGGCGTCCGGGAAGCCGTACGCCCGGGCGACGAACCAGAAGTCCTCGGCTATCAGCTCCCGGGCGACCGTCTCGATCTCGCTGCCGGCGTCGGCGAACGCCTCCTCCAGCGCGTTGAACTCCTCGGTGGCCGCGTGGGTCAGCGCGTACAGCGCGGTGACGTCGGCGGGGCGCTCCGCCTCGATGCGCTCGCACAGCCGGCGCAGGACGTCCCTGCCCCGGTCCACCACGTGGTCCGGGTAGTACCCGTCCTCGTACATCCCCTTCAGGAACGGGTGTGCTGCCACCCGCTGTTCGGTGATCGGCATGATGCCCCCTCGGTCGTCCCGGTCCTCCGGTCCCGCACACCCGATCTTGCCGCACCCCACTGACAACGCCCCCGGAGCAGCCCGTGACCGACGCCCCGCCCGCCTTCGAGCTGCTCCCCGGCGCCGACGCCTCGCCGGTCGTCCTGCACGTGCCGCACGCCGCCCGGCGCGTCCCGCCCGAGGTCCGCGCCGGCCTCGTCCTGGACGACGACGCGCTGGCGCGGGAGCTGGACCACCTCACGGACGCGCACACGGACACGCTCGCCGAGGCCGCGGCCGGCCTGGCCGCCGTCCCGCCGTGGCGGTTCGTCAACCGGCTCTCCCGGCTGGTCACCGACCCTGAGCGGTTCCCGGACGAGCGGGAGGAGATGACGGCCGCCGGAATGGGCGCCGTCTACACCCGGACCACGCACGGCGACATGCTGCGCCCCGCCGGCACCGACCCGGAGCCGCTGCTCGAACGGTACTTCCGCCCGTACGCGCGGGCGATGACCGAGGCCGTCGCGGACCGGCTCGCCGCCACCGGACGGGCGGTGATCATCGACGTGCACTCCTATCCCACCGCCCGGCTGCCCTACGAGCTGCACGGCGCGGGCCCCCGGCCGCCGGTCTGCCTGGGCACCGACGCCTTTCACACCCCGCCCGGCCTGCTCGCCGCGGCGCGGGCGGCGTTTGCCGGGTGCGGCGGAACGGGGCTCGACAGCCCGTTCGGCGGGACGTACGTACCGCTGGAGTTCTACGGGCGGCGGGCCGAGGTGGGGGCGCTGATGGTGGAGATCCGCCGGGACACGTACATGACCGAGCCGGGCGGTCCGGCGGGGGCCGGGCTCACCCGGCTGGCGAAGGCCCTGGCCGGCCTCGTCGACGCGGTCTCGGGCTGACGGCCGCCGCCCGCGCGGGCCGGGCCGGCGCGGCTCCCCGTCCGCGTCCACCGGCCGGCGCACTCCCGCGCGACAGACCCGTACCGGCCCGCCAGGGTGGGGGGATGACGCAGGAGACCACCACGCTCACCGACCGGACCCCGCCCCCGGTGCGGGACTGGCCCGCGCTCGACCTGGACGGGACGGAGTTCGACCCGGTCCTCGCCGAGCTGATGCGGGAGGGGCCGCTGACCCGCATCCGGCTGCCGCACGGCGAGGGCTGGGCGTGGCTGGCCACCCGGTACGAGGACGTGAAGCTGATCACCAACGATCCGCGGTTCGGCCGCGCGGAGGTGACGAAGCGTCAGGTGACGCGGATGGCCCCGCACTTCAAGCCCCGCCCCGGTTCGCTCGCCTTCGCCGACCAGCCCGATCACAACCGGCTGCGGCGGGCTGTCGCGGGGGCGTTCACCGTGGGCGCGACGAAGCGGCTGCGCCCCCGCGCGCAGGAGATGCTGGACGCGCTGGTGGACGGCGTCCTCCGGGACGGGCCGCCGGCCGATCTGGTCGAGCGGGTCCTCGAACCGTTCCCGATCGCCGTCGTCAGCGAGGTGATGGGGGTACCCGACGCCGACCGGGAGCGGGTGCACTCCTGGACCCGGGAGATCATCTCCACCTCGGGCGGCGTCGAGGGCGCCGAGCGCGCCAAGAACAGCCTCTACGGCTGGATCACCGAGACCGTCCGGGCCCGCGCCCAGGCGCCGGGCGAGGACGTCTACTCCCTGCTCGGGGCCGCCGTCGCCCGCGGCGAGGTCGCCGAGGAGGAGGCGGTCGGCCTGGCCGGGCCGCTCCAGATCGGCGGCGAGGCCGTCACCCACAACAGCGGGCAGATGCTGTACCTGCTGCTCACCCGCCCCGAACTGATGGCCCGGATGCGGGACCGGCCCGAGGAGCGCGGCGCGGTCCTGGAGGAGCTGTTGCGCTACATCCCGCACCGCTCCTCGGTGGGCCTGGCCCGGATCGCCCGCGAGGACGTCGAGCTGGGCGGCCACCTCCTCCGCGCGGGCGACCCCGTCTACGTCTCCTACCTGGCCGCCAACCGCGACCCGGCCGTCTTCCCCGACCCGGACCGCGTCGACCCCGGCCGGGACGCGGGCGCCCACCTGTCGTTCGGCAACGGGCCGCACTACTGCACGGGCGCCGTGCTCGCCCGGATGCAGACCGAACTCCTCATCGGCACCCTGCTGGACCGGCTGCCCGGACTGCGGCTGGCCGGCGGTCCCGGCCAGGTCGCCTGGCGGCACCGGACGATGATCCGCGGCCCGCGGACGCTGCCCTGCGCCTGGTGAGGCACCGGACCGGCCCACGGTTCAGGCGCGCAGCCACTCCGTGACGACGACCTCGCCGCCGGCCCGCAGGCGCAGGGCGAACGGGCCGGACGGCGGGGTCTCCCCGGTGAACCGCCCCATCTCGTCGGCGGTCAGCGACCGGGCCGGGCGCAGCCCGCTCAGCACCTCGATCCGGGCCGGCTGCGGCGGCATCACCTGCCCGAACAGCCCCTCCGCGCTCACCTCCACGTCGAGGCTCACCTCCCCGGCGCGGAAGGTCAGCATCCGCGCCGGGTCCGTCTCCCCCCGGATCGGCAGGGCGTCGACGAGCGAGTCGAAGGTCAGCTCGGCGAGCCCGGCGTCCAGGTCCCGCAGCGCGAACGCCTCCACGGCGAGCCGGTCCAGCTCGGCCGGCACCGGGTCCAGGATGCCGGCCGCCTGCCGCAGTTCCTCCTCCAGCAGAGAATCGTCGAACCCGTCGCCCGGGCCGTCCCGGTCCGTACCGCCGTCGTGTGTTCCGCTCATGCCGCCCCCCGGGCTTCCAGTCGCGCCCGCAGGCGCCTCAGACAGCGCTGGCGCATCGGTCCGATGCTGCCGACGGCGATACCCAGCGCCGCCGACACCTCCTGATAGCTGGGCGGCGGTGACGCGATCAGCACGCGCAGCAACTGCCTGCACCGCTCACCCAGTTCCTCGAACTCCTGCCACAGCCACCGGACCCGCTCGCTCTGCGCGGCGGCCTCCTCGGAGTCGAGCACCGACTCCTCGGGCGTGCGGTCCTCGCTCACCCGGTCCAGCAGCTGCGGATCGTCGGTCGGCGTCCACCGCCGTGCCGCCTTGAGCACCTTCAGGCTCTCGTTGCGCGCGGTGCTCGCCAGCCAGGAACCGGCCTTCTCCGGCTCCCGGATGCGCCCCAGGTGCTGGGCGAAACGGAACCAGGCGGTCTGGTAGACCTCGTGCGCGTCGGCGTCGGACAGCCGGTGCGCCCGCGCCACGGACCAGACCAGCGGGCCCAGCCCTTCCACCAGCGCCTTCCAGGCCGCCGCGTCTCCGTCGGCGGCGGACTGGACGAGCGCCCCGACATCTCTACGGTCCACGGCCCCACCCCTCGTGTACGACACGCCATCGTACGCCGTGGAGAGGGCCGTTCCGCCCGTCATGCCGCGCCGTCCGGCGGGCCGACGGGGACCGGCCGCCAGGTGGGCGGCAGCAGCGCCGGCACGTGCGCCCCGCGCACCTCGGCGTACTCGGTGTTCGCCGCCAGCAGCGCCTTGCGGGCCACGCGGGCGTCGGTCTGCCGATGGGCCGTCATGTGGGAGGCGATCAGCCCGGCCACGACGGGTGTGGCGAACGAGGTGCCGCTCCACTGCGCGTACCCCTCGAACATCACCTGGTCCGGCTTGGCGGGGGCGTCGCCCGGCTCGCTGAGCAGGCCGGTGTGGCGGGGCGTCTGGCAGGTGCAGGCGTAGCCGAAGCCGAACCGGCAGGCGTCGAAGGTGGAGTGCTGGTACACGTACGGCACGGGCGTCTCGATGCCGGTGAGGGCGGAGGTGAGGCGCTCGCCGGGGGCGTACACCTTCACCCATCCGCCATGGTTGCTGAAGCAGGCGCCGTGCTCGCCGTCGGCGCGCAGCGCGCCCACCGACAGGACGGAGTCCTCCCAGCCGGGCAGATCGGCGTAGGCGGCGGGCCAGAACGGGGTGGCGCTCGCGTTGTTGCCCGCGGCGGCGACCAGCAGGGTGCCCCGGGCGCGCAGTTCCTCCATGAAGGCGTGCACGCCGAGCAGGCCGTCGGTGCGGCCGTTGGAGGTGCCGGCGGAGAGGCTGATGACGTCCGGCCAGCCGCCCTCCTCCACGGCGTCGAACAGCTTCTCGCCGAACTCGGACTCCAGGATCGCCCCGGCGTCGTTCAGCGTGTTGCGCACGGTGATGTCGGTGTTGGGCGCGACGGCCGCGAGCAGCCCGGCGATGAAGGTGCCGTGGCCGACGTACTGGCACAGCACGCCCTCGTCGTCGCACTCCTTGACCTGGAGGTCGCCCCGGGTGTGGGCGAGCAGCGGGTAGGAGCGGTGGTCGGCCATGAGGCCGGTGTCGACGACGAGGACGCCGACCGCCGAGCCGGGGTCGTACGGCGCGTCGGCCGGCGCCGGGTTGGGCCGCTCGGTGCGGGGAACGGGCACCGGCTCGTCGCCGGGGCAGGAGTTGACGGCGATCGACACGACGTGGTTGCGGCTGACCAGGCGCCGCCCCGCCCGGCCCTCGAAGGCGCGCAGCGACCGCAGGGCGTGCGCGACGGCCGGGTCGCCGCCGGTGCCCTCACCTGGGTCGCCGACCTGGATGCGGGTGATGCCGGAGCGGTTCGTCTCGGGGCCGGCGCGGCGCACCCGGCCGGCGTCCAGCCCGGCGAGGGCGGTGAAGTGCTCCCGGACGGTGTCCTCGACGACGCGCGCCTCCTCGCCGTCGCGGGCGAGGACGACGCCCTTCTCGTAGAGGAACTCGGCGGCGTCGTCGGGCCCCATCGCCAGCGGGACGTCGGGCATCGAACGCTGGATCTGGTCGAACTGCTCGCGGAATCGCTGTGGTGCCATGGCGGATCCTCCCCCTGAGGCGGCGTTCGTCAATCAGAGTCCGCCGGCGGCCGATTGATACAGACCCGCACCTGTGTGACGTGGTGCGCTGCCACTACCATCCATGGGGTGACAGCGGGAAGCGACTCGGTTCACGATCTGCTGCCGATGGTGTTCGCAGCCCCGAACGAGGCTCTGGCGCGGGCGGAAAGGCTCCTGGACGCCGCTCCGCCGCCGCTGCACGCCTCGATCGCCCATCAGGTGATCGGCATCTGGCAGCGGGACTTCGGCGACACCCGGCTGGCGGTGTCGCACCTGCGGCGGGCCCGGGATCTCGCGGCCCGGGGGAATTCACCCGATCGGGAAGCGGACGTGCTGGCCACGCTCGGGGTGGCCCTGGTCCACACGGGCCGCACCCGGCAGGGCCTGGCCGCCTTCGAGCGGGGCGTGGCGCGCGGGACGGGGCTGACCCGCGCCCGGGTGCTGTACCGGCGTGCGTACGTGTGGTGGGTGCTGGGCCGGCACGGGGAGGCGCTGGAGGACGTACGGCGGGCGATCGCCGTCCTGCGGCAGGCCGGTGACGTCATCTGGACGGCGCGGGCGCTGACGCTGCGGGCCACGGTGCACCTGGCGCAGGGCGCGGTGGAGCGGGCGGAGGCCGACTTCGCGGCGGCGGAGGAGCTGTGGGGCACCACGGACCAGGAGCACGACAAGGCGGACGCGGTGGAGAGCCGGGGGCTGGCGGCGTTCCGGTCCGGGGACATCCCGGCGGCGCTGCGGCTCCTGGACGAGGCGAGCGAGCGGTACGCGGCGCTGGGCACGCCGATGTTCATGCTGAACATCCGCCGCAGCGAGGTGATGATGGCGGCCGGGCTGGCCCCGGAGGCACTGGCCGAGGTCGACCAGGCGATCGGGGTCCTCGACGGCATCGGCGGGCAGTCCACGCGCAAGGCCGAGCTGCTGCTGGTCGCGGCGCGCGCCGCGCGGCTGGCGGGGGACGCGCAGACCGCGATAGCGCGGGCGGCGGTCGCGGTACGGCTGTTCGCGGCGCAGCGGCGCACCTGGTACGAGACGCATGCCCGGCTGGTGCTGATCGAGGCGCGGGTGGCGGCCGGGCGGGGTTCGGGGCGGCTGGTCGCGGACGCGGCGGCGGTGGCGGAGAAGCTGGCGTCGTTCGGCGCGCCGGCCGCGCCCGAGGCGTCGCTGCTGGCCGGGCGGATCGCGCTGGACCTGGGCTGGACGGCGGACGCGGAACGGCACCTGGCGCTCGCCGCCCGGGGCCGGCACAGCGGGCCGGCGCTGGCCCGGGTGACGGGCTGGTCGGCGCAGGCGCTGCGGGCGTGGGCGGCGGGGTCGACGCGCGGGGTGCTGGAGGCGTGCCGGCGCGGCCTGGACGTGCTGGACGACCACCGGATGACGCTCGGCGCCTCCGAACTGCGGGCCCGCGCCACCGAGCAGGGCGCGGAGCTGGCGGCGCTGGCGCAGCGGGCGTCGCTGGCCTCGGGCGGGCCGCGCCGGCTGCTGGTGTGGAGCGAGCGGTGGCGGGCGACGGTGCTGGCGGCGCCGCCGACCCGGCCGCCGGCCGACCCCGTGCTGCTCAGCGACCTGACCGCGTTCCGGGAGATCGCCGCGCGGGCCGAGGAGGCCCGGATGGAGGGCCGTCCGGTGGCGGCGCTGGAGCGTGAACAGCGGCGCCTGGAGCGGGAGATCCGCGCGCGGACGCTGCACATGCGCGGGGAGGCGCCGGGCGGCGGGGACCGGTTCGACGTCGGCCGACTGCTGGCGGCGCTGGGCGGGGACGTCCTCCTGGTGGAGCTGGCGGTGCTCGACGGGCGGGTGCAGGTGCTGCTGTGCGGGCAGGGCCGGGTGCGGCGGTTCGAGGCGGGGCCGCTGGCGGAGGCGGAGCGGGAGGCCGAGCACGTCCAGGCGGGGCTGCGGCGCCTGGCCCATCCCGGCGCGGAGGCCCGGCTGCCGCTGGTGGAGGCCGCCGGGCGCCGGCTGGAGGAGCTGCTGCTCGGTCCGGCGGCGGCGCAGCTGGGCTCCGGTCCGGTGGTGGTCGTACCGCCGGCGCGGTTGCACCGGGTGCCGTGGGCGCTGCTGCCGGCGCTGCGCGAGCGGGTGCTGAGCGTCTCCCCTTCGGCGTCGAGCTGGCTGCGCGCCCACGCGACGACGCCCCCGCCGGGCGGCCGGCACGTCCTGGTCCGCGGTCCGGGGCTGGCCAGCGGCGGCGCGGAGGTGCCCCTGCTGGCCGAGGGGTACGCCGACGACGGCCGCGCGTCCCTGGTACGGCGGCCCGGCCTCCGCGCCGAGGCCGGGCACCGGGACCGGATCGGGGCCGGGGCCGGGCGGACGAGGGGCGTGTACCGGGGTGAAGGTGGGCTCGGGGATACCGCCGGGGGGCCGGTGGAGCCGGGCGGGCACGGGTTCGGGGACGGTGCCGGCGGGCCGGTGGAGCGGGGCGGGCGTGGGGTGCCCGTCGTGCTGGAGGGGGACGGGGCCCGCGTCCCGCGGGTACTGCGGGAGCTGGACGGCGCGGCGCTGGCGCACATCGCGGCGCACGGCACGTTCCGGGCGGACAGCCCGTTGTTCTCGTCGTTGCGGATGGCGGACGGGCCGCTCATCGTGCACGACTTCGAGCGGCTGGACCGCAGCCCGTACCGGATCATCCTGTCCTGCTGCGACACCGCCCGGTTCGCCTCCGTGGGCGCGGACGAGCTGCTCGGGCTGGTCACCGCGCTGCTGCCGCTGGGCACGGCCGGGGTGGTGGCGTGCACCGCGCCGGTCAACGACGCGGCGGTGGTGCCGTTGATGCTCGCGCTGCACAAGGGCCTGGACGCGGGGCTGTCGCTGGCGGAGGCGCTGCGGGACGCGCGGGCGGCGCTGCCGGGCGACGCGGTGCACCAGGCGACGGGGTGGGCGTTCTCGGCCTTCGGGGCGGCCTGAGACCGGCCGCCCCGGTGCCGGGCGCCGGTCAGGCCGCCGCGTCGGTCCGCGGGGGTTCCACCAGCCAGGGCAGCGCGCCGCGGTCGCCGCCGCCGAGGCGGGCGTAGGCGCTGTAGAGGTGGTTGCCGACCGTGCGGACGGAGAGCGTGAGCCGCTCCGCGATCTGCCGGTTGCTGAGGCCGGCGGCGGCGAGGGTGACGATCTGCCGCTGCCGCGCGGTGAGTTCGCCGAGGACCAGCCCGGCCAGGGCGGGCGTACGGGCGCCCTGGCAGCGGCGGGCCAGGCCGACGGCGCGGGTCCGGGCGGTCCGGGCCGCGCCCGCGTCCCGGTGGGCGCGTACCGCCTGGGCGTACGCCTCGGCCGCGAACAGCAGGAAGCCGCGCCGCTCCAGTTCCCCGGCGACCCGGTCGAGGGCCGGGCCGTCACGGCGGGCCAGGGCGTCCGCGTGGGCGGCGAACACCCCGGTCAGCCGCCCGGCGGCCGGCTCGGGCGCGCCGAGCCGGACCGCGTCGTAGGCGTCGGGGAGGTCGGTGGCGGCGAGAGCCGGGGCCAGGTCGCCGCGCGCGGCGGCGGCCCAGACGGCGGCGGGACCCGCGCCACCGGACACGGGCTCGCCGGACTGGGCACGGACGAGGGCGAGTTCGGTGCGGCAGGCCGGGTCGCCGGGGGACGTGCGCAGTCCCTCGCGGGCCCACGCCGCCGCCTCCCGTAGCCGGCCCCGCAGCCGGGCGAACCGGGCGCGCACGGCGGCGTCCCCGGCCGGCAGCCGGGCGCCCTCGGCGACGAGCCACTCCCCCACGGGCATGACGGCGTCGCGTACGTCGGCCCGCTCGACGCGCCGGACGAGGGCGGCCGTCTCCGCCTCCAGGGCGCGACCGCAGCCTCCGGGGGCGCGGGTCAGGCGGCGGGCCCGCAGCCGGCCGGCCGTCGCGCGGAGCACCGGGCCGTGCAGGGGGTGGGCGAGGCGGACCGTGCCCTGTGCGTCGTCGACCTGGATCAGACCTTCGGTCTCCAGCCGCTCGGCGACGTCCAGTTCGAGGTCGTCCAGGTCCAGCGGGAGGGGTTCGGCGAACGCCAGCCGTTCCAGGGTCTCCCGCTCCTTCGGGGCGGAGCGGCCCAGCACGGGGGCGGTGCGTTCGCGCAGCGTCGCGGTGACCGGGACGGGGCCGCGCCAGGCCCACTCCCCCGTGTCCGGGTCCGTGCCGAACGGGCCCTGTTCGCGGAGCGCGCCGAGGAGTTCGCGCAGCAGCCGCAGATCACCGCGGCACAGGCGGTGCAGCCGGTCGGCGGTGAGCGGCTCGGGGGCGGCGCCGACGGCCGCCGTGAGCAGCTCGGCCGTCTCCTGCGGGGGCAGCGGGTCGAGGATGAGACGGGGCAGCAGCTCGCCGGTCCACAGCCGGGAGACCGCCTCGGGCACGGCGGTGCCGTCGGTCACGACGACCAGCAGCCGGGTACGGCCGTGCACGGCGAGCTGGTGGATCAGCGCGGCGGAGGCGTCGTCGAGCAGATGGGCGTCGTCCACCAGCAGCAGCCGGGCACCGGAGAGGAGCTGGACCGCGCGGTGCAGCGTGACGGGTTCCGGCAGCAGGTGCGCGAAGGCGGCGAAGGGGAGGTGGCGGGTCTCGGGCGTGCCGGCCGCCCGGACGTGGTCGGTGCCGCGAAGGGCCTCCGTGACCAGCCGGGTCTTGCCGCGGCCCGCCGGTCCGGTGACCACGAGTCCGGGCCGGCCCGCGGCCGACGACCGGCGCACCCGCTCCAGTTCGTCCGCCCGGCCGGTGAACGGCCAGGCCCGGCCGGGGGACTTCGTACCCTGCGCGCCCGGTTCCCCGGGCCTCGTGTCGATGCTCGTCACACCAACAGGAGCCCGGGTACTCAGTCCTGATACACGGGCAGTTGAGTAGCCCCTGACTCAGGCGCCGGGGCGGTGCGGGCGGCACGCTGATCACATGACCGCCCGCTACTGCTCGCTGCCGCAGCAGCCCGCCCCCGCGTATCCGCCGGGGCTGGCCGCCGAGCGGCTCGGCGCGCTCGCCGGGGGGCGGCGGATGTGGGTCAACGGCACGGTGCTGCACTACTACTTCTTCGACGGCGACGCCGACGGTTCGGTCATCACGGTCCCGGGGACGGGCCGTACGCGCCGGGTGCCGTGGGCCGGCGGCGAGGAGCAGCGGGGTCTGGTGCGGTCCTGTTTCCGCGAGTGGCAGGACCTCGGGATCGGCCTGGTCTTCGCCGAGGTCGGCGACCGCTCGGAGGCGGAGCTGCGGATCGGCTTCCAGGCGGGCGACGGCTCGTGGTCGGCGGTCGGCAGGGACGCCCTGCGGACCGGGGTGCACGAGCGCACCATGAACTTCGGCTGGGACCTGGTGGCGTTCGGCGACCGGGCGACGGCGCTGCACGAGATCGGGCACGCGCTGGGGATGCTGCACGAGCACCAGAGTCCGTTCGCCGGCCTCCACTGGGACGACGAGGCCGTCTACGCCGAGCTGGCGGGTCCGCCGAACCACTGGAGCCGGGACCGGACGTACGTCAACATCCTGCGCAAGCTGGACGCGGACGAGGTCAACGGGGCCGTCTGGGACCCGCAGTCGATCATGGAGTATCCGTTCTCGTCCGGGCTGGTCCTGGAGCCGGAGCAGTACCGCGGGGGGCTGCATCCGCCGGGGACGCTCTCGGCGGCGGACAAGGAGTTCGCGCTCCGCTGGTACCCGCCGGCCGACCCCGCGGGGGCGTCGGCCCTGGTGCCGTTCCGTTCGGTGCCGCTCGGCCTGGGCTCGGGGGAGCAGGCCGACCTCGTCATCGAACCGCCGGAGACCCGCGACTACACCGTGGGGATCTTCGGCGAGGCGGACGCCGTCGTCGTGGTCTTCGAGGAGCGGGACGGGGAACCCCGCTACCTCGTCGGGCGGGACGACGGCGGGACGCCGCACAACGCCACACTCCGCGCGCGGCTCGTCAAGGGCCGCCGCTATGTCGTCCGGGTCCGCCTGTACTCCTCGTGGGGTTCGGGCGAGACGGCGGTCATGTGCTGGTGACAGCACCGGCCGCCGCACCGGCGGGGGGGCGCCCTGGACCGGCGCCGGGGGTGCGGCCGGGTCGCGTCGCCTTCGGGGGAGGGAGACGCGGCCCGGCCGCCTGGCGCCGGGTCCGCCGCACGGGGGTCGGCGGACCCGGCGCCCTTTTTCCACGGGCGCCGTACTTCCGGGCCCGACCGTGTCGTACGCCGATCAGCGCGACGGCGATTCGGCGCCGCCGCCGGCGGGCCGGTGACGAACAGCGGCACGGGGGCGGTCCGGCTCGTCGGCCCGCCGGCGACGGGCGCGGTCGGCGACCGGTGCCGGCACCGGTGAGCGCCGGCCCGGCGCGGGCCCGGACGACACCGCCGGCGGTGAGGCGGACGGCGGAACCGGCGCGGAAGAACGCCGGACCGGCGACGTGGACCGTCTTGCGTCCGTACCGGCGCCGAGGGCCTCGTGCGGGACCGGCAGGGCCGCCGGGGCCCCGACCACCGGCGGACAGGAGACGAAGACACCGAGCGCAGGCCAGGACGACGGTGGCCGGGGCGGACCGACCGGGAGGGCCGGCCCGGACGCTTATCCGTGGGGCAGGTGGGAACCCCGAGGTGGACAGTCCGGGGTTCTTCGTCCTCCGCGCGGGGCCTCCCGCCGGTGGACGACCGGAGACGTACCCGTCCGTCACCAGGAGTCGTCGTGACCGTTCGCATCGGCGTGGAGGAGGAGTTCCATCTCGTGCGGGCCGGCACGGGCCGTCTCGCGCCCTGCGCCGGCCCGGTGCTGGAGGGACTGCCGCAGCGGAGCTTCACGACGGAGCTCCAGCGGGCGGCCGTCGAGACCAACAGCGCGGTGCACACGTCCCTGTACGGCCTGTACAGCGATCTGGTCGCCGCCCGGCGCACCCTGGACGCGGCGGCCGCGGCGCACGGGCTGGCCGTGGTGGCCGCCGGCACGGTGCCGCTGGGACGCCCGGAGGACACCCTGACCACGGCCGGCCCGCGCTACGCGCGGATGGCCGACGACTACCGGCGGGTCGCCGACGAGCAGCTCATCTGCGGGGCCCACGTCCACGTCGACGTTCCCGACCGGGACACGGCCGTACGCGTCATGTGCGAGGTGTCACCGTGGCTTCCCGTGCTGCTCGCCCTGTCGGCGAGTTCCCCGTTCTGGTCGGGCGCCGACACCGGTTACGCGAGCTGGCGCACCATGCTGTGGCAGCGGTGGCCCACCGCGGGGCCGGCCGGCTGCTTCGCCGACGCCGCCGCTTACGACGCGGCCGTGCGCGGCCTCGTCGGCTCGGGGGTCATCAGCGATCCGGGAATGATCTACTACGACATCCGGCCCTCGGCCCATCAGCGGACCCTGGAACTGCGCGTCTGCGACTCCTGCCCGCGGGCGGAGACGGTCGTGCTCGTCGCCGGTCTGTTCCGGGCGCTGGTCACCGAGGCGTGTCTGCGGCAGGCGGGCCCGTCCGCTCCCCGCTGCGACGGCCGGCACGAGTGGCTGCGCGCCGCCACCTGGCGGGCCGCCAGGTCCGGGCTGGAGGACGGCCTGGTCCACCCGGTCACGCGCCGTGAGGCGGCGGCGGCCGATGTCGTCCACGCGCTGCTGGACAAGGTGCGCCCGGTCCTCACGGCCGACGGCGACCGGCAGACGCTGCGGACGCTCGCGGAACAGGCGCTGGCGGACGGCGGGGCAGCCCGCCGGGCGCGCCGTGCCGCCGCGGCGGGGGGCCTGGCGGCCTGCACGGACCATCTGGCGGCCGAGACCCGGGGCGGTGGCCGCGGCGCCCGCCCGGCAGCCGGACGCACGCCGCCGCCCGCCGTACCCGCCGGCGCCCTCCGCGCCCGGCGGGCCGGGGTACCCGGCCGCTGAGGACGGACGTCACCGGACGGACCTCCGCCCCGCCCACCACCCGGAAGGAGTCACACCCTCATGTCGACCAGCCCGGCCCAGGACCTGATCGGCGGTCGCCCGCCCGGAGCGGCGCCACGGACCCCCGGCGCACACCGGGGAGGTGGTGCGCGATGTGCGGCCTGAGCGGTGAAATACGCTTCGACGGCGGACGGCCCGACGTCGGGGCCGTGCGGCGGATGAGCGACCGGCTGACCGCCCGGGGGCCCGACGGACAGGGCATCTGGACGCGGGACGCGGTGGCCCTGGGGCACCGGCGACTCAAGATCATCGACCTGTCCGAGCAGGGCGCCCAGCCGATGACGGACGCCGACGAGCAGGTCACCGGTGTCTTCAACGGGTGCGTCTACAACTACCAGGAGCTCCGGGAGGAGCTGCGGGGGCTCGGCCACCGCTTCACGTCGACCTCCGACACCGAGGTCGTCCTCGCGGCGTACCGGCAGTGGGGCGTCGAGTGCGTCGACCGTCTCCTCGGCATGTTCGCCTTCGCGCTGGTCGAGCACCGCACCGGCCGGTTGGTCCTGGGCCGCGACCGGCTCGGCATCAAGCCGCTGTACCTGGCGCGGACCCCCGGGCGGCTGCGGTTCGCCTCGTCGCTCCCGGCCCTGCTCGCCGGCGGCGGCGTCGACACCTCGCTGGACCCGGCGGCCGTCCACCAGTACCTCAGCTGGCACGCGACGGTGGCCGCGCCCCGCACCGTGCTGAACGGCGTGCGCAAACTCCCGCCGGCGACCGTGCGCGTGATCGAACCGGACGGCAGTCACCGCGACCGGCACTACTGGCAGCCGTCGTACACCCGCCGCCCCGAGCACGCGGACATGACCGGCGCCGAGTGGCGGGACGCCGTCCTGGACGCGCTGCGCACGGCGGTGCGGCGCAGGATGGTCGCCGACGTGCCCGTGGGCGTGCTCCTCTCCGGCGGCCTGGACTCCAGTCTGATCGTGGCGCTGCTCGCCGACGAGGGCCAGCGGAACCTGGCGACGTTCAGTGTGGGCTTCGAGTCGGAGGGCGGGGCCCAGGGCGACGAGTTCGCGTATTCCGACCTGGTCGCCGGCGAGTTCGCCACCGACCACCACCAGCTCCGGGTCCCCTCGGAACGGGTGTCGACGGCCCTCGACGGGGCGGTCGCGGCGATGAGCGAGCCGATGATCAGCCATGACGTGGTCGCCTTCCACCTGCTCTCCGAGCAGGTGGCCAAGGAGGTGAAGGTCGTGCAGAGCGGGCAGGGCGCCGACGAGGTCTTCGCCGGCTACCACTGGTACCCCGACCTGGCGTCCGTCGCCCGCGCCGAGGCACCCGCCCGGTACGCCGAGACGTACTTCGACCGCCCGCACGCCGACCTGGCCCGGATGCTGCACCCGGACTTCCTCGCGCCGGACGACGTCTCCGGCCGTTTCGTCCGCGCGCACATGGCCGCGCCGGGGGCGCCGACCGCGCTGGACGCCGCGCTGCGGCTGGACACCCACGTCATGCTCGTCGACGACCCGGTGAAACGGGTCGACAACATGACCATGGACTGGGGTCTGGAGGCCAGGGTGCCCTTCCTGGACCATGAGCTGGTGGAGCTGGCCGCCGCCTGCCCGCCGGAACTCAAACTGGCCGACGGCGGCAAGGGCGTCCTCAAGGACGCGGGCCGCAAACTGCTGCCGCTGGAGGTGGTCGACCGGCCCAAGGGGTACTTCCCCGTCCCCGCGATCACCCACATGGCCGGGCCGGTCCTGACCAGGGTCCGCGAGGCCCTCGGCGCTCCGGAGGCGCGGCGGCGCGGACTCTTCCGGGAGTCGTACGTCGCCGAGTTGCTGGCGGCGCCCGACGCACACCGTACGAAACGCGGGGCCAACGCCCTGTGGCAAGTGGCGCTGTTGGAGATATGGCTGCAGACACACGGCGTATGACCCGGGACGGTTCCCCGTACGGGACGCGGGGCTCCGGCGGCACGGTGTCCGGCGGGCGGGACACCGGCGGTGAGCGGGGGGCCGCGGCCTCCGTGCCGTTGCCCGCCCCGGCCCGGGTGCCGCTGCCCGACGCCTCCGGACCCCGGGACGCCACGACACGGCTCACCGCGCACGGGTGCTGGTACCCCTCGGCGGACCCGGCCGGGGCGCACCTGGCGTTCATCTGCGACCGAGGGGGCTCGCCCCAGCTCTGGACCGGCCCCGTGGACGGCGCCGAGGTGCGGCTGCTGGACTCGACGCCGGACCCCGTACGGGAGGTGTCCTGGTCGCCGGACGGCCGCTGGATCGCGTACACCACGGCCCCCGGCGGCGGTGAGCTGCAGCGGGTGCTGTGCGTACGGCCCGACGGCACCGGCCGCCACGTCCTGGCGGGCGCCGAACCGGGCACCTCGGCCCACCTGGGCTGCTGGGCCCACGACGGATCGGCCCTCGCGGTCACCGTGGCCGTGCCGGCGCTCGCCCCCGGTCCCCGGGGCACCGCCCTCCACCCGGACGAGACGGGCGGGACGGGCGGGGGCGCCGGGCCGGCCGCCGGCTGGTCCGGACGGGACGGGCACGCCGTACTGCTCGGTGCCCCGGCCGTCGCCGGGGAGGAGCCCGGGCCGGTGTCCGGCGGCGGACCGGGCGGGGCGGCGCCGGACGCCGGCCGGACGCCCTCGGTGGCCGGTTCCGGGGACGGCCTGTCCGCCTACCTGATCGACCCGGACGGCTCGGCCGCGCCGGTGCTCCTCGCCACCGAGCGGGACGCGGCGACGCTCCGCGTGTGCGACCTCAGCTCCGACGGACGGCTCGCGCTGCTGCGCCGCGGTCCGCGCGGACGGCGCGCGGCGGTCGTCGTCCGCACCGCCGATCTCGCCACCACCGGGGTCGTGCCGGTGGCGGACGGTGATCCGTGGATCGGCGCATTCTCACGCCGGGCGGACACCGTCTGGCTGCGCAGCGACGCGGGGCGCGAGTTCGCGGCCCTGGTCGCCGTCGGTCTCGACCCCGAGGGGCGTCCGCTGGACCGGTCCGTGGTGGCCGCCCGCGAGGACAGTGACCTCGAACTGCTGCGGCTCGCCCACGACGGCCGCGCCGCCGTCCTGGCCTGGAACGTGCGCGGCGCGTGCGAACTCGAGGTCGTCGGCGTGTCCGGGGCGCGAGGGGCCGAGGGGGAGGCCGGGGCGGCCGGACCCGGCCTCGCGCGTGCCGTGTCCCTGCCGCACGAGGTGGTCACCCGGATCACTCCGGCGGGTCCGGGGGCACTGGGGCTGGCTCTGTCGGGCTCGCGGCGCCGGCCCGGCGTGTGGTGGCTCGCCGAGGACGGGACCCTGCTGCGGACCCCGTGGTCGTCGAGGGACGAGGACGCCGTCCCCCCGGGCCGGCCGCCCGTACGGCCGGTGCCGCTGAGCCTCACGGCCCGGGACGGTCTGCCCCTGAGCGGCTGGTACTACCGTGCGCCGGGCCGCGGCCCCGCGCAGCCGGCCCCGTGCGTGATCCACCTGCACGGCGGTCCGGAGGAGCAGGAACGCCCCGTCTTCGATCCGCTGTACCACGAGATCCTGGGCCGGGGCATCGATGTCTTCGCACCCGACGTGCGCGGTTCGTCCGGCCACGGACGGTCGTTCGTCGACGCCGATCTGGGCGCGGGCCGGTTCGCGGCCCTGGACGACGTCGCCGACTGCGCCGCCCACGCCGTACTGGCCGGTCCGGCCGACCCGACCCGGCTGGCCGTCATGGGACGCTCGTACGGCGGTTACCTGACGTTCGCGGCCCTCGTCCGGCATCCCGGCCTCTTCCGTACCGGTGTGGCGGTCTGCGGGATGTCCGACTTCGCGACCTTCTTCGAGGAGACGGAACCGTGGATCGCGCAGTCAGCGGCGCACAAGTACGGCCATCCCGAGCGGGACCGCGAG
Source organism: Streptomyces daghestanicus (assembly GCF_020521275.1). Classification (NCBI taxonomy): domain Bacteria; kingdom Bacillati; phylum Actinomycetota; class Actinomycetes; order Kitasatosporales; family Streptomycetaceae; genus Streptomyces; species Streptomyces daghestanicus. The sequence continues at coordinate 56,230 of NZ_BNDX01000018.1, read as the reverse complement.
CTGCTGCGCGCCCTGTCGCCCCTGAACAGCATCGACGCGCTGCGCGTGCCGGTGCTGGCGGTGCACGGGGAACACGACACCAACGTCCCGCCGCGGGAGTCGGAGCAGTTCGTCAGGGCGGCGCGCGCCCGCGGCCACGCCGCCGAACTGCTCACGCTCCGCGACGAGGGGCACGAGTTCCAGCGCGCGGACAACCGGCGGCTGTTCCGCCGGACGGCCGCGGACTGGCTGCGGCGGCATCTGGACGGCTGACCGGCCGTCGCGGCGAACCCGGCGCCGGTGCGCGGCGGGTGCGCCGTTCCTTCCGCGACCTGGTCGTGAGTTTCTCCGGGCGCCGCTCGCCCGCCTCGCACACCTCGTGCGGCCCGGGGGCGTCTCGGGATGCGCGGGGCGGCGTCGCGGACCGGCCGGTTCCGCCGCCTGGACGTCCCTGGTCGCCAACGGCCCCGCCATGACCTGCAATGGGGACGAACACCTTTCCCCTCCACAGGAAGCGAGCCACTGATGATCGTCAAGAAGCTGCACGAATCCGGTCTCCGCGCGGAGCACGCCTACGCCGCCGGCTTCGCCTCCATCGGTCTGTCGGTCCTCTCCTGGTGCGCTTCGCGCGGCGTGGAGAAGAAGGGCGAGGAACGGGCCGACCGCTGGGGCATCTTCGTCGGCGAGTGGGCGCCCACCTTCTTCGGCCTGGGGCTGGCCCTCGCTACCTACGAGAAGTAGCCGTCCACGGGTGACCGGCCGCCGTCCGGGCACCCGACCGTCGGGACCGGCGCCGGACGCGGCCGTCCGGTCACCGTGCCGGGCGAACCGCCCGGTGTCCAGCGGGTCGGAACGTAACGCACGACCGGTATCAGGAGGAGGCGATCATGCCGGCGGGATCCAGCCCCAAGCGGGAACGCCAGTACGAGCACATCAAGGACAGCGCCGAGCAGCGCGGGGCGTCCCAGGGCCGGGCGAAGGAGATCGCCGCCCGGACCGTGAACAAGGAGCGGGCGCGGTCCGGCGAGGCCGGTTCCGCGAGCCGCAGCTCCCTGAAGGGCAAGTCACCGTCGCAGCGCGGCGGCGAGAAGTCCCGTTCCTCCCGCGGCGGCGGCTCCGGCGGGGGCCCGACGCGGGAGCAGCTGTACCAGGAGGCGAAGAAGAAGGGGGTCGAGGGCAGGTCCACGATGAACAAGGACCAGCTCGCGAAGGCCCTCGGCCGGAACTGACCCGTCCGGGACGGCGCCGGCACCTCCTCGGGGTGTGCGGCGGTCCACAGCGGGGCCAGCGCGTGCAGCGTGAGCAGGACCGCCAGTGTCCCCGCGGGCAGGCGCCGTTCGCGCGGGGCCGTCCCGACGGCGGCGGGTGAGCGCTCTGCGGGCGGGGATCGTCCGGTCGGCAGGCCGCCCGCCGGTTCCCGCCCGCCGGTTCCCGCCCGCGCCGAGGCCGGTCACGCCCTGGGGCGTGACCGGCCTCGGCGCGGGCGGTGAGGTGCGAGCGGAAGCGGGTCAGCCGGGCAGATCGCCGGTGGGGCGGTAGATGCTGCCGGCCGCGTTCACACCCCACACGGTCCCGTCCGCAGCCGCCCCGATGTCGGTCAGGCCCCAGGGGACCTGCGCCCAGGACTGGCGCCGTTGTCGGCGTAGCGGTAGATGTCTCCGCCTGCGTTGACATCCCACACGTTGGTCCTGGACCCGGCCGAGATCCGGACGAGCGCACCGCTGATCTGCCTCCGGTCGCCGATTTCGCGGCTTCCTTCCGTCTGGGATCGATGCACCGTCCCGCGCGTCAGCCGCCGCCGCTCGGCCGGACAAGGCAGCAGCGTCCCCATGTGCGCCTCGGCTCCCCGACTGGTCCCCGACTGGTCCCCGAGAATGATCAAAGGCCGGTTTCGGATCACTCCGAAACCGGCCCTCACCCGCGACTGTCTCCAGTCGGGACGACAGGATTTGAACCTGCGACCCCTTGACCCCCAGTCAAGTGCGCTACCAAGCTGCGCCACGTCCCGATGCGCTCGCGCACGCGGTGGGTGCCGTGCGATCACGCGGTCAGTACCTTACCGCACACAGCGGGGTGGGCCCGAAACGGCTCCGCGCGGGACAATCGGCTCATGGAGAGCACACGGGACCGGGACAGTGAGGGGCGGGCGCGCAACGCCCGGCCGCGGGACGGGCTCGGCAGGCCGCTGCCGTACGGCGCGGACGGGGTGCCCCGGCAGCCCGAGGGCGTCGTGCGGGCGCCCGGTCAGACGGTCGCCGAGGCGCAGCGGCTGCTGGACGAGGGCAAGCCCTTCCACGCGCACGAGGTGTTCGAGGACGCCTGGAAGTCGGGGCCGCCCGAGGAGCGGGAGCTGTGGCGGGGGCTGGCCCAGCTCGCCGTGGGGCTGACCCACTGTGCCCGGGGGAACGTCGCGGGCGGTCCACGGCTGCTGCGGCGCGGCGCCGGCGCCGTCGAGGCGTGGGCCGCCGGGGCGGCCGAGCGGCGGCCGTACGGCATCGACCTCGGCTCGGTCGCCGGGTGGGCGCGGGAGCTGGCCGGAGACGTGGAGCGCGGCGGCACGGCCGTGGACGCGGCGGCACGCGCCCCCAGGCTGCGCGGCTGACCCCGGCGGCCCCGCGCCCCGGCCCGACCCGCCGGCCCGGTCCGCAGGGACGGCAGGGACGACCGGTGCGGGGGCCGGTACCGGAACCGCCGGAGGCGTACGGCAGACTCGGGACGTGCGGAAGATCCATGTCATCGGTATCGGCGCGGGCGACCCCGACCAGCTGACCCTCCAGGCGGTCCGGGCGATGCGCGGCACCGACGTGTTCTTCGTCCTGGACAAGGGCGAGGTGAAGGCCGACCTCACGCGGCTGCGCCGGGACCTGCTCGACGCGCACGTGCCGGACGGGACGTACCGCGTCGTCGAGGCGCGCGACCCGGAGCGGGACCGCACGGCGGGCGGTGCGGCCTACTCCCCCGCCGTCGAGGACTGGCGCGTCGCGCGGGCCGGGATCTACGAGCGGCTGATCGCCGGGGAGCTGGGCGAGGACGAGACCGGCGCGTTCCTGGTGTGGGGCGATCCCGCCCTGTACGACAGCACGCTGGGCATCCTGGAGGAGGTGCTGGGGCGCGGGACGGTGGAGTTCTCCTACGAGGTCGTGCCCGGCATCAGCAGCGTCTCCACGCTGGCCGCCCGGCACCGCACCGGGCTGAACCGGGTCGCGCGGCCGGTGCAGATCACCACGGGCCGGCGCCTCGCGGAGGAGGGGTTCCCGGACGGGGTGGACGACGTCGTGGTGATGCTGGACGCGCGGCAGGCGTTCCTGCGGTACCTGGACGAGGACGTCGACATCTACTGGGGTGCCTACCTCGGCACGCCCGACGAGATCCTCGCCTCCGGCCCGATCGCCGAGGCGGCGCCCCGCATCGAGCGGCTGCGCGCCGAGGCGCGGGAGCGCAAGGGCTGGATCATGGACACGTATCTGCTGCGCCGCAACCCGTCCGGGCGGTAGGCGTACCCGGGCGGACGGCCACCGCATGCGTGGCCGGGCCACCGATGTGATCGTGGCCGTGTGACAGTCGCCGAGGAAACGCCACGGACCGCCGCCGCCCAGCCGCCGGTACTGGACCGGCGGCGCCGCAACGTCGTCTTCGTCACCATCGTCCTGGGCATGCTGCTGGCCGCCCTCGACCAGACGATCGTCGGCACCGCGCTGCCGACGATCGTCTCGGATCTCGGCGGCGCCGAGCACATGTCGTGGGTCGTCACGTCGTACCTGCTCGCCGAGACCGTCGCGACGGTGCTGGTCGGGAAGTTCGGCGACCTGTTCGGGCGGAAGATCGTCTTCCAGGTGTCGGCGATCGTGTTCATCGTGGGCTCGTTCCTGTGCGGGCTGGCCACGAACATGACGCTGCTGATCGTCTGGCGGGCCATGCAGGGCATCGGCGCGGGCGGGCTGATGGTGACCGCGATGGCGCTGATCGCCGATGTCATCCCGCTGCGCGAACGCGGCAAGTACCAGGGCGCGATCGGGGCCGTGTTCGGGGTGGCCACGGTGATCGGGCCGCTGCTCGGCGGCCTGTTCACCGACCATCTGACCTGGCGCTGGGCGTTCTACGTCAACGTCCCCATCGCGGTCGTCGTGGTGATCGCCGCCGCCCGGACCATCCCGGTGGTGAAGTCGGCCGTCCGCCCGGTGATCGACTATGCGGGCATCGCGCTGGTCGCGATCGGGGCCGGCGCGCTGATCCTCGCGACGAGCTGGGGCGGGAACCAGTACGCCTGGGGCTCGCCGGTGATCATCGGCCTGTTCGCGGGCGGGGTCCTCGCGCTCGCGCTGTTCTGCCGGGCGGAGACACGGGCGGCCGAGCCGATGCTGCCGATGCGGCTGTTCGCCAACCCGGTGTTCACGGTCTGCTCGATCCTCAGTTTCGTCGTCGGCTTCGCCATGCTGGGCGCGATGACGTATCTGCCGAGCTACCTCCAGTACGTCGACGGGGACTCGGCCACCGTCTCGGGGGTGCGGACGCTGCCGATGGTGATCGGGCTGCTCGCCTTCTCCATCCTCAGCGGCACCGTGGTCAGCCGGACCGGGCGGTACCGGTTCTTCCCGGTCGTGGGGGCGCTGGTGATGGCGCTGGGGCTGTACCTGATGTCCCTGATGGGGCCGGACACCGGCGCGGCGCTGGAGTCGCTGTACATGTTCGTGCTCGGCGCGGGGATCGGGCTGTGCATGCAGGTGCTGATCATCGCCGTGCAGAACACCGTCGACTACGCCGACCTGGGCACCTCCACCTCCGGTGTCACCTTCTTCCGTACGCTCGGCAGTTCCTTCGGCACCGCCGTCTTCGGCACGATCTACGCCAACTCCCTCACCCCCAACCTGCGGGACGGGATCGCCGCGGCGGCGGCGACGGGGGCCGCCGATCCGGCCACGATCGCGCGGGCGGCGACCAGTCCGGAGGGCGTGCACGAGCTGCCTGCCCGTGCGGCGGCACCGGTCATCGGTGCCTACGCGGACACCATCCAGACCGTCTTCCTGTGGACGGTGCCGGTCGCGGCCCTCGGGTTCGTGGTGGCGCTCTTCCTCAAGCAGGTGCGGCTGCGGGACAGCGCGCGAGCCGGGTCCACCGACATGGGCGAGGGTTTCGCCTCACCGAGCGACGCCGACTCCCGGCGGGTGCTGGAGTCGACCGTGGGGAAGATCATCGGCAGTACGCGGCTGGACACCGCGCGGCGGATCGTCACGGAGAGCGACACCCGGCTGGACGTGGCGGGCGCGTGGGCGGTGATGCAGGTGGAACTGTTCACGCGGCTCGTCGGGCACGCCAGCCTCGGCCTGATCGCCGCGCGCCGGCGGATGCCGCCCGAGGTGCTGCTGCCGGTCTTCGACCGCATGGTGCAGGAGGGGTATCTGACCCGGGACGGTTCGCTGCTGTCGCACACCGGGGCGGGCTCCCGTGAGGCGGCCGTGATCACCCGGGCGTGGACCTCGTGGCTGGAGGAGCGGGTGGAGCGGGACATCGGGCGGCCGAGCGACGCGGAGGTGCGGGTGGCCGTCGACGCGATCGCCAAGCGGCTGCTGGTGGAGGACCTGAGCAGCGGGCTGCCGCAGCGGGCCCGGCCGCCGGTCGGCGCGACCGCCGGTGCCTGAGCCCCTGCGGCTCACCAGCAGCCGGCCGCTCACCCGCCCGCTGCCCGCTGCCCGCTGCCCGCTCAGCGCAGCAGCAGTTGCAGGCCGCCGAGGACCGTCGCGGCGATGACCAGCCGCTCGAACAGCTTCTGGTCGATCCGGTGCACGGCCCACTTGCCCAGCAGCGCGCCGGGCACTACGAACAGCACGAGGGCGGCGTCGAGGAGCAGCGAGTCCCCGTCGACCAGGCCGAGGCCCACGCTGAAGGGCAGCTTGGAGACGTTGACGATCAGGAAGAAGAAGGCGGAGGTGCCGAGGAAGCCCAGTTTCCGGAAGCCCGCCGAGAGCAGGTACATCGACATCACCGGTCCGCCCGCGTTGGCGACCATGGTGGTGAAGCCGCCCAGGACGCCGTACGAGCGGGCCTTGAGCCGGCCCGCACGTGACCCGGTGTCCTCCGCCGGCTCCCCGGTCTCCGCCGTGCGCCGCCGCCACACCGTCACCCCGGACATGGCCAGCAGGATCACCCCGATGGAGATCCGTACGGCACCGTCGTCGGCCCACAGCAGGAACAGCGTGCCGACGACCACGCCCGCCCCGACCGCCGGGAACAGCCGCCAGAGCGTGGGCCAGTGGGCGTGCCGCCGGTAGGTGAGCACGGCCAGCACGTCCCCGGCGATCAGCACGGGCAGCAGGACGCCGGTGGAGGCGCGGGCGGGCAGGACCGCGGCGAAGATCGCGAGGCTGACCGTGTTGGCCCCGCTCACGGCGGTCTTGGAGAAGCCGACGAGCAGGGCGGCGCAGGCGAGCGCGGCGAACTCCCAGCCGGTGAGGTGCGTCATCATGTCCATTACGAGGGCTGATGCTATGCGCATCCGGCCGGCACCGCCGGGACCGTCTCGCCGGACGGTCCCTACCCGGCGGCGGTGTACCGGGCGCGCAGTTCCCGCTTGAGCACCTTCATGCTCGGGCCGAGCGGCAGGGCGTCGGTGAACTCCACGCGGCGCGGGTACTTGTGCCGGCCGAGGTGCTCCTTGGACCACTCGGTGATCGCCGCCGCGTCCGGGGCCGCCTCGGCGGCGGGCACGACCACCGCGCACACCTCCTCGCCGTGCAGCTCGTCCGGGAGGCCGATGACGGCGACCTGCGCGATGCCGGGGTGCCGGGCGAGGACCTCCTCGACCTCGCGCGGGTAGACGTTGTAGCCGCCGCGGATGATGACGTCCTTCTTGCGGTCGACGATGCGCAGGAAGCCCTCGTCGTCCTTGGTGCCGAGGTCACCGGTGCGGAACCAGCCGTCGACCAGCGCCTCCGCGGTGGCCTCGGGGCGGCCGAGGTAGCCGGAGAAGACGTTGTGGCCGCGGATGACGACCTCGCCGAGTCCGCCGGCCGGCAGCAGTTCGATCCGGTCCTCGACGTCGGCGCGGGCGATCTCCACGTCGACGCCCCACAGGGGGTGGCCGATGGTGCCGGGCCGGGCGCCGAACACCGGCTGGTTGACGGCCGCCGCCGGGGAGGTCTCCGACAGGCCGTACCCCTCGTAGATCCTGGCGCCGAAGGCCGCCTCGAACCGCTCCAGCACGGCGACCGGCAGCGAGGCGCCGCCGGAGACGCACACCCGCAGCTCGGGCAGTCCCCCGGCGCCGGCGGCGGCCGCGGCGAGGGCGACGAACATGGTCGGCACGCCGTGGAAGGTGTTGACCCGCTCCGCCACCATCAGCTCGATGGCGCGGCCCGCGTCGAAGCGGGGCAGCAGGACGAGGGTGGCGCCGGCCCGCCAGACGGAGTTCATGGAGACGGTCTGGCCGAAGGCGTGGAAGAGGGGCAGCGCGCCGAGCGCGATGTCGTCGGGCCGGATGTCGTTGGCGTCGAAGGCGTTGACGGTGGCGTTCATCACCAGGTTGAAGTGGCTGAGCACGGCCCCCTTGGGGACGCCGGTGGTGCCGCTGGTGTAGAAGACGACGGCCGGGTCGTCGGCGTCGCGGGTGACGTACGCGGGCAGCGGCTCGGCGTCGGCGGCCAGCTTGGCGAACTCCTCGCCCAGGGTGACGACGCGGACGCCGGCCGCGCGGGCCGCCGCGGCGCCGGTCTCCGCCTGCGCCGGGTGGCACAGCAGCAGGGTGACGCCGCTGTCGGTGAGGACGTGCTCGACCTCTTCCGGCGACAGCAGCAGATGGACCGGTACGACGACCGCGCCGGCCGCGGCGACGGCGTAGTACGCCTGCGGGAACTCGGCGGTGTTCGGTGCCATCAGCGCCACCCGGTCCCCGGGGCGGACGCCGAGGTCCCGGAGCGCGCCGGCGCGGGCGAGGGCCCGCTGCCACACCTGGGCGAAGGTGAGCCGCAGGTCGCCTTCGACGAGGGCCTCCTTGTGCGGGCGGCGCCGGGCGTTCTCGGCGAGGATCGCGGCGACGGAGAGGGTTGCCATGGAGTGTTGCTCCGTTTCCTTGCGGCTCTGCAGGGTCGGGAAGGGGCCGTACGGCGGGGGTCAGGGCCGTTCGACGAGCACCGCGCTGCCCTGGCCGACGCCGACGCACATGGTGGCCAGCCCCCGGGCCGCCCCCGTACGCCGCATGCGGTGGAGCAGGGTGGTGAGGACGCGGGCGCCGGAGCAGCCGAGGGGGTGGCCCAGGGCGATGGCGCCGCCGTCGGGGTTGACGCGGGCGGGGTCGATGCCGAGCTGGTCGACGCAGGCCAGGGCCTGGGCGGCGAACGCCTCGTTGAACTCGGCCTCCTCGATGTCGGCGACGCTCCAGCCGGCCCGGGCGAGGACCTTGCGGGTCGCGGGGACGGGGCCGAGGCCCATGACGTCGGGGTGGACCCCGGCGGAGCCGCCGGCGACGTACCGGCCGAGGGACTCCAGGCCGAGGTCGCGCAGGGCGTCCTCGCTGACCAGGAGGAGGCCGGCGGCGCCGTCGTTCATCGGGGAGGCGTTGCCCGCGGTGACCGTGCCGCCGGCCCGGAACACCGGCTTCAGGCGGGCCAGCTTCTCGGCGGTGGTGTCCTCGCGGACGCACTCGTCGGTGGTGACGGTCACGCCGTCGGGGCGGGTGACGGGGAGCAGTTCGGCGTCGAAGCGGCCGTTCTTCCGGGCCTCGGCGGCCAGCCGGTGACTGCGCAGGGCGAACGCGTCCTGCCGCTCGCGGGTGATGCCGTGGCGGGCGGCGACCTCCTCCGCCGTCTCGCCCATGGCGAGCACCCCGTGCAGCTCCTCCATCGCGGGGTTGACCAGGCGCCAGCCGAGCCGGGTGTCGGCGGTCTCCATGCGGTGCGGGAGCGCCTCGTCGGGGCGGGGCAGCACGAACGGGGCGCGGCTCATCGACTCCGAGCCGCCCGCCAGCACGATGTCGGCCTCGCCGGCGGCGATGGCGCGGGCGGCGGTGGTGACGGCCTCCATGCCGGAGGCGCACAGGCGGTTGACGGTGGCGCCGGGGACGGAGTCGGGCAGGCCGGCGAGGAGGGCGGCCATGCGGGCGACGTTGCGGTTGTCCTCGCCGGCCTGGTTGGCGGCGCCCCAGTGGACGTCGTCGACGCGGGCGGGGTCGAGCGCGGGCACGTCGGCCATCAGGCCGCGGATCACCATCGCGGCGAGGTCGTCGGGGCGCACCGTGGACAGGGCGCCGCGCAGCTTGCCGATCGGGGTGCGGCGGGCGGCCGCGAAGTGGACGGGACGCACGGGGACTCCTGACCGTCGACGCTCGGCCGCCGGCGGCCCGCCCAGGCGGGCGGTCCGGTCCACGGCGACCATTAATTAGCACTGCTAGTTTCGGACTATAGACCGCCCGGCGGCTCCCTGGGAAGATCCCCCGAGACCCTTCACCGGCCCAGCTGGAGGACCGATGCCCGAGGCCCGTGAGCACACCCTGTCCGGCACCCGGGGGCGGATCGCCGTCCGCGAGTGGCCCGCCGCCCGGCCGCGGTACGTGGCGCTGCTGGCGCACGGCTACGGCGAGCACATCGGCCGCTACGAGGAGGTCGCCGGCGTCCTGACGCGGCACGGCGCGGCGGTGTACGGGCCCGATCACCTCGGGCACGGCCGCTCGGCCGGCGAGCGGGTGCTGATCGAGGACTTCGAGGACGTCGTCACCGATCTGCGGACCGCCGCGGACCTGGCCCGCGCCGCCCACCCGGGCCTGCCCGTCGTCCTGGCCGGGCACTCCATGGGCGGACTGATCGCCGCCCGGTACGCGCAGCGCCACCCGGCGGACCTCGCGGCCCTGGTGCTGTCCGGACCGGTGATCGGCGACTGGGAGCTGCCGCGCCGGCTGCTCGCCCTGGAGGAGATCCCCGACACCCCGGTCAGCCCGGCCGCGCTCTCCCGGGACCCGGCGGTGGGTGCCTCGTACGCGGCGGACCCGCTGGTGTGGCACGGGCCGATGAAGCGGCCGACGGTGGAGGCGTTCGTGCGGACGCTGGAGACCGTGGCCGACGGCGGTCCGGCCGGCCGGTTCCCGGTGCTGTGGCTGCACGGCGGCGACGACCGCCTGGTGCCGCTCGCGGGCAGCCGGCCCGGCGTCGAGCGGCTGGCGGGCGGGGAACTGACGGCGCGGATCTATCCGGGCGCCCGGCACGAGGTGTTCCTGGAGACCCACCGCGACGAGGTGTTCGCCGACCTCACGGGCTTCCTGGACGGCGTGCCGGCCGGCTGAATCGGCGCGGGCCGGGCGGGCGGGCCGGCCCGCCGCGGGGCGCCCCCGGCCGGGTTTGCGCAGGTGCCGCCGGGGCACCCGGTGGGTCATGGAGCGGTCGCGCCGTACGGCCCCGCAGGGGAGGGCATCGACCCGCAGGACCCCGCGGGCCCGGCCGTGCCCGGCGCCCGGTGTCCGTCCCCCGTCCGGCAGCCACGCCGGCCGGCGGACGGCCCCCGGACCCGCAGCACGCGGCCGGGGCGCGGCGCCGCTCCGCCACCATCGTCGACGCCGCAAGGAGCAGCACCGTATGACTGTCGTGAAGAGCACGATTCCCGAGTCGGCCCGTCAGGTCACCGGGGAGGCGTTGCAGAGCACGCTCGTGGATCTTCTCGGACTCTCCCTGATCGCCAAGCAGGTGCACTGGAACATCGTGGGGCCGCGGTTCCGCTCGATCCACCTCCAGCTCGACGAGGTCGTCGCCTCGGCCCGGGAGTTCGCGGACACCGTCGCCGAGCGTTCGTCGGCCCTGGGAATCCCGGCCGACGGGCGCCCGGAGACCATCGCCACCGCGTTCACGCTGCCCTCCCCGAAGGACGGCTGGGTGCGGGACGAGGACGCCGTCGCCCTGATGACCGAGACGCTGGGGGCCGCCATCGCCCGCCTGCGCGAGCGGATCAAGGTCACCGACGAGCCCGACCCGGTCACCCAGGACCTGCTGATCTCCATCACCGCCGAGCTGGAGAAGCAGCGTTGGATGTTCGACGCGGAGAACTGGCCGAAGGGGGACTGACCGGCCCCCCGGCCGGTACCGCACGTACGCACCACCCGAAGGGGCACCTCATGGCCGACGCCCTCGAACTCGACACGCTGTGGGAGGACTTCCACCGCGTGGTGAACATGACCTCCGCCGAACTGGCCGCCTGGCTGCGGGTCAGTGACGCCTGCGAGACGGCCGAGCCGCTGCCGGACCGGGCGGGTCCGTCCGCCGGGCAGCATGTCCTCGCCATCCTGCAGAAACGCCGTACCGACCTCACCGAGGCCGATCTGGGCGTGATGCGGGACGTGGTGGAGACGGTCACCGAGGAGACGGACGCGGAGAACGAACCGGTGGCCGAGGACACCCGCCGCCGGCACCGTCTCATGACCCTCGGCCACGACCCGCTCAAGCCGTAGCCGTGGACCGCGACCCGCGCGACGCACGGGACGTCCTGCGGGAACTCGTCGCCGCGCACGGCCGGACGTACGCCGAGGAGGCGGGCATCCGGCTCGCGGACACCCCGCAGCCGCTGTACCAGTCGCTGGTGCTGGCCCATCTGCTCAGCGCCCGCATCCGGGGCTCGGTCGCCGTGGCCACCGCCCGCGCCCTGCGCGAGGCGGGGCTGCGCGACCCCGCCCGGATGGCGGGCGCCTCCTGGCAGGAGCGGGTGGACGCGCTGGGCCGGGGCGGTTACCGGCGCTACGACGAGCGCACCGCCACCCAGCTCGGCGAGGAGGCGGAGCTGCTGACCGACCGCTGGGGCGGGGACCTGCGCCGGCTCCGCGCGGAGGCCGGCGGCGACGTGTCCGCGCTGCGCCGGCTGCTCCAGGAGTTCCCCGGCGTCGGCCCCACCGGTGCCGGCATCTTCCTGCGCGAAGTACAGCGGGTGTGGCCGGAAGCCGCCCCCTACCTGGACCGCAAGGCGCTCCAGGGCGCGGGGCGGCTCGGCCTGCCCGAGGACCCCGGCCGTCTCCTGGCCGCCGCCGGCCGGACCGAACCGGCCGTGCTCGCCGCCGCGCTGGTCCGCGCCTCGCTCGACAAGAACCTGGTCCGGGACGTGACCGGGAGGGTCCGGGAACGGGCGGGCTGACGGCCGGGACACGCCGGTGCCCGCCACCCGGACGGACTCCCCCGCGACGGGTCCGGAAAGTATGATCAAGCGATGGCTGACATGACCGAAACCACGCCGGGCTGGCTGACCACCGACGAGCTCGAGTCGGCGCGCGCCCGCATGCCCATCCTGTACGTCGAGGCCGTGCCGGTGCGGGTGGACGACAGCGGCGAAGTCACCAGCGTCGGCCTCCTGCTGCGCATCGGACCCGACGGGACGGTCAGCCGGACCCTGGTGTCGGGCCGGGTGCTCCACCACGAGCGGGTCCGGGACGCCCTGCTGCGGCACCTGGAGAAGGACCTCGGCCCGGTGGCGCTGCCGCGGGTCCCGGCCGCGCTCCAGCCGTTCACGGTCGCCGAGTACTTCCCGACCCAGGGCGTCACCCCGTTCCACGACCCGCGCCAGCACGCGGTCTCCCTCGCCTACGTCGTGCCGGTGACCGGCGACTGCCGGCCCCGGCAGGACGCGCTGGACCTGGTCTGGTTCAGCCCGCAGGAGGCGCTGTCACCCGCGGTGCAGAGCGAGATGCCCGGTGGCCACGGCGTCCTGCTGAAGCAGGCCCTGGCCCACGTGGGCTGCGTCCTCTGAGACGCCGTACGGGCGCCCGGTGGACTCCGGCGGATGCCGTACGGGGTTCAGCGGGCGCCCGCCCGGCCGTCCGGTCCGCCGTCCGTCCGCCCGGGGCGTCAGCGGCCGTCCTCGTCGCTGAGCTGGGGGTCGAGGTCGTCGCGGAGCAGGCCCCGGCTGCCGGTCTGCCCGGTGCGGTAGGCGGAGCGGGCCACCAGGTGGGAGGCGACCGGGCCGGTGAGGAACTGGAAGAAGGCGATCAGCGCGAGGGTGCCGAGGTCGATGCCGTCGCGCAGCCGCAGCGCGACGCCGGCCAGGACCAGCAGCAGGCCGAGGGTCTGCGGCTTGGTCGCGGCGTGGCTGCGGGAGAGCACGTCGGGGAAGCGGAGCATGCCGATGACGCCGAGCAGGCTCTGGAAGCAGCCGAGCAGCAGCAGGAACGCACCGGCGAGATCGGCGGCCTCCGCCCAGGCGTTCACCGCGTCCACCGCGTTCACCTGTGGTCCTCCTTGCCGTCCGGCCGGACGGTGGGCCGGTCGCGCACGGCGATGAACCGGGCGATGCCCACCGAGCCGGTGAACCCCAGGAAGGCCAGCACGAGCATGACGGGGAAGTAGAAGGCGTCGCCGTCGTGGGCGGCCTTGGCCCCGATGCCGGCGATGATCAGCGCGGCGGCCACGTCCAGGGCGACGGCGCGGTCCAGCATCGAGGGGCCGCGCCAGATGCGGAACAGCAGCAGGACGCCCGCCACCAGGACCATCACGACCGAGGCGATCAGCATGCCCTCCTCGACGGCGTGCAGGGTGTTCACGGCGACGGGTCCCCTTCCGGGTCCGGGGCGGGGCGGGCGACGCGGGCGATGTCCTCGGCGGTGCCGAAGGCGCGGGCGACGAGTTCCTCCGTGCGCCGCACCGACCGCCGGGCGCTGTCGATCGCGCCGGGGTCGTCGGCGTCCAGGACGTGCAGGAACACGGTGGCGGTCGCGCGCCGCACCTCGATGATGGAACCGCCGGGCACGTTGGAGACGGCGACGGCGGTGGCGGTGAGCATCAGGTCGCTGCGGCTGCGCAGCGGCACGGCGACGACCGCCGCGTGGTACGGGTCGTCGGCGAAGATCTGCCGGGTGACCTGGACGCTGGAGGAGAACATGTCGTACAGCAGGTAGGCGCCGAGCCGGAGGATGCCGAGGGGGCGCAGACGCAGGCCGAGGTCGACGGCGGGCAGCGGGAAGGCGAGGCAGACGGCGACCGCGACGAGGACGCCGTTGACGAGGTTGCCCCAGGACAGGGTGCCCCACAGCAGGTTCCAGATGACGGTGAGCCAGGCGATGAGCGGCAGGTCGAGGACGCGCCGGCCGGTGCCGACGCGCAGGGACCAGCTGTACGGGGAGCGGTCGCGGAAGAGGTTGCTCACCGGCCGAGCACCGCCTCGATGTAGGGAGTGCGGGCGAGGAGCTCGCCGGCGGTGTGGTCGGTGAAGGTGGTCAGCGGGCCGCCGAGCACGGTGTAGAGCAGCCCGAGGGCGACGGCGGCGCAGGTGGCGACGGTCATGGGCCACGGCAGGTGCCTGGTGGTGGTGATGGACTGCCCCAGGAAGCTCGCGGGGACCACGGCCCCGGCGGGTACGTGCCGCTGGGCGCCGGAGCCGGTCCGTCTCCTGCGCCGTCTGCGCCTGGCCCGCTCCTCGTCGTCGTCCTCGTCGGCCCCTTCCTCGTCCTCCGCCGACTCCAGGACGACGCCCTCCTCCGCGAGGCCGGGCGGGGCGTCCCGCCAGAACGCCAGGTTCCACACCTTGGCCATCACGTACAGGGTGAGCAGGCTGGTGGCGGCCGAGCCCGCGACCAGCAGCCAGGCCCAGCCGCCGCCGTCCGCGACGCCCGCCCGCATCAGGCCGACCTTGCCGATGAACCCGGACAGCGGCGGGATGCCCGCGAGGTTCATGGCCGGCACGAAGAACAGCACGGCCAGCAGCGGTGCCGACTTGGCGAGGCCGCCGAGGCGGGTGAGTTCGGTGCTGCCGGCCCGCCGCTCGATGAGCCCGGCGACGAGGAACAGGGTGGTCTGCACGGTGATGTGGTGGGCCACGTAGACGATGGCACCGCTCAGCGAGTCCCGGCCGGCGAGGCCGATACCGAAGACCATGTAGCCGATGTGGCTGATGAGGGTGAAGGACAGGACGCGTTTGAGGTCGGTCTGGGCGACCGCGCCGAGGATGCCGATGGCCATCGAGGCGAGCGCGGCCAGCATCAGCAGGTCGCCGAGGCGGTGGCCGGGGAAGAGCAGGGTCTGGGTGCGCAGCATCGAGTAGACGCCGACCTTGGTGAGCAGGCCCGCGAAGACGGCGGTGACCGGAGCGGGAGCGGTCGGGTAGGAGTCGGGCAGCCAGGCGGCGAGCGGGAAGACGGCCGCCTTGATGGCGAAGACCGTCAGCAGCATGGCCTCCAGCAGGGTCCGCACGCCGGCCGGGACCTCCTGGAGGCTTCCGGCGAGCTGCGCGAAGTTGACGGTGCCGGCGACGGCGTAGGTCATGGCGATGGCGATGAGGAACAGCAGCGAGGAGAAGAGGGAGATGATCACGTACGTGGAGCCGGCCCGGATGCGGGTGGCGGTGCCGCCGATGGTGAGCAGCACGAAGCTGGCGACGAGCATGATCTCGAAGCCGACGTAGAGGTTGACGAGGTCGCCGGCGAGGAAGGTGCAGGAGACCCCGGCGACCAGGATCAGGTAGGCGGGGTGGAAGACGCCGAACGGGGTCTGCTCGTCGCGGTCGGCCATGCCCTGGCCCAGCGAGTACAGGAAGACGAGCAGGGTGACCGCGCTGGAGACGGTGAGCATCAGGCCGGCGAGGCGGTCGGCGACGAGGGTGATGCCGAGCGGCGGCGGGAAGTCGCCGAGGTCGACGTGGAGGGGGCCGTCGCGGTCGGCGGCGATCATCAGGATCACGGAGAGCACGAAGACCGCGCCGAGCACGGCGAGGCTGATCAGGCGCTGGAAGCGCCGCAGCCGCGGTCCGATGGCGAGTTTCAGGCCGGTGACGAAGAGGGGCAGCAGGACGGGGAGGGGGACGAGCGCGTTCACGGTGATCCTTCCTGGCCGGCGCCCTCGGGGTCGTCGGGCTGGTCGGGTCCCGGCGGGGTGTCCCCCGGTTCCCGGGCGTCCTCGGCGGGTTCGTGGCCGGACTCGTCGGGGTCGTTGCAGGGGCCGGCGTCCCGGGCGGGGGCGGGGCCGGGGCGGCCGGCGGCGTCGGTGGAGCCCTGTTCCCGGCCGGCGCGGTAGTCCTCCGGGTCGGCGCCGAGGATGTCGTTCCAGAGGTTCCCGGAGACGTCGGTGGCGCGGGCCTGGTAGGCGCGCTCCTCCCGCATCCGGTCGCGCAGCCGCCTGCGGGCGGCCCGGTAGCGTTCGCGCTGCTCGCGGGTGGTGCCGCGCTCGGCCCTGGCCCGGCGGTAGCCGGCCCGCAGTTCCCCGCGCCGGTCGAGGAACTCGGCGCGCAACGCGACCAGCCGGTCCTCGGTGTCGTCGCTGATCTCGTCGGAGCCGGTGACCTGGTGGCTGCGGTAGGCCATGGAGAGCAGGAACGCGGTGGTGGCGAGGGTGATGACGATCGCGGTGAGCGCGATGGCCTGGGGCAGCGGGTCGGTGACGCGGTTGCGGATGACGTTCGGGTAGAGCAGCGGGGCGTCCCCCGCGCTGCCGGTGGAGGCGAGGACCAGCAGGTTGACGCCGTTGCCGAGGACGACCGCGCCGAGCAGGATGCGGGTCAGGGACCGGGTCAGCAGCAGCACACCCCCGGCGGCGCTGAGCACCGCCGCGGTCACCAGCAGGGACAGGCTGACGGTCATGCCGGCTCCGCCCCCCGCCCCTGCGCCCGCAGGGCCGCCGCCCGTTCGATGTGCCGGTCGATGCGGGCGCCCAGGGCGCGCACGATGTCGAGGACCACGCCGAGGACGAGCAGGTAGACGCCGCAGTCGAAGAGGACGGCCGTGGACAGGTGGGCGTCGCCCCACACCGGGAGGCGGCCGTGCCAGGTCCAGCCGTGCAGCACGGTGCCCTCGGCGAGGCCGCCGAGGGCCACGCCGGTGGACAGGAACAGGCCGAGGCCGGTGAAGAGGCCGGGGGCGAACGGCGCGGCGTCGGCGAGTTCGTGCCGGCCGCCGGCGAGGTAGCGGGTGATGAAGGCGACCCCGGCGACCAGACCGGCGACGAAGCCGCCGCCCGGCAGGTTCTCCGCGCACATCAGCAGGTAGACGGAGAGGACGAGGATCGGGTGGTAGATGAGGCGGGCCACCACTTCGAGGACGATGGAGCGGCGCTCGGGCGCGAGGGTGGAGCCGGCCGCGAGCCAGGTCCGCTCCGGTGCGCCCTCGTCACCGCTGGGCAGGCCCGCGAGGGCGCCCGAGGCCACGCTGCCGTCGGTGCGCAGGGCGGCCTCGGGGTGGTCGCCGGGCAGCGGCAGGACCGGCGGGCCGGCGGCGTCGGTGCGGCGGTGCAGGTAGATCAGGCTGGTCACGCCGACCGCGGCGACCGCCAGGACGGCGGACTCCCCCATGGTGTCCCAGGCCCGCAGGTCGACCAGGATGGTGGCGACGACGTCCTTCAGGCCGTGGTGGGCGACCTCCTGCACCATGGCGGCCCCGGCGGAACCGTCGCCCCGCCGGTGCCCTGCCATGATCCAGACGACGAGGGCGGCGGCGCCGCCGCCGGCCAGCGCCACCGGCATCCGCAGCAGGCGCCGCAGCGGGACGAAGTTCTCCTCGAAGAGCACGGGCATCCGGCGCAGCACCAGCACGAAGACGATCATCGAGACGGTCTCGACGCAGAACTGGGTGAGGGCGAGGTCGGGGGCGCCCTGGAGGACGAACAGCAGGGCGGTGCCGTACCCGGTCAGTCCGGCGAGGACGACCGCCTTCATCCGGCGCCGCACCCCCAGGCAGAGCAGGGCGACGGCGCACGTCATCAGCCCGATCCCGGCCTGGGCCGGGGTGTCCCAGACGCGCGGGGCGGGGACCCCGCCCCAGGGCGCGTCGACGGCGAGGACGGCGATCTGCCCGGCCAGCACCACGCTGAGGGTGGTCACCAGGTACACCGACAGGGAGCCGCGCTGCACGAAGCCGGTGCATTGCAGGGCGGTGCGTTCCAGGCCGAGCAGCAGCCGGCCGAAGTACCGGTCGGCGGAGCGCCACGCGAGCCGCTCGCCGAGGCGCAGTACGGGAGCGGCGGCGAGGAAGAGCAGGACGCCGCCCGCCCAGGCGGCGCAGGACAGCCAGAACGCGGGGCCGGCGCCGTGCCAGAGCGCGAGGTGGTACGGGTGCGCGGGCGCGGGGAACTGGGCGGCGTATGTGCCGAACAGTCCTCGCAGCCACCCCGTGCCGGGTCCGAGGACCAGGCAGGCGAGGGCGAGGACGGCGGGCGGGGCGAGGAAGGCGGGGCGGACGGGGTGGGCGCGCGTGCCGGGCACGCCGGGCTTGCGGGCGAAGGCGCCCCACAGGTAGCGCAGGGTGTACGCGGTGGTCAGCGCCGAGCCGGCGACGGTCGCGGCGAGCGCCCACCGGTCGGCGGTGTCCCCGTCGAGCAGCGCCTGGAACGCGGCCTCCTTCGCGGTGAACCCGAGCAGCGGCGGTACGGCGGCCATGGAGAGCCCGGCCACGACGGCGACCGCGCACACCGCGGGCAGCCGCCGCCCGAGCCCGGACAGGCGCCGCAGGTCACGGGTGCCGGTGGCGTGGTCGACGATGCCGGTGACGAGGAACAGCGGCGCCTTGAACAGGGCGTGGCCGAGGATCATCGCGACGGCGGCGAGGCCGGTGTCGTGCCGGCCCGCGCCGGTGAGGACGGTGAGGAAGCCGAGCTGGCTGACGGTGCCGTGGGCGAGGACCAGCTTGAGGTCGTGCAGGCGCAGCGCCCGCCAGCCGCCGAGCAGCATCGTCGCGGAGCCGAGGACCAGCAGCAGCGGCCGCCAGGGCGTGACCTCCGCGAAGGCCGGGGCGAGCCGGGCGATGAGGTAGACGCCGGCCTTCACCATCGCGGCGGCGTGCAGATAGGCGCTGACCGGGGTGGGCGCGGCCATCGCGTTGGGCAGCCACAGGCTGAACGGCCAGATCGCGGACTTGGACAGGGCGCCGACGAGGATCAGCACGACGGCCGCGGAGAGCGCGCCGGAGGGGGGCGGGGGGTCGGCGAGGATCGCCGAGATCCGGAAGGTGCCCGCCTCGTGGCCGAGGAGCAGGAACCCGACCAGCATGGTGAGGCCGCCGAGGGTGGTGACGGTGAGGGCCTGGAGGGCGCTGCGCCGGTTGCGTTTGCGGTCGCTGGTCTGGCCGATCAGCAGGTAGGAGAAGACGGTGGTCAGTTCCCAGAAGATGTACAGCAGGATCAGGTCGTCGGCGAGGACCAGTCCGAGCATCGCCCCGGCGAAGGCGAGCAGGCTGCCCGCGAACCGGCCGAGCTGGGGCGAGCGGGCGTCGAAGTAGGAGACGCAGTAGACGAGGACGAGGGTGCCGACACCGGCGGCGAGCAGCACCATCAGTTCGGCGAGGGCGTCCAGGCGCAGCGCCCAGTCCACGCGGTAGTCGGGCAGCCAGGTCCACACGGTCGTGTCGGCGCCGCCGGCGGCCACCGTGCTCCACCGCCCGGCCGCCCAGACCGCGGCGGCCAGCGGCGGCAGGGCGAGCACCAGGAAGGCGCGGGAGCCGCACCAGCGCACCAGCGGCGCGGCGCACAGCGCGAGCGCGAAGTGGCACAGGACGAGCGCGGTCATCCGGGCCCGCCCGAAGGGGCGGGGCCGGCGGGGACGGCTCGGGGGCAGAACACCCGACAGTGATATATCGGATATGCCGCCCGGCCGCCCCGGCACGCCGTACCCCTCGGGATGCCACCGGACCGGCGGTCATCCAGGGTCCTCGGCCGCCCCGGACCGGCCGTCGTCCGGGGGCTCCGGGACCCGCCGGACCAGCCGTCACCGGGGTCCCGCGACGCCACCCGCCCGGCCGCCGCTCCGGCCGCGCACCGGCGGTCACGCCGGCCGTTCCTCCCGTACGACGGCGGACCCGTGGGCCGGCAGGCCGACCGCGCCGGTCACCGCCCGGTCGTGGAGGAGTTCCCGCCCGTGGGCCGGGACCTCGACGTCCTCGCCGGTGTGGTTCAGGAGGAAGAGGTAGCGGGTGCCGTCCGCCCGGTGGCGGCGGACCGCCTCGACCCCGGCGGGCAGGCCGGGCACTTCGGGGGTGACACCCGCCTCGTCCAGCAGCGCCCGCACCAACCGGTCCACGCCCCGCTCGTCGGGCCGGGCGGCGACGTACCAGGCGGCGCCGCGGCCCACCGTGCGGCGGGTCACGGCGGGGCGCCCGGCCAGCGGCCCGCCGGCCCAGACCCGGACCGCCTCGGCGCCCTCCAGGCGGGTCTTCTCGCCCCACAGGTCGGCCGTGGAACCGTCGTCGAGCGGATACGCCTCGCCCTCCAGGAACGGCCAGAACTCCTCGCTGCGCACCCCGAGGAGTTCCCGGAACGCGCCCGGGTACCCGCCGGGACGTACGTGGTCGTGCTCGTCGACGATGCCGCTGAAGAAGGTCAGCAGGACCGAGGTCCCGGCGGTGGCCGCGCCGGCGATCCGGGCGGCCACGGCGTCCGTGACGCTGTAGAGGGTCGGGGCGAGCACCGCGCGGTAGGCGCCGAGGTCCGCGTCGGCGGGGACGACGTCGGCGGTGACGCCCAGCTTCCACAGGGCCCGGTACCAGCGCAGCAGTTCGGCCTGGTAGTCGAGGGCCTCGGTGGGGTGGGCGTCCTGTTCGGCGGCCCACCAGGAGGGATAGTCGAGGACCAGCGCCACGTCGGCGCGGACCCGGCTGCCCCGCACCTCCGCCAGTGCCCGGAGGGACCGGCCGAGCGCGACGGTGGAGCGGAACACGTCGGTGTCCCGGCCGGCGTGCGGGACCATGGCCGAGTGGTACTTCTCCGCGCCGGCGAGGGACTGCCGCCACTGGAAGAACATCACCGCGTCGGCGCCGCGCGCGACATGGGCGAGGGAGTTGCGGAGCATCTCGCCGGGGTGCTTCGGCCGGTTGCGGGGCTGCCAGTTGACCGCGGAGGTGGAGTGCTCCATGAGCATCCAGGGGGCGCCGCCCGCGACGCCGCGGCTGAGGTCGGCGGAGAGGGCGAGTTCGACGTGGGCCTCGGGGTCGGCGGCGATCAGGTAGTGGTCGTTGGCGATCACGTCCGTCTCGGCCGACCAGGAGAAGTAGTCGATCCACTTGTTGCGGGTGTTCATCATGAAGTTGGTGGTGGCGGGCACGTCCGGGGTGACCTCGCGCAGCACGTCGCGCAGGGCCCGGTAGTGGGCCAGGTGCTCGTCGGAGGAGAACCGGGCGAAGTCGAGCCGCTGGGTGGGGTTGACGAACGTGGGCGCGGCCAGCGGCGGCAGGACCTCGTCGAAGCTGTCGTAGCGCTGGGACCAGAAGGCCGTGCCCCAGGCCGCGTTGAGGGCGTCGACGGTGCCGTAGCGCTCGCGCAGCCAGGTGCGGAACGCGGCGGCGGAGGCGTCGGAGAAGTCGTGCGGCACATGGCAGCCCAGTTCGTTGTCCACGTGCCACAGCGCGAGCGCCGGATGGCCGGCGTACCGCTCGGCCAGGGTGCGGGTCATCCGCAGGGCGTAGCGGCGGAAGACGGGTGAGGCGATGGCGTACGACTGCCGGGCGCCCTGGTGCAGCACCGTGCCGTCGGCGGTGCGGGGCAGGATCTCGGGGTGCTTCCGGGTCAGCCAGGGCGGCGGCGAGGCCGTGGCGGTGGCGAGGGCGACGCGGATGCCGGCCGCGTGCAGCCGGTCCAGCACCGCGTCGAGCCAGCCGAAGTCGTGGACGCCCTCGCGGGGTTCGAGCCGGGCCCAGGAGAAGATGGCGACGCTGAGCAGGCTGACGCCCGCCTCGCGCATCAGCTCGATGTCCTCCACCTGGACGTCCAGGGGCCACTGTTCGGGGTTGTAGTCGCCTCCGTAGGCGATGCCGGGTGTGTCGAGGGGCCAGGTGCGCCGGTTCGTCATCCGTACGGTCCTTCTGCCGGGGGCGGCCGCGGGACAGGGCGGCGAGCGGCGATGTTACCGCTCACATGACTGTCCCGGAACACCTGGGACACGCCCGGTGGATCATCCGCCGGCCAGCCGCCGGCCGACCCGTGCCGCCGTCTCCCGCAGCCAGATGTGGGCCGCGTCGTGGGTGTGCACCGGGTGCCACCACAGCGCCTCGCGCAGCGGCACCGCCTCGTACGGCGGCTCCACGGTCCGCACCGGCGCGAGCGGCGCCAGCAGCCGGGCGAGGCGGGCCTGCACCAGGGCGACGCGGCGGGTGCCGGCCACCAGCAGGGGCAGCAACTGGAAGCTGTCGACGGAGACTTCGGCCCGCGGTTCCACGCCGAGCATGCCGAGCTGGCGTACCGCCGGGGCGTCGTAGGTGCGCTGGTAGGTGACCCAGGGCAGACGGGAGAGGTCGTCGCGGGTGAGCCGTTCGCCGACGCCGGGGTGGTCGTCGGCGACGAGGAAGACCCAGCGGTCCTCGTAGAGGTCGGTGGCGGGGAAGTCGCTGATCACGCCGTGCGGCATGAGCAGGCCGTCGCAGGCGCTGAGCGTGGTCGCGGTGTCGTCGGTGACGCCGGGCGGGGTCTGGGTGAAGCGGAGCCGGATGCCGGGGCCCTCCTCGTGGACGACACGGGCGAGTTCGGTGCCGAAGACGGCGACGGCGTAGTCGGAGGCGATCAGCTTGAACTCGCGGGTCTCCCCGGCCGGGTCGAAGTCGGCCTGGCTGGCGAAGAGGCGTTCCAGGACGTCGTAGGCGGTGGAGGTGCGGTCGAGCAGGACCTGCCCGAGGGCGGTGAGTTCGTAGTGGCCGCCGACGCGTGCGAGCAGGTCGTCGTCGAAGTGGCGGCGCAGCCGGGCCAGGGCTGCGCTCATCGCGGGCTGGCTGAGCCCGACGCGCTGTCCGGCGCGGGTGACGTTGCGTTCCTCCAGCAGGGCGCGCAGGGCGACGACGAGGTTGAGGTCGAGACGGGCCAGGTTCACCGGGCTTCCCCTTGCTGTGAGGCTCCGACCAGCGGTAATCCATCAGGTGGATGACTGCTATCCACACAATCTATTTCCCTGATCGTGGCGGGCGGGTCCAGATTAGTCCCACCGCAATCAGGAGGACATGCCCGTGAAACCTGAACCCTCGTCCGCGCTGTTCGCCGGCCCCTTCGCGCTCGGCACGCTGTCGGCGCCGGACGGCCCGGCCTTCCCCGCCCTCGTCACCCCGGACGGGCAGGTGCTGGACCTGCGCGCCGCCTTCGGCGACGAGCGGCTGACCGTCCGGGACCTGCTGGAGCGCTGGGACACGGCGCTGGAGCGGCTGCGGGCGCTGGCCGGGGACGGCGACGCGGTCCGCAGGCCGCTCGCGGAGTTCCGGGTGCACGCGCCGGTCGAGCCGCGCCAGGTGTTCCAGTCCGGGGCGAACTACCGGCAGCACGTGATCGACCTGCACGTGGCGCACCGCGCCCCCGGGGACGAGCGGCCCGAGGCCGAGCGGCGCGCGGAGGCCGCCGAGCTGATGGACCGGCGGGCGGCCGAGGACCTCCCGTACGTCTTCATCGGCCTGCCGAGCGCGGTCACCGGCCCCTACGACGACGTCACCCTGCCCGCCTGGGCCGAGAAGCCGGACTGGGAGCTGGAGCTGGCGGCGGTCATCGGGCGGCCCGCGTACCGGGTGCCGGTGGAGGAGGCCCTGTCGTACGTCGCCGGGTACACCATCGCCAACGACCTGACCGACCGGGCCACCGTCTTCCGCCGGGACATGCCGCAGATCGGCACCGACTGGCTGCGCAGCAAGAACGCCCCCGGCTTCACCCCGCTCGGCCCCTGGATCGTGCCGGCCGGCTCGCTCGCGGACCCCGGCGACCTGCGGCTCGTGCTGAAGCTGAACGGCGAGACCATGCAGGACGAGTCGACGAAGGACATGATCTTCTCGCTGGCCCGCATGGTGTCCTACGCCTCGCAGTCCGCCCGGCTGCTCCCCGGCGACCTGGTGCTCACCGGCTCCCCCGCCGGCAACGGCATGCACTGGGGCCGGCTGCTGCGCGACGGCGACGTGATGGACGCCTCCATCACCGGCCTCGGCAGCCAGCGCACCCGCTGTGTCGCGCAGGACGCCTCATGACCCTCGACCGCACCGACCCCGAGGGGTCGATAGCAGAGGCCGCGAAGGCGTACTCCAACTGGGGCCGCTGGGGCGCCGACGACGTGCTCGGCACCCTCAACTTCCTGGACGCGGCCAAGCGCCGGGAGGCCGCCGCGCTGGTCCGGCGGGGAGTGAGCTTCTCCCTGTCCCAGCGCTTCGACATGGACGGCCCGCAGAAGGGCTGGCGGCGGCGGACCAACCCGGTGCACACCATGCTGGACACCGGCACCGACGCCGCCCTCGGCAACCAGGGTTTCCCGCACGGCATCGGCGGCGCCGACGACGTGATCGCGATGCCGTTGCAGTGCTCCACCCAGTGGGACGGGCTCGGGCACATCTTCGACCACGGCAAGGCGTGGAACGGGCGCCCGGCGGAGAAGGTCGTCACCTCCGACGGCGACCTGGTGACCGGCATCGAGCACATGGCCCCGTACGTCGCCGGGCGCGGGGTGCTCCTCGACGTCGGCCGGGTGATCGGCACCGACGGCGAGCTGCCCGACGGGTTCGCCATCACCGAGGAGCACCTGACGGCGACCGCCGAGGCGCACGGGGTGGCGGTCGGCCGCGGGGACCTCGTCGTCGTACGGACCGGCCAGCTCACCCGGGTCCGCCGCGAGGGCTGGGGCGAGTATGCGGGCGGGCCCGCGCCCGGACTGTCGTTCACCTCGGCGGGCTGGCTGCACCGCACCGAGATCGCCGCGATCGCCACCGACACCTGGGGCTTCGAGGTCCGGCCCAACGAGTTCGAGCACGCCTTCCAGCCCCTGCACCAGGTCGCCATCCCCACCATGGGCCTGCTGATCGGCGAGATGTGGGACCCGGACGCGCTCGCCGAGGACTGCGCGGCCGACGGCGTGTACGACTTCTCGCTCACCGCCGCTCCGCTGCCCATCACCGGTGCGGTCGGCTCACCGGTCAACCCGATCGCCGTCAAGTAAGCCACCACAGGCACCGGAACAAGGGAGTTCCCCCATGAACAGAGACCGCACGGTCCTCGTCGTCGGCGGCGGCGCCGCCGGCAACGCCGTGACGATCCTGCTGCGCCGCGCCGGGATCGCCGTGGACCTGATCGAGGCCAAGGACGACTGGAACGCCACCCGCGGCTCCGGCATCACCCTCCAGGGCAACGCCCTGCGCGTGCTGCGCGAACTGGGCGTGTGGGAGCAGGTGGAGGCGTCCGGTTACGGTTTCGGCTCGGTCGGCATCACCGCCCCCGACGGCACAGTGCTGCACGTCCAGGACGACCTGCGCACCGGCGGCGACGACCTGCCCGCCACCGTCGGCATGCAGCGCCCCCGGCTCCAGCAGATCCTCATCGACGCGGTCCGCGCCTCCGGCGCCTCGGTCCGGCTCGGCACCACCGCCGAGACCTTCGACCAGGACGCCGACGGTGTCTCCGTCCGCTTCTCCGACGGCACCGAGGGCCGCTACGACCTCGTCGTCGCCGCCGACGGCCTCGGCTCCGCCACCCGCGCCGCGATCGGCATCACCACCGAGCCCGAACCGACCGGCATGGCCATCTGGCGCGTCGCCACGCCCCGCCCGGCGGGCGTCACCCGCACCGACCTGGCCTACGGCGGCCCGGCGTACATCGCCGGGTACTGCCCCACCGGCGAGGACAGCATCTACGCGTACGTCGTCGAGGGCAACCGCGATCGGGCGGCCATCCCACCGGACACCTACGCCGACGAGATGCGCCGCCTGACCCGGCACTACGGCGGCCACTGGCCGGAGATCACCGCGCACATCACCGACGCCGCGCGGGTCAACTACACCTGGTTCGACCGGATGCTGGTCGAGGGGTCCTGGCACCGCGGCCGGGTCGTCCTCGCCGGTGACGCCGCCCACTGCTGCCCGCCCACCCTCGCGCAGGGCGCCGCCCTGTCGATGGAGGACGCGCTCGTGCTGGCCGAGCTGCTCACCTCCTCCGGCACCTGGGACGACGCGCTGTTCCAGGCGTACCACGAGCGCCGGATCACCCGGGTCCGCCCGGTCGTCGAGGCGTCCGTGCAGATCGGGCAGTGGCAGCTCGACGGGGTGCGCGACGCCGACGTACCGGGCCTGATGGCCCGCACCATGACCCTGCTGAGGGAGCAGCCGTGACCACGCCGACCGTGGACGTGCACGCGCACGTCCTGCTGCCCGAGGTGGACGCCCTGGTCGAGGGGCTGCCCGGACACGCCGAGGCCCGCGCGCTGGACGCGCGGCGCAACGGCCCCGCCGCCCTGGCCGTCAGCGGCCCCATGGTCCGCGAGCGCGTCCCGCGGCTGACGGACGTCTCCGTGCGGCTCGCCGCGATGGACGCCCAGGGCGTGGACGTCCAACTGGTCAGCCCCTCCCCCTCGCACTACCACTACTGGACGGACGAGGACACCGCAGAGAAGGTGTACCGCCTGGCGAACGAGGCGACGGCGGCGCACTGTGCGGCCGCCCCGGAGCGGCTGCGGGGTCTCGGTCTGGTGCCGCTCCAGCACCCGGACCTCGCGGTGCGCGCCCTCGGCCACGCCCTGGAACAGGGTCTGCTCGGGGTGGAGATCTCCAGCCACGCCCCCGGCCGGGAGCTGTCCGACCCGGCCTACGAGCCCTTCTGGGCGCGGGCGGAGGAGACCGGCGCGCTGCTCTTCCTGCACCCCTTCGGCTGCACCCTGGACGAGCGCCTGGACCAGTGGTATCTGTCCAACACCGTCGGGCAGCCCGCCGAGAACGCCGTCGCGCTCTCCCACCTGATCTTCTCGGGCGTCCTCGACCGCCACCCCGGCCTGAAGGTGATCGCCGCGCACGGCGGCGGCTACCTGCCCACCCACATCGGCCGCTCCGACCACGCCTGGTCGGCCCGCTCCGACGCGGGCGCCGGCTGCGCGCACCTGCCGAGCAGCTATCTGAAGCGGCTGTACTTCGACTCGCTCGTCCACGACCCGCACGTCCTCGGGGAGCTGATCCGGGTGGCCGGCGCCGACCGGGTCCTGCTCGGCTCGGACTTCCCGTTCGACATGGGCACCGAGGACCCGCTGGGCGCCCTGCGCGCCGCCCGGCTGCCCGAGGCCGACTTCGACGCCGTACGCGGCGGCACCGCCGCCGCCCTCCTCCGGAAGGACTGACCCATGCGTCTGCTCACCCATCTGCGCCACGTCGACCTCGCGGTGCCCGACTACGACAAGCAGCTCGACTTCTACGCCGGCGTCTGGGGCCTGACCAAGGTCGCCGAGGACTCCGGCATCTCCTTCCTGGCCGCCGAGGGCTCCCCGGAGCAGTACGTGATCCGGCTGCGCAAGGCCGAGGAGAAGCGCCTCGACCTGGTCTCCTACGGGGCCGCGTCCGCCGCCGACGTCGACACGCTCGCCGAGCGGCTCCTCGCGGGCGGCGTGCAGCTCATCACCCGTCCGGGCACGGTCGCCACCCCCGGCGGCGGCTACGGCTTCCGGTTCTTCGACGTCGACGGCCGCACCATCGAGGTCTCCGCCGACGTGGAGGTGCGCCGGCACCGCAAGATCGAGGAGAAGGAGGCGATCCCGGTCAAGCTGTCGCACGTCGTCCTCAACTCCCCCGACCTGAACCGCACCCGTGAGTGGTACGAGCGCCACCTCGGCTTCGCCCTGTCGGACACGCTGTCCTCCCCGCACATGGGCGAGGTCATGCACTTCATGCGGATCAGCAACCAGCACCACTCGATGGCCATCGCGCAGGGCCCGCACACCGCCCTGCACCACGTCTCCTTCGAGATGCGCGGCCTGGACGAGTACATGCGCGGCTCGGGCCGGGTGATGCGCGCCGGCGTCCGCAAGATCTGGGGTCCGGGCCGGCACATGGCCGGGGACAACACGTTCACCTACTTCCTCGACCCGCACGGCAACACGGTGGAGTACACCACCGAGCTGGAGTGCCTGGACGAGGACACCTGGCACCCCCACGTCTACGACTTCTCCCAGCCGGAGGTCACCGACCAGTGGGGCACCGCCAACCCGATGAACGAGCTGGTCGCCAAGGAGTCCTTCAACGACCCCGACCGCGGCGTCTTCGTCGCGCCCCCGGTCTGATCCGCCCGTCCCGTCCTGGAGCCGCACCATGCGTTTCGCCGCCTATGAACACCGGCACCGCCCCCGGGTGGCCGTCGTGGAGGACGACGGCACCCTCTACCCGCTGCCCGGTGTCACCTCGCTCACCGCGCTGCTCGCCGAGACCGACGGCCTGCCCGGTCTGCTCGCCGCCGGCCGGGCCGCCCTGGACGTCCCGCCCGGCCCGCACGTCACCGACGTACGCCTGCTCCCGCCCCTGCGGCCCCCGTCCGTACGGGACTTCGTCACCTTCGAGGAACACGTCGAGGGAGTACGCCGCTCGGTCGACGGGACGTCCGGGGTGCCCGAGCAGTGGTACGCGGCGCCGACCTTCTACTTCACCAACCCGCACGCCCTCTACGGCCACGGCGACGGCATCCCGGTGCCGCCCGGCTCGGCCGCGCTCGACTTCGAACTGGAGGTGGGCGCGGTGATCGGCCGGGAGGGCGCCGACCTCACCCCCGGGCAGGCCCGCGACCGGATCGTCGGCTACACGGTGTTCAACGACTGGTCCGCCCGCGACCTGCAGAGCGCGGAGATGAAGGTCGGCCTCGGCCCCTGCAAGGGCAAGGACACCGCCACCACCCTCGGTCCGTACCTCGTCACCGCCGACGAACTGGAGCCCCACCGGGACGCCGACGGCTTCCTGCGCCTGGCCCTGACCGCCGAGGTCAACGGCATGAAGGTCGGCGAGGACCTGCTCTCGAACATGAGCTGGACCTTCGAGGAGATGACCGCCTACGCCTCACGCGGCACCCGGGTCGTCCCCGGTGACGTGCTCGGCTCGGGCACCTGCGGCAACGGCGGCTGCCTCGCCGAACTGTGGGGCCGGCGCGGCGCGCAGGACCCGCCGCCGCTGAAGCCCGGCGACACGGTGTCCCTCACCGTCGAGGGGATCGGCACGCTCACCAACACCGTCGTCCCCGGGGTGGCGCCGGTGCCGCTGCCGGCCGGCCGCCGCCGCACCCGGAACCGGCCGTGACGGGGCTCGCGGGCCGGGTCGTCGTCGTCACCGGCGCCGCGCGCGGCCAGGGCGCCGCCGAGGCCGCGGCGCTCGCCCGCGCGGGCGCCCACGTCGTCGCCACCGACGTGGCCCCCGCCGGTGAGGTCCGCCGGCTCGACGTCACCAGCGAGGACGACTGGGCGGCCCTCGCCGCCGAACTGCGGGCCACCCACGGACAGGTGCACGGCCTGGTGAACAACGCGGGCGTCACCTGGCGCGCCCGGCTCGGCGACGTACGGCCCGCGGACTTCGAACGGGTCCACTCGGTCAACGTCACCGGCCCCCTCCTCGGCATCCAGCACCTCGGCCCGCTGATGCCGCCCGGCTCCTCGATCGTCAACGTCGGCTCCTCCGCCGCGCTCACCGCGCACTACCCGGTCGCCTACACCGCGAGCAAGTGGGGCCTGCGGGGCCTGTCGAAGACCGCCGCGCTGGAACTCGGCCCGCGCGGCATCCGCGTCAACACCGTCCACCCGGGCTACATCGAGACCGAGATGACCGCCTCCGCCGCCCCCGCCTTCCGCGAGGCCAACCTCCGCGAGACCCCGCTCGGCCGCACCGGCACCGTCGACGAGGTCACCCCGCTGGTCCTCTTCCTGCTGTCGGACGAGGCGTCGTTCATCACCGGCGCCGAGATCCCCGTCGACGGCGGCCTCACCGCACACGGCGGCGTCAAGTCCGTCTCCGACGCCCTGCTCGAAAGGAACCCCCGTCCGTGAACAAGGTCCGCGGCCGTGCCGCCGAGGCGGTCGCCGACATCCCCGACGGCGCCTCGCTCGCCGTCGGGGGCTTCGGCCTCTCCGGCATCCCGGCCGTCCTCATCGACGCCCTGTACGAGCGGGGCACCACCGGCCTGAAGGTCGTGTCCAACAACTGCGGCACGGACGGCCACGGCCTCGGCGTCCTGCTCGCCGCCGGCCGGATCTCCCGGGTCACGGGCTCCTACGTCGGCGAGAACAAGGAGTTCGCCCGCCAGTACCTCGGCGGTGAACTGGAGGTCGAGCTGACCCCGCAGGGCACCCTCGCCGAACGGCTGCGGGCCGGCGGCGCGGGCATTCCCGCCTTCTACACCCCGGCCGGCGTCGGCACCCAGGTCGCCGAGGGCGGCCTGCCCTGGCGCTACGACCCCGGGGGAGGCACGGTCGCCGTCGCCTCCCCGCCCAAGGAGACCCGTCGCTTCGACGGCCGTACCTACGTCCTCGAACACGGCATCACCACCGACTTCGCCCTGGTGCGGGCGTGGCGCGGCGACCGCCACGGCAACCTCGTCTTCCGCCGCGCCGCCGCCAACTTCAACCCGCTCGCCGCGATGGCGGGCCGGGTCACCGTCGCCGAGGTCGAGGAACTCGTCGAACCCGGCGAGCTGCGCCCCGAGGAGGTCCACCTGCCCGGCGTCTACGTCCAGCGGGTGGTGCCGCTGACCCCCGCCCAGGCCGCCGGCAAGAGCATCGAGAAGAGGACCGTACGCGCATGAGCTGGACCCGTGACCAGATGGCGGCCCGCGCCGCCCGGGAACTGACCGACGGCTCCTACGTCAACCTCGGCATCGGTCTGCCCACCCTGATCCCCGGGCACCTCCCGCCCGGCGTGTCCGTCGTCCTGCACTCCGAGAACGGCATCCTCGGCACCGGCCCCTACCCGTACGAGGACGAGGTCGATCCCGACCTCATCAACGCGGGCAAGGAGACGGTGACCGTGCTGCCGGGCGCCGCGTTCTTCGACTCGGCGCTCTCCTTCGGCATGATCCGCGGCGGCCACATCGACACCGCCGTGCTCGGCGCCATGCAGGTCTCCGCCCGCGGCGACCTGGCCAACTGGATGATCCCGGGGAAGATGGTCAAGGGCATGGGCGGGGCCATGGACCTGGTGCACGGCGCCCGCCGGGTCATCGTCCTCACCGAGCACACCGCGAAGGACGGCACCCCGAAGATCGTCGAGGAGTGCGCGCTGCCGCTGACCGGTGAGCGGTGCGTCCACCGGATCATCACCGACCTCGGCGTCCTCGACGTCACCGGTGACGGCCTGGTCCTGGTGGAGACCGCCCCCGGGGTCACCGCCGAGGAGGTCGCCGCCCGGACCGGCGCCCCGGTGGCGCTCGTCTGACGCCTCAGGCGTGCGAGAGGGCGAACGAGACGAGGAACCCGCTCACCGTGACCAGTCCGATGGCCAGGTGGGCGTCCTCGAAGGCCTCCGGGATCATCGTGTCGGCGACCATCGCGAGGATCGCGCCGGCGGCGACCGCGGTGACGGCGGCGATCACGGCCGGGGAGAACCCGCCGACGACCGTGTAACCGAGCACCGCCGACACGGTGCTCGCGGCGGCGATCGCGCCCCACACCCCGAAGACGTACCCCTTGCCGCGGCCGGCCGCGCGCATGCCCGCGGAGCTGGACAGCCCCTCCGGCACGTTGCTGATGAAGACGGCGGCGACGGTGACCAGGCTGACCGCCCCGCCGTCGAGCAGGCTCACCCCGATCACCGCGGACTCCGGTACGCCGTCGAGCAGCGCGCCCAGCGCGAGCGCCGCCCCGGAGCCGCCCTGCTGCGCCTCGGAGGGCTGGGCCCGGTCCCGGCGGTGCCCGGAGCGCTTGCGGTGCCGGGCGCCGCGCCGGGCCAGCCACAGGTTGCCCCCGGTGTACAGCACGGCCCCGGCCAGGGTGCCGACGGCCGCGGGGGCCAGCCCGGCCTGGTCGTACGCCTCCCCGACCAGTTCGAAGCTGACCGCGGACAGCAGCACCCCGGCGCCGAACGCCATCACGGTCGCGATCACCTTCGGCGGGACCCGTACCCCGAATCCCACCGCGGCGCCCAGCAAGAGCGCCGATCCGGCCACCAGTCCCCACAGTCCCGCCTGCACCACTTCTGTCATGGGGACCCTCTACCCCGATTCGCGGCCCTTCGCGGGGCCGCGAACACGAGGGGGCGGGATCAGCAGGGCTGGATGTAGTGCACCGGCGTCCAGGACGCGGTGCCGGTGTCCTTGGCGCGGTTCGACCAGCGCAGGCTGCCGTCGGAGTTGTAGAACCGGGCGACGGTGCCGGTCGTCTGGTTGTTGTTGAAGGTGCCGTCGCCGATGCCGTCGAAGCCGTACCGGCCGCACCGGTAGTAGTCGTAGTGACGGCCGCGGCCGTCCACGACGCACAGGTGGCCCCCGGCACAGGCCACCGCGGCCTCCGGCGAGGCGAGGTCGCGGACCTGGCGGTCGCCGGGCGCGGGGAGGGTGACGGTCCCGCCCTCGGTGGCGAGCCGGTTCGCCGACACCTGGCGGGCGTCCGGGTGCGCCGCCAGGTAGCTGTCGACCTGCTGCTGCAGTTCGGCGGCCTGGGCACCGGTGAGGCCGGCCGCCCGGGCCTGCTGGGCGTACGCCGACTGCGCCGCCGCCGGCCCGGCCGTCGCGGAGCCGGACAGCGCCGGCCCCACGATCAGTGCCGCCGCGGCCGTCGCCATGGCCAGAACCTTCCGTACGGACATGCTCGTTCCCCCTTTTCGGGCATTCCGGCGACCGCGTCCCAGGGCGGCCGTCCGGGATGTCACACATCGTGCCCGGCCGGGGCCGCGCGGTTGAAGGGGTAACTGATGCGGTCGCACCGCACATCGATACCCGGTCGGTTATCAGGGGTGGTGAGCACGCTTGTGGGGGACTGCGGGACGGGGCGGCGGCACGGCACTGTGGAGGTACATGCGACCGGGGATCGCTGGAGGAGTGGTGACAGGCGGGTACGGGGGGCCTGGCGAGAGCGGGCCGGGGAACGGCGAGCCGTCCGCCGGAAGCGGCCCCGTCGCGGTGGCCGACCCGAGCGTGCACCAGCTGCGGCTCTTCCTGGCGCTGGCCCGGGACCTCCACTTCGGGCGGGCGGCCAGGCGGATGTTCATCAGCCAGCCCGCGCTCAGCCGGCAGATCGTCGCGCTCGAACGCCGCATGCGCGTCCCCCTGGTCCGGCGCTCCACCCGCCGGGTCGAACTCACACCGGCGGGGCAGGCGCTGCTGCCGGAGGCCCGCGCCGTGGTGGCGGCGGCGGACCGGCTGGGCGAGGTGATACGGAGCCAGTCGCGCCGGGTGCGCGGACGGCTGCGGATCGGCTTCATCGGCGCCGAGGCGGCGACGCCGTACGTACGGCGGATTCTCACCGAGTTCCGCCGGCGGCACCCGGACAGCGAGATCGAGATGCGTTCCCTGGACCTGGTCAACCAGGTCGAGGCGCTGGTCACGGGCGAGGTGGACGCCGCGTTCCTGCG
The DNA here is from genome assembly GCF_020521275.1 of Streptomyces daghestanicus. NCBI lineage: Bacteria > Bacillati > Actinomycetota > Actinomycetes > Kitasatosporales > Streptomycetaceae > Streptomyces > Streptomyces daghestanicus. The sequence goes on along the minus strand of NZ_BNDX01000018.1, from coordinate 23,091 downwards.
TCCGCCGCTGCCGACGGGCATCCGCACCCTGCAACTCGCCAGCGAGCCACGGGTGGTGTGCCTTCCCGCGGACGCCCCCCTCGCCCGGCGCCGGGAACCGCTCACCCTGGCGGACCTCGCCGACCAGCCCTTCGTGGACATCCCGGGTGACACGCTGCGCGGCTGGTGGAACCACTGGACCGGCAACCCCCGCCCCGACGGCACCCGGGTGCGCTACGGGCCGGTCGTCACCGACATGGAGTCCCTGCTGCTGGCGGTCGCCAACGGGCAGGGCATCGCCTTCCTGCCGGCGGCGGCCCGCGAGTTCTACCCCCGCCCCGGGCTCGTCTACCTGACCGTGCGGGGGCTCTCGCCGTGCACCGCCGCGCTCGCCTGGTCCGCCGGGCACGGCGACGACACCGGCGTCGCGGCCCTGCGCGCCGCCGCCCGCGCCGTGCTGCGCGCGAGCGGCCCGGACAGGTAGCCGTCCGGCGGGCCGTCGCGGCCGTACGGACCCCGTCCGGCCGCCGTGCGCTGCGCGGGCGCTCACCGCGTGGCCAGGAGTCTCTCCGTCCAGGCGGGCACGGCCGCCCGCACCTCGGGGGGTGAGGAAGCCGAGCAGGGTGTCGTCCGGCACCCCGGCTGCACCGGTGACCACGCCGGTGCGGCCGTCGAGGCCCATGTCGACGGCGGCGGTGAGGGGGCGTGTACGGCGACGGCCACGGGCGTCCGGACGCCCTGGCGGACCTGCTCCCGGCGCGGGCGGAGGGCCGGCGGGAGGATGCCGACGGTCCTCTGCGCCGCGTTGCCGGTGGTGGCGGGCCCGGGATCGGCGGCGAACACCGAGACACCGGTGGCCTGAAGCCGTTCGGCCAGATCGAAGGTGTGCGCGAGGTGGGCCGGCTCGGCACGCCCGGTGGCGGACATGCCGTAGCGGGCGCCTCCACGTCGTCGAAGACCGGCTGGGCCGCCGTCATCGCGCCGGAGGTGACGTTCACGATCCGGCTGGGTGCCCCCGCCCGGAGCGCCGGAAGCGGGGCCTCGGTGAACACGCGCGGGGCGGGATGTGGTCGAGCGCGACGCTCGCCTCGACGCCTTCCGGGCCTCCCAGCGCCCGGTCCACACGCCGCCCACGTCGCCGACCGGCGGGCGCACCGGCCCTCCGTCGCGCAGGGGGACGCTCACCGTCCCCTCGGGATCGGCCCCGCCTGCCCCTGCGTCTGCTGTGGCCGCGCAGCGGGGACACGCCGGAGGCACGCCGTTTCGCGCGGCACGCGGTGAGCGCCCTGCGGGACCGGGACGAGGGGCCGGTCCGCGCGGCGTGACGGCGGACCGGCCCGGTCACCGCGTACGGGGTGTCACCAGTCCCGAGTCGTAGGCGAGGATCACCGCCTGCACCCGGTCGCGCAGGTGGAACTTCTCCAGGATGTGGGCGACGTGCGTCTTCACCGTCGTCTCGCCGATGCCCAGCTCGGCGGCGATCTCCGCGTTGGACAGCCCGCGGGCCAGGGTGCGCAGCACGTCCACCTCGCGGCCGGTGAGCACGTCCAGGCGCGGCGGGACGGAGGGGGCGGCCGGCGAGGGCATCCCCGCGAAGCGGTCCAGCAGGCGTCTGGTGACGCGGGGCGCGAGCACGGCCTCGCCGGCGGCCACCGTGCGGATGGCGGCGACCAGGGAGTCCGCCGGGCCGTCCTTGACGAGGAAGCTGCTGGCGCCCGCCCGCAGGGCGTCGACCACGTGCTGGTCGAGGTCGAAGGTGGTCAGGATGATGACCCGGCCCGGTGACCCGCTCTCGGCGATCAGGCGGGTCGCCTCGACGCCGTCCATCCGCGGCATGCGGATGTCCATGAGGACCACGTCCGGCGTGAGCCGCCGGGTCTCCTCGACGGCCTCCTGGCCGTCGGCGGCCTCGCCGACGACCTCGATGTCCGGCTCCGCCTCCAGGATGTAGCGGAAGCCGGTCCGGATCATCGGCTGGTCGTCAGCCAGCAGGACGCTGATGGGCCGCATGGTGCGCACTTCCTCCGGGGTTCGCGATGCCGTCGTGGTCGGGCAGGTGCAGGACGGCGTGTACGCAGTATCCGCCGCCGGGCCGTGGGCCGGTGTGCAGGGTGCCGCCCGTCGCGGCGACCCGCTCCCGCATCCCCAGCAGGCCGTGGCCGGTGCCGCCGGGGGGCAGCGGCGGGCGCTCCGCGGCGGCGCCGGCCGGTCCGTCGTCGCAGACGCGCACGTGCAGCCGCTCCGGTTCCTCGCCCCACCGCAGGCGGACCCGGGCCCGGGTCGGGCCCGCGTGCTTGACCGTGTTGGTCAGTGCCTCCTGCACGACGCGGTACGCGGTCAGGTGGTAGCCCGCGGGCAGCGGCACCGGGGTGCCCGACACCTCGTAGTCGACGTCGAGGCCGGTGGCGCGGACGGCGTCGACGAGGGCGGGCAGGGCGTCGACGGTGGGCTGCGGAGGCTCCTTCGACGGTGTCTCCCGCGGGTCCTCGTCGGTGCGCAGGACGTCCAGCAGCCGGCGCAGTTCGGTGACGGTGTCCCGGCCCGTCTGCTCGACGGCGGCGTGCAGTTCGTGTGCCTTGTCGGGGGCGCGGTCCTGGACGCGGTCGGCCGCGATGGTCTGCACGACCATGAGGCTCACGTTGTGGGCGACGATGTCGTGGAGTTCGCGGGCGATCCGGGCGCGTTCCTCCATGACGGCGGCCCGCGCGTTGGCGGCCTGTTCGCGTTCCAGGGCGGCGGCACGCTGCATCGCCTCGTCCCGGACGGCCGTGCGGGCCCGGGAGAGCCGGCCCAGGGCCCACGCCGCGAGGAGCAGTACGGCATCCGTCAGCAGTGCGGCGAGCCGGTGCCCGGCCGGCGCGATCGCCGCCTCCGCCGCCGCGCTCGCGGGGATGAACAGGGCGGCCAGCGCCGTCGTGACCCGGGGGCCGCGGCGTACGGCGGTGAGGAACAGGGCGGTCGCCACGGCCAGGTAGGTGGGCCCGATCGACGTGCCGTCCGGCCCGGCGAGCTGCGGGATGTAGGACAGGTGCTGCAGCGTCACGGACGCCCCGGCCATCACCAGCAGGCCCGTCACCGGGGCCTTGCGGTGCACGGCGAGGGGCAGGGTCGACAGCAGTACCAGGACGAACCACCAGTGGTCCGGGGACCGCAGGGGGTGCGAGCCGGGCGGGATCGCCTCCGGCAGGGCCAGACATGCCGCCGCCGCCAGGACCGCGAGGACGGCGTCCGTCACCGCGGCGGGCACCTGACGGCCCGCGAGGGACCCCGAATGTTCCATGAGGACAACGGTAAGGTGCCGCTCGCCGGTGCCCGACCTCCCCAGGTCTGAGTCCGGGGGCCGTGCTTCCTCCTCCCGGCCCCCTCCTCGCGGAGGAGGCCCGCGGGCGGAGGACCCCGTGGACGCCGCGGGGCCTCCTCCGGACGGCGGAAGCCGCCGCCCGCCTCCTCCGCCGGGCCGACCGCCCGGTTCGACGCGGGGACGGAGGTTCCGGGCGGCGGGAGCCGGTGGACTGGAGTCATCCACCCCTCGCCCGGCCGAACCCGGGGCGCGCCCGTGCTCGGAACACACCGCCGCGAACCGTTCCCCGGCGATCCCGCCGGCATCGATCCGTCGCGGGCGGCCGTCCGGCTGACCCAGGTGACCAGGACGTACGGCGGCGGTTCGTCCGCCGTCACCGTCCTCGACCGGGTGAGCACCGGTATCGCGGCCGGCGCCTTCACCGCGGTGATGGGTTACTCCGGCTCCGGCAAGAGCACGTTCCTGCACTGCGCCGCCGGGCTCGACCGGCCCACCAGCGGGACCGTCCAGCTCGGCGGCGAGGACCTCGGCCGGCTGAGCGAGAAGCAGCTCACCCGGTTCCGCCGGACCCGGATCGGCTTCGTGTTCCAGGCGTTCAACGTGCTGCCCTCGCTCACCGTCGAGCGGAACATCACCCTGCCGCTGCGGCTCGCCGGGGCCGCCCCGGACCACGCGTCGGTCCACGGCGTGACCGCCTCGGTGGGGCTCACCGGACTGCTCGGCCGCCGCCCGTCCGAACTCTCCGGGGGGCAGCAGCAGCGTGTGGCGATCGCCCGCGCCCTCATCACCCGCCCCGAGGTGCTCTTCGCGGACGAGCCGGCCGGCGCCCTCGACCCGGACACGGCCGAGGACGTCCTCGGCCTGCTCCGGCAGGCGGTGACCGACCCGCACCGGACCGTGGTGATGGTCACCCACGACCCGGCCGCCGCGCGCCGCCGGCCCGCGCGATCAATCACCGGGCCGGCGTCCGTCATGCCGCGTTCCAGCTCGTCGATGATCCGGGCCGCCATGGAACCGGACCGCCGGCTCCCGTCAGGCGGCGGTCAGCCCGCGTCAGGGACGGGCGGGGCGAGGATCGCGGTGACGGCCCGGTCGAGGGTGGTGGCCGGGCGCCCGAGGATGTTCCGGAGGTCGTCGGTCTGCTGTTCCAGTGCGCCGGCCCGGACCTGGTCCTCGAGCCAGCCCCGGGCACCGGGCGCGCGGTCGCGCCGCGCCCGGGTGACGACGGGCCTGCCGGAGACGCGGCCGAGCACCTCGGCGAGCCGGCCGAAGGTCCAGAGGCCGCCGGTGAGGTCGTAGGCGCGGCCGAGATGGCCGTCCTCGGTGAGGACGCGGGCGGCGGCCTCGGCGAGATCGCAGCGGAGGGCGGTGTTGAGCCCGCGGCCACCGGTGCCGTCGGGGAGCCGCCCCGAGCTCACGGCGGCGCGCAGGCCCTCGTCGAGGAACGCCTCGCTGTAGAAGGGGTGACGCAGCACCGTGTGGGGCAGTCCGCTCGCGGCCAGGGCGCGCTCGGTGGCGTGGTGCGCCGCGGTCACGCCGTCGGCCCTGGTGCCGGCCCCCAGGAAGCTGGTGTAGACGAGCGAACCGACGCCGGCCGAGCGGGCCGCGTCGACGGCCGCCCGGTGCTGGCCGGCGCGGCGGGCGGGGTCCAGTTCGGGCGAGGAGATCAGCAGCAGCCGGTCGGCTCCCTCGAACGCGTCGCGCAGCGTCGCCGGGGCGTCGTAGTCACCGACGCGGACGCGGACCCCGCGGGCGGCGAGATCTCCAGCCCTGCCGGGATCACGTACCGCCGCCACGACGCGTTCGGCGGGGCACCGGGTCAGCAACTGGTCGACGACCAGCCGTCCGAGAGCCCCCGAAGCGGCCGTCACGACGATCATCCACATCTCCCTCGCCACGGCCCAGCCGCCGCCCGCGCGGCGACCGGTGCCCCCCTCGGACCGGATACCGGGCCCACCATCGGCGAACGGCCGACCGCCCGTCAAAGCCTTTTCGCACCGACGCCGTCGGGACCGTCGCCCCGTCGGCCTCCGGCTCGCACGTGCCCCGGGCACCGCCCCGGACGCCAGGTCGCCGCGCGAGGGCCCGCCGACGCCACCCGCGTTCGCGGGCGGCCATTGCCAGACCTTGATGAAAACGATTATCGTCTTTTCTTGTGTCCGAGGGGACATGAACATGACCTAGGGGGTTCTCCCTTGCGTACCCACAGACGACTGCTCACCGTCACCGGTCTCACCGCCGCCGCGCTCGCCACCGCCGGCCTGAACACCTCCGCCTTCGCCGCGACCACTCTGACCAGTGGTCACGTCGATGTCCTCGACGCCGAGTGGGACGGCGCCGACCTGCACCTCCACGTCCACGACGAGGAGAGCGGCACCGAGTACGAACCCGCGGACGTGACCCTGTCCGTGCCGGCCGCCGCCAAGGTCACCAACCCCGGCTACGGCTTCCTGGGCTCCGGCAGCCGGATATGGCTGCTGCCGGACACCGAGGCCGAGGCGGACGCCGCCGGCGTGCTGTTCGCCGGCGTCTCCACCGAGCACCTCACCACCGGCGTCTTCACGGGCGACAACGTCAGCTACCGCCTCGTGTCCGCCACCCGCGACGGCGCCGCGACCGACGACTTCAGCGTCTACACGGGAAGCGGCGTCCGCTGGTACGACAGCGACACCGCCACCACCTCCTACAAGTCCCGTACCTTCCCCGTCGGTGCCCACAACCACGCCAACTGGGCCTTCGAGGAGGCCGGTACCTACCGGCTCACCTTCCGGGTGCAGGGCACGGCCGGCGGCGTGACCGAGTCCGCCACCGCGACGTACACGGTGGTCGTCAGCCCGTGACACCGGCCCTGGCGCGCAACGGACGCGCTCTCACCGGCGCGGCGCTGACCGTGGCGGCCGCGGTGCTCCTGGGCGCGGCAGGGCTGGTCGCCGGCGGCAGCGGGGACGCCCGCGCCGCCGGCGGTGCCGTCGTCCTGGACGAAGGCGAACTCGACCTCACGCCCCGCCTGGTCGACGGCGCGCTGCGGTTGCAGATCGACGACCGCGGCGGCGGCACTTCCGTGGTGCGGGAACCGTCCCAGGTGGTGCTGCACGCGGGGCCCGCCACCTTGCAGTACACCGTCGATCCGCTGGCCACCGCGCTGGGCACCACCACCCTGGACAGCTGGCAGCTCAACGGCTGGGAGGCGGCGAACATCTTCGCTCCGGAGCCGGGCTGGAACGGCTCCGAGGCGGGCGGCGACACCGAGATCACCCTGTCGGGCTTCGAGGGCCCGGGGGATTTCGGCATGGCCTCGTACACGCCGGAGATGGACAGCGTGAACGCCCCGGCGATCCCGTATCTCGGCACCGCCGCCGACGTCCCGCGCTCCTTCACCCTCCCCGGCGAGGGTGAACGCTCCGTCCCCACCTGGCAGTTCACGGCGGAGGGTGTCTACCGGCTGACCTTCACCGTGCGCGGGGCCGGCGCGGCCGACACCGAGACACTGGCCGTGGTCGTCGGTGACGACGTCGACCCGGACGACGTCCTGCCGGGTGACGGCTCCACGGCCACAGCCACCACTCCCCCGCCGGACACCGGCCCGCCGCCCACGGCTCCGGCCGCGCACGTCATCGACAACGGGCACCTGGACCTGGCCGCCCGCCCGGACGGGGAAGACCTGCGGTTCCAGGTGAAGGAGGGCGGAGCGCAGGCGTACGAGTGGCACGAGCCGGACGCGGTCGTGCTGCACGTGAAGCCGCAGGCCCGCCGGAAGATCACCGAGGGGTACGCGTTCCTCGGGGCCGTGGGCGGCGCCGTCTGGTGGCTGCCCATCCAGCAGGTCGACGGTCTCGTCTGGCCGGGCTTCAGCACGGACCAGTTCAGCAGCGCCGAGATCGACGGACGGGTCACCTTCTCGCTCGACGCCGTGCGGGGCCCGGGTTCGGTGAGCGTCTTCACGGAGGGCTCGGTCGGCGCGGTGACGCTCCACGCCCACAGCGGGGACGGGTTGCCGGACCGTTTCGACCTGTCGGTCCCCACGCACCGGCACACCGTGTGGGCCTTCGCGGCGGAAGGCGTCTACCGCACCACCTTCACCCTGAGCGCCACGCTCGCCGACGGCACCGAGGTGTCCGACACGGAGACCCTGGCATGGGTGGTGGGGGACGGCACCGACCCGTCCACCGTCGTACCCGGCGAGGGCGACGAGCCCACGGCGACACCGACGACCACGCCCGGTGGGACACCCACCTCGGCACCGTCGGGGACCGCCTCCACGGCACCGGGCGGTTCACCAGCTCCCTCGTCCGCCTCGTCTCCCCCGTCCGACCCGCCGGACGCGACGGCACCGGGAATCGTCCCGGTGACGGCGTCGCCGGGCACGGCCGGCGGATCGTCGTCCGGGAGCGGCCATGTCCCGGCGTCCGGCGCGCTCGCCGCCACCGGTGCCCGGGTCGCGGTGATCGCCGGTGTCGCGGCCGTCGCCCTGGCGCTGGGCGGCGGTGCGGTGTACCTCACACGACGCCGGCGTACGACCCCGTGAGAGACACCGCGGGCGACGGACCGGTACCGGCCACGCTCCGGTCCGCCGCCCGCGGCGCAGCCCTGTTCCCAGTGAAGGAGGAGCCCCATGCGGGGGCACCCTGGACGTCTCACCGTCGCGTCACTCGCGACGGCCGCCCTGCTCAGCGGATGCGCCGGCCTCCAAGGCGGCGGCTCCGACGCCGCGTTGCGGGTCTCCACCACCACGGCCGTCCTGGCCGACCTGGTCAGCCGCGTCGGCGGTGACCGGGTCGACGTCACCTCGATCGTGCCGCGCGACGGCGACCCCCACTCGTACGAGCCGAGCCCCGGGGACGCGGCCGGGGTCACCCGGGCCGATGTCGTCTTCGGCAACGGCCTGCTGCTCGAAGAACCCGGGATCATGAAGATGGTCCACAGCAACGCCGGCCGGTCCGTCCCGAAGATCGAGCTGGGTGAGCGGCTCGAAGAGTACGGCGGCACCGTGATCGAGCTGCAGGAGGACCTCGGCCTCGACGTCCTCTGGCTCGGCTGGGCCGTGGAGGGCGAGGTCGCCGGAGCGGGCTCACAGGTCCGTACGACGGCCACGAAGCTGGAGGGCCCCGGCGAACTGCGGGTCTACCTCACCGACACGCTCGGCAGACCCCAGGTGTACGTCGACTCCTCCGACGGTTTCACCGGGGCCGACTCCTTCACCCTGCCGCCCGAGGCGCACACCCACGTCAACTGGGCCTTCAGTGAGCCCGGCACCTACCGGCTCACCGTCGAGGGACGGACCGAGACCCTGGACGGGCACCGCGAGGAGATCGGCAGCGGCACCTTCACCTTCACCGTCGGTGACGACGCCGAGGCCCCCGCCGGGACCGAGGTGCTCGACGCCGGGCACGCCGATGTCGCGCTCGACGCGGAGACCGGCAAGGTGTACGTCCGCGCCGACGACGAGAGCGGCGAGACCCGGCGGATCGCCGCCGACGACGTGGTGCTCGCCGTCCCCGACCGGGCCAGGGAGACGGTGCCCGAGGAGGAGCCGTACGCCTTCCTCGGCACGCCCGGTGACGAGCTGTGGGTGCTGCCGCAGGCCGTGATCGGCAAGCACGTGCACGGTGACCTCGACCCGCACACCTGGGAGGACGTCGCCAACGCCGAGGCGTACGTCCGCCGGATCGAGGCCGAGCTGATCAGGGCGGACCCCGAGGGCAGGGCGGTCTACGAGAAGAACGCCGCCGCGTACCTCAGGACGCTCCGAGCCCTGGACCAGGAGGTCGCCGGGACGCTCGCCACGGTGCCGGCGGAGAACCGCGAACTCGTCACCACGCACGACGCCTTCGGCTACCTCGCGAAGGCGTACGGCATGGAGGTGGTGGGCTTCGTCGTCCCCGTACCGAACCAGGAACCCAGCGCCGCCGAGGTCGAGGAGCTCGGCGACACCATCCGGGACAAGCGGGTGCCCTCCGTCTTCCTGGAGCCCAACCTGGCCGCCCGCGCCGACGTCCTGCGCCGGGTCGCGGAGGACCAGGGGGTCGGCGTCTGCACCCTCTACGGGGACTCCTTCGACGACAAGATCCACGACTACGTATCGATGATGCGGCACAACGCGCGAGAACTCGCCGAGTGCCTGGGGGGAAGGAACCGATGACCAGCACGCGCAGGAAGCGGCGGATCGCCGTGGCCGTGGTCCTCGCGGCCGCCACCGCGCACGGCGGGTCCGCCGCCGCGGACGGCGCGCCGGACGCCGGTGACCTGGGCCGGATCGCCTACGCCGACGGGGTGCTCACCTTGGACCCGGCGGACACCGCGCACCTGGTGCGGGTCGCCCGGGCCGGGGCGCCGGACGACTCGGCGCCCGGCTGGGACACCACCGGTGTGCCCGAGGGGGCGGTCGCCGGGGACACCGTGCGGTGGTACCTGACCGGGGTGGACGGGCCGGGCGAACTGAAGGTGTACGGCGCCGAGGGTGCCGAGCCGGTCTTCGACAGCGCGGACGGACGGCCGGACGTACGGCGGCTCCCGGCCGGCGCACGGGACGACACACGGTGGGAGTTCAGCGAGGACGGCACCTACCAGGTCGTCTTCGGTGCGGAGGCCACATCGGTGGACGGGCGCGACCTCTCCGTGGGCACCGTGTACACCGTGGTGGTGGGAGACACCGCACCCGCCGGCGACGCGTCCGCCGGGGAGCGGGAGGAGGCCGCGGAAGTGCCCGCTCCCGAAAGCCCGGCGAGCGCCGTCGGGCACCCCGGGACCGGGACCGGGCGCGAGGCGCGGACCGGCCCCCGGACGGCGGAGACACGGGCGGCCACCACGCTCACCGCCACCGCCGACGACGGGGGCGGCGTCGTGTCGGAGCGGAAGGTCCTCGACGACGGGCACGTCGACTTCGCCGCCCGGGTGGTCGACGGCAGGCTGCAGATGCACCTCAAGGACGGCACGGTCGCGGGGAGGACCACCTGGCGCGAGCCGTCGTCGGTCGTCCTGCACGTCAGGCCCGCCGCGAAGAACACCGTCCCGGACAACGACGAGTTCGCCTTCCTGGGCAGGGCCGGCACCCCCGTGTGGCTCCTCGACCAGGTGCAGCGGGAGGGCCTGCTGTGGCCCGGCTGGTCGACCGACAACATCACGGCCGGAGCGGCCGAGGGGGGTGTAAGGTTCTCGCTCACCGCGGTCGACGGTCCCGGTGCCTACGCGCTGTACACCTACGACGCCATGTCCGGCGCCGACGTGCTCCTCGACAGCGGGGACGGTGTGCCGGACTCCTTCGACGTCGCACCCAACACCCACGCCCACGGCGGCTGGGCGTTCACCGCGCAGGGCACCTACCGGCTGACGTTCCGGTTGAGCGGGAAGCTCGCCGGCGGCAAGGCCGTGAGCGACACCGAGACGGTGACCTTCGTGGTCGGTGACACCGACCCCTCGACGGTGCCGCCGGGCGGTGGTGCGGACCGGGGCTCCACCGGCTCCCCGGACGGCGACGCGGGGGCTTCGGACACGCCCGGCTCCGGGTCGGACTCGGGCTCGGGCTCGGACTCGGCGGACGGCTCGGCGCCGGACGACTCCGGTGGATCGATGGCCTCCACCGGTGCCGGCGGTGCCGTCCTCGCCGGCGGGAGCGCGGCGGCGCTGACCGCGGTGGGTGCCCTCTCGGTCCTGGCCGCCCGGCGCCGGAGGACCTCGCGTGGCTGACGGCACGGACCCGCTGCTGCGCCTCGCCGGCGCGACGGTCGCCCTCGGCGGACGCACGGTACTGGAAGCGGCCGACCTGTCGGTGGGCGCCGGGGAACTGGTCGCTCTCATCGGCCCGAACGGCGCCGGGAAGACGACGCTGCTGCGGGCCGCTCTCGGTCTGGTTCCGCTGTCCGCCGGTGAGGTGGCCGTGGAGGGCCGGACCGGGCGCCGGGCCGGCCAGGGGGCCGGTTACGTGCCCCAACGGCACGAGTTCGCCTGGGACTTCCCCATCGACATCGCGGGTGCGGTCCTGACGGGCCGGACCCGCCGGGTCGGCTGGCTGCGCCGGCCGGACGCCGCCGACCGGGCCGCGGTGGAGGAGGCGCTGGAGCTGACCGGTCTCACCGGGCTGCGGCGCAGACCCGTCGGTGAACTCTCCGGCGGCCAGCGGCAACGGGTGCTCGTCGCCCGGGCGCTGGCCGCGGGACCCCGCATCCTGCTCCTGGACGAGCCGTTCACCGGAGTCGACGTGCCCACCCAGGAACTGCTCAACGAGTTGTTCGGCCGACTGGCCGCGGAAGGCAGAGGGCTGCTGATGACCACGCATGACCTGGCGGCGGCCGCCCGCACCTGCGGCCGGGTGGTGCTGCTCAACCGCACGGTGGTCGCCCAGGGCGGCCCGGAACTGCTGGCCGACCCGGACCGGATGCTGCGGGCCTTCGGCCTGGACCGCGCGATCGGCACGGTGGCCGCACCGTGAACGCGCTCATCGCCTTCCTCACCGACCCCTGGCAGCTTCCGTTCATGCAGCGGGCTTTCGCCGTGGCCGCGGTCATCGGCGCGGTGTGCGGCGTGGTCGGGGTGTACGTCGTGCTGCGCGGCATGGCGTTCATCGGTGACGCCGTGGCCCACTCCGCGTTCCCGGGGGTGGCCCTCGCCTACGCCTTCCAGGGCAACCTGCTCCTCGGCGGAGCGGCGGCCGGCATCACCACGGCCGTGCTGATCGCGTTCGTGTCGCAGAACCGGCGGCTGAAGGAGGACACCGTCATCGGTGTCTTCTTCGCCTTCGCCTTCGGGCTCGGCATCGTCCTGGTCTCCACGCGGGACAGCTGGACGACGGACCTCTCGTCGTTCCTGTTCGGCCAGGTACTGGCGGTCAGCGCCGCGGACGTGTGGACCGTGGCCGTCATCGGTGCCGTACTGGTGCTGGTGGTCCTGGCCATCGGCAAGGAACTCGTCGCCGTCAGCCTCGACCGCGAGACGGCCCGTGCCGCGGGCCTGCCGGTGTTCCGCCTCGACCTCACCCTGTACGTCCTCGTCACCACGACGATCGTGATGTCCCTGGAGGCGGTCGGCAACATCCTCGTCCTCGCCCTGCTCATCACGCCCGCCGCCACGGCCCGCATGCTCACCGAGCGGCTGTGGGCCATGACCCTGCTCGCCTCGGCCATCGGCTGCCTGGGCAGCATCGCCGGCCTGTACGTCTCCTACGCGTACGACCTCGCCGCCGGCGGCTCGGTGGTCGTGGTGCTCACCGGGTTCTTCGTCCTGACCTGGCTCCTGGCCCCCCGCCACGGGCTGCTGGCGAAGATCGTCCGCCGCCCGGACGCCGCCCCGCCGGTCACCACCGGACCGTGAGTCCCGGCGCCGGACCGCCGGACGGGCCGCCCGGTGACGGCCGAGGGCACCCGCCCCGTGGGGGCGGCGCCGGCCAGGACGCCCTGAACCCCGCCCACCAGGGCCTCAGGGCCGAGGAGTTCGCCGACGCCCAGCGGCCGGAAACCGCTCGACCCGGGCGGCGTCCCCATCGGCTGTGTGGACGCCGCGCAGGCGGAGCAGGGGGCTGACGCGGTGCGGGCCCGTGCCGTCGACGGCCGGACCGGGTTCGGCGGGCACGGGCACCGGCGTCATCGGACGGCGGAAGCCGATGCGACCGCCGGCGCCGCGGTCCCGTCCTGCGGCAGGTCCAGGCCCCGGGAGGCGACCGTACGCACGCTGCCCTCGGCCAGGCGGTAGGTCAGGCCGACGACCGCCGCGCGTCCGGAGGCGACCCGGTCGGCCAGTTCCTGGGAGCGGTCCATGAGGAGGTCGACGGTGTGGCGGACGTGGGTGGCGATGAAGCCGTCGTCCTCGCTCACGCCGGCGGCCTGGGCGGCCAGCACGCTGGGGGTGACCCGCTCGATGACGTCCCTCAGGTACCCGCGTGCGGTCGTACCGTCCTGCACGGCGGCCCGGGTCGCCGCGACGGCACCGCAGGCGTCGTGCCCGAGGACCACGACGAGCGGGCAGCCCAGCACGCTCACGCCGTACTCGATGCTGCCGAGGACCTCCGCCCCCACGGCGTGGCCGGCGGTGCGCACGACGAACAGGTCCCCCAGCCCCTGATCGAAGATGATCTCTGCGGCCAGCCGGGAGTCGGAACACCCGACCACCACGGCGTACGGGTGCTGCCCGGCCGCCGTGTCGGCACGGCGCGCGGCGTCCTGGTTGGGGTGGCGGGGCGCGCCGGCGGCGAAGCGCAGGTTGCCGGCGGTGAGCAGGTCGAAGGCGTCACGTGGGGTGGCGGGGGTCTCCCGGATGGCATCACTCATGGACGGCAGGTTACGTCCGCAGCCGTTTCGTCACGGTTCCGGGGGGGGGTGCACTGACCCGGTCGAGCGCGGCACGCGGCAGTCGGCCGGTGATCCGCCGGTTCGCGTGCCCGGCCCACCGGCGGCCTCACCGTGGCCCCGGCCCCGGCCGTGACCGCGATGCCACGCTTCGAGCCCCGGGTCACCGAGGCCGGACCCGTCGTCCTCGTCGGCACGGCCGCCGACGACGGCACCTCTCTGGAAGTCACCGAGGCCGCTCCTCCGTGCCGACGAGGTACCGCCGCTCACCTGTCCCGGGGAAGCGGCCGGCTACCTGGTCCTGGGTCCCGGCTCACCCTCCCCGGCCGTCCCGCGCCGCCCGCCGCTGAACGCGGGCGGGGAGGCGCGGATCTCCTCCGGGGCCGTGTGGAGACACCGCGGTCACGCGGGCGGCGGTCCGGCCTGCACTGCTTCGCTGACGGCCCGTACGGCACGTGCGACGCTCGCTGCCGTGGCCCCGGCGGAGGGCTGTTCGGACTCGTGGACGAACGCGGTGACACCGCGTCGGCTTCCGACGTAGTCGACGATGCCGTGCTCGATCTGTGTCCGCAGCGCCTGTTCGTACGCGTGGCGCTGGTACGTCCTCAAGTCGGCGCCGGCGATGGGCAGCAGATGTGTCGTGAGCCGTTGGAGCTTCGGGCGCAGACCCGACGCGGCCGAGTACTCGAAGGCCCAGCCGTTGACGAACACGCGGTCGATCCACCCCTTCAGCAGGGCCGGCATGGACCACCAGTACACCGGGAAGACCAGGACGAGGTCGGTGGCGCGGTCGAGACGGCGGTGTTCGCGGGCGATGTCGGGAGGGTAGTCGCCGCCTTCGTGGTAGGCGCGGCGGTCCGCCGGGGTGAACCTCGGGTCGAACTGCTCCCGGTGCAGGTCCGCCACCTCGACGGCCCGGGGACGCAGGGCCGAGGCGAGCCGGTCCGCCACGTGGTGGGTCAGGGAGCCGGTGTCCGGGTGTGCGGTGACCAGCAGGGTCAGCGGGTTGTCGTCATCGGTGCTCATGTCAGTGCTTTCCGTGGGTGCGGGTACGGGCCCGCGGCCGTGGTGCGGGGCGTCGTGTGGTCCGTCATGGGCGTACCGACGCGTACGGCGGCGCCGGGCAGGTGCGGTCGGGGCGGAGTGCCGTGCGGGTCTACCGCCCGTCCCACGCGCCCGCCGCTGCCGTCCGGACGACGTACTCCTCGAAAGGCCGGGGTGCCCGCCCCAGCACGGAGGCCAGATCGTCGGTCGTACCGGCGATCAATCCGCTCTCCATCAGCACGAACATCGCGGCGATGTCGTCGGCGTCGCGCCGGCTCAGGCCCTGCCCGACGAGGGACGAGGCGTACTCGTCCGGGGTGATCCGCCGGTAGGCGAGAGACCGCCCGGACGCCCGGGAGATCAGCTCGACGGCTTCGGCGAAGGTGAGGGAGCGGGGACCGGTCAGCTCGTACACCCGCCCGGCGTGCCGGTCCCCCTCGGTCATCACCGCGACGGCGGCGTCGGCGAGGTCCTCGACATCGACGAAGGGCTCGGCGACCTCGCCGGCCGGAAGCGCCAGGGTGCCCTCGACCAGCGGTGCGTGGAAGACGTCCTCGTCGAAGTTCTGTGCGAAGTTCGACGCCCGCAGAACGGTCCACTCCAGCGCCGAACCGCGTACGGCCTCCTCGGCCGACCGCATGTGCCGTCCGAAGGCGGAGTCGCCCCAGCCGTCCGCACCGCGCCCGGAGAGCAGGACCAGCCGCCGCACCCCGGCGGCTTCGGCCCGCGCCACGAACTCGTGCGCCGGGCCCGGCACGGGCGGGGGCACCACGTACGCCACGTCGACGTCCCGCAGGACGGTGTGCCAGCCGTCGGGCTCGGACCAGTCGAACCGGACGCGGCTCGACCGGGAGGCGGCGCGTACCGGCGTGCCGCGCAGCCGCAGCCGGGCGGCGATCCTGCGTCCCGTCCTGCCGGTCGCACCGATAACGAGGTGAGTGTTTCGCGTCATGCCACCCATAGAACACGGAACGATCACACGTTCACATGGGTGATAGGCCGGAATACCTTTGTGATCGTCTAACCTGTCGGTGTGGACGTCATGAGTGACCTCTTCCGCGGGGTGCGGGCCCGCGGCTCCCTGTTCGGCAGTACGACGTTGTCCCCGCCCTGGTCACTGCGGTTCGAGGACGGTGCGCCGCTGACCCTGTGCACCGTCCTCCACGGGGCGGGCTGGATCGTGCCGGAGGGCCATCCACCCGAGCGCCTCGGGGCCCACGACACGATCGTGGTGCGCGGTCCCACGACGTTCACCTTCGTCGACGAGCCCGGCAGCACGGCCGTGCCGATCGTCTGCGGAGTGGACTGCGCGACACCCGAGCAGGGCGGCACCCGGTACCGGCTGGGCTGGCACGACCCCGGCGAAGGGCGTGGCGACGACAGCGGCGCGACGACCCTGGTGGTCGGTGCCTATCCGGTCCGCGGCGAGATCAGCCGGCGGCTGATGGACATGCTGCCCGTCGTGCTGCGGGTGGACGCCGGAGACACGGGTGACCCGGTACTGGACCACCTGGCCGCCGAGGTCGCCCGCGACGAACCAGGCCAGCAGGTCGTGCTCGACCGGCTCCTCGACTGGATGCTGGTGTGCACGCTGCGCACCTGGCTGGACAGGCCGGGGGGCCACCCCCCGGCCTGGTGGACCGCCCAGAAGGACCCGGTGGTCGGCCAGGCGCTGCGCCTCCTGCACGCCGAGCCGGCGGCGCCGTGGACGGTGGGCGAGCTGGCCCGGCGTACGGGGGTGTCCCGCTCGACACTGGCGAAACGCTTCGCTGATCTGCTCGGTGAACCGCCGCTGTCCTATCTCACCCGCTGGCGCATGACGCTGGCGGCGGATCTCCTGGTCGAACAGGGGTCCTCGACCGTCGCCCATGTCGCCCGTGCCGTCGGCTACACCGATCCGTTCGCGTTCAGCGTGGCGTTCAAGCGGATCCGGGGCACCAATCCGAGCGAGTTCCGCCGCATGGCCGAGGCGCACTGACCCCGTCGCGGCGCGCCGCCGGCCTCGTACCCCGTGGTCGCACGAGCCGCGACACACGGGGTGCGAGCCGGTCCGCCGGGGTGCCCGGCGAAACCGCGGGGTGCGCACCGGCTGACCAGTGCGCACACCCCCCGCACGGGCCATGGTCCCTGCCGAGCGGGGGTCGCATGCTCGGCTCCACGGGCCCGCCCGGCCCGCCGCACGGATTCCTCACCCCGACCTTCAGGAGACGCTCATGCCCGCCTTACGGCGCACCGCACTGGCCGCAGCCGCCGCGCTGGCCGCCACGGTACTGACAGCCGGCCAGGCCCTGGCCGGCCCCGGACACGCGAACGGCACCTTCTACTACACCGACCTGCTCGGCGGGAACCAGCAGGTCATCGACCCTGAACTGGGCAGTTGCAAGCTCGTCTCCACCCTCGGTACGAGTGTCAGCAACCAGACCGACGCGACGGTGGTGCTCTACACGGACACGAGCTGTGCCCTTCTCGCCAACCCCGTCTCGCCCGGCAGCACGGTCACGTTCGTCTTCAAGTCCTACCGGTTCCTCGAAAGCTGAACTCCTCGGAGGGGTGGTGTGCGGACCGTTCGGACCCGCACGCCACCCCTCCCCCGGGCGCAGGTCGGCCCGTCGTCCCACCCGAAGAGGAACTGCGGCGGCTTCGCCGGGAGGCGGCACGGGTCGCCGGCACGCGTGGCCGCCCCCTGCCGGCGTCCGGCACCTCCCCCACCCCCGAACCCCGGCTCACCCTGTGCGGGAGCAAGACACATTGGCCGTATCTCGCCTGCCGTCCCACGACCCGCACGGGCTTGATGAAGCTCACGCGCCGCGCACCGCGCGGGTGGTGTGACGACAGCACGGGGAATCATGGAACACACCGGCGGCACAGGTACCACCTCCCGGAAGACCTCCCGGGCCAGCACCACAGCTTCCGCCCCGGCCCCCGTCCCGGCCGTCCCGCAGATACCGCCGATGCCGTCGCCTCCCCCAGGGGAAGGCGGCTGCGACCCAAGGCCCGGCGGCAGCTCCTGCGGGTGGGGCCGGCTGCGGCTCCGTCGCGCGATGTGAGCTGGGGCGAGGTGTTCGGGCCGAGGCCCGCCCGGGGCAAGGCCGGCCTCTGGTGGCCGTTGTCCGCGCCGTCCCGCTCCGGTCGAGGAGGCCGGTGCCGGCCGTCGAACTGAACAGCGGTTCCCGGGTGGTCCTGACCCTGCCGTCCATGGACGAACTGCGGGCGGAACTCGTCCGGCTCCTCGGCAGCCTGCGCCCCGAGCTGACCACAGCGGACCCGCCCTCGGCCGGGGGGAGGACGGTGCGACGACGGCGATGGTGATCGACATGCTGTTCTTCCTTGTCACCGTGGCCGGTCACTGGCATGCGAAGAAGGGCCACGCCCAGCAGGTCGCCGCCGCCCGCCGGGCCGCCGAACACCTGCGCGCTGCCTATCAGACCGCCGCCGCCCAGCCGCTCGGCGTCCTCCACCAGCGTGGCCGACGCCTCCGCCGGCCCTTGCTGGACCGGCAGACGCTGGTGATACGCGAGGCGATGCCGGATCTCGCGGAGCGGGTTCTGGCCGAGCCCGATTGGTACGCGCTCGCCGTCACCCTCGCCGACGCCGAGGCAGCCGGCCATGACCCGGCCGCTCTGCTCGCCGACGCCGCAGGACGACGGGAGCTGGGGACGGCGGAGCCCGTCAGCGACGTCCTCGTGTGGCGGTTGCACCGGAACGCAGACCTGCCCGCCGACACCAGCGGCACGATGCCCGTCGCCGCCGCGGCCGAGGCGCCCGCCCAGCGGACACCCGAGCGGACGTCTCCCCAGCCGGGGGCGCGGCGCGGGCGTGGCTGACTGTCGACTTTACGAGTTGAAGAGGTCGCCGGGCCGGGGGCACGATCATGACGTGAGCAGGACGAGACAGAGGAGGACCATCAGCGTGTTCGACCGCGTACGTCGCTGGCGCAGGACTCACGCCGACGATCGGCACGTGCACCGGCTGTTCTGGCCGGAGCTGGACGGCATGGTGCCCGAGAACGTGCTGCGGATGCAGGCCGAGTGGCACGCCGCAGCGCAACCGGCCGCCGACGTGGACGACTTCCTCCCGCCCGAGCTGCGGGTCCCCGGCCACGACCAGATCGCCGGGCAGATGATGCCCTGCCCGCAGCCGATCGTCCTCGACGGTGACGTCGTCGCGTGCGAAGGATGCGGTGCCTACCGGGACTGGATCATCATCGCCACCAACGACCAGGTCTGGCTGCGGTGTCGGGCCGGGCCGGGCACCAGCAGCGCGAACGGCGTCTGACCACCGCCTGGTACAACCGGAACTCCGGGCCGGCAGACGCCACGCACGCCACGTTCGAGGACTGCCTGCGCCACCTCGGGCACTGACCACCACTCCTACGACCCCACCGGGCCACAGCGCCCGCACTGCCCACCTCGCACCGAGCACAAGGGGTCACCTCACTATGCGCGTTCTCACTCTCGCCGCCCTCGGCGTCACCACCGCTCTGCTCGCCCTGCCCGGCTGCTCGCCCAGCACCGCCCCGGGCCGGACCCCAGCCACACCGCTAGCCACCACCGCCCCGTACCGGGACGGAAACAACGGCAACGGTGCTCCGCTCTCCTCAGCCACGCTGGAGACACGACTGCTCACCCAGCACGACCTCGGCGACGGGTACACCCGCTCCCCCGAGTCCAGCACGGTGCACGACGACATCACCGTCCTGGGGTGCCCGGCCCTGAGAGCCCTTGGCGGTGAGGCAGCCACCGGCGGCTCCCTCAGCTTCGCCCGGCGGGCGAAGACCGGCTTCGCGAACCGCAGCAGCCGCTCCGAGTTGTCCGAGGAGCTGTACAGCGACACCGCCGACGCATTGTCCGCCGGCACCAACCGGATCTTCGACACCATGACTGGCTGCCCGTCGTACCGCGTCCTCGTCGGAGGCACCACGATCGGCGTCAGCACCCAGGAACTGGACCCACCCGCGCTCGGCGACGAGCAGTGGAGCCAGCTCATGACCTTCACCGCCGACGGACGGAACACCGTGGTCAAGCAAACCGCGGTCCGCGTGGACAACGTCCTCGTGGTCCTCTCCGGCTCACCGGCATGTGCCGCTTCCCGGATCCCAGCAGGCTCCTGTGTGCACAGCCACCAGATTGATTTTGTTGAGTCCCCGCTCAAGCAACCACTCCGGAGGTGATGGCTGTCGCTCTTCGCGTTGCCGGCGCTCCGCTTCTCGACGTTCTTCGTCAGCGATCCACCGGTCGAGCTGGCCCAGGCTCACCGCCGCTTGCTGTTCAACCACACGGCGCGCGAACTTCAACAGGTCAAGACGAGTCAGGCTATCGCTCACCCGTTCGATATTGCTTCCCAGCGGACAACGTTCCCGCTCGGCATGCGCTCGCTACCGCCAGGGCGTACATGTAGGGCGTGGCCCTGACCCCTCCGATCGAGCCGATGCTGGCCGAGGCCCGCCGCACGCTGCCCCGCAGCAGGGCCCTGCCCGGCGGGCTCGCCTACGAACAGAAGCCTGATGGGTACCGCGCCCTCCTCTTCGCCGAGCCCGATCGCGCTTATCTCCAGTCCCGTAACGGCGCCGATCTCACCCCGGCTTTCCCGAAAGCGCCGTTGCGGGGCGTTCCCTCCCAGTGCCGCTCGTCCTTGACGGCGAACTCGTCGTCGTCCATGACGGCCGCCTCACTTTCGACGACCTGCAGCGACGCGCGCGCCGTCGCGGCCACGGAGCCCGCCAGGCCGCCGCCGACCGGCCCGCTCACCTCATCGTCTTCGACATCATCGATAGGGCCGGCGAGCCTCTGCTCGACCAGTCCTATCGGTTCCGCCGGTCCCTTCTCGAAGGGCTTCTCACCGACGGCGTGCTCGCACCGCCGTTCGCCCTCTGTCCCGCCACTACCGACCGGTCCGTCGCCGAGGCATGGCTGGATCCCGCATGGGGCGCGGTCGGCATGGAGGGGCTGGTCGTCAAAGGCTTGGCGCAGACATACCAGCCGGGCCGCCGCGGCTGGCTCAAGATCCGCGCGCGCGTCACCACGGAGGCGGTGCTGGCGGCGGTGACCGGCCCCGTCACACATCCGTCGACCCTGCTGCTGGGCCGGTACGACCAGGACGGACGGCTGCGGCACGTTGCCCGCACCGCGCCGCTCGCCCGTACCGCGTGGCAGGTAGTCGGCGCCCGCCTCACCCCAGATGGGCTGGAGCATCCATGGCACGGCCGCCACTTCTCGGCCGGGTGGGGAACGCACGAGGTCTTCGACCACCGTCTCGTCGTGCCGGAGCTTGTCGTCGAGTTCGCCGGGGACAGCGCGGTCGACGCCGGTGTCTTCCGGCACCCGGTTCGGTTCGAGCGGCTGCGGGACGATGTCGCCCCGGACCAGGTACCGGCAGCGGATGCCCCTCCGAGGTGATACGGCTTCTCCTGGCTCGATCGTGGCACGCCGAAGCCCCCGGATCCATGGCGGGTCCGGGGGCTGGCTCTGCGCTTCTTGGGGCTCCGGGTCAGCGGGAGTGACCAGGGGCCGGAGCGGGTGACCGTGGGGCGACAGGTTTACCGACGAGCGATTGCTTGCCTGCCGGCGAAGCAACGTACAGGGCACGGCGGGTGCTGGTGGGAACGTTTCGGACGGTGCGCTCCAGCGGCTCGGTGGAGATCAGCGAGGCAGTGAAGGCCGCGACGAGTGCGGTGGGCGTGTTGGACGAGAAGCACGCCTGCCAGAGCGGTTCATTCGGGTGCCCTCCCCAGTATCGCCATAGCGGACCGCTTAAGTTGCTGGCGTTGTATCGGCGCCGTACTCCGCCGAGTCCCTTCGGGGCGAGGAAGACTTGTGTGCCATCGGTCTTCACGTCGTGGCTCCAGCCACAGGTGAGCATGGGGGCAAATGCCTCGTGCGGGGCGCCGCCGAGACGGAATAAGTAGTTCCGGCCACTGTGCCGGTCTTCGAGGTAGAGATCGAGCAGTTCGGCGTGGAGGTCGCGCAGCAGTTCGACGGGGGTGGTGGCGTCACAGGTGACCTGCCACGACGAAGCGGTAAACGGGATGCGATGCGCGCTATTAGGCGTCAACGACCCCCCGTGTGTTACCGAGTGGCCAACTGCACGGTCCGGGGAGACAATGAACGTGAGACGCAGCGTCCAGCGGCCGGTAGCCCGTCGTTCTAAAGTTGACACCACGGAGGGTGAACAATAATGCCGACACCTCTACCGACCGACCCCAGCCCGGTGCTATATGTGTCCAACAAGAGCTACGGCCTCGACGACAGTGGTAGGTACTGGCTACGCGGCAATGACCATAAAAAGATAGTACTTAAGGGTATCAACATCCCGCTCGTCGATGACTGGGATTTTCCCGCTAGTCGCCCTTACGGTAAACTGGAGGAGTTGGCGAAGACGGGCGCAAATTGCGTCAGGATTCAGTGGTATGCGCAATATCCTGCCGCGTCGCGTCCCCCGTACGCCACGGCCGACCTAGACCGCGTACTTGAGAAGTGCCGGACCAGCCGCCTCGTGCCCATCGTGGAGTTGCACGACTGCACGTGCAAAGAGGACCCCGAGCTTGTCAACAGTGAGCTGATGAGCTGGTGGACTCGGCCGGACGTGCTTGGGATGTTGAAGAGACATGAGCGATATCTCATCATCAACCTCGCCAACGAGTTGGGCTGGTACCGATGGAAAAATTGGTCACCTGCAGCCCTGGATAAGTTCAAGGTTGCATACAAGAAGGCGATCACCAGCATTCGCAGCAAAGGGCTTCGAATGCCGATCATGATCGACGCACCGGACTGCGGCTCATCGGTCAACGCTTTTTTGAGCGCCGGCCAGGAGTTGATTGATCACGACCCGCTGCACAGCATCCTGCTCAGTGCACATGCCTACTGGGGCGATGACTATGACGGGTCCGCCGATGTGAATCTGACGATTGGGGCGAAACTTCCCATCGTTCTCGGCGAGATCGCCAACAAGCAATTTGCGAACGACAACGAGTGCTTCTACGGGCTAGACGGAACAAATCTCGATAACCCGCCGCGCACCGGATTCCGCTACCAGAATCTGCTCATCAACCTTACGCAGCAGGAAGTCGGGTGGCTTGCATGGGCCTGGTACAAAGATAATTGCGAACATCGAAGAATGACACCGGACGGCAATTACACCGGCGCTATCGACGGCAGCCCCACGGGCTTGACGCCCTACGGCCGCGACATCCTGCACCAAGGTACGTACGGTCTTCGACTGGGATACTTCAGGCCGCAGAAACTTGACACCCTGCCTGGGGCACCGCCTGTGTGACAGTAAGCGCTGTGTCGCGCCTGAGGTAATCGGAAGGTTGTCCGAGCCCGCTCCCCGAGGAAGACCGTGAGGTCCTCGAACCCGTGCCCTGATGGCGATCAGGCTAAGCTTTGGCACGGAGTTTTCGGCGATCCTAACCAGCGCGCGCCTGAAACACGAACTCCCGATGCTGGATCAGACTCAGGGGCCGACACGCCTGAAACCGGTTCCATGCCAAACTCC
>NZ_BNDX01000017.1:0-21295 GCF_020521275.1 Streptomyces daghestanicus | reverse complement strand
TGCGCACGTTCATGCCGAGGTGGTCGGCGATGACGGCGTCGGTGTGCCCCTCCACCAGCAGGGCGGCCACCGCGCGCTGGCGCGGGGTGATGCCGTCCAGGGTGGGCGGCTGCTCGGCCTGCGGGTACATGGGAACGGCCAGCCGCCACAGGCGGTCGAAGACGGTGACGAAGTAGGTGATCAGCGCGGGGTGGCGGATCTCCAGGGCGAGGGTGCGGTCCTCGTTGGCGGGGATGTAGGCCACCCTGCGGTCCACGGTGATCAGGCGTTCGGTGACCTCGTCAGGCTGCGGGCCTGCACGTCGCCGGTCAGCCGCTCGTAGCGGGCCAGGACGGTGGGCGCGTACCGCAGGGTGTGCTGGTAGAGGGCGCGGATGCGGCCACCGCGGGCGAGGAAGGCCTGGTCGCGTTCGATGACGGGTTCGTGGACCTGGGGCGGGGGGCCGATGTGAGCGCCGTGCGGCTGGATGGTCAGCACCTCGTCGGTCGCCTCGGCCATGACCTCGGCGATGGCCCGGCTGATCCGGTCCTTGCCGCTGAGCAGTCGTAGGGCCGGTGAGTCGTCGGCCGACGCGTGCGGGCCGCCGATGCGCAGCAACGGGGCGAAGGTCTCGGCGAGCCGCTCGCCGCGCCGCCGTTCACCGGCGACGCGCTCGTCGGAGGCGCGCAGGAGGCGGTGCAGGGCGACGGCGGGGGCCACGGGCTCCAGTCGGTCGGGAGTGTCGACCACCGGGCGGAGCAGACCGGAGTCGAGGAGGCACGGTGTCGCGTCGGCCGCCGCGGGGGAGGGGGCCGTCGCGCAGGGCGCGGGTGTACAGCTCCAGTCCGGCCTGGCACAGTCCTCGTTCGCGTGGTCCTCGTGTGCCGTCGCGGTCACGCGTGACTGCCTCCTTGGCGTCAGTGGTCCTGGTCCAGTATTCCGGACTGCGCGATGAGGTAGCCGAGTTGGGCCCGGCTGCCGCTGCCGAGGGCGGAGGCCAGCTTGGCGATGTGGGCCCGGCAGGTCCGTACGTTCATCCCGAGGCGACGGGCGATGGCCTCGTCGACGTGGCCTTCCACCAGGAGCTTGGCGATGGAGTGCTGGATGTCGGTGATGCCGTCGGGCGCGGTCTCGTAGGGGGCGCCGGCGGTGAGCGGTACGGCCCGGCTCCACATGAACTCGAAGACCTTGATGAGGTAGCGGACCAGTCCGGTGTGCCGCAGTTCCAGCGCGGTCTGCCGGTCGTCGCGGATCGGCAGGAAGGCGACCGTCTCGTCGAGGATGATGAGCCGCTCGACCAGTTCGTCGATGGTGCGGTACTCGGCCTTGCCGTTGGCGAACTGCTCCACGTAGGCCAGCCGCTCGGAGTTGTAGCGGGCCGTGTGCTGGTAGAGGGTCCGGATGCGGACCCCGCGCTCGATCAGGGGCTTGTCGCGCTCCAGGGCCTCCATCAGCCTCTTCTCCGTGCTGCGGGGACCACTCGGCTGGATGGTCAGCATCTCGGAGGCGCACTCGGCGGTCGCGAGGTCGAGGGCGGCGTTGATCCGGTCCAGCCCCTCCAGGACGGTGATGGCGTGACCGGAGGAGGTGTCCTGGGCGCTGAGTGTGAGGAACGGCTCGAAGGTCTCGGTGAGGGCGATCGACAGCCGCCGGTGCTCGGAGATCTCGCGTTCGATGGGAGTCAGCCGCTGGGCCAGGGCGACGGAGGGGTACCGGGCGCAGCCAGTCGGAATCGTCAGGGTCCGGGTGGAGGAGGGCGAATTCGGTGAGGCAGGGCGCGGCTTCCGCGTCCGCTCGCGGGATGCGACCGTTGCGCAGGGCATTCGCGTACAAACGACTCCCTGCCTCGCACAACTCTGTGACCGAGTGGGGATGTGTCTCCTTTGTGTCCTTTTTACCCATATCTCCACCCCCCAGGGTCATGAACGTGCAGGAACATGATGCACCGATCGTGTGGCCACGACGTACCTGAATGAGCCATCGTCTTATCCGACGGGGGAGTGAGGGGACCTTCAAGTGAGGACGAAGCCAACCATGCGCAAGAGAATGCTTCGCTCGGTGCTTGTTGCCGCCTTCTCCGCCGTTGCGGCCTTCGGAACAGTGGCTGGCCTCTCCGGCGTGCAGGGCGACGCGCACGAGGTGGGCAGTGAACAGTCCGTCGCTGTCGTGGCGGTCGACGGCGAGGCGCCGTCGTACACCACGAACGACAGCAAGTGGGACTGATGCGGATGTCCACCCCACCCGACGACCGCTCATTCCGTCGCGAGATGGCCACCGCCTTCCGCTCCGGCTGGCACTTCATCGACCTGGTCACCGCCATCCCCCACAGTGGTGACTCCCTGATGGTGACCGTGTTCGGCGAACCGGTCGTCGTCACCCGGGACGAGGACGACGACGTGCGGGCGTACCGGTGTCTGCGGCGGCCTCGGGGGGCGCCGCAGCCTGTGCGGTGTGCCATCCGGTACGGAATGATCTTCGTGAATCTTGACCAGAGAGACCACCGGCTGGTGGAACCCGAATCCCCCACCTCGCGGACCATCTCAGCCACCCCCCGCAGTGCCTGACGCGATTCCCCCGTCGTAAAAAGATCGCTCAGGCGCTTCCCCCCGCAGCGGCGTCACCGTGACCTGAACACGGTGACGCCGCTGCAGTTTTGCATGTCCTGCCGCGGACATCCTCCGTTTCACCACACTCAGGTGGTCCCCAGGGCCCGGTCCACCGCGATCTCGATCACCACACGGGTCGGATTCGGCCGCGGTGGCTTGTACCGCTCGGCGTACCGCCGCTCCGCCTCGGCCACCTCCTCCAGCGCCTCGCGCACGACCGCCCGCCCCTCCAGCGTCGACCACCGCCGGCCGTCCACCTGGCACACGGCGCCCGCGCGCCCGTCTCCCCGGCGGCCCGCACGTACCGCGCCTTCGCGCTCGCCCGATCCGTGATCACCCGGACCACCCCGGCGTCCGGGTCGTAGGTCGCCCCGACCGGCACCACGTGCGGTGTGCCGTCCGGGCGGAGGGTGGTCAGGGTGCACAGATGCCGTTCCCGCCAGAAGCCGAGGTCCATGGACGGGAACCTATACGGGCCGCCGGGTACTCGTTCCCCCTGGCGGCTCCCGATCCGCACTTGAGTGGAATAGACTCAACTTTATACACGTTGCCTGAGTCAGGACGTTGCCCAGTCGCCAGGAGGAGAACCCGAACGTGGACGCCGAGCTGACCAACCGGAGCCGGGACGCGATCAACGCGGCCAGCAACCGGGCCGTGACCGGGGGACACCCGGACCTCACCCCCGCCCACCTGCTCCTGGCCCTGCTCAGGGTCAGGACAACGAGAACATCACCGACTGCTCACGGCCCGTCGACGCCGACCAGGTCGCCGTCCGCACCGGCGCCGAGCGGGTGCTCGCCGGGCTGCCCAGCGTGACCGGGTCCACCGTCGCCCCGCCGCAGCCCAGCCGTGAGATGTCGCGGTCGTCGCCGACGCCCAGACGCGGGCCAAGGACCTCGGCGACGAGTACCTCTCCACCGAACACCTCCTGATCGGCATCGCCGCCAAGGGCGGTGCGGCCGGCGAGGTGCTAAGGCGCAGGGGGCCACCGCGGACAAGCTCCAGGAGGCCTTCCGGAAAGCGAGGGGAGGGCGCCGGGTGACCACCGCGGACCCGGAGGGCCAGTACAAGGCGCTGGAGAAGTTCGGCACGGACTTCACGGCCGCCGCGCGCGAGGGCAAGCTCGACCCGGTCATCGGCCGGGACACCGAGATCCGCCGCGTCGTGCAGGTGCTGTCCCGCCGTACGAAGAACAACCCGGTGCTGATCGGTGAGCCGGGCGTCGGCAAGACCGCCGTCGTGGAGGGGCTCGCCCAGCGCATCGTGAAGGGCGACGTCCCCGAGTCGCTGAAGAACAAGCGGCTGGTCGCGCTCGACCTCGGCGCGATGGTGGCCGGGGCGAAGTACCGCGGCGAGTTCGAGGAGCGGCTCAAGACCGTCCTGGCCGAGATCAAGGACTCCGACGGCCAGATCATCACCTTCATCGACGAGCTGCACACGGTCGTCGGCGCCGGTGCCGGCGGCGACTCCGCGATGGACGCGGGCAACATGCTCAAGCCGATGCTGGCCCGCGGCGAGCTGCGCATGGTCGGCGCCACGACCCTGGACGAGTACCGCGAGCGCATCGAGAAGGACCCCGCCCTGGAGCGCCGCTTCCAGCAGGTCCTGGTCGCCGAGCCGTCCGTGGAGGACTCCATCGCGATCCTGCGCGGTCTCAAGGGCCGCTACGAGGCCCACCACAAGGTGCAGATCGCGGACAGCGCGCTGGTCGCGGCGGCCACCCTCTCCGACCGGTACATCACCTCCCGCTTCCTGCCCGACAAGGCCATCGACCTCGTCGACGAGGCGGCCTCCCGCCTCCGCATGGAGATCGACTCCTCCCCGGTCGAGATCGACGAGCTCCAGCGCGCCGTCGACCGGCTGAAGATGGAGGAGCTGGCGATCGGCAAGGAGACCGACGCCGCCTCCGTGCAGCGCCTGGAGAAGCTCCGCCGCGACCTCGCCGACAAGGAGGAGGAGCTGCGCGGCCTCACCGCCCGCTGGGACAAGGAGAAGCAGTCCCTCAACCGGGTCGGTGAGCTGAAGGAGAAGCTCGACGAACTGCGCGGGCAGGCCGAACGCGCCCAGCGCGACGGCGACTTCGACACCGCCTCCAAGCTCCTGTACGGCGAGATCCCGAACGTGGAACGCGATCTGGAGGCCGCCTCCGAGGCCGAGGAGGAGGTCGCCAAGGACACCATGGTCAAGGAGGAGGTCGGCGCCGACGACATCGCCGACGTCGTCGCCTCCTGGACCGGCATCCCCGCCGGCCGCCTGCTGGAGGGCGAGACGCAGAAGCTGCTGCGCATGGAGGACGAGCTGGGCAAGCGGCTCATCGGCCAGACGGAAGCGGTCCGCGCGGTCTCCGACGCCGTACGGCGTTCGAGGGCCGGCATCTCCGACCCGGACCGCCCCACCGGCTCCTTCCTCTTCCTCGGGCCGACCGGCGTCGGCAAGACCGAACTGGCCAAGGCGCTCGCGGACTTCCTCTTCGACGACGAGCGGGCGATGGTCCGCATCGACATGTCGGAGTACAGCGAGAAGCACAGCGTCGCCCGCCTGGTCGGCGCCCCTCCCGGCTACGTCGGCTACGAGGAGGGCGGCCAGCTCACCGAGGCGGTCCGCCGCCGCCCGTACAGCGTGGTCCTGCTGGACGAGGTGGAGAAGGCCCACCCCGAGGTCTTCGACATCCTGCTCCAGGTGCTGGACGACGGCCGGCTCACCGACGGGCAGGGCCGCACGGTCGACTTCCGCAACACCATCCTGGTGCTCACCTCCAACCTGGGCAGCCAGTTCCTGGTCGACCCGCTCACCAGCGAGGCGGAGAAGAAGGAGCAGGTGCTGGAGGTGGTCCGGGCCTCCTTCAAGCCGGAGTTCCTCAACCGCCTGGACGACCTGGTCGTCTTCTCGGCCCTCACCAAGGACGAGCTGAGCCGCATCGCCCGCCTCCAGATCGGCGCCCTCACCCGCCGCCTGGCCGAACGCCGGCTCACCCTGGAGGTCACCGACGCGGCCCTGGAGTGGCTCGCCGTCGAGGGCCTCGACCCGGCGTACGGCGCCCGCCCGCTGCGCCGCCTGGTCCAGACCGCCATCGGCGACCGCCTCGCCCGCGAGATCCTCTCCGGCGAGATCAAGGACGGTGACACGGTACGGGTGGACCGGTTCGAGGACGGTCTGATCGTGGGGCCGGTGTCCGGAAAGACACTCTGACGCCGCCGCGCCGCGGCACAGGGCCGCGGGCTTGCCACCCCCTCCCGAGGGAGGAGCGGCACGCGGGCGCGCGGCTGCCCACCCTCCCTCATCCGGGAGGGGGGGGTGGCAAGCCCCGGCGGCCCTGTGCCGCGGCGCGGCGGGCGTCAGAGTGTCTTTCCGGACACCGGCCCCACGATCAGACCGTCCTCGAACCGGTCCACCCGTACCGTGTCACCGTCCTTGATCTCGCCGGAGAGGATCTCGCGGGCGAGGCGGTCGCCGATGGCGGTCTGGACCAGGCGGCGCAGCGGGCGGGCGCCGTACGCCGGGTCGAGGCCCTCGACGGCGAGCCACTCCAGGGCCGCGTCGGTGACCTCCAGGGTGAGCCGGCGTTCGGCCAGGCGGCGGGTGAGGGCGCCGATCTGGAGGCGGGCGATGCGGCTCAGCTCGTCCTTGGTGAGGGCCGAGAAGACGACCAGGTCGTCCAGGCGGTTGAGGAACTCCGGCTTGAAGGAGGCCCGGACCACCTCCAGCACCTGCTCCTTCTTCTCCGCCTCGCTGGTGAGCGGGTCGACCAGGAACTGGCTGCCCAGGTTGGAGGTGAGCACCAGGATGGTGTTGCGGAAGTCGACCGTGCGGCCCTGCCCGTCGGTGAGCCGGCCGTCGTCCAGCACCTGGAGCAGGATGTCGAAGACCTCGGGGTGGGCCTTCTCCACCTCGTCCAGCAGGACCACGCTGTACGGGCGGCGGCGGACCGCCTCGGTGAGCTGGCCGCCCTCCTCGTAGCCGACGTAGCCGGGAGGGGCGCCGACCAGGCGGGCGACGCTGTGCTTCTCGCTGTACTCCGACATGTCGATGCGGACCATCGCCCGCTCGTCGTCGAAGAGGAAGTCCGCGAGCGCCTTGGCCAGTTCGGTCTTGCCGACGCCGGTCGGCCCGAGGAAGAGGAAGGAGCCGGTGGGGCGGTCCGGGTCGGAGATGCCGGCCCTCGAACGCCGTACGGCGTCGGAGACCGCGCGGACCGCTTCCGTCTGGCCGATGAGCCGCTTGCCCAGCTCGTCCTCCATGCGCAGCAGCTTCTGCGTCTCGCCCCTCCAGCAGGCGGGCCGGCGGGGATGCCGGTCCAGGAGGCGACGGACGTCGGCGATGTCGTCGGCGCCGACCTCCTCCTTGACCATGGTGTCCTTGGCGACCTCCTCCTCGGCCTCGGAGGCGGCCTCCAGATCGCGTTCCACGTTCGGGATCTCGCCGTACAGGAGCTTGGAGGCGGTGTCGAAGTCGCCGTCGCGCTGGGCGCGTTCGGCCTGCCCGCGCAGTTCGTCGAGCTTCTCCTTCAGCTCACCGACCCGGTTGAGGGACTGCTTCTCCTTGTCCCAGCGGGCGGTGAGGCCGCGCAGCTCCTCCTCCTTGTCGGCGAGGGTCGCGGCGGAGCTTTCCTCCAGGCGCTGCACGGAGGCGGCGTCGGTCTCCTTGCCGATCGCCAGCTCCTCCATCTTCAGCCGGTCGACGCGCGCTGGAGCTCGTCGATCTCGACCGGGGAGGAGTCGATCTCCATGCGGAGGCGGGAGGCCGCCTCGTCGACGAGGTCGATGGCCTTGTCGGGCAGGAAGCGGGAGGTGATGTACCGGTCGGAGAGGGTGGCCGCCGCGACCAGCGCGCTGTCCGCGATCTGCACCTTGTGGTGGGCCTCGTAGCGGCCCTTGAGACCGCGCAGGATCGCGATGGAGTCCTCCACGGACGGCTCGGCGACCAGGACCTGCTGGAAGCGGCGCTCCAGGGCGGGGTCCTTCTCGATGCGCTCGCGGTACTCGTCCAGGGTCGTGGCGCCGACCATGCGCAGCTCGCCGCGGGCCAGCATCGGCTTGAGCATGTTGCCCGCGTCCATCGCGGAGTCGCCGCCGGCACCGGCGCCGACGACCGTGTGCAGCTCGTCGATGAAGGTGATGATCTGGCCGTCGGAGTCCTTGATCTCGCCAGGACGGTCCTTGAGCCGCTCCTCGAACTCGCCGCGGTACTTCGCCCCGGCCACCATCGCGCCGAGGTCGAGCGCGACCAGCCGCTTGTTCTTCAGCGACTCGGGGACGTCGCCCTTCACGATGCGCTGGGCGAGCCCCTCCACGACGGCGGTCTTGCCGACGCCCGGCTCACCGATCAGCACCGGGTTGTTCTTCGTACGGCGGGACAGCACCTGCACGACGCGGCGGATCTCGGTGTCCCGGCCGATGACCGGGTCGAGCTTGCCCTCGCGCGCGGCGGCCGTGAAGTCCGTGCCGAACTTCTCCAGCGCCTTGTACTGGCCCTCCGGGTCCGCGGTGGTCACCCGGCGCCCTCCCCCTCGCTTTCCGGAAGGCCTCCTGGAGCTTGTCCGCGGTGGCCCCCTGCGCCTTGAGCACCTCGCCGGCCGCACCGCCCTTGGCGGCGATGCCGATCAGGAGGTGTTCGGTGGAGAGGTACTCGTCGCCGAGGTCCTTGGCCCGCGTCTGGGCGTCGGCGACGACCGCGAGCATCTCACGGCTGGGCTGCGGCGGGGCGACGGTGGACCCGGTCACGCTGGGCAGCCCGGCGAGCACCCGCTCGGCGCCGGTGCGGACGGCGACCTGGTCGGCGTCGACGGCCGTGAGCAGGTCGGTGATGTTCTCGTTGTCCTGACCCTGGAGCAGGGCCAGGAGCAGGTGGGCGGGGGTGAGGTCCGGGTGTCCCCCGGTCACGGCCCGGTTGCTGGCCGCGTTGATCGCGTCCCGGCTCCGGTTGGTCAGCTCGGCGTCCACGTTCGGGTTCTCCTCCTGGCGACTGGGCAACGTCCTGACTCAGGCAACGTGTATAAAGTTGAGTCTATTCCACTCAAGTGCGGATCGGGAGCCGCCAGGGGGAACGAGTACCCGGCGGCCCGTATAGGTTCCCGTCCATGGACCTCGGCTTCTGGCGGGAACGGCATCTGTGCACCCTGACCACCCTCCGCCCGGACGGCACACCGCACGTGGTGCCGGTCGGGGCGACCTACGACCCGGACGCCGGGGTGGTCCGGGTGATCACGGATCGGGCGAGCGCGAAGGCGCGGTACGTGCGGGCCGCCGGGGAGACGGGCGCGCGGGCCGCCGTGTGCCAGGTGGACGGCCGGCGGTGGTCGACGCTGGAGGGGCGGGCGGTCGTGCGCGAGGCGCTGGAGGAGGTGGCCGAGGCGGAGCGGCGGTACGCCGAGCGGTACAAGCCACCGCGGCCGAATCCGACCCGTGTGGTGATCGAGATCGCGGTGGACCGGGCCCTGGGGACCACCTGAGTGTGGTGAAACGGAGGATGTCCGCGGCAGGACATGCAAAACTGCAGCGGCGTCACCGTGTTCAGGTCACGGTGACGCCGCTGCGGGGGGAAGCGCCTGAGCGATCTTTTTACGACGGGGGAATCGCGTCAGGCACTGCGGGGGGTGGCTGAGATGGTCCGCGAGGTGGGGGATTCGGGTTCCACCAGCCGGTGGTCTCTCTGGTCAAGATTCACGAAGATCATTCCGTACCGGATGGCACACCGCACAGGCTGCGGCGCCCCCCGAGGCCGCCGCAGACACCGGTACGCCCGCACGTCGTCGTCCTCGTCCCGGGTGACGACGACCGGTTCGCCGAACACGGTCACCATCAGGGAGTCACCACTGTGGGGGATGGCGGTGACCAGGTCGATGAAGTGCCAGCCGGAGCGGAAGGCGGTGGCCATCTCGCGACGGAATGAGCGGTCGTCGGGTGGGGTGGACATCCGCATCAGTCCCACTTGCTGTCGTTCGTGGTGTACGACGGCGCCTCGCCGTCGACCGCCACGACAGCGACGGACTGTTCACTGCCCACCTCGTGCGCGTCGCCCTGCACGCCGGAGAGGCCAGCCACTGTTCCGAAGGCCGCAACGGCGGAGAAGGCGGCAACAAGCACCGAGCGAAGCATTCTCTTGCGCATGGTTGGCTTCGTCCTCACTTGAAGGTCCCCTCACTCCCCCGTCGGATAAGACGATGGCTCATTCAGGTACGTCGTGGCCACACGATCGGTGCATCATGTTCCTGCACGTTCATGACCCTGGGGGGTTGGAGATATGGGTAAAAAGGACACAAAGGAGACACATCCCCACTCGGTCACAGAGTTGTGCGAGGCAGGGAGTCGTTTGTACGCGAATGCCCTGCGCAACGGTCGCATCCCGCGAGCGGACGCGGAAGCCGCGCCCTGCCTCACCGAATTCGCCCTCCTCCACCCGGACCCTGACGATTCCGACTGGCTGCGCCCGGTACCCCCGTCCGTCGCCCTGGCCCAGCGGCTGACTCCCATCGAACGCGAGATCTCCGAGCACCGGCGGCTGTCGATCGCCCTCACCGAGACCTTCGAGCCGTTCCTCACACTCAGCGCCCAGGACACCTCCTCCGGTCACGCCATCACCGTCCTGGAGGGGCTGGACCGGATCAACGCCGCCCTCGACCTCGCGACCGCCGAGTGCGCCTCCGAGATGCTGACCATCCAGCCGAGTGGTCCCCGCAGCACGGAGAAGAGGCTGATGGAGGCCCTGGAGCGCGACAAGCCCCTGATCGAGCGCGGGGTCCGCATCCGGACCCTCTACCAGCACACGGC
Source organism: Streptomyces daghestanicus (assembly GCF_020521275.1). NCBI lineage: Bacteria > Bacillati > Actinomycetota > Actinomycetes > Kitasatosporales > Streptomycetaceae > Streptomyces > Streptomyces daghestanicus. Next base: position 10,944 of record NZ_BNDX01000017.1, on the reverse strand, counting down.
CCGCTACAACTCCGAGCGGCTGGCCTACGTGGAGCAGTTCGCCAACGGCAAGGCCGAGTACCGCACCATCGACGAACTGGTCGAGCGGCTCATCATCCTCGACGAGACGGTCGCCTTCCTGCCGATCCGCGACGACCGGCAGACCGCGCTGGAACTGCGGCACACCGGACTGGTCCGCTACCTCATCAAGGTCTTCGAGTTCATGTGGAGCCGGGCCGTACCGCTCACCGCCGGCGCCCCCTACGAGACCGCGCCCGACGGCATCACCGACATCCAGCACTCCATCGCCAAGCTCCTGGTGGAAGGCCACGTCGACGAGGCCATCGCCCGTCGCCTCGGGATGAACGTACGGACCTGCCGGGCCCACATCGCCAAGCTGGCCTCCGCCCTCGGCAGCGGCAGCCGGGCCCAACTCGGCTACCTCATCGCGCAGTCCGGAATACTGGACCAGGACCACTGACGCCAAGGAGGCAGTCACGCGTGACCGCGACGGCACACGAGGACCACGCGAACGAGGAGCTGTGCCAGGCCGGACTGGAGCTGTACACCCGCGCCCTGCGCGACGGCCCCCTCCCGGCCGCGGCGGCCGACGCGACACCGTGCCTCCTCGACTCCGGTCTGCTCCGCCCGGTGGTCGACACTCCCGACCGACTGGAGCCCGTGGCCCCCGCCGTCGCCCTGCACCGCCTCCTGCGCGCCTCCGACGAGCGCGTCGCCGGTGAACGGCGGCGCGGCGAGCGGCTCGCCGAGACCTTCGCCCCGTTGCTGCGCATCGGCGGCCCGCACGCGTCGGCCGACGACTCACCGGCCCTACGACTGCTCAGCGGCAAGGACCGGATCAGCCGGGCCATCGCCGAGGTCATGGCCGAGGCGACCGACGAGGTGCTGACCATCCAGCCGCACGGCGCTCACATCGGCCCCCCGCCCCAGGTCCACGAACCCGTCATCGAACGCGACCAGGCCTTCCTCGCCCGCGGTGGCCGCATCCGCGCCCTCTACCAGCACACCCTGCGGTACGCGCCCACCGTCCTGGCCCGCTACGAGCGGCTGACCGGCGACGTGCAGGCCCGCAGCCTGGACGAGGTCACCGAACGCCTGATCACCGTGGACCGCAGGGTGGCCTACATCCCCGCCAACGAGGACCGCACCCTCGCCCTGGAGATCCGCCACCCCGCGCTGATCACCTACTTCGTCACCGTCTTCGACCGCCTGTGGCGGCTGGCCGTTCCCATGTACCCGCAGGCCGAGCAGCCGCCCACCCTGGACGGCATCACCCCGCGCCAGCGCGCGGTGGCCGCCCTGCTGGTGGAGGGGCACACCGACGCCGTCATCGCCGACCACCTCGGCATGAACGTGCGCACCGCCCGCGTCCACATCGCCAAACTCGCCGCCACCCTAGGCAGCGACAGCCGTGCCCAGCTCGGCTATCTCATCGCGCGGTCGGGGATTCTCGACCGGGACGCCTGACCGGGGCCGGGGTGCGGGGCGGGCCGTCCAGGCCGGCCTGGGCGATGCGGACGCCGAGCTGTGTGCGGCTCGCCGCGCCCAGCGTCTCCGACAGCCGGGCGATGTGCGCCCGACAGGTGCGCACGCTGATCCCCAGCCGCTCCGCGATCACCGCGTCCTGGTGGCCCTCCGCCAGCAGCGCCGCGATCGACCGCTCCCGGTGCGAGATGCCGTCGATGCCGGTCTCCGGCAGCGGCGCGGTCAGCGGCAGCGCCAGCCGCCACAGCCGCTCGAAGACGGTCACCAGGTACTCCACCAGCGCCGGGTGGCGCAGCTCCAGCGCCATGGTCCGCTCGGCGTTGGCGGGGACGAAGGCCACCGTGCGGTCGAACAGGATCAGCCGGTCGATCACCTCGTCCAGCGTCCGCGCCTCCACCGCGTCGCCCATCAGCTCCATGTAGTGCAGCAGCCCCTGCCCGTGCCGGGCGACGTGCGTGTACAGGTCGCGCATCCGTACGCCGCGCCCGCGCAGCGCCAGCGCCCGGTGCAGCCCCTCGGACAGCTCGTGCTCGCGCCGGATGCCGCCGGGCTGCACGGTCAGCACCTCGGTCGTGCACGCCTGCGTCGCCTCGTCCATCGCCGCCTGGATGCGGGCCAGGCCGTCCAGGACCCGGATCGCGGTGCCCTCGCCGGCCGCCGGCTGCCGCTGCTCCCCCAGCCCCGCGTACCGCTCGACGGCGGCGACCGCGGAGCCCAGCCGCCGCTGCCCGGCGCTGACCTCGTCGTACACCTCGCGCAGCAGCCGGGTCATGACCTCCTGGGGCGCGGTCGGCACCAGGAACCCCATGTCGTCGGGGTCGGGGTGCAGCAGGGCGAGGTCCAGCAGACAGGGCACCGCCTCCGCGTCCCCGCGCGGCACCCGGCCCCGCCGCACGGCACGGGAGTACACCTGGTCCCCGGCCTCGCACAGTCGGTCAGCACCGTGTGGATGCCCGTCCGTCCCGTGCCCGGCCATCGCCCAGTCCACCCCCGGTTGCCGCCGCTTTTCCGCAGCGCAACTATGCGCGGCCGGGACCGCCTGTGCAACAAGCGGCCTACTTCAGGCCGATCGCCGCGCAGTCCGCCTTGTACGCGGCGGTGCAGATGTCGGAGACCTCGTGGATGCCGTCGGCGACCACGGTGTCCTTGATGTTCTTCTTGGTCAGGGCGACGACGGTGACGAGCTGGGCCGGGATGTCCTTGTCGGTGGGGCTGTCGACGCGGTCGGCGGTGAGCGCGTCGAACTGGATGTCCTTGCCCTGCACGCGGGCCACGGCCATCTCGGCGGCGCTCTCCGCCTCCTGGGGGTAGGACTTGTACACGCTCATGTACTGCTCGCCGGAGACGATCCGCTGCACCGCCGCCAGGTCGGCGTCCTGGCCGGTGACGGGCGGCAGCTCGGTGACGCCGGCCGCCTTGAGCGCCTCGATGACGCCGCCGGCCATGCCGTCGTTGGCGGAGTAGACGCCGTCGATGCCGTCCGCGCCGAGCTTCGCGATGGCCTCGGCCATGTTCTTCTCGGCGTTCTCCGGCTTCCAGTCCTCGGTGTCGTACTCGGCGCCGATCCGCAGGTTCCCGGCGAGTTCGGTGAGCGCGCCGGCCTTGAACTGGCGGGCGTTGGGGTCGGTCGGCGCGCCGTTCATCATGACGATGGTGTCGGCGGCGGCGTCGGGGCCGAGTGCCTCCAGCAGGGAGCGGCCCTGGACCTCGCCGACGAGTTCGTTGTCGAAGGAGATGTACGCGTCGATCGGGCCCTCGGCCAGCCGGTCGTAGGCGATCACCGGGATGCCGGCGTCCTTGGCCTTCTTCACGCTGCCCGCGATGGCGTGCGCGTCGACCGCGTCCAGCACGATGACGTCGACCCGGTCGTCGATCATCTTCTGCATCTGCCCGGCCTGCTTGCTCGCGCTCGCCTCGGCGTTGGCGTACTCGACGGTGCCCCGGCCGCCGGTCAGGTCGGTGACCTTCTTCTCGAAGATGGGGTGGTCGAACTGCTCGTAGCGCGTGTTGGCCTTCTCCGGCAGCAGCAGCCCCACCGTGAGGTCGTCGCCCTTGGTCGGGCTCGCGGTGTCACTGCCGCCCGACACGTTGAGCGCACCGCAGGCCGTCAGCGAAACGGCCATCGTGGACACGGCCACGGACATGGCGATACGGCGCATGCAGGAGATCACTTCTGGTGCCTTCCGGACGCGGTGGCCGCTTTGCGACCCAGGTGACTGAAAAGACAACGCGTCCACCCACCTCACCGTCAAGCGGTACCACTTAACGAGATGGCAACATCACGCAGCGCTCCCGCGATGAAAACAGAACGACTTCTTCTCCAACATCCCTTCACACAAAGGCCATCACCCATCCCCATCAGGACCCGCGAGATCCGTACAACCAACTCCTTTCCTCACGAGTCGTGATCACGGGGCCGTCGGCGGCCCCCGCCGTTTTCGATCAGAGGACCGAATGAACTCAGCCAGACGCACGACCACGGCCGCCGCCTCGGCCGCCGTCGTGCTCGCCACCGCGGGCGGGCTGCTCACCACCGCCGCGCCCGCCTCCGCCGCCGCGAGCTGCGCCTCGCCCGTCTTCACCCGGCAGTTCTTCGCGAACACCGCCTTCTCCGGCTCCCCGAAGAAGACCGACTGCGACTCCGCGATCGACCAGAACTGGGGCTCCGGCGCGCCCGCCAAGGGACTGCCGGCCGACCGCTTCGGCGTCCGCTGGTCCGTCACCCGCGACTTCGGCTCCGGCGGCCCGTTCGCCTTCACCGCCGCCGCCCAGGACGGCATCCGCGTCTACCTCGACGGCGTCCGCAAGGTCGACCTGTGGAAGAACGTGTCCTCGACCCGGAAGAAGACCGTCGACGTCACGGTCCCCAAGGGCAGGCACACCCTCCGCGTCGACTTCGTGAACTGGACCGGCAAGGCGGACGTCACCTTCGCCTACACCCCCCGCACCTCCGCCTCCGTCGACAAGGTCAAGCCGCTCACCCCCACCGGGGCCTCGGTCACGTACGACGAGGCCACCGGCAAGGCGAAGGTCTCCTGGGCGAAGAACAAGGAGATGGACCTCGTCGGCTACCGCGTCCACCGCCGCCTGAAGGGCACCGAGTACGGCAGCAAGCCGCTCGCCACGACCACCTCCACCTCGTTCACGGACACCACCGTCCCGAAGACCGGCCAGGTCTTCTACTACGAGGTCCGCGCCTACGACAAGGCGGGCAACACCTCGGCGGGGACGGCCGACCAGCCCGTCACCACCGTCGACCGGACGCCGCCCGCGGCGCCGTTCGTGGAGATGGACGCCTGCCCGGCCGACCAGCCCTACGCCGCCCCGGAACTGGTCACCACCGCGGCGAACGCCGCCGACATCGCGCTCTACGAACTCCAGCGGCGGAAGGCGTCCTCGGATGCCTGGACGACCGTCGCCACCGCCGCCAAGGGCGCCTTCTGCGACACCGGCACCCCGGCCGACGGCGCCGAGGTCACCTACCGGGGCCGGGCCCGGGACGCGGCCGGCAAACTGGTCGGCGTACTCGCCCGCCGCCACCTTCACCACCGCCGACCGCACCCCGCCGGCCCCCGTCGCCGACGCCCGCGTCGAGTACCGCTCCGGCGTGCCGCACCTGCTCTGGTCCCCCGCCGGGGACGCCACCGCCTACCAGGTGCTCCAGTACGACCCGGCCACCGGCGGCTGGCTCGACGCCCTGCCCGCGCCGGGGACCACGACCGCCACCGAGGTCGTCCCGCGCCAGCTCACGGCGGTGAGCGACACCTACCGGTACGCGGTGCGCGCGCTGGACGCCAAGGGCAACGCCGCCGCCCCCGCCGAGATCACCGTGGACCTGGCCGCCCGGCCCGAGGCGATCCCCCGCCTTCCGGACCACCGCCCACCCCTTCGGCGAGGGCGTGATGGTCGAGTGGAGCAGCACCGACCCATGGGCCTTCGACGGCGACGGCCCGCTGCTCGGCTACCGCCTGGAGCGCACCGACCCGGCGACCGGCGCGACCACCACCGTCGACCTGTGCAAGCCGAACAGCTCGGTCGACCTGCCCCCGGAGGCGCCCAAGACGTACTGGACCTGGTCGGGCTCCGACGCGCCCTCCTACGCCGGCCGCAAGCAGGTCAACGGGGTCTGCTGGGACGTCTCCGGGGCGTCCGAGACGACGTACGAGTACCGGGTGGTCACCGTCGACCCGCAGGGCCACGCCTCGCGGCCCGGCCCGGCCGCCACCGCCACCACCCCGGACACCGAACGCCCGGCCCCGGTGGAGAACCTGACCGCCGAGATCATCCCGCTCGGCGTCCACCTGACCTGGACCCCGCCCGCCGACGACGACGTCCAGTCGTACGCCGTCTGGCAAGGCGTCACCGACCCGGAGACCGGCGAGACGGTCTGGGAGGACAACTGCTGGACCGGCAGCTCCCTGACCGCCACCGAGATCTACTGCCCGACCGTGCCGGACGGCGCCGCGCACGTCTACCGGGTGGCCGCCTCGGACGGCTCCGGACTCATCGACCCCTACGCCGGACCCGACGCCTTCCACACCGCCGACATCACGGTCACCCTGCCCGACACCCGGCCGCCCGGCTGGACCGGCACGGACGTCCGCGAGGACCAGTACCCGGAGCTGTACGTGGGCTGCTCGGAGTCCTCGGGCCTCGGTGACTGCGCCCGGTTCGCCGGCTACCGCGTGGAGCGCTGGGACCCGGCCACCGCCTCCTGGCTCACCCTGAAACAGGGCGTGGCGGGCGACAGCGCGTACTACATGGACACCACGGTCCACGAGGACCGCCTGGGCCTGTACTACTACCGGGTCGTGCGCACCGACGCCGCAGGCGCCGACGCCGCCACCACCGAGCGGGCGTACGGCATCTGGGACTCCTGGCTCTGACCGGCCCCGGACGCGGAACGACGGAAAGAAGGGGCCCGGATGCATCCGGGCCCCTTCTTTTTCCGTCGTTCCGCGTCCGGGGCCGGTCAGAGCCAGGAGTCCCAGATGCCGTACGCCCGCTCGGTGGTGGCGGCGTCGGCGCCTGCGGCGTCGGTGCGCACGACCCGGTAGTAGTACAGGCCCAGGCGGTCCTCGTGGACCGTGGTGTCCATGTAGTACGCGCTGTCGCCCGCCACGCCCTGTTTCAGGGTGAGCCAGGAGGCGGTGGCCGGGTCCCAGCGCTCCACGCGGTAGCCGGCGAACCGGCGCAGTCACCGAGGCCCGAGGACTCCGAGCAGCCCACGTACAGCTCCGGGTACTGGTCCTCGCGGACGTCCGTGCCGGTCCAGCCGGGCGGCCGGGTGTCGGGCAGGGTGACCGTGATGTCGGCGGTGTGGAAGGCGTCGGGTCCGGCGTAGGGGTCGATGAGTCCGGAGCCGTCCGAGGCGGCCACCCGGTAGACGTGCGCGGCGCCGTCCGGCACGGTCGGGCAGTAGATCTCGGTGGCGGTCAGGGAGCTGCCGGTCCAGCAGTTGTCCTCCCAGACCGTCTCGCCGGTCTCCGGGTCGGTGACGCCTTGCCAGACGGCGTACGACTGGACGTCGTCGTCGGCGGGCGGGGTCCAGGTCAGGTGGACGCCGAGCGGGATGATCTCGGCGGTCAGGTTCTCCACCGGGGCCGGGCGTTCGGTGTCCGGGGTGGTGGCGGTGGCGGCCGGGCCGGGCCGCGAGGCGTGGCCCTGCGGGTCGACGGTGACCACCCGGTACTCGTACGTCGTCTCGGACGCCCCGGAGACGTCCCAGCAGACCCCGTTGACCTGCTTGCGGCCGGCGTAGGAGGGCGCGTCGGAGCCCGACCAGGTCCAGTACGTCTTGGGCGCCTCCGGGGCAGGTCGACCGAGCTGTTCGGCTTGCACAGGTCGACGGTGGTGGTCGCGCCGGTCGCCGGGTCGGTGCGCTCCAGGCGGTAGCCGAGCAGCGGGCCGTCGCCGTCGAAGGCCCATGGGTCGGTGCTGCTCCACTCGACCATCACGCCCTCGCCGAAGGGGTGGGCGGTGGTCCGGAAGGCGGGGATCGCCTCGGGCCGGGCGGCCAGGTCCACGGTGATCTCGGCGGGGGCGGCGGCGTTGCCCTTGGCGTCCAGCGCGCGCACCGCGTACCGGTAGGTGTCGCTCACCGCCGTGAGCTGGCGCGGGACGACCTCGGTGGCGGTCGTGGTCCCCGGCGCGGGCAGGGCGTCGAGCCAGCCGCCGGTGGCCGGGTCGTACTGGAGCACCTGGTAGGCGGTGGCGTCCCCGGCGGGGGACCAGAGCAGGTGCGGCACGCCGGAGCGGTACTCGACGCGGGCGTCGGCGACGGGGGCCGGCGGGGTGCGGTCGGCGGTGGTGAAGGTGGCGGCGGGCGAGTACGCCGACCAGTTGCCGGCCGCGTCCCGGGCCCGGCCCCGGTAGGTGACCTCGGCGCCGTCGGCCGGGGTGCCGGTGTCGCAGAAGGCGCCCTTGGCGGCGGTGGCGACGGTCGTCCAGGCATCCGAGGACGCCTTCCGCCGCTGGAGTTCGTAGAGCGCGATGTCGGCGGCGTTCGCCGCGGTGGTGACCAGTTCCGGGGCGGCGTAGGGCTGGTCGGCCGGGCAGGCGTCCATCTCCACGAACGGCGCCGCGGGCGGCGTCCGGTCGACGGTGGTGACGGGCTGGTCGGCCGTCCCCGCCGAGGTGTTGCCCGCCTTGTCGTAGGCGCGGACCTCGTAGTAGAAGACCTGGCCGGTCTTCGGGACGGTGGTGTCCGTGAACGAGGTGGAGGTGGTCGTGGCGAGCGGCTTGCTGCCGTACTCGGTGCCCTTCAGGCGGCGGTGGACGCGGTAGCCGACGAGGTCCATCTCCTTGTTCTTCGCCCAGGAGACCTTCGCCTTGCCGGTGGCCTCGTCGTACGTGACCGAGGCCCCGGTGGGGGTGAGCGGCTTGACCTTGTCGACGGAGGCGGAGGTGCGGGGGGTGTAGGCGAAGGTGACGTCCGCCTTGCCGGTCCAGTTCACGAAGTCGACGCGGAGGGTGTGCCTGCCCTTGGGGACCGTGACGTCGACGGTCTTCTTCCGGGTCGAGGACACGTTCTTCCACAGGTCGACCTTGCGGACGCCGTCGAGGTAGACGCGGATGCCGTCCTGGGCGGCGGCGGTGAAGGCGAACGGGCCGCCGGAGCCGAAGTCGCGGGTGACGGACCAGCGGACGCCGAAGCGGTCGGCCGGCAGTCCCTTGGCGGGCGCGCCGGAGCCCCAGTTCTGGTCGATCGCGGAGTCGCAGTCGGTCTTCTTCGGGGAGCCGGAGAAGGCGGTGTTCGCGAAGAACTGCCGGGTGAAGACGGGCGAGGCGCAGCTCGCGGCGGCGGAGGCGGGCGCGCGCGGTGGGATCAGCCCGCCCGCGGTGGCGAGCACGACGGCGGCCGAGGCGGCGGCCGTGGTCGTGCGTCTGGCTGAGTTCATTCGGTCCCTCTGATCGAAAACGGCGGGGGCCGCCGACGGCCCCGTGATCACGACTCGTGAGGAAAGGAGTTGGTTGTACGGATCTCGCGGGTCCTGATGGGGATGGGTGATGGCCTTTGTGTGAAGGGATGTTGGAGAAGAAGTCGTTCTGTTTTCATCGCGGGAGCGCTGCGTGATGTTGCCATCTCGTTAAGTGGTACCGCTTGACGGTGAGGTGGGTGGACGCGTTGTCTTTTCAGTCACCTGGGTCGCAAAGCGGCCACCGCGTCCGGAAGGCACCAGAAGTGATCTCCTGCATGCGCCGTATCGCCATGTCCGTGGCCGTGTCCACGATGGCCGTTTCGCTGACGGCCTGCGGTGCGCTCAACGTGTCGGGCGGCAGTGACACCGCGAGCCCGACCAAGGGCGACGACCTCACGGTGGGGCTGCTGCTGCCGGAGAAGGCCAACACGCGCTACGAGCAGTTCGACCACCCCATCTTCGAGAAGAAGGTCACCGACCTGACCGGCGGCCGGGGCACCGTCGAGTACGCCAACGCCGAGGCGAGCGCGAGCAAGCAGGCCGGGCAGATGCAGAAGATGATCGACGACCGGGTCGACGTCATCGTGCTGGACGCGGTCGACGCGCACGCCATCGCGGGCAGCGTGAAGAAGGCCAAGGACGCCGGCATCCCGGTGATCGCCTACGACCGGCTGGCCGAGGGCCCGATCGACGCGTACATCTCCTTCGACAACGAACTCGTCGGCGAGGTCCAGGGCCGCTCCCTGCTGGAGGCACTCGGCCCCGACGCCGCCGCCGACACCATCGTCATGATGAACGGCGCGCCGACCGACCCCAACGCCCGCCAGTTCAAGGCCGGCGCGCTCACCGAACTCGCCGGGAACCTGCGGATCGGCGCCGAGTACGACACCGAGGACTGGAAGCCGGAGAACGCCGAGAAGAACATGGCCGAGGCCATCGCGAAGCTCGGCGCGGACGGCATCGACGGCGTCTACTCCGCCAACGACGGCATGGCCGGCGGCGTCATCGAGGCGCTCAAGGCGGCCGGCGTCACCGAGCTGCCGCCCGTCACCGGCCAGGACGCCGACCTGGCGGCGGTGCAGCGGATCGTCTCCGGCGAGCAGTACATGAGCGTGTACAAGTCCTACCCCAGGAGGCGGAGAGCGCCGCCGAGATGGCCGTGGCCCGCGTGCAGGGCAAGGACATCCAGTTCGACGCGCTCACCGCCGACCGCGTCGACAGCCCCACCGACAAGGACATCCCGGCCCAGCTCGTCACCGTCGTCGCCCTGACCAAGAAGAACATCAAGGACACCGTGGTCGCCGACGGCATCCACGAGGTCTCCGACATCTGCACCGCCGCGTACAAGGCGGACTGCGCGGCGATCGGCCTGAAGTAGGCCGCTTGTTGCACAGGCGGTCCCGGCCGCGCATAGTTGCGCTGCGGAAAGCGGCGGCAACCGGGGTGGACTGGGCGATGGCCGGCACGGGACGGCGGGCATCCACACGGTGCTGACCGACTGTGCGAGGCCGGGGACCAGGTGTACTCCCGTGCCGTGGGCGGCGGCCGGGTGCCGCGCGGGGACGCGGAGGCGGTGCCCTGTCTGCTGGACCTCGCCCTGCTGCACCCCGACCCCGACGACATGGGTTCCTGGTGCCGACCGCGCCCCGGAGGTCATGACCCGGCTGCTGCGCGAGGTGTACGACGAGGTCAGCGCCGGGCAGCGGCGGCTGGGCTCCGCGGTCGCCGCCGTCGAGCGGTACGCGGGGCTGGGGGAGCAGCGGCAGCCGGCGGCCGGCGAGGGCACCGCGATCCGGTCCTGGACGGCCTGGCCGCAATCCAGGCGGCGATGGACGAGGCGACGCAGGCGTGCACGACCGAGGTGCTGACCGTGCAGCCCGGCGGCATCCGGCGCGAGCACGAGCTGTCCGAGGGGCTGCACCGGGCGCTGGCGCTGCGCGGGGCGCGGCGTACGGATGCGCGACCTGTACACGCACGTCGCCCGGCACGGGCAGGGCTGCTGCACTACATGGAGCTGATGGGCGACGCGGTGGAGGCG